>NZ_JBIDBD010000014.1:0-173285 GCF_043202815.1 Streptomyces sp. NPDC048111
TCGCGCCTGAACGGCGCTCGTCCTCAATCGCCGGACGGGCTGAGGATGCGCATGCTGGCCCGCACCGGTGCGGTTAGGGGCGCGGGGAACTGCGCGAGGGGGGCCGGGATGCACGTGCGGGCCAGCACCGGTCCCGCTAAGGGGCGCGGGGAACTGCGCAAGGCAGGCTGCACACGACATGCGGGCCCGCACCAGTCCTGCCAGGGGCGCGAGGAACGGCGCGAGAAGCGACCACGGCCCGCACACGACCGCGGAGTTGAGGGGCGCGGGGAACTACGCAAACCCCGGCCAGCCCCAGCACCGCCAGGGGCGCGAGGAACTGCGCGAGAAGCGAGCACGGCCCGCGCCCGGCCGAGAGGTTAGGGGCGCGGGGAACTGCGCGAACCCCGGGCCCGGCCGCCCAGTACCGCCAAGAGGCCCAGGGGGATGCCACACCCCTGGCAACCCCGGCGGAGCTGGGCGTCAAGCGGGCTTGAACGTGGCGAAGAAGGCCGCCAGGGTCGCCTGCGTCCCCGCCGCCCCCCACTCCGCATCCTTCGCCGAGAACATGATCCCGTACCCCCGGCTCAGGCTCACGACGAACCCCCTGTCCAGGGAGTGGTACTTGGCCCCGCCGTCGTCGTCGTAGGTGAACTCCCAGTCCGCCGCCGGCCAGCCCCGATAGTTCAACCCGGCTATCTTCACGCGCTGATAACCGGGCCGGGTCATGGACGACTCCTGGTTCGTCCAGTCCTGCACCGGGTTCTTCTTCGGGCTGTCGGTCCAACCGACCAGCAACCTCTGCCCGTTGGGCCCGGTGAAGCGGGCGCCCGCGTCGTCGGTCGACTTGTACGACCAGCCCGCGGGCAGCCCTATGGAGAAGCCCTGGGACGACGTGTAGGGCGTGGTGGCGATCCCGCCCGACGCGCCACCCCCGCCGGTGGCCGTGCCCGCCCCGGCGCTGTCGCCGGTACCGGTCCCCGTGCCCGTACTCGTACCCGTCTCGCCGCCCTTGCCGTCCCCCTGCCCGCCCGACGAGCCCTGGCCCGCCGAACCGCCACTCCCGCCGGACGGCTTCTGGCTGCCGGAGCCCTTCTTGCTGCCGGCGGGACTGGCACCCGTCGCCGGACCGCTGGAGGCGGCCTTGTCGCTCTTCGGCTTGTCCGAGGCGTCGTCACCGCCGCTCAGCGTGATGGCGAGCACCGTGCCGAGTATGGCGAGCGCCACGACCACCGCGATGATGATCAGCGTGCGGCGCGGCACCACGTCGGTCAGCGGGGCGCGCGGCGGCGGCACCCGGCCGGGCACGGAACCCGACGACGTCCGCGCCGCTGGCACCGCCTTGGCCCGGACGTCCCGGGCCTCCCTGGCCCCCTGCGCCTTCTCCTTGGCCGACGCCTTGGCCTCGGCCGCGGCATTCCGTACCGACTTGAGCGCGCCGCGCATCCGCTCGGCCGCCGCGTCGCCCTTCGGCTCGCGGGGCAGCGGGGGCAGCGGAACCACCCGCGTCGCCTCCGACGAGACCGGCTGCGGCGCCGGTTCGTTGTGCTCGGGCGCGTTGAGCACCCCGGTGAGCAGCTTGCGCGCCGCGGAGTTGTCGAGCCGCTGCGCCGGGTCCTTGGCGAGCAGCCCGTAGATGACCTGCTCAAGGAGCGGGCCCGCGTTCTTGGGCGGGTCGACCGGCTCGGTCATCACCGCGGTCAGCGTCGCGATCGCCGAGCCCTTGTCGTACGGAGGCACACCCTCCACGCTCGCGTACAGCAGCCCGCCGAGCGACCAGAGGTCGGCGGCCGGGCCGGGCTTGTGGCCACGCGCCCGCTCCGGCGAGATGTACGAGGGCGCGCCCACCAGCATGCCGGTGGACGTGATGGACGGGTCGCCCTCCACCTGGGCGATGCCGAAGTCGGTGAGGACGACCCGGCCGTCCTCGGCGATCAGCACGTTGGACGGCTTGACGTCCCGGTGCAGGATCCCCTCGCGGTGCGCACTGCGCAGCACGTCGAGGATGGCCAGCCCGACCTCCGCGGCCCGGCGGGGCGTCAGCGTGCCGTCCTCGCGCACCACTTCGGCGAGCGACTTGCCCTCGACGAGCTCCATGACGATCCAGGGCCGGTCGTCCTCGTCCACGACGTCGTAGACGGTGATGGCGGCGGTGTTGCGGATCCGGGCGATCGCCTTGGCCTCGCGCAGGGTGCGCGTGATGAGCCGGCGCTTCTCGTCCTCGTCGATGCTGGAGGGGAAGCGGAGTTCCTTGACGGCGACGGTCCGTCCGAGCGTCTCGTCGACGGCCCGCCAGACCGTTCCCATCCCGCCGCGCCCGAGCACGCCGCCGAGACGGTACCGCCCCGCGAGCAGCCGCCCCTCTCCGCCGGCCGCGGCGACGGACTGCCCGGCCGACGCATCGACGGCGGGCTCGGCCGAAGACGCGACCGGGGACGAGGACGAGGACACGCGCTTGGCGTCCCCCGACTTGGCGCCTCCTCGGCCCGACCTGCCCTCCGCGCCGGACCCGACCCGCTTGACATCGGCGCCGGGCTCAACGCGCTTGGCCTGGCCGGCGGGCTCGACCCGCTTTGCGTCCGTCCCGTTCGCGCCCGTCGGCTTCGCGTCCGCCGACTCGCCACCTACCGGCGCGGCGGTGTCCGCGAGGCCCGTATCGGCGCTCCGGGAAGCCGACTTGGCACCCCTGGGCGACGGTACGGGCTTGTCGGCCGAGCCGGCGTCGGCGGGGGCGCCGGTACCCGACGGCGCCGCCGCCGGGCCGGACTTGGTGCCGCCCGTCGGGCCCGCCGCCTTGTCGTCGCGGCGCGCGCCCGCGCTGCCCGGCTCCGCGAACGCCGAGGCGCCACCGGACCGCGGCCCGGCCTTCCCGTCCCGGGACGCGGACTTGGCCTTGGGGGCTGCGGCATCCCGCCCGGCGCTCGCTGCCCCGGCACCCGGGGTGGCCACGGCCGTACGGGGGTCCGGCCTGCCCTTCGATGCGGAGGCCGCGACCGGCGTCGCCTCCTCCACAGGGGAGACCGAGTCGCCCGGGGAAACCGAGTCGCTCCGGGTGGCCGAATCGCCCCGCGCAACCGAATCGTCCTGCGCGTCCGAATCGTTCCGGGAGGTCGAATCGTTCCGGGAGGTCGAATCGTTCCGGGGAGCCGCCGTACCCGGCTCGGTTTCCGACGACGTGTCATCGTCCGGCTTCGTCACCGCGTCACCCGCACGCGACGACGCGCCGCGGCCGGATCCGGCCCCGGCAGCCCGGTCCGAACGCCCCGCCGGGGCCTCGGCGTCCGCCGGGCGCCGTCCGGATGTCGTGCCCGCCTCGCCCGAGGCGGACTCTGCGGGCGCCGACGACGCCTCCGGTTCCTGTCGCCCGTCCCGCTGGGGTTCCCGCGACTGCTCCGCCTCCGACATGCGTCCCCTCTGCGATTCCTGATCTTCGCCCGCGCCGGCCTCGGCCCGCGGCCTGCCGCGACCTGCCCTCATGGAGGCGGTCCGGCGCACCGCTCCGACCTGCTTGTCCTGCCGGGTGCCCGGCCGCACCGGAGCCGCTGTCGAACGCGGCGTCCGCGCGAGGCCCGTAACCCGCCCTGGCAGAGCCCCCATTGTCCCTCACGCCAGGACCGATCGTGGTCCCGGGTCCGCCGTCCGCCAAGATGACCGCGGAGGAAGGGAAGCCCGCCATGCCGATGCTCCGGGCGCCGCTCGTCGCCGTGCTCGTCGTGACGCTCTGTGTGCTGGGCACCGTGTCGCCGCGCACCGAGCCGGCACCCGCCGCGGTGCGCGTCGCGCTTGCCCGACTTGTCACCGAAGGTGGCGCTCCGGCCGCCGCGTTGCTCGCCGACGACCCCTCCGGCACGCGGTTCCGCACCGCCGGCGCCACCCTCGGCCGCGAGGACCATTTCCGCGCCGCCAGCATCACCAAATCCTTCGTCGCCACCGTCGTGCTCCAACTGGCCGGCGAGGGCAGGCTCGGGCTCGGTGACACCGTGGAGCGGTATCTGCCCGGCCTCGTCCGCGGACACGGCAACGACGGCCGCCACCTCACTCTGCGCTCCCTGCTCTCCCACACCAGCGGTCTCTTCAACTACACGGCGGACGACACCGCTCCGGTTCCCCTCTCCCCCGGCGCGGCCCTCGGCATCGCCCTCGCCCACTCCCCCGGCCCCCTCGGCACCTATGCCTACGCGAACACCGACTACGTACTGCTCGGCCTGATCATTCACGCCGTCACCGGCCGTACGTACGCGGCCGAGGCCGAACGCCGCATCATCTCCCCCCTCCATCTGACGGGCACCTCCTTCCCCGGCTCCCGGACCACCCTGCCCGCTCCGCACAGCCGCGGCTATGCCCTCGACGGCAGCGACGTGACCGACCTCGACCCCCGCGTGGCGGGGGCCTCGGGCGAACTCGTCTCGACCCTCGCCGACCTCGGCCGTTTTTACGCGGCCCTGCTCGGCGGCGTCCTGCTGCCGCCGGCCCAGCAGCGCGCCCTGCTCGACACCTCCGCCACCGGGGGCGGCTACGCCCTCGGCGTCTACCGCCGGCGGCTCGTCTGCGGTCTGACGGTGTGGGGGCACGACGGCCACATCCGGGGCAGCTTCGTGCGCGCCGCCACCACCCCCGACGGCCGCCACACCGTCGTCTTCCGCGTCAACACCGACGGCCTCACCGACCCCTCCCTCGAACTCGCCCTCCTGAACGCCGAGTTCTGCCCGATCCCGGGCAGATCGGCGCCCTCCGACCGCTAGCGCGCCTGTGCGGCGCATCGGGTGCCCTGTCCGCGCCGGCGCCCACGCCCGCCCACACGCCAGGTGCCCAGCCCGCCCGGGGCACCCGCGCCGCGCGCCGGCTCCTGCTCCTGCTCCTGCTCCTGCTCCTGCTCCTGCTCCCAACCTCCGCCCCCGGATCCCCGCCCCCCTTACACCGGCGCGATGTCCGGCGCCCCGAGCCGGGCCGCGTCCGCCGTCTGGTCGTCGGGCTGGAGCTGCGACTCCCGTTCCGCCTCCACCCGCTTCTCGTAGTGCTCCACCTCCTTGTCGATCTGCTGGGCGTCCCAGCCGAGGACCGGCGCCATCAACTCGGCGCATTCGCGCGCCGAACGCGTGCCCCGGTCGAAGGTCTCGATCGAGATCCGGGTGCGCCGGGTCAGCACGTCGTCCAGGTGGCGGGCGCCCTCGTGCGAGGCCGCGTAGACGATCTCGGCGCGGAGGTAGTCGTCCGCCGCGGCGAGCGGTTCGCCGAGCGAGGGGTCGGCGATGATCAGTTCGAGCAGGTCCTCGGCCATGGAGCCGTACCGGTTCAACAGGTGCTCCACGCGCACCACATGGAGGCCGGTCCGGGCCGCGATCCTGGCGCGGGTGTTCCACAGCGCCCGGTACCCCTCGGCACCGAGCAGCGGGATGTCCTCGGTGACGCAGGCCGCGACCCGCTGGTCCAGCGCGTGCACCGCCTCGTCCACCGCGTCCTTCGCCATCACCCGGTACGTCGTGTACTTGCCGCCGGCCACCACCACGAGCCCGGGCACCGGGTGCGCGACGGTGTGTTCGCGCGACAGCTTGCTCGTCGCGTCCGACTCCCCGGCCAGCAGCGGTCGAAGACCGGCGTAGACGCCCTGCACGTCGTCCCGCGTCAGCGGCACCGCGAGCACCGAGTTGACGTGTTCGAGCAGGTAGTCGATGTCGGCGCTGGAGGCGGCCGGGTGGGCCTTGTCGAGGTCCCAGTCGGTGTCGGTGGTGCCGATGATCCAGTGCCGGCCCCAGGGAATGACGAAGAGCACGGACTTCTCGGTCCGCAGGATGAGCCCGGTGTTGGAGTGGATCCGGTCCTTGGGCACGACCAGATGGATGCCCTTCGAGGCCCGTACGTGGAACTGCCCCCGCTCCCCGATCAACGCCTGGGTGTCGTCGGTCCACACCCCTGTCGCGTTCACGACCTGCTTGGCGCGTACCTCGTACTCGCCGCCCGCCTCGCCGTCCTGCACCCGCGCGCCGACCACGCGTTCGCCCTCGCGCAGGAAGCCCACCACCCGGGCCCGGTTGGCGACCTGCGCCCCGTAGGCCGCCGCGGTGCGCACCAGGGTGGCCACATAGCGGGCGTCGTCCATCTGCGCGTCGTAGTACTGCAACGCTCCGACCAGCGCGTCCTTCTTCAAGGCGGGCGCTACGCGCAGCGCGTGGCGCCGGCTCAGATGACGGTGCGTCGGCAGGCCGCGCCCGTGGCCCGACGAGACGGACATCGCGTCGTAGAGCGCGACGCCCGAGCCCGCGTACAGCCGCTCCCAGCCCTTGTGCTGCAACGGGTAGAGGAACGGAACCGGTTTGACCAGGTGCGGGGCGAGCCGTTCCAGGAGCAGCCCGCGTTCCTTCAGCGCCTCGCGCACCAGCGCGAAGTCGAGCATCTCCAGATAGCGCAGCCCGCCGTGGATCAGCTTGCTGGAGCGGCTCGATGTGCCCGACGCCCAGTCCCTCGCCTCGACCAGGCCGGTGGCCAGGCCCCGCGTGGCCGCGTCGAGCGCCGTGCCCGCGCCCACCACCCCCGCGCCCACGACCAGCACGTCCAGCTCGCGTTCGGCCATGGCGGCGAGCGCCTGTGCGCGCTGCTCGGGTCCCAGTGTCGCTGTCCTCACGGCTTGCCTCCCGTGGATCGGGTGATCGCGCGGACCGGGTGGTCCGGCTCACACCCCCGATTCTGGACGGGACCACCGACATCGGCCACCGCCTGTGGACAACACTCGCCTTGCCGCGTCCGCGCAATGCCGTAAATCAGTCATATTTCCTCTTAGTCTGACATTCAGCACGCCCGTTCTGTCCACAGGGCTTGCGCTCCATGTCCCCTCCGGCTAAGGGAAGGACGGTCACATGCCCGCAGACCTCGCCGTCATCGGACTCGGCCACTTGGGCCTGCCCCTCGCCCAGGCCGCCGTCGCCGCCGGCATCCAGACCGTCGGGTTCGACACCGACCCGCACGCCCTCACCGAACTCGACGCGGGACGCACCCCGGTCGACGGCTCCCTCACCCCCGCCGACCTGCGCCGGATGCTCGCGGGCGGTTTCCACACCGCCGCCGACCCGGCAGAGCTCGGCCGGGTGCGCACCGCCGTCATCTGCGCGCCCACCACCCTGGGCGCCGACCGCGCGCTCGACCTCGGCGCGGTCGCCGACGCGGCCCGCGCGCTGGCCGGGCGGCTGCGGCCGCACACCACCGTCATCCTGGAGTCGGCCGGCCACCCGGGCACCACCGAGGACTTTCTGCGCCCGATCCTGGAGCAGGGTTCGGGCCTGCGGGCCGGGCGCGACTTCCACCTCGCCTGCGCCCCGAGCCGCATCGACCCCGGCAACCGCACGCACGCCTATGCGGCGATCCCCCGCGTCATCGGCGGGCTCACCCCGGCATGCACGGAGTCGGCCGCCGCGTTCTACGGCCGCCTGACCGACAAGGTGGTCCGCGCCCGCGGGCCGCGCGAGGCCGAGATGTCCAAGGTCCTGGAGACCAACTTCCGGCACGTCAACATCGCCCTGGTCAATGAAATGGCCGTGCTCTGCCACGACATGGGGGTCGACTTCTGGGACGTCATCCGCTGCGCCGAGACCAAGCCGTTCGGCTTCCAGGCCTTCCGCCCCGGTCCCGGCGTCGGCGGCCACGGCGTCCCGCTGGACCCCACCCCGCTTCCGTACGCGGGCCTGCGCATGGTGGGCCTGGCCCGCGAGATCAACGCGCACATGCCGAGCTATGTCATCCAGCGCTCCACCACGCTCCTGAACGAGCACGGGAAGTCGGCCCGCGGCGCCCGCGTCCTACTGCTCGGCGTGACCTACAAGCCGGACTCCGCCGACCAGGAGGGCTCGCCCGCCCAGGAGATCGCCGGCCGCCTGATGGATCTGGGCGCGCAGATCACGTACCACGACCCCCATGTGCCCGCCTGGCGCGTCCGCGACCAGCCGGTGCCGCGCGCCGACTCGCTCTACGAGGCCGCCGCCCACGCGGATCTGACGATGCTGCTCCAGCACCACCGCACGTACGACCTCCAGGGCCTCGCGGTCAAGGCGCAGCTCCTCCTCGACACCCGCGGGGCGACCCCGGCGGGGGCGGCGCACCGGCTGTGAAATCCCGGTGAGCGGGCGGTCGCGCGGCTGCTAATCTGCGGCGTTCGCTTGTCGCACAGCCGTGCGTTTTCGTCCCAGGGGGGACCTTTCATGACCCAGCCCGTCACGCCGCCACCCCAGCCGTCCGAGCCGCAGCCGTCGGCGCCCCGGCCGTCCGAGCCGCAGCCCGACTTCGGGTACCCGGCGGCCCCCGTGGCCCCGGCGCCGGTGCGGGCGCCCGGCAACCTGGTCGGCGGGGCGCTCGCCGGCTTCGCGGCCGCCGTCGTCACCGGGCTCGTCTACGGGCTGATCACCGGCGCCATCGAGCGGCAGTTCGGCTACGCGGCCTTCGGCATCGGCTTCGCGGTCGCCATCGCGGCCTTCAAGGCCGGCGGCCGCAGCTTCTGGCTGTTCGTGATCTCCGCGCCGCTCGCGGTGGCGGCCACGTTCTTCGGACAGCTCCTCGCGGTCGCGATGATCGAGACCAAGGACACCCCCGAGTCGGTCACCGACCTGTTCCTGAGCCACTTCGGTCTGCTCACCGACGCCTGGTCCTACGACCAGAGCATCCTGCGGTACGCGTTCCTCGCGCTCGCCGTGGTCGGCGCCTGGGCGGGGGCCAGCCGCGCGACCGAGTAGCGGCCACGTACCGGGAAGGGCCCGTACCGCGTCGGCGGTACGGGCCCTTCCCTCAGTGCGCTTACGGCTCGCCTCTGAGGAGGCGACCTGCGCCTGCCCCTATACGAGCGGTACGCCGTTCAAACCTCGGCGTTTGCGCGGTGCTTCAGCGTTTGTGCGGTGCTTCAGCGCTTGTGCTGCGCGTCCGCCACCGTGACCTCGACCCGCTGGAACTCCTTGAGCTCGCTGTAGCCGGTGGTCGCCATCGAGCGGCGCAGGGCGCCGAACAGGTTCATCGAGCCGTCCGGGGTGTGCGAGGGACCGGTGAGGATCTCCTCGGTGGTGCCCACGATGCCCAGGTCGACGAGCTTGCCGCGCGGCACGTCCTCGTGCACGGCCTCCATGCCCCAGTGGTGGCCGCGGCCCGGAGCGTCGGTCGCCCGCGCCAGCGGGGAGCCCATCATCACCGCGTCGGCGCCACAGGCGACCGCCTTCGGGATGTCGCCGGACCAGCCCACGCCGCCGTCCGCGATGACGTGCACGTACCGGCCGCCGGACTCGTCCATGTAGTCGCGGCGGGCCGCGGCGACATCGGCGACGGCGGTCGCCATCGGGACCTGGATGCCCAGGACGTTGCGCGTGGTGTGCGCGGCGCCGCCGCCGAAGCCCACCAGGACGCCGGCCGCGCCGGTGCGCATCAGGTGCAGGGCCGCGGTGTACGTGGCGCAGCCGCCGACGATGACCGGGACGTCCAGCTCGTAGATGAACTGCTTCAGGTTGAGCGGCTCGGCGGCGCCCGAGACGTGCTCGGCCGAGACGGTGGTGCCGCGGATGACGAAGATGTCCACGCCCGCGTCCACGACGGCCTTGGAGAACTGCGCGGTGCGCTGCGGGGAGAGCGCGGCGGCGGTGACCACACCGGAGTCGCGCACCTCCTTGATGCGCTGCCCGATCAGCTCTTCCTTGATGGGCGCCGCGTAGATCTCCTGGAGGCGGCGGCTCGCGGTCGCCTCGTCGAGCTCGGCGATCTCGTCGAGCAGCGGCTGCGGGTCCTCGTACCGGGTCCACAGACCCTCGAGGTTCAGCACGCCGAGGCCGCCGAGCTCACCGATGCGGATCGCCGTCTGCGGCGAGACCACGGAGTCCATGGGGGCGGCCAGGAAGGGCAGCTCGAAACGGTAGGCGTCGATCTGCCAGGCGATCGAGACCTCCTTCGGGTCCCGGGTACGCCGGCTCGGGACGATGGCGATGTCGTCGAACGCGTACGCCCTGCGGCCGCGCTTGCCGCGCCCGATCTCGATCTCAGTCACGTTGTGTGGGCCTTTCCCTCTACGTCTGCATGCTCCAGTATCCCCGACATACGGGCGAGGGGCGGCCCCGGGAAATCCGGGACCGCCCCTCGTCGGGTGCTGCGGACTTACTTCCTGCTGTAGTTCGGCGCCTCGACGGTCATCTGGATGTCGTGCGGGTGGCTCTCCTTGAGGCCCGCCGAGGTGATCCGGACGAACCTGCCGTTCTGCTGGAGCTCGGGGACCGTACGGCCGCCGACGTAGAACATCGACTGGCGCAGCCCGCCGACGAGCTGGTGGACGACGGCGGACAGCGGGCCGCGGTAGGGCACCTGGCCCTCGATGCCCTCGGGGATCAGCTTGTCGTCGGTGGACACGGCCTCCTGGAAATACCGGTCCTTGGAGAACGAGCGCTGCTCGCCCCGGGACTGCATGGCGCCCAGCGAGCCCATGCCGCGGTACGACTTGAACTGCTTGCCGTTGATGAAGAGCAGCTCGCCGGGGGACTCCTCGCAGCCGGCCAGCAGCGAGCCGAGCATCACCGTGTCGGCGCCCGCGACCAGGGCCTTGGCGATGTCGCCCGAGTACTGCAGGCCGCCGTCGCCGATGACCGGGACGCCCGCGGCCTTGGCGGCGAGCGAGGCCTCGTAGATCGCGGTGACCTGCGGGACGCCGATGCCGGCGACGACGCGGGTGGTGCAGATGGAGCCGGGGCCGACGCCGACCTTGATGCCGTCGACGCCCGCGTCGATGAGCGCCTGGGCGCCGTCGCGGGTGGCGATGTTGCCGCCGATGAGGTCGACGCCCGAGGAGTTCGACTTGATCTTCGCGACCATGTCGCCGACGAGCCGGGAGTGGCCGTGCGCGGTGTCCACCACGATGAAGTCGACACCGGCGGCGATCAGCGCCTGGGCGCGCTCGTAGGCGTCGCCCGCGACACCGACGGCCGCGCCGACGAGCAGCCGGCCGTCCTTGTCCTTGGCCGCGTTGGGGTACTTCTCGGCCTTCACGAAGTCCTTGACCGTGATGAGGCCCTTGAGGATGCCGGCGTCGTCGACGAGCGGCAGCTTCTCGATCTTGTGGCGGCGCAGCAGCTCCATGGCGTCCACGCCGGAGATGCCGACCTTGCCGGTGACCAGCGGCATCGGCGTCATGACCTCGCGCACCTGGCGGCTGCGGTCCGACTCGAAGGCCATGTCGCGGTTGGTGACGATGCCGAGCAGCTTGCCCGCCGAGTCGGTCACCGGAACGCCGCTGATGCGGAACTTGGCGCACAGCTCGTCGGCCTCGCGCAGCGTCGCGTCCGGGTGCACCGTGATCGGGTCGGTGACCATGCCGGACTCGGAGCGCTTCACCAGGTCGACCTGGTTGGCCTGGTCCTCGATCGAGAGGTTGCGGTGCAGCACGCCGGCGCCGCCCTGACGGGCCATGGCGATGGCCATGCGCGCCTCGGTGACCTTGTCCATCGCCGCCGAGAGCAGCGGGACGTTCACCTTGACGTTCTTCGAGAGGTACGAGGAGGTGTCGATCTGGTCGGGCGCCATGTCGGACGCGCCCGGCAGCAGCAGCACGTCGTCGTATGTCAGCCCGAGCGTCGCGAACTTCTCGGGCACTCCGTCGACGTTTGCAGTCATGACACCTTCCCCAATGGCCTTGATCGGTGCGGATGTCCATGCTAACGGGCTGTGCGGGTGTCTCATTCCACGAGCAAGATCATCGGGATTCTTTGTACGTTCACACGGTGATGGGCGGGCGCGCGCTGCGTGCTCGCGGCGCGCACGCGCGGACGGCCTACTGCTCGGCCAGGGCGCGCAGCCGGCTCAGCGCCCGGTGCTGGGCGACGCGCACGGCACCCGGCGACATGCCGAGCATCTGGCCGGTCTCCTCGGCGGTCAGCCCGACCGCGACCCGCAGCACCAGGAGTTCGCGCTGGTTCTCGGGAAGGTTGGCGAGGAGCTTCTTGGCCCACTCGGCGTCACTGCTGAGCAGGGCGCGCTCCTCGGGGCCCAGCGAGTCGTCCGGCCGCTCGGGCATCTCGTCGGAGGGCACCGCCGTCGACCCGGGGTGGCGCATCGCGGCCCGCTGGAGGTCGGCGACCTTGTGCGAGGCGATGGCGAAGACGAAGGCCTCGAAGGGCCGCCCGGTGTCGCGGTAGCGCGGCAGCGCCATCAGGACGGCGACGCAGACTTCCTGGGCGAGGTCCTCGACGAAGTGGCGAGCATCACCCGGCAACCGGTTGAGCCGGGTGCGGCAGTAGCGCAGCGCGAGCGGGTGGACATGGGCGAGCAGATCATGCGTGGCCTGCTCGTCCCCGTCGACAGCACGGTGGACGAGTGCACCGATGACCCCCTGGGCCGCAGCCTCGTCGTCGCGCATCGATCCATCGTGCCTCGGTGCCGCCGCGTTCGTGGCACCGCGTCCGTAGTTGTGCACCGAAGCGTTATGAGCGGGTGCGCCGGAACCCATCCCCTGCACCCCCCTCCCGCTCGACCGACCTGTCCCCGAGGAACTCCACACCTACAAGGATGCGGCATCGCGGCGGAAGCAACACCTACTGCTGCCGTTCGCGGGACGACCGGGCCCGTCCGCCCGGTGGCGGACGGGGCTCCGACCGGCTGTGGAACCTGCCGTCAGCGCACCAGGCCCCAGCGGAAACCGAGCGCCACCGCGTGCGCCCGGTCCGAGGCGCCGAGCTTCTTGAACAGCCGCCGGGCGTGCGTCTTGACCGTGTCCTCGGAGAGGAACAGCTCGCGGCCGATCTCGGCGTTGGAGCGGCCGTGGCTCATGCCTTCGAGCACCTGGATCTCGCGCGCGGTGAGCGTGGGGGCGGCCCCCATCTCGGCCGACCGCAGTCGGCGCGGCGCGAGCCGCCAGGTCGGGTCGGCGAGCGCCTGGGTGACGGTCGCGCGCAGTTCGGCGCGCGAGGCGTCCTTGTGCAGATAGCCGCGGGCGCCGGCGGCGACCGCGAGGGCGACCCCGTCGAGGTCCTCGGCGACCGTGAGCATGATGATCCGGGCGCCCGGATCGGCGGACAGCAGCCGACGGACCGTCTCCACACCGCCCAGACCGGGCATGCGTACGTCCATCAGAATCAGGTCCGAGCGGTCGGCACCCCAGCGGCGGAGGACTTCCTCGCCGTTGGCCGCCGTCGTCACACGCTCGACACCGGGCACGGTCGCAACCGCGCGGCGGAGCGCCTCGCGGGCAAGCGGGGAGTCGTCGCAGACGAGGACTGATGTCATGGCCGCCCTCCGCAGCTGATGCGCGTCACCTTGAGCCTCCAGGCTGGGTACATGTGTCACCTGAGCGATTGACGCTCTCGGACACCTGCCCGAGCGCTTGTTGTTTCAACCGCCTCCGCACTCTCAACGACGGTCACTCGAAAGAGTTACGGGTCGGGCGGGGACGTTCGGCACTCTACGTGAGGAACCGTGCACACAGCAGAGTGTCGCGACGCGGCAGCCCAACTTTTTGACCTATGCCCCATTTAGCGGCTTTTCTTCCCTTTTGCTGGTGTCTGTGGCTAGATTCCCAATGAGTCATATTTACATCTACTTACACAGGAGATGTACCTTCGTCGGTACGTACGTTTCGGATGAGCCCCCGTGCGCACCCGTTCCGTACCGGCCCGCCCATCCGCCTCAGCACGGTTTCAAGGGGACAAGAGCAATGGCAGATTTCTCCCGCCTTCCCGGACCGAACGCCGATCTGTGGGACTGGCAGCTCCTCGCGGCCTGCCGTGGGGTCGACAGCTCGCTCTTCTTCCACCCGGAGGGCGAGCGCGGTGCGGCGCGGAGCGCGCGCGAGAGCTCGGCGAAAGAGGTGTGCATGCGCTGCCCGGTGCGTGCGCAGTGCGCGGCCCACGCCCTCGCGGTGCGCGAGCCCTACGGGGTGTGGGGCGGGCTCACCGAGGACGAGCGCGAGGAGCTCATGGGCCGGGCGCGCAACCGCCTGGTCACGGCCGCGGCCGGTGGCGGCCTCGGCCCCTCCTGAGCGGCTTCCGTCCGTTCCGATCAGAAGAAACGTTCCTGCATCGCCTGGCGCAGCGACGTACGCACAGTCGCGCCCGGCGGCGGCCGGTCGCGGCCGGGTGCCTGGTGACGCTCGGTTCGGTCGCGCTCAGTCGCGCGCGGCGGCCCGGGCCAGTTGGTCGAGGGTGGCTGCGACGGCGGGCACCCGGGCGAGGTCCGGCAGGGTGAGCGCGACGATCTCGCGCTCGACGGCGGGCTCGACCGCCACGGTGCGCGCGCCCTTGGGGCGTACGGACTCGATGGCGAGCTCCGGCAGCACCGCGACGCCGAGCCCGGCGCCCACCAGGCCGATCACCGCGGGATAGTCGTCGGTCGCGAAGTCGATGCGCGGGGTGAACCCGGACTCCTCGCACACCTCGACCAGTTGGCGCCGGCAGCGCGGGCAGCCCGCGATCCAGGACTCGTCCGCGAGGTCCCTGACGGCCACGGTGCCCGCCTCCGCCAGCGCATGGCCCTCCGGCACCAGGCCGACCAGGCGGTCGACCAGCAGCGGGCGGACCACCAGGTCCTCCCACTCCGTCGCGTTGGAGCCGTAGCGGAAGGCGAGCGCGATGTCGCAGTCGCCCTCGCGGAGCATCTCCACCGAGCGCGGCGGCTCGGCCTCCACCAGCGAGACCCGGGTGCCCGGGTGCTCCGCGCGCAGGGCCGCGAGCGCGGTCGGCACCAGCGTGGAGGAGCCGCTCGGGAAGGAGACCAGGCGCACCCGGCCGGCCCGCAGGCCCGCGATGGCGGCGACCTCCTCCTCGGCGGCCGTCAGCCCGGCCAGGATGCCGGACGCGTGCCGGACCAGGACCTGCCCCGCCTGGGTGAGGCGCATCTCGCGGCCCGTCCTGATGAGCAGCGGAGTGCCCGCGGACGTTTCGAGCGCCTTCATCTGCTGGCTCACGGCGGGCTGGGTGCAGCCCAGTTCGCGGGCGGCGGCCGAGAACGAGCCGGTGGTGGCGACGGCGCGCAGGACGCGGAGGTGACGGGCCTCGATCATCCCTTGAGCATAAGCGAATCTTGGGTCGAGTGGAAGAAATAAAGTCACGGCTTTGAGGCACGCTCGGCTAGCGTGCGCCCCATGAAGCTTCTGTCCGTGAACCTGGGCCGCGCCAAGGCGGTCGACTACACCGATGGCGCCGGGGGCCGCACCGGCATCGACAAGCGTCCCGTGACCGGCCCGGTCCGGGTGTACGCGCCCGGCCCCCGGGGCACCGGCGCGAGCGGCGTCGAGGGTGACGACGTGTGCGACCTGCGCCACCACGGCGGGGACCACCAGGCGGTCTACGCCTATGCCCGCGAGGACCTGGACGTCTGGGCGAAGGAGCTGGGCCGCGAACTGCCCAACGGCTGCTTCGGCGAGAACCTCACGACGTACGGGATCGACGTGAACGACGCCCGGATCGGCGAGCGCTGGCGGATAGGCGGCGATCTGGTCCTGGAGGTCGCCTCCGGACGCATCCCGTGCCGGACGTTCGCGGGCTGGCTCGACCGGAAGGGCTGGGTGCGGCGCTTCACACAGGCGGCGGTCCCCGGCGCGTACTTCCGGGTGATCGAACCGGGTGAGATCCGGGCCGGCGACGCGGTCGAGGTGATCGAACGACCGGATCACGAAGTGTCGGTCGCCTTCTGGTTCCGTGCGTTCACGACCGAGCGCGACCTGCTGCCGCGCACCCTGGCGGCCGGCGACGCCCTGGAGCCCGGGGCGCGCGACGTGGCGCGGAAGTACCTGGAGAGGACGGGTCCCTGACGCGGCCTCCGCGAGGACCGCCCGGCGCGGGACCGGGTGTCCCCCGGAGTGCCGCGCACCTGTTCGTGAGGGGGCGGCCGGCGGGGGCCGTCACCGGTCCGGCGGTGGGGTGGGGCCGGTCAACGGGCGCCCGGCGGGGGCACTACCGTGCGCCTATGACGACTGCACTGATTACGGGAGCGACGGCGGGCATCGGGGCCGCGTTCGCGCGGCGCCTGGCGGCCGATGGACACGATCTGGTGCTGGTGGCCCGGGACGGCGAGCGGCTGAGCCGGCAGGCCACCGAGCTGCACGACCGGCACGGCATCGAGGCCGAGGTGCTGGGCGCCGACCTGTCCACGGAGGACGGGATCGCCGCGGTCGAGGCGCGTCTGACGCAGCCGAGGCGGCCGGTCGACCTCCTGGTCAACAACGCCGGGTTCGGCAACAAGGGCCGGTACCTCGACGTGCCCATGGCCGAAGAGCTGACCATGGTCAAGGTGCACATCGAGGCGGTCCTCAGGCTGACCTCGGCCGCCGCCGCCTCGATGCGCGAGCGCGGCCGGGGCGGTGTCGTCAACGTGGCCTCGGTCGCCGCCTTCGTCCCGCGCGGCACCTACGGCGCGTCCAAGGCGTGGGTCGTGCAGTTCACCCAGGGCGCGGCCCGGGACCTCGCCGGGTCCGGGGTGCGTCTGATGGCGCTGTGCCCCGGCTTCGTACGGACCGAGTTCCACGAGCGGGCCGGCATGGGCACCGACAACATCCCGGGCTGGATGTGGCTGGACGCCGACAAGCTCGTGGCGGCGGCCCTGGCCGACCTGGCGCGCGGCAAGTCCCTCTCGGTCCCTGACCCCCGCTACAAGGCGCTGATGGGCGCGGTGAAGCTGGCGCCGCGCGGACTCCTCGGCGGGCTCACCTCCAAGACGGGCCGCAAGTACGGTCCCCAGTAGGCCGGTTGACGCCCGGGCCGGCCTGGGCACCCTGGCCGGCTTGGGCCCTGAGGTCGGCCTGGGCACCGAGGTCGGGCGGGGTGGCGAGGCCGGGCGGAGCGGCGTCCTCCGTGTGCACGGCGGGAGCGGTGGGGTCGAGCACGAGCCGGTGGACGGGGCCGCCCCGCCAGGCGACGCGCACGGTGTGTCCGGTGACCTGGACGTCGGCGAGGGTGTGGACCGGATCCGGGTCCGGCCGCGCGGTGAGGGAGGCGAGCGCGAGGAACAGGCACGGCGTGGCGCCGGTCGTTCCGTGGAGCGCGCGGACGGTCGACGCGGGGCCGAACAGCGTTGATCCGGCGGCCAGTTGGCTCACCTCCGGCGCATAGCCGTGCACGGGGTGCAGCTGTGCGGTGCGGCCCGGTGCGACCGCCCAGCCGGTCTGGCGCACGGGGGTTCCGGCGGGCGCTCCGACGACCAGGTGGGCACGGAGTTCGGCGCGGCCGTGCGCGAGGGTGAGCGACACGATCCGCACGCCCGGCGGCCCGGGGCGCGGCGTCGAGTGCGAGGCCGCCCAGCCGGGGCCGGAGCCGAGCGGCACGGCGGGGCCGCGGGTGGTGGCAGCGCCCGGCGGGACGAGCCCGAAGTGGTTGTCCGGCACGCCCTGTGCGGTGGGCCCGGTGGTGGTGGAGTAGGCGAACCGGGAGTAGCAGGGGTCCTCGTCGCCGCCGCCGTCCACATGGTTGTTGCTGCCGTGGTTGTGCAGCCGCACCAGGCCGTCCGCGGCCGTGGACTGGATCAGCAGTCCGGGCGGGCCGAGGGTCATGGTGGCGTCCGCGGTCTCGGCGGGCAGCGGCTCCTCCACGTCCGTCCACACCGGGTGCTCGGGCGGCAGCAGCAGTCCGAGGTGGCCCTTGGACGCCCAGTACGGGGAGGCGGGGCCCGAATAGCGCTGGATCACCGGTGGGTACGGGCCGTGCCAGCCGAGGGTGAGCAGCCCGTCGGCGTCGGTCGCGCCCCGGCCCGCGGGCCGGTCGAGGAAGTACTTCAGGCTGCCGGAAGCGAGCCGACGGGTGGCGCCCGGGCTGAGCGGGGTGTGCCCCGTGAGGGCGCCGAGCCAGGGGGCGGCCGCGGCGGCGAAGCGGTAGGTGAGCGAGCGCCCGTACGGCATCGGGGCGCCGTCGGAGCCGAACAGGCGGGTGTGCGCGTCGAGTTGGGCGTGCAGCCGGGGGCCGTAACGGGCCAGCAGGTCGCGGTCGTCGGCGAGATGGGCGTGCAGGACGGGATAGAAGTGCAGGGCCCAGCCGTTGTAGTGGTCGAAGGAGCGGTTGGGCCCGTCGCTGTACCAGCCGTCGCCGAGGTACCACTGGTCGATGCGGTCCAGGGAGCGTTCGATGGTGGCCGCGGCGCGGTCGGTCTCGATGCCGGCGTCCTGGAGGAATCCGGCGACGGTGAGGCCGAACAGCCACCAGTTGTTGTCGACCGGGGACGGTCCGAGAGCGGGCAGCAGCCAGTCGACGGCGCGCTGTCGCACCCGGTCGTCCAGCCCGCCCCACAGCCAGGGCCGGGTGAGCCGCAGCCCGAGCGCCACGGAGGCGGACTCGACGACCGCCTGGCGCACCTGGGTGGTCAGCGGCCAGGCGTCGGGAGACGCCGGGTCCAACTGGCCAGTGCCCAGCGGGTTCCGGGTGCCCGAGGCGAGGCCTTCGCCGTAGCGGTCCAGATGGCCGTGCGGATCCTCGCCCCGGGCGCCGGCCACCCGCAGGGCGGCCAGCAGCCAGGTGCGGGCATAGCCTTCGAGGCCGTCGGAGCGCGGCCCGGACCAACTGGGCCGGGTGCCGGGCAGGTTGATCAGACCCCCGCCGGGCGAGGCGTGGGGCCGTACGGCCAGGAGCAGCTCGTCCGCCGAGCGCTCCCAGTGGGCGCGGGTCCAGCCGGTGTACGGGCTGAGCCCACGGTTCTCGGGCGGCATGGGCATGGTGCGATGCTCCCTCGGGAACGCGCGGACGGCGGTGACGGCATCACGGCACCGGCGGGGCCTGTGCCGGGCCCCTGGGAACGTAGAGCTCGATTTGATCGAACGTCAATGGATCGGACCGAATGATCGAAACTGTCGGCGTTCGATCACATTGCATGAGGGTCGGGGCCCGCCGGGCCACCACACCGCGAAGGGGATGCCGCTGTGCGCGAAAGTGCTGCTGAACGTCATGACCGACTGCTGGAACTGGTACGCGGACGGGGGTCGGCGCGGGTGTCCGAGCTGGCGGCCCAGTTGGGGGTCTCGCCGGTGACCGTCCGGCGGGACGTGGAGTTCCTGGCCGGCGAGGGGCGTCTGGACCGCGTCCACGGCTCGGTGTCCTGGCCGGAGGCCGCGCGGCCGCAATCCGCCGCGGGCACGGCAGCGGGCACGGCCTCGGCACCGGGCACGACACCGACACCGGCTTCGCGCGAGCTCGTCATCGGCATGCTGGCGCCCCATGCCACGTACTACTTCGCCGAGGTCATCCGGGGCGCGCACGAGGCCGCCGCCGCGGCCGGGGCCCGGCTCATCCTGCGGATCTCGGACTACCGGCCGCAGGAGGACGCCGGCCGGGCGGCCGGGCTGCTCGCGGCCGGGGCCGAGGGTCTGCTGATCGCGCCGGGCTGGAAGGAGCCGGACGATCCGGTCGAGCACGGCGCCTGGATCGCCGGCCTCCCGGTGCCCACCGTGCTCCTCGAACGGCGCGGGGTGCCGGGCCGCGAGCTCGACGACCTGGACCGGGTCTGCTCGGACCACGGCCACGGCGTGCTCATCGCGCTGCGCCACCTGCTCGGGCTCGGCCACACCACGCCGCTCCTGATGGCCCGCGCGGACAGCCCGACCGCCATCGCGGTCCGCTCCGGCTACCGCCACGCGCTGGACGCGCTCGGTCTCAAGTCGCCGGGCGGGCCGATCGGTTCGGTCTCCGCCGAGACGGACCCGGCCGGGTTCGAGAGGGCCGTGCAGGCAGTGCGCGCCGCGGTCGCGGCCAACAGGGCGACGGCCGCGCTCGTGCACAACGACGTGGACGCCATCCGCCTGGTGCAGCGGCTGGCCGAGCTGGGCGTGCGGGTGCCGGACGACCTGGCGCTCGTGGCGTACGACGACGAGGTGGCGGCGCTCGCGGACATCCCGCTCACCGCGGTCGCCCCGCCCAAGCGCGAGGTGGGGCGCCATGCGGCCGAGCTCTTGATCGAGCGGCTGCGACGGGCTCCGGACGGGGGGACGGGCGGGGCGCAGGAGCCGCCCCGGCGCCATGTGGACCTGCTGCCCAGGCTGCGGGTGCGGGCTTCCTGCGGGGCGCCGGCCGACACCCTGCGGGCCTCGGGGAGCGCTCATTCCTGACGCACGAGCGTCCGGTCCGGGCGGCGGTCCCTGACGGGTGGGGGCGAGCGGCAGGCCGAGCGGTGGGGCCGAGCAGTGAGGGCGAGCGGTGGCGCCGAGCGTTCGACCCACCCTCTGATCATTTTTCGATCAATCGAACTTTCGCTCTTGACTTCGAACAGAACTGGGCCAAGGATCGCGGCCATCGCCTCGTCCCCTCACGTTCAGGAGCCGTTCCGTGAGCCGCAGTTGGACCAGATCGACCGCCGCCTTCGTCGGCACCGCCACCGCTCTCGCCCTGCTCACCGCCTGCGGTGGCGGGGACGGCACCACGGGCGACGCGGGCAAGGGCACCGCCGACAAGCCCGTCACCCTCACGTTCTGGGCCTGGCAGAAGGGGTCCAAGGACGTGGTGGACGCCTTCAACGCGTCCCACAAAAACATCCGGGTGAAGTTCGAGGAGATCCCCTCCGGCAACGCCGGCGGCTACGCCAAGATCTCGAACGCCGTGAAGGCGGGCAACGCGCCCGACCTCGTCACCGTCGAGTACCCGATGCTCCCCGAGTTCGTCAGCCAGGGCTCGTTCCAGGACATCAGCAAGTACGTCACCGACGACGTGAAGAAGCAGTTCCTGCCGCAGGCGATCCAGCAGACCACCCTCGGCGGCAAGAACTGGGCGATCCCCTTCGACGCGGCGCCCCAGGCGTACTTCTACCGCAAGGACTTCTTCGACAAGAACCACATCGAAGTCCCCACCACCTGGGCCGAGTTCAAGGCCGCTGCCCAGAAGGCCAAGGCCGCCGACCCCAAGGCCCGCATCGGTACGTTCTTCCCCGACGACCCGACCACTTTCGAGGCGATGGCCTGGCAGGCCGGCGCCCAGTGGTTCAAGGCCGACGGCGACACCTGGAAGCTCAACACCACCGACGCCGCCACCACGCGGGTCGCCGACTACTGGCAGGGCCTGATCGACGACAAGCTGGTCCAGAACGCGGTCTCCTTCAGCCCCGAGTGGACGGCTTCCCTCAAGGACGGCTCCACCGTCGGCTACCTCGGCGCGTCCTGGGGCGCGGGCGTCCTGAAGGGCACCGTCCCCGACCAGAGCGGCAAGTGGGCGGTCGCGCCCGTCCCCACCTGGGACGGCAAGCCCGCCAGCGGGATGCTCGGCGGTTCCACCTGGGCGGTGACCAAGGGCAGCACCAAGACCGCGGCGGCGCTGGAGTTCGCCCAGTGGATGTCGACCACCGAAGCGGGCATCGACGCCCGCATCAAGTCCGGCACCTCCAGCGCGTTCCCGGCCGACATCGCCCTGCGTCCGGCCGCCAAGAAGGCCTTCGACGCGAGCTTCTACACCGGCCAGGACCTCTACCAGCTCTTCGACGCCGCGGGCGGATCGATCAACGCGAACTGGGGCTGGGGCCCGAGCATGGGCACCACCAACACCACCCTCAAGGACCAGCTCGGCAAGGTCGCCGGGGGCTCGGTGAAGATCACCGACGCGATCCGGGCCGCCCACGACGCCACGGTCACCGAGCTGAAGAAGCGCGGCCTGAAGGTCGAGGGCTGAGCGGATGAGGACGTCGGGCCGCCCCGCGCACCCCGCCGCGGGCGGCGCCACCCCCCGCGTACCGCCACCGCCCGAGGACGCCCCCACCGGACCGGAGTCCGCCCACGAAACGGCACCCGGACCCCGGGCGGAAGCCGCCGCCGCAGCCACCGGCACCTCGCCCCGTACCCCGCAGACGCCCCGGACCCCGCAGGCGTGGCGCACCGGGCCGTCACCCCGGACCCGGTCGGCGCGGCGGCGCGTCGCCGGGGCCGCCGGAGTGCTGCTCGCGCCGTTCTTCGTGCTGTTCACCGCCGTCACCGTGGTGCCCATCGGGTACGCGCTGTGGCTCAGCCTGTTCACCGAGAAGCAGTCGGGGCTCGGGTTCGGCGGAGCCACGACCGTGTTCAGCGGGCCCGACAACTACACGGCGGCGCTGGGCGACCGGGCCTTCCGGGACGGTTTCTGGGTGCTGGCCGGCTACTGCGTCGTCTACATCCCGCTGATGGTCGGCGGCGCCCTCGCCCTCGCGCTGCTGCTGGACTCGACGCTGGCCCGCGCCCGCCGCTTCTTCCAGCTGGCGCTGTTCCTGCCGCACGCCGTGCCCGGCATCATCGCGGCCCTGATCTGGGTCTACCTCTACACTCCCGGCCTCAGCCCGGTCGTACGGGCGATGAACTCCGGCGGCGTCGGCCTCGACTTCTTCTCCTCCGGCGGCACGCTCCCCTCCGTGGTCAACATCGCGCTGTGGGAATGGCTCGGCTACAACATGGTGATCTTCTACGCGGCGCTCCAGGCCATCGACCGGTCGGTCCTGGAGGCGGCCGTGATGGACGGCGCCGGCGAGTGGCGCACCGCGTTCGGCATCAAACTCCCGCTGATCCGCGCCTCGTTGGTGATGGTGTCGCTGTTCACCGTCATCGGCTCGCTCCAGCTCTTCACCGAGCCGCTGATCCTCAACCAGGGCGGCAGCTCCACGGTCACCTCGACCTGGACGCCCAACATGTACGCCTACACCGCCGCGTTCAGCCGCAACGACTACGGCCTCGCGGCCGCGTCGGCCGTACTCCTCGCGCTCGCCGCGGCCCTGCTCTCCTTCGTCGTCACCCGCCTCACCAACCGGAAGGGGGCCACGGCATGACCGCCCCCGCCACCGCCGCACCCCGGCGGACGAACCGCTGGCTGTCGAAGACCGCGGTCAACGCCACCCTGCTCCTGTCCGTCCTCTACACGCTCTTCCCCCTCGTGTGGCTGGTCACGGCGGCCACCAAGGACAGCGGAAGCCTGCTGTCCGGCGAGGCCTTCTCGTTCCGGGGTTTCGACCTCGGCCACAACCTCTCGCAGCTCGCCTCGTACAACGACGGCGTGTACTTCCGCTGGTACCTCAACTCCCTGCTCTACGCGGGCGGTGGCGCGGCCGTCTGCGCGCTGGTCAGCGTCGCCGCCGGGTACGCCTTCGACAAGTACGCCTTCCGCGGCAAGGAGAAGCTGTTCGGCGTCGTGCTGCTGGGCGTGCTCGTGCCGACCACCGCGCTCGCCCTGCCGATGTACCTCCTGGCGAGCAAGGTCGGCCTGGTCAACACGTACTGGTCGGTGCTCGTCCCCGTTCTGGTCAATCCGTTCGGGGTCTATCTGGCGCGGGTGTTCAGCGCGAGCCACATCCCCGACGAGGCCCTGGAGGCCGCCCGTATCGACGGGGCGGGCGAGCTGCGCACCTTCTGGTCGATCGGTCTGCGCATGGTGATGCCCGGCTTCGTGACTGTCTTCCTCTTCCAGTTCACCGCGATCTGGAACAACTTCTTCCTCCCCCTGGTCATGCTCAGCGACCAGAAGCTCTTCCCGCTGAGCCTCGGTCTGTACGCCTGGAACAGCAACACCCATGCCGAGCCGAGCTACTACCCTCTCGTCGTCACCGGCTCCCTCCTCGCCGTCGTCCCGCTGATCGTCGCCTTCGTCTCCCTCCAGCGGCACTGGAAGGCCGGGCTCGCCGCCGGCAGCGTCAAATGACCGGCGCCCACCCCCCGTTACCCCCGGCCAGCGCCTCGTGAGGAGCCCGAGTCCCACCATGCACCACACCACTGACAACCGGCCCGCCCTGCTGCTCGCGATGGGCCCCGGCATCGCGGACCGCCTCCTCGCCGAGCGCCACCGCAGCCGCCTGACCGCCCTGACCCGCACCGACCCGCGGCTGGTCGCCCACGACCTCGCCCGCCCCACCCCTGCGGTGGCCGCAGCCCTCGCCGAGGCCGAGGTCCTGCTCACCTGCTGGGGCGCTCCCCCGCTCACCGCGGACGTGCTGGCCGCGGCCCCAGAGCTGCGCGCCGTGGTCCACGCGGCCGGCTCGGTCAAGCACCACATCACCGAGGCCTGCTGGGAACGCGGCATCGCGGTGACCTCGGCGGCGGCGGCCAACGCACTGCCGGTCGCCGAGTACACGCTGGCCGCGATCCTGTTCGCGGGCAAGGAGGTGCTGCGCTCTGCCCAGCACTACGCGGAGTTGCGTACCGCGCCCCAGTGGCTGAGCGAGACCGGGCGCACCGGCAACTACCGGCGGACCGTAGGTCTGATCGGCGCGTCACGCATCGGACGGCGCGTGATCGAGCTCCTGCGCCCCTTCGACTTCGACGTCCTGCTGCACGACCCGTACGTGAGCGGAACCGAGGCCGCGGCGCTGGGCGTCGAGCGGGTGTCGCTCGACGACCTGTGCGCCCGCAGCAGCGTCGTCTCCGTCCACGCGCCCCAGCTCCCCGAGACCCACCGCATGATCGACGCCCGCCGCCTCGCCCTGATGCCGACGGGCGCCACCCTGATCAACACCGCCCGCGGCTCCCTGGTGGACGAGCCCGCCCTGCTGGCCGAGCTGATCGAGGGCCGCCTGCACGCGGTCCTGGACGTGACGGACCCCGAACTCCCGCCCCGCGACAGCCCGTTGTACACCCTCCCGAACGTCCTGCTGACCCCGCACATCGCGGGCTCCCTGGGCAACGAGCTGCACCGCATGGCGGATCAGGCACTGGACGAGGTGGAGCGCTTCGGGTCGGGCCTGCCGTTCGCCGACCCGGTGCATCCACTCTCGCTGGACAGGTCGGCGTAGTCGGGCCGGGCGCCGAGTACCTCCTGGGCGGCGACCAGCGCGGCCTCGGGACTGTGCCGCACCAGCTCGGGCAGACAGCGCACCCAGCTCCCCCTGCGCAGGGCCTCCGCGAGAAGGGTGCGGGCCTCGGGGGCCGGCGACCAGTGGGCCAGGGCCGCCAAGGCCGTGGCGGCCCCGGCCCTGGAAGTGATTCCCCCCGCCCGGGCGTACGCCCTCGGTCGCTCGCCGCTCTCGGCGAGGGCGGCGACAAGATCCACCTGGGCTGCGGTCGCGGCCGGACCCCGCACCCGTTCGACCAGGTTCTCGGCCCGCTCGGCCTGCCCCGAGGAAACCAACGCCCGCACGAAGTCGCCCACTTCGGAACCACCGGCCCGGGTGAAGCCGACGACGACCTCCGCCTGCGAAAGGTGCAGGTGAGCCGCCTCGCGGTCACCGACCTGGTGGAAAGCTCGGGCCAGAGCGGCTGAGGCACGGACGCTCGGAGCGAATCCGGCGGCCGATGCCGCTCGGGCCAGCAGCGTGGCCGCTTCCGCCTCCCGTCCGTCCCGGTGCAGGCACCGGGCGATGTCGGCCAGCGCCCCGGCCTGCCCCTGCAAGGTCGCGCATTCGGCCAGCTTCAGAGCTGTGTCGTACGCACCCCTCTCTGCCGCGCGTGCGGCGGCCACGACGGCGAGCCACCCGCCGTTCAGCTTCGCCTGGGTGCGCCCCAGCCTCTCGACCTCGTCGAAGCTCCCGGCATCGGCCCGCGCCCGCACCAGCTCGCCCAGCAGGAGTTCCACCTGCTGGGGGCCGGGCGCCAGGTGCGCCAGTACCTCAGCCCGTTCGAAGTGCCCCACGGACGCGAGCGCGCGAAGGACGACGAGGAGGAGGTGCCCCGCTTCCTGTCCCTGGGCGTCCAGGCGCCCCAGGGCCGCGTGGAGCCGGTCCTCGATCCCCTCCAGTGCCGCCTCGGCCCGCTCGCACCAACCAGCCGCGGCCAACGCGGCCGAGACTTCCGCCTGTTGCTCCACCTCCGATGCAGGTGAGGCGCCGTGCAGGAGGTGCGCCTCGGCGACGAGCCCGACCGCCCGTTCCTTCAGGCCCACGCGTCCGAGTTCCGCGGCGATACTGACCAGAGGTCCCGGGTCGTCGTCCTGTTCCGCGAGCAGGCGGGCGATGCGCAGGCCCCGCTCGACCTCTCCCCGCCGCACCATCGCACCGGCCACGTGGCCCAGTACGTCGGAGAGCGACGTCGCATCGCTCATCAGGCGGGCGAAGCGCATGGCGGCCTCGACCTCGCCCGACAGGGCACAGGCTCGGGCCACCTCCCAGACCCCCTCGGAGAAGTCCAGTCCCCGCAACCGCCTGAGGACTGCTCTCGCGCCGTCGAACTCTCCGGCCCTGGCCAGCGCCGGCAGAAGGAGGATGCCGGTCCTCGCGCCCCGCCCCTGCGCAAGGGCGTCCGTGATGAGCCGCAGTCCTTCGGTCACGTCGCCGAGTTCGACGAGGCCCTCGATGAACTGTCGCCGAAGGACACCGGGTCCGGCCGCCCGCGCCTCATGGATCAGTTGCTCCGCCCGCGCGGTGAGGCCGGCCCGTCGCAGCGCGGCGGCCACCTCCAGCAGCGCCGCGCCCCGCGCAAGCTCCACGGAACGGGCCGCCCGCTCCGCGGCTTCGAAGTCACCGTTCCGGGCGAAGGCAGTTGCCCGGACGTGGGCTGCCCTGACGTCCGAGATCCGGTGTCTCGTCAGAGCCTGTCCCACGTACGCGGGTTGCCCGGCCCGCGCCAGTTCCTCGACGACCCGTCTGGCGAAGACCGGGTAGGGCAAGACCCAAGACCCCTGTACGTCACCGGCCACGGCCATGGCATCGGCGCATCGGCCCGCACGGATCAGCCGCAGGCAGACCGCCCCCAGTTGCCGGTCACGCCGGACGTCCTGAGGGAGCTCCCGTGCCGCGTCCGCGGCGTCGGTCAGGGCGCACACCTCCCTGTCGCGTTCGCCGCCGCGGCCCAGCTCGTCGGCGATGTCGATCAGTGCGGAGACCCTCATGTGGGGTTCCGGCAGCGCGAGGGCGGTCCTCCTGGCCCTGGGCTCGTCGCCCAGGGCCACCCAGACCACCGGGAGCGGCAGAGGGGTCCGTTCAATGCGCTCGGTGAGGGCCGTTCGCTTGATGGCCAGACGCAGCAGGCTCAGCAGCTGGTCGTCCTGGCCGGGGTCGAGGAGTTCCTCGGTGGCCCGGATCTGCTCCACGGCCTCCGCATCGCCGCCCGTGGCATCCCGCATGCGGCGATGCAGCGCGTCGTCGCCGGCGCACAGCAGCATGCGCTCCACGTCCCGGCGCATGCGCAGCATCAGGAAGTAGCCCCGCATCAGGTACTCCGGCGTCGACGCCGGCCAGCCGAGGCGGCGGTGCTCGGCGAACCAGTCGTGGAGCTGGTCCCGGCAGGCGTCCAGCGCCCGGTGCCCCAGCATCTCCACCGCCTGGCGCTGCAGTTCCTCATGGCCCAGCAGGACCACCTCGGACCGCGCGTCCTCCCCCTCCGTCCCCGATGCGGAACGCCGCAGCGAGAACGTCCGTCCTGCCTTGCTGCGCAGGAGGTCCTTCACCTCGTACGCGGTGGCGCCGGTGAGCCGGGCGAGGTCGTCCATCGTCAGACCGCCGCCGGCCGCGACGATCAGACCGAGCAGTGCCCGGTGCAGGTCCCCCGCCGTGAGGAAGCTCTTCAGCTCGCGCTCGGCCTCGTGCCTGATCGCCTTCGCCGAGGGTGAGGGGGTGAGCAGCCGCACCACGTCGGGGCTGCGCAGCGGATGGCCGTGCGCCACGTCGGGAGGCAGCGGCGGGTTGAGCCGGCCCGCGCACAGCACCCACAGCCCGGCCGTCGTGTCCATGGGCAGGAGACTCGCGATGCTGTGCGCGTCGGGGCCGGTGTGCACCCCGTGGTCCTCGTCGAGTCCGTCCACCAGGAGCACCAGGCGCTCGCGCCGCTCGGCGCAGATCCGGGCGGCCCGTTCGTACAGCGCGAGCAGGTGGGCCGCCCGGACCGTGGCGGGCAGGAAGGCGGGAAGCGCCTCCCCCGTCAGCTCGGCCAGCTGTTCCAGGACGACATCGACGTACGCCACCACATCGTTCTGCGCCCCGGACCGCGCGGTGACGAAGAACGGTACGACACGCACGCCCTCGGGCGGATGCAGGGCGAACCACGCCAGCAGAGCGGTCTTGCCGGCCCAGGCGTCCGCGCGCCACCAGGCGTACCCGGGGGTGGAGTCGGCGCGGCAGAACTTCGCAAGCTCCGCCAACTCGGCTTCCCGGCCCACCAGTTGGGACGGGGCCATCCGGCGGACATGCTCCCAGTACGCCGACCGGACCGCGGGCGCCGACCCCTGGGTGACGTAGACCGTGTTGCGGTCCCCGACCACCGCCGCGCCCACCACGTCGCTCAGCTCGACCGTCCGCCCCGCGTCCTCCCCCATATGCCCATCATGCCAACGCCGAAGGCCCGGCACCCCCCGAAGGGGACGCCGGGCCTCTGGTGTGCGGGGCTACCGCTGACCGGGGGTCAGTGGGAGTGGCCGTGACCGTGGCCGTGACCGGCCTCGGGCTCCTCCTCGGCCGGCTTCTCGACGACCAGGGTCTCGGTCGTGAGCAGCAGGGAGGCGATGGAGGCGGCGTTCTCCAGGGCGGAGCGGGTGACCTTGACCGGGTCGATGACGCCGGCCTTGACCAGGTCGCCGTACTCGCCGGTGGCGGCGTTGAAGCCGAAGCCCTTGTCGAGCTCGCTCACCTTGGAGGTGATGACGTAGCCCTCGAGGCCGGCGTTCTCGGCGATCCAGCGCAGCGGCTCGACGACGGCGCGGCGCACGACCGCGACACCGGTGGCCTCGTCGCCGGTCTTGTCGAGGTTGCCCTCGAGGACCTTGGCGGCGTGCACCAGGGCGGAGCCACCACCGGAGACGATGCCCTCCTCGACCGCGGCGCGGGTCGCGGAGATGGCGTCCTCCAGACGGTGCTTGCGCTCCTTGAGCTCCACCTCGGTGGCGGCACCGACCTTGATCACGCACACGCCGCCGGCCAGCTTCGCGAGGCGCTCCTGGAGCTTCTCGCGGTCCCAGTCGGAGTCCGTGGCCTCGATCTCGGCCTTGATCTGGGCGACGCGGCCCTCGACGTCGGCCTTGTTGCCGCCGCCGTCGACGATCGTGGTGTCGTCCTTGGTGATGGTGACGCGGCGCGCGGTGCCGAGCACCTCGAGACCGGCCTGGTCGAGCTTGAGGCCGACCTCTTCGGCGATGACGGTCGCACCGGTGAGGGTGGCGATGTCCTGCAGCATGGCCTTGCGGCGGTCGCCGAAGCCCGGGGCCTTGACGGCCACGGCGTTGAACGTGCCGCGGATCTTGTTGACGACCAGGGTGGAGAGCGCCTCGCCCTCGACATCCTCGGCGATGATCAGGAGCGGCTTGGAGGCGCCGGCCTGGATGACCTTCTCCAGGAGCGGCAGCAGGTCCTGGATCGAGGCGATCTTGCCCTGGTTGATCAGGATGTACGGGTCGTCGAGGACGGCCTCCATACGCTCCTGGTCGGTGACCATGTAGTGCGAGAGGTAGCCCTTGTCGAAGGCCATGCCCTCGGTGAACTCGAGGTCCACACCGAAGGTGTTGGACTCCTCGACGGTGATGACACCGTCCTTGCCGACCTTGTCCATGGCCTCGGCGATGAGCTCGCCGATCTGCTTGTCCTGGGCGGACAGCGCGGCGACGGCGGCGATGTCGGTCTTGTCCTCGATCGGACGGGCGGTCGCGAGCAGCTCGTCGGAGACGGCCTTGACCGCGGCGTCGATGCCCTTCTTCAGGGCGGCCGGGGAGGCGCCGGCGGCGACGTTGCGCAGACCCTCGCGGACCAGCGCCTGGGCCAGCACGGTCGCGGTGGTGGTGCCGTCACCCGCGATGTCGTTGGTCTTGGTCGCCACCTCCTTGACGAGCTGGGCGCCCAGGTTCTCGTACGGGTCGTCGAGCTCGACCTCGCGCGCGATGGTCACGCCGTCGTTGGTGATGGTGGGGGCGCCGAACTTCTTGTCGATGACGACGTTGCGGCCCTTGGGGCCGATCGTCACCTTCACGGTGTCGGCAAGCTTGTTGACGCCGCGCTCAAGGGCGCGACGGGCGTCCTCGTCGAACTTCAGGATCTTCGCCATGGGAGCGGTTCAGCCCTCTCGAAACTCGGGTTAATGACACTGCGCCCCTCGCCGCCCGGCAATCAGCGGGGTGACCAGGGGCGCAGCTCTCAAAGCATTCGCTTCGAACGCGAAGTACTCACGTACTCCGGTGAATTACTTCTCGATGACCGCAAGCACGTCGCGGGCCGAGAGGACGAGGTACTCCTCGCCGTTGTACTTCACCTCGGTGCCGCCGTACTTGCTGTACAGCACGATGTCGCCGGTGCTGACGTCGAGCGGAAGGCGCTCGCCGTTCTCGAAGCGGCCCGGGCCCACGGCCAGGACGACGCCCTCCTGGGGCTTCTCCTTGGCGGTGTCCGGAATGACCAGGCCGGAGGCCGTGGTCTGCTCGGCGTCGAGCGGCTGGACCACAATGCGGTCCTCGAGCGGCTTGATGGCAACCTTGGAGCTGGTGGTCGTCACGATCCGGTCTCCCCCTTCGGAGATCTCACGGGGTTAACTGTCTGGGGTGGCGACCAGGTGGATCCGTCGTCGCGGGTGCCGGACCTGCCCGTCGCTACTTGGCACTCTCCGGTGGGGAGTGCCAGAAGCGAGACTAGGACGGCGATTAGCACTCGGTCAAGCGGAGTGCCAATGTGCCACCGCCGCGGCGGATCGCGCGGGGCCCGCCTCCGGGCCTGTGTGACCCTGGAGGGCATGCGCATTCTGGTCGTCGAGGACGAAACCGGGCTCGCCGACTCGCTGCGTCGGGGCATCTCCGCCGAGGGGCACTGGGTCGACCTCGCCCACGACGGCCACCGCGGGCTCGACCTCGCGCTCACCGGCGGGTACGACGCGGTCGTGCTCGATCTGATGCTGCCGGGGCTCAGCGGCTACGAGATCTGCCGCCGGATGCGCGCGCTCGGCGATCCCACCCCGGTCCTGATGCTGACCGCGCGCGACGGCGAGTACGACGAGGCCGACGGGCTCGACTCGGGGGCGGACGACTATCTGACCAAGCCGTTCTCGTTCGTGGTGCTGCTCGCCCGGCTGCGGGCGCTCGGCCGCCGGGCGGGCGCCGAACGCCCGGGCCCGCTCCAGGCCGGTGACCTCACGCTCGACCCCGGCGCCCGGCGCTGCCGCCGGGACGGCCGCGAGATCGAGCTGACCGCGCGCGAACTGGCCGTCCTCGCCTGCCTGATGGCCGAGCCGGGACGGGCCGTGACCAAGCAGCACGTCCTGGACGAGGTCTGGGACGGCGGCACGGGCACGGCCGGCGGGATCGATCCGAACATCGTCGAGGTGTACGTCTCCTCGCTCCGCAAGAAGATCGACGCCCCGTTCGGGCGCCGGTCGATCCTGACCGTGCACGGCGTCGGTTACCGGATGTCCCCCGATGGCGGCTGAGCCGCGCCGCCGGACCGTGGGGCGGCTGCTGCCGAGGACCGTGCGGGGCAAGGTGGCCGCTGCCGCGGCCCTCGCGATGGCGCTGCTGCTCGCCGCGGGCGGGATCTGGCTCTTCCTCGTCCTGCGCTCCAATCTGCTGGACAACACCACGGGCCGCACCGAACTGGCGGCCCGCAAGGTCGCCGCCCAGGTCGACGCCGGGACCGTACGCCCGCAGCTCCCGCCGCCGGACGACGGCGTGGACCTGGTCGTGGTCCTGGACGAGCGGGGCCGGGTGAGCGCGGCGAGTCAGCGCACCGGGGCCGCCGCGGAGCTGGCCGGGCTGCGCCCGCCGCCCGGCCGGGACTCGGCGTCGCGGGTCCTGAACGAGGGCGGCCGGCACGAGGTCGCGGTGGTCGTCCGCGCCCAGCTGCCCGGCGGGCCCGCGAGCTACGTGTACGGCACGACCGTCCTCAACGACGTGGACGACGCCACCGGCGCCATCGGCTGGGCGCTGCTCGCCAGCGCCCCGCCGCTGATCGCGCTGGCCGCCGCCATCGCCTGGGCCGGCACCGGGCTCGCGCTGCGCCCGGTCACCTCGATCCGCACCGAGCTGGCCGAGGTCAGTTCGAGCGAGCTGGACCGGCGGGTGCCCGATCCGGGCGGCGGTGACGAGATCGCGCTGCTCGCCCGGACCGTGAACGCCACCCTCGACCGGCTCGAACAGGCCCATGTCCGCCAGCGCGAGTTCGTCGCGGACGCCTCGCACGAGCTGCGCAACCCGATCGCCGCCGTCCGCTCGCGGCTCGAAGTCGCCCTGACGTCACCGGACTTGGCCGCCGTCAGGGCCGCGCTCGACGACACCGAGCGGCTCCAGCGGATCGCCGCCGACCTGCTGCTCCTGGCCCGCCTCGACGCCCGGCACCGGCCGCTCGCCGAGCCCGTCGACCTCGCGCTCATCGCCGCCGAGGACACCGCGCGCCGGCGCGCCGCCCGGGTCCCGGTACGGCTCGCGGCCGACGCCCCCGTACCGGTGCGCGGCGATCCCGCGCAGCTGGAGCGGATGCTGGCCAACCTCGTCGACAACGCCGTGCGTCACGCGCGGACGGCGGTACGGGTGCGGGCCGCGCGCGAGGGGGACGGCGCGGTCGTGGAGGTACGCGACGACGGGCCCGGGGTGCCGGCCGCCGACCGGGCGCGGATCTTCGAGCGCTTCGTACGGCTCGACGCGGCCCGCGCCCGGGAGAGCGGCGGCACCGGGCTCGGGCTGGCTATCGCCCGCGAGATCGCGCGGGCCCACGGCGGTGAGCTGACGGCGGGAGCGGGGCCGGGCGCGGTGTTCACGGTGCGGCTGCCGGCGCGGCGACCGGACGAGGTCGCGCAGGAGCGGGCGGGCGCCTGAGAGGGCGGCCCGGTCCGGGGGCCGGGCGCCGTGCGGGTGTCCGGCCCGTGGGGGCGGGTCCCCGGCTGGTGAGCGCCCGCGCGTCCGGGCGGCCCGGGTTCTGAAGGCGTCTTCAGGACCTTCAGGATTCCTTCAGCGCCCCGGGCCAAGGATCGGTCGGCGTGAGCCATCGCCGAGAGAGCCGCAGCCCCGCCGACCGAGAGCGCCGCAGCCGGGGCGGCCGCCGCAGGAGACGTTCCGGGCCGGTGCGCCTGCTGCGCGCGTTCGTCGTGTGCGCCGTCGCCCTGGCGCTCTGCGCCCTGGCCGGCGGCTGGTACCTGTACCGCGACCTGGCCGGGAGCATCGGCACCTCGCGGGCGCTCGGGGACGGCGCGCCCAAGTCGGTGGGCGGGGACACCAACATCCTGCTGATGGGCCTGGACAGCCGCAAGGACCAGAACGGCGACGACCTGCCGCCGGAGGTGCTCGACAAGCTGCACGCGGGCAGTTCCGACATCGGCGGCTACAACACCAACACCCTGATCCTGCTGCACGTCCCGGCCGACGGCGGCAGGGCGAAGGCGTTCTCGGTGCCGCGGGACGACCTGGTCGACATCGCCGGACACGGTCAGGACAAGATCAAGAAGGCGTACGGCCTGGAGAAGGCCCGCACCGAGGAGAAGCTGGCGGCCGAGGGCGTCACCGACGGACGGAAGCTGGAGACGGCGGGCCGCGAGGCCGGGCGCCGGGCCGAGATCGAGACCGTACGCGCCTTCCTGGGGGTGCCGATCGACCACTTCGCCGAGGTCAACCTCGCCGGTTTCTACCATCTGGCCGACGCTCTGGACGGGGTGACGGTCTGTCTGAAGCACCCCGTGAAGGACCGGTACTCGGGCGCCGACTTCCCGGCCGGGAAACAGACCCTGAACGGACAGCAGTCGCTCGCCTTCGTACGGCAGCGGCACGGTCTGACCGGGGGCGACCTGGACCGCACCCGCCGTCAGCAGGCCTTCCTCGCCTCGGCGACCCGGAAGCTCGACTCGGCGGGCACCTTCACCGACCCGGTCCGGCTGCTGCACCTGCTCAACACCGCCAAGCAGGACCTGGTGACCGACCAGGGCTGGGACCTGCTGTCGTTCCTCAAGCAGGCGAAGAACCTGTCGGGCGGCAACGTGCAGTTCACGACGCTGCCGATCGAGCGGTTCGCCAAGCACCGGGGCGAGGACGTCAACATCGTCGACCCCGCGAAGATCAAACGGATCGTCGCGGAGGCGGTCGCCCCGGTGCGCTCCACCCCGCCCGCGCCCCCGGCAAGCTCCCCCGCGCCTCCGGGCCCGAGCAGGGCGCCCGAGCCGCCGTCCGGGCCGGTCATCGACGGCGGCGGCATCCCGTGCGTCGACTGACCGGCGGACCGGCCGGGACGGCCGGGCCGGGCCCCGGCGCGCTCCGCAGGCGCCGCGCGGAGGCACTGCTCCTGGTGCTGGTGGTCGCGGTGACCGGTTTCGGCCATGCTGCGGCCTCGATGGCGATGAGTGGTCAACTGCCGCGCTCCACCTATGAGTTCACCGCCAGCATGGCGCTGATCGCCTTGGCCGGCCATGTGGTGGTGCGCCGGTGCGCGGCCCACGCCGATCCGCTGATCCTGCCGCTCGCGCTGTTGCTGTCGGGGCTCGGGCTCGTGCTGCTGCACCGGCTCGACACCACGTACGCGCACAAGTTCCACGCGGGGGCGACCGCTCCGGGCCAGCTGATCTGGACGGTGATCGGCCTGGGGAGCGCACTCGCCGCCCTCGTGGCGCTGCGCGACCACCGCCGTCTCCAGCGCTGCATCCATGTGTGCATGGCGGCGGCGCTCGTGCTCCTGATGGCCCCGGCGTTCTTCCCCGGCGACACCTACGGCGCCAAGCGGTGGATCTTCATCGGCTCGTTCTCGCTCCAGCCCGGCGAGTTCGTGAAGATCATGATCGCGGTGTTCTTCGCGGGCTATCTGGTCGTCCACAAGGACTCGCTCGCCCTGACCGGCCGCAAGGTGCTGGGCGTGCGGCTGCCACCCGGCCGGCGGCTCGCGCCGATCCTGACCATCTGGGTGCTGAGCCTGCTCGTGCTCGTCTTCGAGCGCGACCTGGGCACCTCACTGATCTTCTTCGGCCTCTTCGTGGTGATGCTGTACGTCGCCACCGAGCGCTCCGGCTGGATCCTGACCGGGCTGGTGATGGCGGTGGCCGGGGCGTTCGTGGTCGGCTCGACGGAGCCGCACGTCAAGGGACGGGTGGCCGCCTGGCTGCACCCCTTCGACATCTATCTGCCGCCCGCCGAACGCCCGCCGGGCCTGATCTCCGACCAGGCCGCCCAGGCCCTGTTCGGTTTCGGCAGCGGCGGCCTGACCGGCACCGGGCTCGGTCTCGGCCACCCCGAGCTGGTGGGTTTCGCCGGGCGCAGCGACTTCATCCTGACCACGGTCGGCGAGGAGCTGGGCCTGGCCGGGGTGATGGCCGTCCTCGCGGTGTACGCGCTGCTCGTGCAGCGGGGCCTGCGCGCGGCGCTCGGCGCGCACGACGGGTTCGGCAAGCTGCTGGCGACCGGCCTCGCGGCGGCCCTCGCGCTCCAGGTGTTCGTGGTGGCGGGCGGGGTCACCGGCCTCATCCCGCTGACCGGCAAGGCGCTGCCCTTCCTCGCCAAGGGCGGCTCGTCACTGGTCGCGAACTGGCTGATGGTCGCGCTGCTGCTGCGGATCAGCGACAGCGGAGAGCGTCTCCGCGCAACCCAACTGAGCGATCCGGAGCCCGAGTTGGCGTACGCCGCGACCGCTCAGAGGTAGTCCTCCAGACGGCCCACCGTGAACCCCTGGGCCTGGATCTCGCGCAGGAGGCGCACGGTCGCGCGGGCCGAGTCGCCGCCGGGTCCCGGCAACCGGGTGCGCACGATGTCGCCGGGCCGCAGCGAGCGGGCGCCGTCGGCGCAGCGCAGTCCGTCGGCGGTCATGGTGGCGCGGGAGAGCACCACCGCGGTGATCCCGCACTCCCGTGCGGCCCGCAGGGTGGTCGCGTCGTAGTGGCCGAGGGGTGGTCGCAGCAGATGGGGGCGGGCTCGGGAGCGGGCGGCGGGCAGCTCCTGGCGGCCGCAGATCTCGGCGCGCTGTCCGGCGAGGTCCAGGGCGCGCAGATCGCGGTGGTGCAGGGCGTGGTGGTGCACCCCGGCGCCGAGTGCGCGCAGCTCCTCGACGCGTTCGCGCCCCGGCCCGGCGTCCTCGCCGGCCGGGAACAGGGTGACCGGCAGCCGCAGGTCCCGCACCAGGCGCACGAAGGCCGGGTCGGCGCCCGGCCCGCCGTCGAAGGTCAGGAAGACCACCTTGGCCCGCACCGGGATCCGGTCGACCACGTACGGCAGCCCCGCGGGGCGGCCCGGCGCGTGCGGGGCGGGGGCGAGCGGGGCGGTCAGGCCCCAGCGCCGGGCGGCGACGGCCCGGGCGTCCGGGCCGTCGCGGTGCACGACGCGGTGGGCGGCCTTGCGCCCGAGCCGCTGGAACGGGCCGGCCTGCGCGGCCGGATGGGAGCATCCCGCGAGCGGGCCGAGCAGCGCACCGACGGCGAGCAGCCCGGCCAGGGCGGCCCGGAGCCGGTGCGCCCGCATCACCTCGGCTCCTCGGACCCGGTCACACGTAGTCCTCGAGCCGGGCCACGGCGTACCCCTTGTCGGTGATCACCTTCATCACCTGGCGCACCATGTCGGGCATGGTTCCGTTCCAGTCCTCGCGCCCGCGGAAGTGCGTCAGGACGATGTCGCCCGGGTGCAGGTCGCGGTCCCACTCGCGCCACTCCATGTGGTCGGTGAAGGCCTCCTCCGCCCACAGCGGGGCGGCCGTGATGCCGCAGGACTTGGCGGCCCTGAGGGTGTCCTCGTTGTAGTTCCCGTACGGCGGCCGGAACAGCCGGGGCCGCTTGCCCGCCCACTGGCCGATCTTGTCCTGCTGGTCGCAGATCTCGTGGCGCTGCTCGTCGTAGGAGAGCGCGGGCAGGTAGCGGTGGTTGAGGGTGTGGTTGTTGAGGGTGACGCCGAGGCCCTGCATCTTCTTGAAGTACTCGTGGTCGTTCTTGACCAGGTAGTCGCTGAGGAACGCGCTGTAGGGGATGCGCAGTTCCTGCATCATCTTCAGGAAGGTCGGGTCCTTCTCGGCACCGTCGTCGATCGTCAGGAAGACGATCTTGTCCTTGGTGGGGACGGTGGTGAAGACGGGCGGCAGGGAGTCGCCGCCGTCCGTCTCGAACCCCTTGCGGTTGGTGATCTTCGGCTTGACGGCGGGTGGCGCGGGCGCCAGCAGCGGAGGCTTGGCGAGGCCCCACTTCTTGACGGCCGCGAGCCGGGCGGCCTCGGTGTGCTTGAGCTGCTCCGCGTGGTCCGCGAGCGCTCCGGCGGGGCCCTTCTGGGCGGCCGGGGCGCCGTGGCTGCCGGCGCCGGTGTCCTGGGAGGCGCAGCCCGAGGCGAGCAGGGCGGCGGCGAGCCCGAGGACCACACAGGCGACCTTTGTCCGATGTTTACCCTTTTGTCGTACTAGTTGCATGGCGTCGGATCCTGTCAGGCGCGAGCCCCGGAACCCGCACGACACCGCCACCGGCGCCCCACCATCGCCCGGCTGGCCCACAGCGGGTCCGGGCCTGGACGACAATGGCGGGGTGAACGACCTCGACACCTTCTCCCTGCTGCTCACCGACGAGGGCCGCGCGCTGCTCGCCTCCCTGCGGGAGTACGACCCGTCCCAGGAGCTGGCGGTGGCCACCCGGCTGCGCCGCGAGCACGACGCGGGCCTGGTGTCGGCGGCGCTCGGGCAGGCGCGGCTGCGGCAGCGGGCGGTGGCGAAGTTCGGCGCGGCCGACGCGCACCGGATGTTCTTCACGCCCAACGGCGTCGAGCAGTCCACCCGCGCCTCGGTCGCCGCCCACCGCGCACGGACCTTCGCCGCGCGGGGCGTACGCAGCGTGGCCGACCTGTGCTGCGGCATCGGCGGCGACGCGCTGGCCCTCGCGCGGGCCGGCGTCGCCGTCCTCGCGGTCGACCGCGACCCGCTGACCGCGGCCGTGGCCCGCGCCAACGCCGAGGCGCTGGGCCTGGCCGACCTCATCGAGGTGCGCTGCGCCGATGTCGCCGACATCGACACGGCCCCCTACGACGCGGTCTTCGTGGACCCGGCGCGGCGCGGCGGGCGCGGCCGGATCTTCGACCCCGAGGCGTACTCACCGCCGCTGTCCTGGGCGACCTCGGCGGCCCTCGCCGCGCCCTTCGCCGCGCTGAAGATCGCGCCGGGCATCCCGCACGAGGCGATCCCGCCGCAGGCCGAGGCGGAGTGGATCTCGGACGCCGGTGACGTCAAGGAGGCGGTGCTCTGGTTCGGCACCGGGGTCACTCCGGGTGCCGTCCGCGCCACCCTGCTGCCCTCCGCCGCCGAACTGTCCACGGCCGCACCGCTCGCCGCACCGCCGGTCGGACCGGTCGGGCGCTATCTGTACGAGCCGGACGGCGCGGTCATCCGGGCGCACCTGGTCGCCGAGATCGCGCGGCGGTGCGGGGGGCGGCTGATCGACGAGACGATCGCGTACGTCACGAGCGACGAGCCGTCCGTGTCGCCGTCCGTGGCGCCCTACGTCTCGGCGTACGAGATCACCGACCAACTCCCCTTCAACCTGAAGAAGTTGAGGGCGGTGCTGCGGGAGCGGGAGGTGGGGGTGCTGACGGTGAAGAAGCGGGGGTCGGCTGTGGAGCCCGAGGAGGTGCGGCGGAGGGTGCGGTTGCGGGGGCCCGGGTCGGTGACGGTCTTCCTCACCCGGGTGGCCGGCGCCCCCACGATGCTCCTGGGCCACCCCTGGGCTGAGGGCTCGGCCCGGCCCGGGGACGCTTGAGGGGCTCCGCCCCTCGAACCCCGGCGGGGGCTCCGCCCCCTGCACCCCTGCTCAGGGGCTGCGCCCCCGAACCCCCCATCGCGCCTGAACGGCGCTCGTCCTCAAACGCCGGACGGGCTGAAATGCCCGGTGCCGGCCAGCACCATGCCGCCAAGGGGCGCGAGGAACTGCGCGAGAAGCGACCACGGCCCGCACACGGCCGAGGGGTTAGGGGCGCGGGGAACTGCGCAAACCCCGGCCACCCCCGGCACCTCCAGGGGCGCGGGGAACTGCGCGAAGCAGGCCGGCATGCACGTGCGGGCCAGCACCATGCCGCCAAGGGGCGCGGGGAACTGCGCGAGAAGCGACCACGGCCCGCACACGGCCGACGGGTTGAGGGGCGCGGGGAACTGCGCGGAAGAGGGTCAGGCCAGGTCTGTCAGGTCTTCTGCGTAGACCTGGGACAGCGGCTGCGGGCCGACATAGCGCTGGCAATTGCACTGCCCCGCCTCAAACCGCAACGGCTTCTTGCTCTCATCCCAAGCCACCGGCACCTCAACCCGCTCATGACACTTACCCGCGCGGTCATGCTTGGCCAAGTGGTGGGTGCAGCCGCACACCGGCTCCGGGGCCTTGTGGGCCGCCTCCAGGGCGAGGCGCTCCTGCTTCGCCGCCTCAAGGCGCTCCATCTTGCGTTCGTGCCGCGTGCGCAACGCCGTCCGGGCATTGTCGATCGCCCACCCGAACCCGCCCATCCAGAAAACGATCAGAATCCACCAGTACCAGGCCATCACGACCGTCCTTCCCCCGGGATGCGACACCGCGACGCGCCGCGGCATCCTCAGGATAGGCCGGGTGTCAGCGGGGTGCGCCGGGGGCCAGGGACCGCAGGACCCAGCGCCGGTGGGCGGCGGCCTTCACCACCCCCACCAGACCGGTCAGCCAGCAGATCAGGCCGAGGCCCATGCCGTACACGACGAGGGCGTACGTGTCGTGGCCCGGCACCGCGGTGGCCGGCAGCACCAGGCAGACGGCGAGCCCTCCCGCGCACAGGAGCACCGACGGGACCAGCCAGGCCAGACTGAGTCCGGGTCGGCGCAGATTGCGGTCCAGGACCGGATCGCGGTCCAACTCGGCCCAGGCGCGCAGCAGTTCGCGGATCTTCCGGTCCTTGCTCAGACCGAACCCGACCGCGAGCCCGGTCGGGATCATCACGCCGAGGCCCAACAGCAGGAACACCCCGCCGACGATCGCGGTGAGCACGTCCGTCAGCGACGTGAGCGCCGTACCCACCATCGACCAGCCGAGCGCGAACAGCGCCGCCCACAGCCAGAGCAACCCCAGCCGGGCCGCCCCCACATGCCGGGTGACCAGCGCGTCCAGGACCTGCGCCCGGTCGGCGAGCAGCGCGTTGCGGTCGGGCCAGGCACGTATCTCGGCCGGGGGCGGAGGGGGAGGCAGCGGCGAACGGGGCGACATGCGCCAGAGGTTATCCGGGCCCCCTCGGCCTCCGGCGCCCACCCCGGGCCCCTCACCTGCCAGTTGGCCGATTCAACGGCCCGCGACCAGCCAACTGCCTTCCGCCGCGCGCCCGTTCAGCGGGACGGGCCACCGGCAGCCCCGCCGGGCGGGCTTCGCCAGTGCTGGCGCCGCGCGCGGTCGGGCCCAGGACACACCCGGCCCTCCGAGAGCCCAGGCGCGCGTCACGCGTCCCGCAGCGCCTTCAGATCGAGCTTCTTCATGCCCATGACCGCCGCCATGACCCGGTCGGACTTGTCCTCGCCCTGGCCGAGCAGTTCCGGCAGCTCCTGCGGGACGATCTGCCACGACAGCCCGTACTTGTCCTTGAGCCAGCCGCACGGGCCCTCTTCGCCGCCCTCGCTCAGCCGCGTCCAGAAGTGGTCGATCTCGTCCTGATCGGCGCAGCCCACCGACAGCGAGATCGCCTCGCTGAACGTGAACTGCGGGCCGCCGTTGAGGGCGCTGAAGCGCTGACCCGCGAGCTCGAACTCGACCGTCATGACCGAGCCCGTCTCGCCGGGCGCCGACGCGGGGTAGTGCGTGACGGTGACGATCCGCGAATCGCCGCCGAAGACGGAGACGTAGTGCTGGGCGGCCTCCTCGGCCTGGCTGTCGAACCAGAGGAAGGTGGTGATCTTCTGCGGGAGCTGCGGGGACATCTCGGCCTCCTTGCCGTTGCCGTGCCCGGTGCGGGCGGCATCAACAGGTGGACCGGCGCCGGACGCGAAACTCATCGCCGCGACGCCCACCGATTCCGCCCCGTCGGCCCGATCGGCCCGATCTGCCTGATCTGCCTGATCGGCCGGCCGGCCGTTCCAGCACAGCACCGCGGGCGGCGGGCGGCAACACGGAGCAGCGTCGCCTCCCGGCCCCGTCTTCGTCGCCGTCCCCTCCCCCGCCGGGGCGCCCCCGCTCAGCCCCCGACGACCTCGCGCACCTCGGAGGTGATGTCCCAGCCCTCCTCGTGGATCTTCACGAAGCGGGTGGCCCACTCGATCGCCTCGGCCTTGTCCTTGGCCTGGATCATCGCGTAGCCGCCCACGACCTCCTTGGACTCGGTGAACGGGCCGTCGGTGACGGTCAGCTCGCCGTGGTTCCAGCGCACCCGGGTGCCCTCGGACGTGGGGGCGAGCCCGGCGGTGTCGAGCAGCACCCCGGCCTTCGTCATCTCGTTGATCAGGTCCCCCATACGCTCCATCAGCGCGTCGCTGGGGCCGCCCTCGGGGGCGTTGTTCTCGTCGATGCGGACCATCGTCAGGTAGCGCGGCATGGCCGTTCTCCATTCTGTGCTGCGCGGCGTCCGTGCCGCGTGGTGTGCGCGTCGTGCCGTACGCCCGTCGCGTGCGGCCCTTCCCGCCTCTCACTACCCGCGTCGAGCGGGACGCCGCCGGATCGACACCCCCACCGGAATCAGCCGGACTTTTTTTCCGGGGCCGCGAGGACGGCGGCTCAGCTCGTCAGGACGACCAGACGCTGGGTCGCCCGGGTCATCGCCACGTACCGGTCGACCGCGCCCTCGATGCCCTCGCCGAACTCCTGCGGATCGACCAGGACCACCAGATCGAACTCCAGGCCCTTGGACAGCTCGGGCGTCAGCGACCGTACGCGGGACGTGGCCGGGAAGTGCGGCGCGCCGATCACACAGGCGATGCCGTCGGCGTGCTCGGCGAGCCAGTCGGCGAGGACCCGGTCGAGGTCGGCGGTCCGCCCGTGGGTGACGGGTACACCGCTGCTCCGGATGGACACCGGCACGTTGGCGTCCGGCAGCGCGGCCCGGATGACGGGCTCGGCCTCGGCCATGACCTCCTGCGGCGTGCGGTAGTTGACGCCGAGCGAGGCCACCTCGATCCGGTCGAGCCCGATCCGCTCCAGGCGTTCGTGCCACGACTCGGTGAAGCCGTGCCGGGCCTGGGCGCGGTCGCCGACGATGGTGAAGCTGCGGGACGGGCAGCGCAGCAGCAGCATCTGCCACTCGGCGTCGGTGAGCTCCTGGGCCTCGTCGACCACGATGTGCGCGAACGGGCCCGCCAGCAGGTCCGGTTCGGCGGCCGGCAGGGCGCTGTCGTCGATCAGGGTGTCCTGGAGGTCCTTGCCGCGCAGCATGCGCAGCGCGCCCTCGCTCTCGTCGCCCGCCGAGTTGAAATTGGACGCCGAGATGATCTCGGCGATGACGCCGGACATCCGCTCGCGCTCGGCGGCGACCAGGGCGTCGTGCCGGTGCCTGCGCCGTTCCGCCTCCGGGTCGCCGACCCGCTGGCGGGCGGCGTCGAGGAGCGGCAGGTCGGACACCGTCCAGGCCCGCGCGTCGGCGCGCCGCAGCCTGCGGACGTCCGCGGGGCCGAGCCAGGGCGCGCACATCCGCAGATAGGCGGGGACCGACCACAGGTCGCCGACCACGTCCGCCGCGTCGAGCAGCGGCCACGCGCCGTGCAGGGCGTCGGTCAGCTCGCGGTCCCGGCCGAGGGCCGCGCGGAACTCCTCCGGTGTGACGTCCTCGCCCTCCGGCCCGTCGTCGTAGCCGCCGCCCTGCCCGGCGCCGAGCCCGCCGACGTGTTTGTCGAAGAGGATCGTGGCCAGCGCCTCGCGGACCAGCTCGCGGCCTTCGTTGTGCGGGGTGCCGGGGCCGGGCGCCGAGAAGGCCTCCGCCCAGTCCTCGGCGGTCAGCTCGATGTCGGACCAGGGTGTGGAGACGGTCATCGCGTCGGTGGGCGGCTCCTCATAGAAGGCGACGGCCTTCTCGACGGCCCGTACGAGTTCCGCGCCCGACTTCAGGCGGGCCACCTCCGGATCGGCCTCCGCCACGGCGCCGGCGCCCTCGGTGACGAGGTCGCGCAGGACGCAGGTCTGTACGCCCTCCTCGCCGAGGCTGGGCAGCACATCGGCGACATAGTCCAGGTACGGCCGGTGCGGGCCGACGAACAGGACGCCGCCGCGCCGGTGGCCCAGGCGCGGATCGGAGTAGAGCAGATAGGCGGAGCGGTGCAGCGCGACGACGGTCTTGCCGGTGCCGGGGCCGCCGTCGACCACGAGCGCGCCGCGCGAGCCCGCCCGGATGATGGCGTCCTGGTCGGCCTGGATGGTGGACAGGACGTCGCGCATCCGGGCCGAGCGGTTGGTGGCGAGGCTCGCGATGAACGCGGACTGGTCGTCGAGCGCCGCGTGCCCTTCGAGCCCGTCGGCGCTGAACACCTCGTCCCAGTAGTCGCTGATCCGGCCGCGCGTCCAGCGGTACCTGCGCCGGCTCGCGAGGCGCATGGGGTCCGCGTGGGTGGCCGCGAAGAAGGGCTCGGCGGCGGGCGAGCGCCAGTCGACGAGGAGCCTGCGGCCCTCGCGGTCGGTCAGGCCGAGCCGTCCGATGTACAGGGGCTCGGCGTCGTCGGCCGCGACGACCCGGCCGAGGCAGAGGTCGAGGCCGAAGCGGCGCAGGGTGCGCAGCCGGCCGGTCAGCTGGTGGACCTCGATGTCCCGGTCCATGGCGGCCCGGCCGATGCCGCCGGGCGACCGGCGCAACGCGTCGAGGCGGTCGGAGAGTTCGGTGATCGTTTCGTCGAGGGTGCTCGCGATGGCGGCGAAGTGCCGCTCGTCGCCCTCGATCAGGGCGGGGTCGGCCTTGGCGGCGAGACGGTCGGGAAGGTCGAAAGCGCTGGAGGATCCAGGAACCGACAACTGCACACGCACTTCGTGAATCTCCCATTTCCGCAGGTACTGGCCCGAGGCCAGCGATTCTGCGGCAGGAGGGGGGCCTTGCCGCAAGCCCCCCGGTGCGCTATACCTTGAGAGTGGCGAGGAGAGCACGTACTCCTCGTCCTTTCTTTTTCCCGCCCGTTCCCGCCCGGCGCGTCCGCCGCGTCCGCCCTAGACGTAGTCCTCCAGGCGGGCCACCGTGAAGCCCTGCTCCTGTATGTGGCGCAGCATGTTCGCGGTCATCTCCGTCATGGACGTGCCCTTGAGCTCCTTCGGGCCGCGGAAGTGCGCCAGGATGATGTCGCCGGGGTGCAGCTTCTTGTCACCGCGCTGGTACTGCATGTTGCTGATCTGCATGGACTCGCGCCACAGCACCATCGCCCGGACGTCGCAGGACTTGGCGGCGGCGCGGGTGCTCTCGTTCCAGTTGCCGTACGGGGGCCTGAAGAGCCGGGGCGCCTTGCCGTACTCCTTGCCCAGCTTCTGCTCCTGGGCGCATATCTCGTTCTTCTGCGCGGCCTCGCCGAGCGTGCGCAGGTTCGGGTGCGAGAGCGTGTGGTTCTCTATCGAGTTCCCGAGTTCCTGGAGCGGTTTGAAGTAGCCGTAGTCGCCGCGGATGATGTCGTCGGTCAGGAACATCGTGAAGGGGACCTTCAAGTCCCGCATCATCTCGACGAACTTGGGGTCCTTCTCGGCGCCGTCGTCGAACGTTACGAAGACGATCTTCTCCGTGGTGGGTATGTCGCTCACCACCGGCACCTCCCCCGGCTTCGCCTGCACCGGCTTCTGCGCCGGGGGCGCGGGCGGGGCCGCGAACGGCTTGAGGCCCCACTTGCGGTACGCGGCCTCGGTGACGGCGGCGGCGTCGCCCGGGGACGCCTTGGGCGGCGCACCGCCGGGCCTGCCGGAGGGCGCGGAGGTGGCGGAGGCGCCGTGCGAACCCCCGGAGGAGCAGCCCGCGACCAGCAGCAGACCGAGGACGGCCGCGCCGACCGCCTTCCTGCGCACGAGGACCGCCTTCTTGCGCACGAGCCAACCCATGTTCCAGTACCGCCCGTTCCTGTCATCGGCCACGCCTAGCTTGATGGCCGAAACGGGCGCGAGGTTGCCTGAAACGATCGGTCGAGGGTCAGTGAGCGATCAGAAAGCGATCAGTGGACGATCACGATGTGACCGGGCCATGGTCAGGCGGCCGGGTCCCCCAGCGATTCGAAGCGCCAGCGGTGCACCGGCCGGGCGATCAACTCCGCGTCCGGATCCGGGAGTTCGGGCAGCTCGGCCTCGTACGGCGCAGCCCACCAGGTGATCACCAGGACCCGGTCGCCGGGCGCGCGCAGGACCTCGCGGCGCAGCGGCGATCCGGCCACCGGCTGTTGCCGGACCCAGGCGAGCAGTTCGGCGCCGCGGCCCTCGGCGGCCCGGGCCTCCCACATCAGGGCGACGGTCATGAGTACAGGTTCTTCCTGCTGACCTCGTGCACGTGATCATGGCCGTGACCGTGGTCATGCCCGTGCCCGTGCCCCTCCTCGTGTCCGTCGCGGTCGCGGTGCCCGTGCGCCTCGCCCGGTACGTGCGGCTCGGTCACCGGCAGCGAGGAGTCCGCGGAGAGTTCGAGGTCGGAGGCGGGCCGGTTCCTGGCCACCATCTCCGCGCCGAGCGCCGCCACCATCGCGCCGTTGTCGGTGCACAGCCCCGGACGCGGCACCCGCAGCCGGATCCCGGCCCGTTCGCAGCGCTCCTGGGCGAGCGCGCGCAGCCGGGAGTTGGCGGCGACGCCGCCGCCGATCATCAGGTGGTCGACGCCCTCGTCCTTGCAGGCCCGTACGGCCTTGCGGGTCAGCACGTCGACCACGGCCTCCTGGAAGGACGCGGCCACGTCCCGCACCGGCACCTCCTCGCCCGCGTTGCGCTTGGCCTCGATCCAGCGGGCCACCGCGGTCTTCAGGCCGGAGAAGGAGAAGTCGTACGCCGGGTCGCGCGAGCCGGTCAGGCCGCGCGGGAACGCGATGGCCGCGGGGTCGCCCTCCTTGGCGAGGCGGTCGATGACCGGCCCGCCGGGGAAGCCGAGCTGGAGCACCCGCGCGATCTTGTCGAAGGCCTCGCCCGCCGCGTCGTCGATGGTGGCGCCCATGGGGCGGACGTCGGCGGTGATGTCGGGGGCGAGCAGCAGCGAGGAGTGGCCGCCGGAGACGAGCAGCGCCATCGTCGGCTCGGGCAGCGGGCCGTGCTCCAGCTGGTCGACGCAGATGTGCGAGGCCAGGTGGTTGACGCCGTACAGCGGCTTGTTGAGGGCGTACGCGTACGCCTTGGCCGCCGAGACGCCGACGAGCAGCGCGCCGGCGAGGCCGGGGCCCGCGGTGACCGCGATGCCGTCGAGGTCGCGCGCCGAGACGCCGGCGGTCTTCAGGGCGCGCTCGATGGTCGGCACCATCGCCTCCAGGTGGGCGCGGGAGGCGATCTCGGGGACCACGCCGCCGAACCGGGCGTGCGTGTCCACGCTGGAGGCAATGGCATCGGCGAGCAGCGTCGTTCCGCGCACGATGCCGACGCCGGTCTCGTCGCAGGAGGTCTCGATGCCCAGTACGAGCGGTTCGTCAGCCATCAGTCAGTCTCTTCTGTTCCTTGGACGTATTCCTGGACGGTCAGTCGCATCACGAGCGCGTCGACGTTGCCCGGCTGGTAGTAGCCGCGCCGGAAGCCGATGGGCTCGAAGCCGAAGCGCTCGTAGAGCCTCTGGGCCCGGGTGTTGTCCACGCGCACTTCGAGCAGGACCTCGTCGCACTCGAAGGCGGTGGCGTGCTTGAGGAGGTCGGTCAGGAGGCGGGCGCCGAGCCCGGTGCCCCACTGGTCGCGGGCGGCGGCGATGGTCTGGACGTCGCCGAGCCCGCCGGCCGCGGCGAGCCCGGCGTAGCCGACGAGCCGGCGCCCGCCGTCCTCGACGCACTCGGCCACCACATAGCGGCGGGTGGCGCCGGGTCCGCGCGCGTGCGCGAGCTCGGACCAGAACATCCCCGCCGACCAGGCGTCCTCGGGGAACAGCTCGTGTTCGAGGGCGAGTACGGGCTCGATGTCCCACCAGCGCATCTCGCGCAGTACGGCCCCCGGCGCGGCCCCGGCGGCGGGGGCTGCGGCGCCGGTCGCCTCGGCACCGGTCACTTCGGGGTGACCACCTTGTAGTTCTTGGGCACCTGCGCGTCGGGCCGCCGCAGGTACAGCGGCGTCGGCGGCAGGAACGCGGAGCCCGCGGCGAGCTTCTCGGCGGCCAGGCCGGCGAGCGCCCCGGCCGACTGGTGCTCGGGGCCGCGCGCCTCGGGGAAGGCCTCCGGGTAGAGCACGGCGCCCTGACCGACGACGGGCAGCCCGCTCAGCTCGTCCGCGATGTCGCCGGGCCGGTCGACGCCGGGCTCGCCCGCGCGGGTGCGGAAGTTCTCGTAGCGGGCCCAGTAGACCTCCTTGCGGCGCGCGTCCGTGGCGACCACGAACGGCTCCTCGATGCCGGAGGCGTAGGCGAGTCCGTCCAGCGTGCACAGCCCGTGCACGGGGACGCCGAGGACCGAGCCGAACGTGGCGGCGGTGACCAGGCCGACGCGCAGCCCGGTGTAGGGGCCGGGGCCGACCCCCACGACCAGGTCCGTCACGGCGTCCAGGGCCAGGCCGGCCTCGGCGAGCACCCGGTCGACGGCGGGCAGCAGGAGTTCCCCGTGCCGGCGGGCGTCGACCTGGCGGGCCTCGGCGAGGACGGAGGTGCCGTCGTGCAGGGCGACGGTGACGGCGGGGGTGGCGGTATCAACGGCGAGCAAGAGCACGCGAACAGCCTACGACCAAGCCGGCGGGGGCACGGCGTCCCGCCCGAGCCGTCACCTGCTGCTACCGTCAGCCGCAGGTATGACCGTAGACATGCACGTACGTACGAAAGGGGAAGCCCAGGTGGCAAGGAGCAGCACGGGATTCGTGGCCGGGCTCACCGCGGCCGCTCTCGCGGTGGTCGGCTTCCTCGCCTACCAGGCCTCGGCGAGCGCGCCCCCGGCCTCCGAGCTCGCGGCCCCCGGTACGAGCGTCTCCCCGTCGGCGAAGCCGTCGAACGCGCCGCCCGCGGGCTCCCCGGCGGCGAAGCCCAGCCTCGCGGTCCCGGCCGACTCGGGCACCGGCGTCCGGGTCGTCTACGCGCTCGGCGCGAAGCGGGTGTGGCTGGTGGGCGTGGCCAAGACGCCGCGGACCTTCGCCGTCGTGCCGTCCTCGATCAACCCGAAGCCGGGCACGTACGTGGTGCTCTCCCGCACCGGCGGCAAGATCACCGGTTCGGACGGCGTGGCCGTGGACCACGTGGTGCGCTTCGCCAGCAACGACAACGTGGCGATCGGATTCAGTTCGGCGGTGGACGGTTCGATGACGCCCGCCAAGCCCGGCAAGAAGGCCGGCGGCATCCGCATGACGCGCGCCGACGGCGACGCGATGTGGACGTTCGCCACCCGCAACTCCAAGGTCGTCGTCGTCCCGTAGCGCTCGCGAAGGTCGTCGTCGTCCCGTAGCGCTCGCGCACGGCGGCACCGCGACCGGGCGCCGCGCTCGGGCGAACACCCGATGGGACTACGCGGCGTCCTTGCGCAGGTCACCCTCGGCGGGCCCGGAGGCGCTCTCGCGCGGCGGGGTGGACACGGCGGAGGCCGCCGCGCACGAGGCGAGCAGATCGTGTATCGACACCCCGAGCGGCACCGGGACGCCCCGCGGGGCCTGTGGCTTCGCTTCGCGTTCCGGCACGGTCATGGCGGCCTCCTGAGGCGGCGGAAGAGGGCGCGGTTAGGTAGACCTAACCAGGTCTCTTCCTCCATGTGACCACGCCCGGTGCGACCGGCGCAACATTTTGCCGACGTCTTGTCGGAACGTACGGCTCGCTCCAGCCGCACCCGGGCGCGGCCTCACAGCGATTCGATCCCGGCGCCGCTCCAGCGCGGTCCGATCCCGGCGACCGTGACCGTCCTGCGGTCGTCGTCGGTCTCGCCCACGACCCGGTCGATCAGCACTTGGAGCCGGTCGTCGGACAGCTCCTCGACCTTGCCCTCGCCCCACTCGACGACCACCACGGACTCGGGCAGCGACACGTCGAGGTCGAGGTCCTCCATCTCGTCGAGGCCGCCGCCGAGCCGGTAGGCGTCCACGTGCACCAGGGCGGGTCCGCCGACGAGGGAGGGGTGGACGCGCGCGATGACGAAGGTCGGGGACGTCACGGCGCCGCGCACGCCGAGGCCCTCGCCCAGGCCACGGGTCAGGGTCGTCTTGCCGGCGCCGAGCTCGCCGGTGAGCATCACGAGATCGCCGGGGCGGAGCAGTTTGGCGATGCGGCGGCCCAACTCCTGCATTTCGGAAGGGGAGTTGAGGGTCAGGCGGGTGGCGGCGTCAGCCGCCGGGCTGCTGTGCGGTGCTTCCATACGTCCCAACGTTAGCGGCCTGCGGCACCGCGCCCACCCGGGCCAGCAGGTCCGCGAGGCGGTCGGTGACCGTCTCGGGGTGCTCCAGCATCACCAGGTGCCCGCCGTCCGGCACGATGACCAGCTCCGCGTCGGGCAGCAGATCGGCGATGGCCTCGCTGTGCGAGCTGGGCGTGACCAGGTCGCGGTCGCCCGCCAGGACGAGGACCGGGACCTCCGCGAAGATCGCGAGGGCTGCGGTCTTGTCGTGCTCGGAGAAGGCCGGGTAGAACTCGGCGACCACGTCGATCGGGGTGCTCTCGATCATCCGCTCGGCGAACCGCGCGACCGCCGGGTCGACGTCCCTGGACGAGAACGAGTACCGCTTGATCATGCCCGCGAACAGGTCGGCCGTCGCCCGCCGGCCCCGCTCGACCAGCTCCGCCTGCGAGCCGAGCGCCTTGAGCACGCCCGGCAGCACCCGGCGCACCGCATTCACCCCGGCCACCGGCAGCCCGTAGTTGACCTCGCCGAGCCGGCCCGACGACGTGCCGACGAAGGCGACGCCGACCACCCGCTCCCGGATCAGCTCGGGGAACTGCTCGGCCAGGGCCATGATCGTCATGCCGCCCATGGAGTGTCCGACCAGGACGAGCGGGCCGTCCGGCGCGGCGGCGTCGATGACGGCCTTCAGGTCACGGCCCAGCTGGTCGATGTCGACCGGCACGCCCTCGCGCTGGGCCTTGCCGCGGTCCGAGCGGCCGTGGCTGCGCTGGTCCCAGTGCACCGTGCGCAGCACCCCGCGCAGGGCCGCCCGCTGGAAGTGCCAGGAGTCCTGGCTGAGGCAGTAGCCGTGCGAGAACACCACGGTGACCGGGGCCGGGACCTTGCGCCCGAAGAGGCGGCGCCGGCGCGGGGCGTTGTCCCCCGCCGCCGGCTCGGTCTCGTCGGTCTCGTAGTGCAGGACGGTCCCGTCGTCGGAGACCGCCCGGCCGGACGTGCCGCGCAGCGTCCCGTACGGCCCGGACGCGTCGAGCGCGAGCCGCGCCTTCCTGCGCATCCCGCGCCCGACCGTGAGCCGTTCCATGGCCACGCCCGCCGCGGCCCCCGCCGCGACCACGCCTATCGCCGCGCCCGCGATCGAGGCCAGACGCCAGTTCCCCACCGCTGAACCGGCGTCCTGGACCGCGGACACGACGGCGTCCCCCGTGCTGGTCTCGCTCACCGTGCCGCTCCGCTCCTGCTAGTCGTCGTCGGACCGCTCATCGAGATGGACGCGCGGCACCCGCGAACCGATGCGCGTCACGATCTCGTACCCGATGGTTCCGGCCGCACCGGCCCAGTCCTCGGCCGTCGGCTCCCCCTGGTCGCCCGGGCCGAACAGCACGGCCCGCGCGCCCGGCTCGACCGTGTCCCCCCCAAGGTCGACCACGAACTGGTCCATGGCAATGCGGCCCGCCGCCGTCCGCACTTTCCCGCCCACCAGGACCGGGCCGCGTCCCGAGGCGTGCCGCGGGATCCCGTCGGCGTAGCCGAGCGGAATGAGGCCGAGGGTGGTCTCGTCGCGCGTGACGTAGTGATGCCCGTAACTGACGCCGTGACCCGCCGGGACGTGCTTGACGAGGGCGACGGAGGCCGAGAGCGTCATCACGGGCCGCAGGCCCAGCTCCCGGGCGGTGCCGAGCTCGGGCGCCGGGGAGATGCCGTACATGGCGATGCCGGTGCGCACCAGGTCGTAGTGCGACTCGGGCAGGGTGAGGGTGGCCGGGGAGTTGGCGATGTGGCGCACCTCGGGGGTGGCGCCCGCCTTCTCCGCGTACGCCGTCATCTCCTGGAACACCGAGAGCTGGGCCGCGATCGAGGGGTGGCCCGGTTCGTCGGCGCAGGCCAGGTGGGACCAGAGGCCGGTGACCCGCACGCCGGGCGCGGCGAGGGCCGCGTGCACCAGCTCCGGCCAGTCGGCGGGCTGGCAGCCGTTGCGGCCGAGGCCGGTGTCGGCCTTGAGCTGGATCCTGGCGGTGCGACCGGCGGCCCGGGCCGCGTCGGTGACCTCGCGCAGGGCCCACATGTCGCTGACCGAGACGTCGATGTCCGCCTCGATCGCCTGCTGCCAGGGGCCGCCCGGCGTCCACAGCCAGCACAGCATCCGGCCCCCGATGCCGGCCGCGCGCAGGGCGAACGCCTCGTGCGGGGTGGCGGTGCCGATCCAGGTGGCCCCGGCCTCCTGGGCCGCCCGGGCGCAGGGCACGGCGCCGTGCCCGTACGCGTCGGCCTTCACCACGGCCATGAGCCGCGCGCCGGACGAACGGGCGCGCAGCGTCCGCACGTTGGCGCGCAACGCGCCGAGGTCGATCTCGGCGCGGGCACGCCCGGCGGGGTTCTGAGTCATCGCGGTCATCGCGCCCAGTCTCTCAGAGCGCACGGGTGCCCGGATTGTGCCGCGGGCCACACGGCCTGGGGCGGGGCGGGGATGGGGGTTTGACGGGGGTGGGGGCGGGGCCGGGGTGGGGCGGGGAACGCCGGGCCGGCCCCACCCCCTCCGCGCCTCCGCCCCTCGCTCAGGTGCCCTCGCGGTGGCCCCACACGTAGACGGAGTCGCCCTTGCGCAGCACGTCCCACAGCTTGCGGGCGTCGGTCAGGCTCAGGTTCACACAGCCCTGGCTGCCGACCGAGGTGTAGACGCTGTGGTAGATCGCGTGGAAAGCCTGCCCGCCGTCGAAGAACTGGGCGTAGGGCATGGACTGGTGGTAGATCGTCGACCAGTGGTTCTTGTGCCGCCAGTAGACCTTGTGCCAGCCGCCCCGGGTGGGCAGCGAGGCCCGTCCGCTGCGGATCGGCACCGGTCCGAAGGTGACCTTCGAGCCGGTCTGCACCCACATCAGCTGGCGCGCCAAGTCCACGCACGCCACCCGCTGCTTCTTCACCGGGCACTTGTGGGCGGCGTTGGGGTTCTTGCGCGCCGACAGGAACTGCATCCGCGACCAGGTGACCGGGCCCGCGAAGCCGATGGCCGGTGAAATGGCCTGCTGCTGCTGGAACTTGCGGATCGCCGCACAGTCCGCCGCGGACTGCCGGCCGTCCGCCTTCAGCCCCAGCCAGCCCTCGACCTGCCGCTGGTGGGGGCCGGTCTTGGCGGTGCAGCTGCCGGGCTTCGCCGTCAGCTCGGCCTGCGGTACGTACTCGACGAGCCGGTAGGCGCCCTCCGGCGCGGCGGCCGGCTCCTGGCGGTCCTCGTCCGCGTTGGGTTCGTACACGAGGGGCGGGAGCACCTGGTCGGGGGTGTCGAGTGGGGCCGCCTGCGGCTCCTCGGCGACGCCGGGCACCAGCACCTCGGCGGGCGCGGGGTCGCCCGGGGCGGGCGGGGCGGGGGCGGCGGGACGGCTTGGCCGTGGGGGCGGGGGCTCGGGGCTGCCGGGTGCGGCGGCGCCGAGGGCGAGGGTGGCGGCGAGCACCAGCCCGCAGGCGCCCCATTTCTTACGGTATCCACGGTTCTGTCCTTGGCTCATGCGCCCAGCGAACCCCGGGGCAGACCCGGATCACGGAAGCCGCGCGGCGCGTGTCACCCGGGGGTGGGGGTGGGGTGGGGCTCGGGGCGAGTGGGGGGGCTCGGCGGGGCTGGCGGGCTCGGCGGGGCTGGCGGGGCTGGCGGGCTCGGCAGGCCAGGCAGGTCGGGCGGGCTCGGCAGGTCGGGCGGGCCGGGCAGGTCGGGCGGGCTCGGCAGGTCGGGCAGGCCAGGCAGGCTCGGCGGGTCAGGCGGACCGGGCGGGCCAGGCAGGCCAGGCGGGCTCGGCAGGTCGGGCGGGCCGGGCGGCCTCGGCGGGCCAGGCGGGCCGGGGGCCGAGCGGGCCAGGCAGGTCGGGCGGGCCAGGCGGGTCAGGCGGACCGGGCGGGCCAGGCAGGCCAGGCGGCCTCGGCAGGCCAGGCAGGTCGGGCGGGCCGGGCGGGTTCGGCGGGCCAGGCAGGCCGGGCGGGTTCGGCGGGCCAGGGGGGTCAGGCGGGCCAGGCAGGCCGGGCGGGTCGGGCGGGTCAGGCGGACCGGGCGGGTCAGGCGGACCGGGCGGGCCAGGCGGCCTCGGCAGGCCAGGCAGGTCGGGCGGGCCGGGCGGGTTTGCGTGCTCGGTCCGCTGTGGTCACCCCGTCGAGGCTTCCGTGACGTCCCGCCAGGCGCCGGGCAGTGCCTCGGACACCGCGTACGCCGTGGTCGGGGCGCCGCGGGCCGCGCGTCGGCCGGCCAGGCCGTGCAGATACGCCGCCGCGGACGCCGCGTCACGGGCGGGCAGGCCGGTCGCGAGCAGCGAGCCCGCCAGGCCCGAGAGGACGTCGCCGCTGCCCGCGGTGGCCAGCCAGGAGGTGCCGGTGGAGTTGGCGCGCACCGGGCCCCGGGCGTCCGCGATCAGCGTGGTCGAACCCTTCAGGAGTACCGTCGCGCCGTAGCGGGCGGCCAACTCCCTTACGGACGCGAGCCGTTCGGCCTCGACCTGCTCGCGCGCGACGCCGAGCAGGGCCGCCGCCTCGCCCGCGTGCGGGGTGAGCAGGGTGTCCGCGGTCCTCGCCCGTACCGCGTCCGGGTCGAGGCCGCGCAGGCCGTCCGCGTCCACCAGTACGGGCACGTCCGAGGCCAGCACCTCGGCCACGCCGGGCCCGTCACCGAGGCCGGGCCCGACCACCCACGCCTGGACGCGCCCGGCCTTGTCCGGCGAGCCGTCCGACACCAGCACCTCCGGGAAGCGCGCGATCACCGCGTCGCCGCCGGGCCCGACGTACCGCACGGCCCCCGCGCCGCCACCCAGCGCGCCCGCGACCGCGAGGACCGCGGCCCCCGGATACCGGGCCGACCCCGCGACCACCCCGACGACGCCCCTGCGGTACTTGTCGCTCTCGGCGCCGGGAGTGGGCAACAGGTCGGCGGCGTCGGTGTGTTGGAGCGCCTCCACGGCCGGCACGGAGGGCAGGTCGAGGCCGATCGGGACCAGGTGCACCACGCCCGCGTACCGCGCCGCCGGGTCGATGAACAGGCCCGGCTTGTACGCGCCGAACGTGACGGTCACGTCCGCGCGCAGGGCCTCGCCCGCGACCTCGCCGGTGTCGGCGTCCACCCCGCTGGGCAGGTCGACCGCGACGACCAGGGCGTCGGAGCCGCGGGCGGCCCTGGCCAGCGGTACGGCGGCGGGGCGCAGGCCTCCGTGGCCGCCGATGCCGGTGATGCCGTCGAGGACGAGGTCGGCGGCGGCCAGCACGTCGAACGGGTCGTCCGCGACGCGGCCGCCGGCCCGGGTCAGTGCGGCGAGGCCGCCGGGGTGGGCGCGGTCGGGGGTGAGCAGCACCGCGCTGACGGACGCGCCCCTGCGGGCCAGGCGGGCGCCGGCGTACAGGGCGTCGCCGCCGTTGTCGCCGCTGCCTACGAGGAGGGTGATGCGGGTGCCGTATACGCGGCAGAGGAGGTTGGCGCAGGTGGTTGCCAGGCCTGCGGCTGCCCTCTGCATCAGGGTGCCTTCGGGGAGGGTGGTCAGGAGCTTGCGCTCGGCGGTTCGTACGGTGGCGACGTCATACGCGGTACGCATCCCCCCACTCTGCCCCGCTCCCCGGGGGGCCTGCCACCCGTCCGGGCGGGGGGCCCGGCTCCCTGGGGCTCCGCCCCAGACCCCGGGGGGTTTGCCCACCCACCCGCCCGTGACGGGGGTTGGATAGGCCCGGCCCCTGGGGCTCCGCCCCAGACCCCCTTGAGGGGCTCCGCCCCTCGAACCCTGGCGGGGGCTGCGCCCCCTGCACCCCCCTGCGGGCCAGGCGGGCGCCGGCGTACAGGGCGTCGCCGCCGTTGTCGCCGCTGCCTACGAGGAGGGTGATGCGGGTGCCGTATACGCGGCAGAGGAGGTTGGCGCAGGTGGTTGCCAGGCCTGCGGCTGCCCTCTGCATCAGGGTGCCTTCGGGGAGGGTGGTCAGGAGCTTGCGCTCGGCGGTTCGTACGGTGGCGACGTCATACGCGGTACGCATCCCCCCACTCTGCCCCGCTCCCCGGGGGGCCTGCCACCCGTCCGGGCGGGGGGCCCGGCTCCCTGGGGCTCCGCCCCAGACCCCGGGGGGTTTGCCCACCCACCCGCCCGTGACGGGGGTTGGGGGGTGCCTGGCCCTGGGGCTGCGCCCCAGACCCCCTGAGGGGCTCCGCCCCTCGGACCCCGGCGGGGGCTTCGCCCCCTGCACCCCCCATCGCGCCTGAACGGCGCTCGTCCTCAAACGCCGGACGGGCTGAGGATGCCGGTGCGGGCCCGCACCATGCCGCTAAGGGGCGCGGGGAACTGCGCGACCAGCCACGCACGGCCCGCACACAAACATAAGAGGTCAGGGGCGCGGGGAACTGCGCAAGGCAGGCCGCACACGACATGCGGGCCCGCACCAGTCCTGCCAGGGGCGCGGGGAACTGCGCGAGAAGCGACCACGACCCGCAGACGACCCTGGGACGAGGTGCACCGAACAACCACCCGCCCCGCCCTGGGCACAACCCCCTGGGGGCGCGGGGAACTGCGCAAAAAGGCCGCCCCGCACGCACCCAGGACCGGAAAGGCCCCGGGCCCAGGGCCGGAGAGGCCCAGCGGCACACGCCCACGCCCAGGACCAGGACCAGGACCCAGGGCCAGGACCAGGACCCAGGGCCAGGGCCAGGGCCAGGGCCAGGGCCAGGGCCAGGGCCAGGGCCAGGGCCAGGGCCAAAAGCTAGCCCTCTGCGATCACCACAGCCGACGCCACCCCCGCATCATGACTCAAAGACACATGCCACCCCCGCACCCCCAACTCCTCCGCCCGCGCCGCAACAGTCCCCCGCACCCGCAGGCGCGGCCGCCCGCTCTCCTCCACGTACACCTCCGCGTCCGTCCACAGAAGTCCGGCCGGTGCTCCCAGGGCCTTCGCCAGGGCCTCCTTCGCCGCGAAGCGGGCGGCCAGTGAGGCCACGCCTCGGCGTTCGCCGCCGGGGAGTATCAACTCGCTCTCCACGAACAGCCGTTGGAGCATCGCGGGGGTCCGCTCGATGGACTGCCCGAAGCGCTCGATCTCGGCCACGTCGATGCCTACTCCGATGATCATCGATTCACTCCACCGTCACGGACTTGGCCAGGTTGCGCGGCTGGTCGACCTCGTTGCCCCGGGCCGTCGCCAGCTCGCACGCGAAGACCTGGAGCGGGACCGTCGCCACCAGCGGCTGGAGCAGGGTGGGGGTGGCGGGGATGCGGATGAGGTGGTCCGCGTACGGGACGACCGCCTCGTCGCCCTCCTCCGCGATCACGATGGTGCGCGCCCCGCGCGCCCGGATCTCCTGGATGTTGGACACGATCTTGTCGTGCAGGACGGACCGCCCGCGGGGCGAGGGGACGACCACCACGACGGGCAGATCCTCCTCGATCAGCGCGATCGGGCCGTGCTTGAGCTCGCCCGCCGCGAACCCCTCGGCGTGCATGTACGCGAGTTCCTTGAGCTTGAGCGCGCCTTCCAGGGCGACGGGGTAGCCGACGTGCCGGCCGAGGAAGAGCACCGTGTTCTTGTCGGCGAGCGAGCGCGCCAACTCCCGTACCGGCTCCATGGTTTCGAGGACGCGGTCGACCTCGGTGGCGATCTCGGCGAGGTCGTGCACGACGTCCCGGATCTCGTCGCCCCACTTGGTCCCGCGCACCTGGCCGAGGTAGAGCGCGACGAGGTAGCAGGCCACCAGCTGGGTGAGGAAGGCCTTGGTGGAGGCCACCGCCACCTCGGGGCCGGCGTGCGTGTAGAGGACGGCGTCCGACTCGCGCGGGATCGTCGAGCCGTTGGTGTTGCAGATCGCGAGCACCTTCGCACCCTGTTCGCGCGCGTGCCGCAGCGCCATCAGGGTGTCCATGGTCTCGCCCGACTGGGAGATGGCGATGACCAGGGTGCGCTGGTCGAGGATGGGGTCGCGGTAGCGGAACTCGCTGGCCAGCTCCGTCTCGCAGGGGATCCGCGTCCAGTGCTCGATGGCCAGCTTCGCGATCATGCCCGCGTGGTGGGCGGTGCCGCAGGCCACGATCACGACCTTGTCGATCTCGCGCAGGACGGCGTGCGGGATGCGCAGCTCGTCCAGGGTGAGCGAGCCCGCGCCGTCGATCCGTCCGAGCAGCGTGTCCGCGACGGCCTTGGGCTGCTCGGCGATCTCCTTGAGCATGAAGTAGTCGTAGCCGCCCTTCTCGGCGGCGGAGGCGTCCCAGTCGACGTGGTAGGCGCGGGTCTCGGCCGGGGCCCCGTCGAAGTCGGTGACGGTGACGCCGTCCCGGCGCAGCTCCACGACCTGGTCCTGGCCGAGTTCGATGGCGGAGCGGGTGTGCTCGATGAACGCGGCGACGTCGGACGCGAGGAAGGCCTCGCCCTCGCCGACGCCCACCACAAGTGGCGAATTGCGCCGCGCGCCCACCACCACGTCCGGCTCGTCGGCGTGCACGGCGACGAGCGTGAAGGCCCCTTCGAGCCGGCGGCACACCTGCCGCATCGCCTCGGCGAGGTCTTCGGCCGAGGAGTGGCACTCGGCGAGGAGGTGCGCCACCACCTCGGTGTCCGTCTCGGAGGCCAGATCGTGCCCGCGCTCGGCGAGTTCGGCCCGCAGGCCGGCGAAGTTCTCGATGATGCCGTTGTGCACGACCGCGACCCGCCCGGAGTTGTCCAGGTGCGGGTGCGCGTTGGCGTCGGTCGGCCCGCCGTGCGTGGCCCAGCGGGTGTGCCCGATGCCGGTGGCCCCGGCGGGCAGCGGCGCCTCCAGGAGCGCCTTCTCCAGATTGACCAGCTTGCCGGCCCGCTTCGCCGCGGCGAGTCCGCCGTCCGCGAGCACCGCCACGCCCGCCGAGTCGTAGCCGCGGTATTCGAGCCGCTTCAGGCCCGCCACCACGACGTCGAGCGCCGACTGCCCGCCCACATAACCCACGATTCCGCACATAGAAACCCCTTCGTGGCCGCCTGACCTGCGCACGGGGGCTGCCCGTACGGAACACCGGTCCTCGTGACCGAGCCACCTTGCCATGACTTGGGCCGCCCGCCCGGCTGCGCGCGCTGGCGGGCCGGGCGTGTGGCGCGGCAGTCCGCCACGTGACCCACCCCACCCCCCACGCATGTCATACAGCCGCAACAATGGAGGCGTGATCACCACGCCGCCACGGAGCGCCCACCGCAAGCCGGAGGCGACTCCCTACGTGGACCTGACGCGCGCCGAGTGGAGCGCCCTCCGCGACAAGACGCCGCTGCCGCTGACCGCCGAGGAGGTGGAGCGGCTGCGCGGGCTCGGCGATGTCATCGACCTCGACGAGGTAAGGGACATCTATCTGCCGCTGTCCCGGCTGCTCAACCTGTACGTGGAGGCCACCGCCCAGCTGCGCGGCACCCTCAACACGTTCCTGGGCGACGCGGGCAACGGACACGGCACCCAGCGCGGCACCCCGTTCGTCATAGGGGTGGCGGGGTCGGTGGCCGTCGGGAAGTCGACCGTGGCGCGCCTGCTCCAGGCGCTGCTGGCCCGCTGGCCCGAGCACCCCCGGGTCGAGCTGGTCACCACCGACGGCTTCCTGTACCCGATGGCCGAGCTCCAGCGGCGCGGCCTGATGTCGCGCAAGGGCTTCCCCGAGTCGTACGACCGCCGGGCGCTGACCCGGTTCGTCGCGGACATCAAGGCGGGCAAGGACGAGGTCACCGCGCCCGTCTACTCGCACCTGATCTACGACATCGTGCCGGACGAGCGGCTCGTGGTGCGCCGCCCCGACATCCTGATCGTCGAGGGCCTCAACGTGCTGCAACCCGCCCTGCCCGGCCAGGACGGCCGCACCCGGGTGGGCCTCGCGGACTACTTCGACTTCAGCGTGTATGTGGACGCGCGGACCGAGGACATCGAGACCTGGTACCTCAACCGCTTCCGCAAGCTGCGCGAGACGGCCTTCCAGAACCCGTTCTCGTACTTCCGCAAGTACACCCAGGTCTCCGAGGCGGAGGCCCTGGACTACGCGCGGACGACCTGGCGGACCATCAACCGGCCCAATCTGGTGGAGAACGTGGCCCCGACCCGCGGGCGGGCCACCCTGGTCGTGCGCAAGGGCCCGGACCACAAGATCCAGAAGATCTCCCTGCGCAAGCTCTGACCCCGGCGAGGACCCGTGCTCCAGCTCCGACTGATCGTGCCCGCCGACCGGACGGAGGCGGTGGTGCGCCTCGTGGAGTCGACGGTCGGCACCGCCCACCTCGTGGTCCTCGCGGGCGCGGCCCGCGACCCGGCGGGCGACCTGGTGCTGTGCGACGTGGCGCGCGAGGCGGGCGACGGCCTGATCGCCGCCCTGCGCGCGCTCGGCCTCGACCGGGACGGCTCGATCGCCGTCGGCGACATCGACCTGACGCTGTCGGCACGGGCGGAGAAGGCCGAGGCGGAAGCGCCGGGCGAGGGCGCGGACGCGGTGCTCTGGGAGTCACTGGCCGACGCGACGCACGAGGAGTCGACGCTCTCGGTGACCTATGTGGCGTTCCTCGCCCTCGCCACCATGCTGGCCGCGTGCGGGGTGATGCTCGACAACGCGATCCTGATCGTGGGCGCGATGGCGGTGGGCCCTGAATTCGGTCCGCTGGCCGGGATCTGCACCGCGCTGGTGCGCCGGGCGCCGGGGCTGGCGTGGCGCTCGCTGGTCGCCCTGGTGGTGGGCTTCGCGTCGGCGATGGTCCTGACGGCCGGGTTCGGCTGGCTGATGGAGCTGTGCGGGCTCTTCGACAAGTCCATGATCGAGGCGCCCCGGCCGAACACGGCGTTCATCTTCCAGCCCGACTGGATGTCGTTCGTGGTGGCGTTCCTGGCGGGCGTCGCCGGAACGCTCTCCCTGACCTCGGCGAAGTCGGGCGCCCTGATCGGGGTGGCGATCTCGGTGACCACCGTGCCGGCGGCCGCCAACGCGGCCATGGCGTTCAGCTACCTGGACTACGGGCAGACCTGGGGCTCCAGCTGGCAACTGCTCGCCAACCTGGCCGGCATCGTGCTCGCCGGCACCCTCACGCTGCTCGCCCAGAAGGTGTTCTGGGCGAGACAGCGCAAGCGTCGACTCGCTTAGCCGAGCGCCGACTTGACGACGTCGGCGAGGCGGCCGGCGACCGAGCGGGCCTGCTCGATGTCGGCGGCCTCGACCATCACGCGCACCAGCGGCTCGGTGCCCGAGGGGCGCAGCAGCACGCGGCCGGTGGCGCCGAGCTCGCGCTCGGCCTCGGCGACCGCGGTACCCAGTTCGGCGGAGGTGGCCACCCGGGACTTGTCGACGTCGGGCACGTTGACCAGGACCTGCGGCAGGCGCTGCATGACGCCGGCGAGGTCGGCCAGCGAACGGCCGGTCGCGGCGACCCGGGCGGCCAGCATCAGACCGGTCAGCGTGCCGTCGCCGGTGGTCGCGTGGTCCAGGATGATCACGTGGCCGGACTGCTCGCCGCCCAGCGCGTAGCCGTGCTCCTTCATCGACTCCAGGACGTAGCGGTCGCCCACGCCGGTCTGGACGAGCTGAATGCCCTCGCCCTCCATGGCGATCTTGAAGCCGAGGTTGGACATCACGGTGCCGACGACGGTGTTGCCGCGCAGCGTGCCCGCCTCGCGCATGGCGAGGGCGAGGACCGCGAGGATCTGGTCGCCGTCGACCTCGTTGCCCGCGCCGTCCACGGCGAGGCAGCGGTCGGCGTCGCCGTCGTGCGCGATGCCGAGGTCGGCGCCGTGCTCGACGACGGCCGCCTTGAGGAGGTCGAGGTGGGTCGAGCCGCAGCCGTCGTTGATGTTCAGCCCGTCCGGCTCGGCACCGATGGTGACGACCTCGGCGCCGGCCCGCGCGAACGCCTCGGGCGAGACCCGGGCGGCGGCGCCGTGCGCCTCGTCCAGGACGACCTTCAGACCGTCGAGGCGGTTGGGCAGCACCCCGATGAGGTGGGCGACGTAGCGGTCGAAGCCCTCCTTGTACGAGCGGACACGGCCCACGCCCGCGCCGGTCGGCCGCTCCCACGGGGCGCCGGTGCGGTGCTGCTCGTAGATCGACTCGATGCGGTCCTCCAGCTCGTCGGCGAGCTTGTGGCCGCCGCGCGCGAAGAACTTGACACCGTTGTCCGGCATGGCGTTGTGGCTGGCGGAGAGCATCACGCCGAGGTCGGCGCCCAGCACACCGGTGAGGTACGCCACCGCGGGGGTGGGCAGCACACCGACCCGCAGGACGTCCACGCCCGCGCTCGCGAGACCCGCGACGACGGCGGCCTCCAGGAACTCGCCCGACGCGCGGGGGTCCCGTCCGACCACGGCGGTCGGCCGATGTCCCTCGAAGGTCCCCGCCTCGGCGAGCACATGTGCCGCCGCCACCGACAGACCGAGCGCCAGCTCAGCCGTCAGATCCGAGTTGGCGACACCGCGCACGCCGTCCGTGCCGAAGAGTCGTCCCACGTCTGTCCTCCGAAAACCTGAAAGTGCGGCATAGATAACTGCGGGGGGTGAATAGACGAACGCCCCGGCAGCACGGAAAGGTGCTGCCGGGGCGAACGAGAGCCGTAGTGGCAGGCGCGGATTTAGCGCTTGCTGTACTGCGGGGCCTTACGGGCCTTCTTGAGACCGGCCTTCTTGCGCTCGACCGCACGGTCGTCGCGGGAGAGGAAGCCGGCCTTCTTGAGGGCGCCGCGGTTGTTGTCGACGTCGGCCTCGTTCAGCGCACGGGCCACGCCGAGGCGCAGGGCGCCGGCCTGACCGGACACGCCGCCACCCGAGATGCGGGCGATGACGTCGTAGCGGTTGTCGAGCTCGAGCACCTTGAAGGGCTCGTTGACTTCCTGCTGGTGGACCTTGTTCGGGAAGTAGTCCTCGAGCGTACGCCCGTTGATCTTCCACTTGCCGGTGCCCGGGACGATCCGGACACGGGCGATGGCGTTCTTGCGACGGCCCAGGCCGGCGGCCGGCTGCGGGTCGCCGAAGCGGGACGCCATCGACTCGGTGGTGTACTCGCCCTCGACGGGGACCTCGGACTCGAAGGTGGTGACCTCCGCGTAGGTCTCTTCGCCCTCGACGGGGGTCTCGACAGTGGTCTCGGCCACGATGCTCCTCAGATTCTTTTCTGTTTAGGGGGTGGCCGGAACTACTGCGCGACCTGGGTGATCTCGAACGGCACCGGCTGCTGGGCAGCGTGGGGGTGCTGGTCGCCCGAGTAGACCTTCAGCTTCGAGAGCATCTGACGGCCCAGGGTGTTCTTGGGGATCATGCCCTTGATGGCCTTCTCGACGGCCTTCTCCGGGTTGTTCGCCAGGAGGTCGTCGTAGCGCACCGAGCGCAGACCGCCCGGGTAGCCGGAGTGGCGGTACGCCATCTTCTGGGTCTTCTTGTTGCCGGACAGGTGAACCTTGTCGGCGTTGATGATGATGACGAAGTCACCCATGTCCATGTGCGGGGCATAGACCGGCTTGTGCTTGCCGCGGAGAAGGTTCGCGGCGGTGGTCGCCAGACGACCCAGGACGACGTCCCGGGCGTCAATGACGTGCCACTGGCGAGTGATGTCGCCGGGCTTGGGGCTGTACGTACGCACTTCGTAGCCTTCGCTTCTTAGTGGATGGGGAGCAGACACATTGCACCCTGAAGCGATCATGCAGCTGGGACCCACAGTGCCGGGACGATGCCCGTATGCGAGCCACTGGTAACTGCTCCAGAGAACCTGCGCACCGGCTGTCGTGTGAGAACGACCGATCCAATACGCATAACAAACCAGAAGCCTACCCGGGCGCACCCGAGCGGGTCAAAACCGCCCGGGGCGCCCCGGCCCGCAACGCGGTGGCAGCGCTCCTGACCTGCGCAGACAGCTAGCGGGCCCGCTCCACCCGGCGCTCGTCCCACACCGGCTCCGGCGTCTCGCGCACCACTCCGTCCGAGCCGAAGACCAGATAGCGGTCGAACGACTTCGAGAACCAGCGGTCGTGCGTCACCGCGAGCACGGTCCCGTCGTACGACTCCAGACCGTCCTGGAGCGCCTCCGCCGACTCCAGGTCCAGGTTGTCGGTGGGCTCGTCGAGCAGCAGCGCGGTGGTGCCGGCCAGCTCCAGGAGCAGGATCTGGAAGCGGGCCTGCTGGCCGCCCGAGAGCTTCTCGAAGGGCTGGTCCCCCTGCCGCTCCAGTTCGTAGCGCCGCAGCACCGACATCGCGGCCCCGCGGTCCTTGGCGTGCTCGCTCCACAGGATGTCGACCAGGGTGCGCCCGAGCAGCTCGGGATGGGCGTGGGTCTGCGCGAAGTGCCCGGGCACGACCCGCGCCCCGAGTTTCCAGTTCCCCGTGTACGCCACCGACGGGTCCCCCGCGAGCAGCCGCAGGAAGTGCGACTTGCCGGAGCCGTTCGAGCCGAGGACCGCGACCCGCTCGCCGTAGAACACCTCCAGCGAGAACGGCTTCATCAAACCCGTCAGCTCAAGGTTCTCGCAGGTCAGCGCGCGCACCCCGGTACGGCCGCCGCGCAGCCGCATGGTGATCTCCTGCTCGCGCGGCGGCTCGGGCGGCGGGCCCGCCTCCTCGAACTTCTTGAAGCGCGTCTGCATCGCGTGGTAGCGCGAGGCCATGTCCGGGCTGATCGCGGCCTGGTTGCGCAGCCGCAGGACGAGCGCCTTCAGCCGGGCGTGCTCCTCGTCCCAGCGCCGCTTGAGCTCCTCGAAGCGCGCGAACCGCTCGCGCCGCGCCTCGTGGTAAGTGCCGAATCCGGCGCCGTGCACCCAGACGTCCGTGCCCGCCGGGCTCGGCTCCAGGCTCACGATCCGCTCGGCGGCCCGCGAGAGCAGTTCCCGGTCGTGCGAGACGAACAGGACGGTCTTGCGGGTCTCGCGCAGCCGCTCCTCAAGCCAGCGCTTGCCGGGTACGTCCAGATAGTTGTCCGGCTCGTCCAGGAGCAGCACCTCGTCGGGCCCGCGCAGCAGCGCTTCGAGCACCAGGCGCTTCTGCTCACCGCCGCTGAGCGTGCGCACCTCGCGGAACTGGGCCTTGTCGTACGGCACGCCGAGCGCCGCCATGGTGCACATGTCCCAGACCGTCTCGGCCTCGTAGCCGTGCGCCTCGGCCCAGTCGCTGAGGGCCTGCGCGTACTTCATCTGCGCGGGCTCGTCGTCCACGGTCATGATCAGGTGCTCGGCGGCGTCCACCTCGGCCGCCGCCTTCCTGATCCGCGGCTGGGCCACCGAGACCAGCAGGTCACGCACGGTCCGCTCGTCGCGCACCGAGCCGACGAACTGCGGCATCACGCCGAGCCCGCCGCTCACCGACACCGAGCCGCCGTGCGGCTGGAGCTCGCCTGAGATGATGCGCAGCAGTGTGGTCTTGCCCGCACCGTTGGCGCCGACCAGGGCCACCACGGAGCCCTCGGCGACCCGGAACGACGCGTCGCCGAGCAGCACCCGCCCGTCCGGCAGGTAGTACTCCAGGTGTGCAGCCTCTAGATGTCCCATGGGCGGATTGTCACCCAGCCCCTGCCCCCCTGAACAATCGAATTAGGATGCGCGGCATGAGCTTTGGGCAAGGGGGACCCGGATGGGGCCCGGGGGATCAGCAGACACCGGACTGGGCGGCGCTGGCGGACGCGTCGGCCGCGCGCAGCAGACGCCGCAAATGGCTGTTCATGGGCGGCGGTGCCGTCGCCACGGCGGCGGTCGTCGCGGTGGTGGCCGCGGTGATCGTCAACGCGGGCTCCGCCGACGACGGCAAATCGGCGAGCCAACTGCCCTCTCCCCCGGCGCTGCCCAGCGACAGCGCCCAGCCGGGACCGTCGTTCTCGCAGGTCGCCCCGCCGCCCCCGCCCAACCCGTACGACTACGTGGCGAGCGCCAAGAAGGACACCGCGCCGCTCAGTGCCGACACCCTCTTCCCGGGCGCGAGCCTCGCGCTCGCCAGCGGTTCCTACACCAAGGGCCCGACCGACAAGGCCGTCAACTGCGCCTCGGTCACCCAGGGTTCGCTCGGCTCGGCCCTCACGGGCAACGGCTGCCGCCAGGTGATCCGCGCCACCTTCAGCAAGGACGGCGTGGCGGTCACGGTGGGCGTGGCGGTGTTCGACACCGACGCCCAGGCCACCAAGGCCAAGGAGCAGGCCTCCGGCGGCATCGCCTCGCTCTCCGGCGGGGGCGTCGCCACCTTCTGCCGGGGCGGCTCGGTCTGCCGCAACACCGCCAACTCCTATGGCCGCTATGCCTACTTCACGATCGGCGGCTTCGCCAACGGCAAGAGCGTGACGAAGCAGGACGCGCCCGTGTTCACCGCGGGCAACGACCTCGCGAAGTTCACCTTCGACCAGATCGTCGCCCGCGGCCGCAACCAGGCGTCAGCAGCAGCCGCCCGGCCCGCTTCCTGAACTGCCGGGCAGCGTACGGAGGTTGCGGGCCTCCTTGCTGCGCGCGGCGAGCAACTCGTCGGCGGGGTAGCCGACTTCCTCCAGGGTGAGGCCGTGCGGCTTCACCACGTGCACCGAGGAGTCCCGCACCGCCGCCGCGAGGACCTTGCCGGGCCACTCGGGCCCCCGGTGCCCGTCGCCGACGTGCAGCAGCGCTCCCACCAGGGAGCGGACCATGTTGTGGCAGAAGGCGTCCGCACGCACGGTCGCGGTGATGATCCCGTCGTCACCGCGCGCCCAGGACAGTTCCTGGAGCGTGCGGATGGTGGTGGCGCCCTCGCGCTTCTTGCAGTACGCCGCGAAGTCGTGCTCGCCGAGCAGCGCGGCGGAGGCCGCGTTCATCGCCGCGACGTCCAACTCCCAGTCGTGCCACAGGACATGACCGCGCAGCAGGGGATCGACGCCCCCGATGTGATCGGTCACCCGGTACGCGTACCGCCGCCAGATCGCCGAGAAGCGCGCGTTGAACCCGCTCGGCGCCTCGGCGATCCGCCAGATCCGCACGTCGTGCGGCAGCCGCCCGGCGAGACGCCGCAGCAGCTTCTCGCGGTGCTCGGCCCACACTGCCTCCGGCAGGTCGACGTGGGCGACCTGGCCGCGCGCGTGCACCCCCGCGTCGGTGCGTCCGGCGACGGTCAGGTCGTACGACACCTCCGACCGCGTCACGGTGCGCAGCGCGTCCTCGATCTCGCCCTGCACGGTCCGGCGGCCGAGGGGCTGCCGGGCCCAGCCGGAGAAGTCCTTGCCGTCGTACGACAGGTCCAGTCGCACCCGGACGAGGCCGGGCTCCACCTCATCACTCACGTAACCGCTCCTCTCACAGCGTCCACACAGCGGAACGGGCCCGCCCCCCGAAGGGAACGGGCCCGTTCACCAGCCTTCAGAACGCTTACGCGTCCTTCGCCTCGTCGGCCGGCTTGGCGTCCTCGACGGCCTCGGACTCAGTGGCCTTGGCGTCGGACTCCTTGACGGCGCGCACGGTGGCGGCCTCGGCCTCGGCAACGGTCGCCTTCTTGGCGATCTCGCCCTCGACCAGCTCGATCACGGCCATCGGCGCGTTGTCGCCACGACGGTTGCCGATCTTCGTGATGCGGGTGTAACCACCCGGACGCTCCTCGTAGCGGGGCGCGATCTCGGTGAAGAGAGTGTGGACGATGCCCTTGTCGGTGATCGTCTGCAGCACCAGGCGACGGTTGTGGATGTCGCCCTTCTTCGCCTTGGTGATCAGGCGCTCGGCGACGGGACGCAGGCGACGGGCCTTGGCCTCGGTCGTCGTGATCCGGCCGTGCTCGAAGAGCGACTTCGCCAGGTTGGCGAGGAGGAGCTTCTCGTGCGCGGCGCTGCCGCCGAGACGTGCACCCTTGGTGGGACGCGGCATGGTGTTTCTCCTTGGTGTCTGCCCCGGCCGTATCAGGTACCGGGGTCAGTATCCGAGCAGGCGGCTGCCTGTCGGAGACCCGCGCCCCGTAAGGGGCGCGGGGAAGAGTCGATGTGCGACTCCGTCGCGTGGGCGCGGCCGGCCGGAGCCGGTCCGCAGCCGAAGACCGTCAGTACTGCTCGGTCTCCACGAACCCGGCGTCCGCGTCGTCATCGGCGCCGAAGGCGTCGGCGGCGGCGGTCGGGTCGAAGCCGGGAGGCGAGTCCTTCAGCGCGAGGCCCATACCGGCCAGCTTCGCCTTGACCTCGTCGATCGACTTCGCACCGAAGTTGCGGATGTCGAGCAGGTCGGCCTCGGAGCGCGCCACGAGCTCACCCACGGAGTGGATGCCCTCACGCTTGAGGCAGTTGTACGACCGAACGGTGAGCTCGAGCTCCTCGATCGGCAGGGCGAGATCGGCGGCGAGGGCGGCGTCCGTCGGGGACGGGCCCATGTCGATGCCCTCGGCGTCGATGTTGAGCTCACGCGCCAGACCGAACAGCTCGACCAGGGTCTTGCCGGCCGACGCCATGGCGTCACGGGGACGCATGGCCTGCTTGGTCTCGACGTCGACGATCAGCTTGTCGAAGTCGGTGCGCTGCTCGACACGGGTCGCCTCGACCTTGTACGTGACCTTGAGCACCGGGGAGTAGATGGAGTCGACCGGGATGCGGCCGATCTCCTGGCCCAGCTGCTTGTTCTGCACGGCGGAGACGTAGCCGCGACCGCGCTCGACGGTCAGCTCCATCTCCAGCTTGCCCTTGCCGTTGAGCGTGGCGAGCACCAGGTCGGGGTTGTGCACCTCGACACCGGCCGGCGGGGCGATGTCAGCAGCGGTGACCAGGCCGGGACCCTGCTTGCGCAGGTACATCACGACCGGCTCGTCGTGCTCCGAGGAGACGACCAGCTGCTTGATGTTCAGGATGAGGTCGGTGACGTCCTCCTTGACGCCCGGCACGGTGGTGAACTCGTGCAGGACACCGTCGATCCGGATGCTGGTGACAGCGGCACCGGGGATCGAGGAGAGGAGCGTACGACGCAGGGAGTTGCCGAGCGTGTAGCCGAAGCCGGGCTCCAGGGGCTCGATGACGAACCGCGAGCGGTACTCGTCAACGACCTCTTCGGTCAGCGAAGGGCGCTGAGCGATAAGCATGGGGAGATCCTTCAGTCATGGGCACCCACTATTTGATGCCCTGCTGGGTACTGCGGGGTACTGCGTACTGCAAGGGTACGGGCGGCACGCCTCGAAAGAGCCGTACCGCCCAGAACCTCAGCGCAAGCGATGTGCGTCAGACGCGGCGGCGCGTGGAGCGCCGCCCCGGATCAGACGCGGCGGCGCTTGGGCGGACGGCAGCCGTACTGCGATGTCCCGGGAGATAACCCCCGGACCCCCAGCCGACTACCGAGCCCGGCCGTGCGTCAGACGCGGCGGCGCTTGGGCGGACGGCAGCCGTTGTGCGGCGTGGGGGTGACGTCCTGGATCGAGCCGACCTCGAGGCCGGTGGCCTGGAGGGAGCGGATCGCGGTCTCACGGCCGGAGCCGGGACCCTTGACGAAGACGTCGACCTTGCGCATGCCGTGCTCCTGCGCGCGGCGGGCGGCCGACTCGGCGGCCATCTGCGCGGCGAACGGAGTCGACTTGCGGGAGCCCTTGAAGCCGACGTGGCCGGCGGACGCCCAGGAGATCACGTTGCCCGAGGGGTCCGTGATCGAGACGATGGTGTTGTTGAACGTGCTCTTGATGTGCGCGTGGCCGTGAGCGACGTTCTTCTTTTCCTTGCGGCGCACCTTCTTGGCAGCGCCCTGACGACCCTTGGGGGGCATGTCTTACTCCAGATGGAGGGGAGGTGATCGGTCCTACAGCGAAGACCGCTTGGGGGGTCTGGGGGGCAATCCCCCCGAACGCACGGAGCGTCCGCTGTGGACTACTTCTTGCCCGGCTTCTTCTTACCGGCGATGGCGCGACGCGGGCCCTTGCGGGTACGGGCGTTCGTGCTGGTGCGCTGACCGTGGACCGGCAGACCACGACGGTGGCGCAGACCCTGGTAGCAGCCGATCTCGACCTTGCGGCGGATGTCGGCGGCGACCTCACGGCGGAGGTCACCCTCGGTGCGCAGGTTGGCGTCCACGTACTCGCGGATCTTGACCAGGTCCTCTTCGGCCAGGTCACGAACGCGGGTGTTCGGGTTCACGCCGGTCGAGGCGAGGATCTCCTTGGACCGGGTGCGCCCGATACCGAAGACGTAGGTGAGTGCGATCTCCACACGCTTTTCGCGCGGGATGTCAACACCGGAAACGCGTGCCATTTACTGGCTCCAGTTGTTTTCGGGGGTCTTCCGCAACACCGCTCCCGACCGCCGTACTAGGTACGTTTCGGGTCCCCGGCCCCCGCCGGAGGTGTCACCAGCCGGGTCGACCGGCCAGGTGGGTGCTGCGTATGTACGTTGTGCTCGCGTCGCTTGAAGAACTGCGCAATGCAGGTCGGTCGGCGTGCGTCAGCCCTGGCGCTGCTTGTGGCGCAGGTTGTCGCAGATGACCATGACCCGGCCGTGACGGCGGATCACCTTGCACTTGTCGCAGATCTTCTTGACGCTCGGCTTGACCTTCATGGGATGTCAGGTTCTCCGGGTCAGTGCCACCGCCGCCGGAACGGCGACGTGGGCAAGATCTACTTGTACCGGTAGACGATCCGGCCACGCGTCAGGTCGTAGGGAGAAAGCTCCACGACGACCCGGTCATCCGGGAGGATGCGGATGTAGTGCATCCGCATCTTGCCGCTGATGTGCGCGAGGACCTTGTGACCGTTCTGGAGTTCCACCTTGAACATGGCGTTCGGGAGGGACTCGATCACGGTGCCCTCGATTTCGATGGCACCTTGCTTCTTGGCCACGCTTCGCCTTTCGAATCGGCTACCTTGATCGACTCCCGCCGCCGTGTGTGGACACACGGGTACACGAGAGCCGACGCATCAGTCTACGTCAGGGCACTCGAAAAGACGAATCAGATGAGTTTGCCCCGACGCGGAGATCGTTACGCCGCCTCAGCCCAGCGGGTCCGGAGCCGTCGTGACCCCGTACTCCGCCAGCTTCGCCCGGCCGCCGTCCGGCATCGTCAGGACCAGCGGACCGTTCTCCGTCAGCGCCACCGAGTGCTCCCAGTGCGAGGACCACGAACCGTCCGTCGTGATGACGGTCCAGTCGACCGATCCTCCACGCCCCCCTCGCGGGCTCGGCGCCGGGGCGCCTCACAAGCTTCGCGCGGCTGCGCCGGCCTCCGACCGGCGACGGGCCGCCCTCAGCCCAGCGGGTCCGGAGCCGTCGTGACCCCGTACTCCGCCAGCTTCGCCCGGCCGCCGTCCGGCATCGTCAGGACCAGCGGACCGTTCTCCGTCAGCGCCACCGAGTGCTCCCAGTGCGAGGACCACGAACCGTCCGTCGTGATGACGGTCCAGTCGTCCTCCAGGACCTCCGTGCGCGGGGTGCCCAGGGACACCATCGGCTCGATCGCCAGGCAGAAGCCCGGGATCAGCTTCGGGTTGTGGCGGCCCAGCATGCGGCGCTTGTCGACGTAGTTCAGGAGGTGCGGGTCCATGTGCATCTCGGAGCCGATGCCGTGGCCCCCGTAGTCCTCGACGATCCCGTACTTGCCGGTCGAGGGGCGGGGCTGGCGGCGGATGTACGACTCGATCGCGCGCGAGACGTCGATGAGCTTGTTGCCCTTCTTGACCGCGGCGATGCCGGCCCACATCGACTCCTCGGTCACCCGGGAGAGCTCGATCAGCTCGGGGGCGTGGCCGCTGCCGACGAACGCGGTGTAAGCGGCGTCACCGTGCCAGCCGTCGATGATCGCGCCGGCGTCGATGGAGATGATGTCGCCGTCCTTCAGGACGGTCTTGTCGTCCGGGATGCCGTGCACGACGACCTCGTTGACCGAGGTGCAGATCGTGGCGGGGAACCCGCCGTACCCGAGGAAGTTGGACTTCGCGCCGTGCTCGGCGATGACCTTGCGGGCGACCTCGTCCAGATCCTTCGTCGTGGACCCCGGCACCGCGGCCTCGCGGGTGGCGGCGTGGATCGCGGCGACGACCAGCCCCGCCTCGCGCATCTTCGCGATCTGCTCGGGGGTCTTGATCTCCACCATGTGCGGCTCACGCCTTTCTGGACAGGTACGGGTCACCCCCAACGATACGGCGTCTCGCCCACCCCCTACCCGCCCCGAGCCACGCCGGGACCGAACGCGAAACGGCCGCGGCACCCCCGTGAGGGGGCACCGCGGCCGTGAGGGCGCCGCGGGCGAGGGCTACGCCGCTTCGCGGCGCAGCGCGTCCATCGCCTTCGTCGTGACCTCGTCCACCTTGCCGAGCGCGGAGATGGTGATGACCAGCCCCTGCGCCCGGTAGTAGTCGATGATCGGCTCGGTCTCGCTGTGGTAGACCTCGAGCCGCTTGCGCACGGTCTCCTCGGTGTCGTCGTCGCGCTGGTACAGCTCGCCGCCGCACTCGTCGCAGACGCCCTCCTGCTGGGGGGCGTTGTACACGACGTGGAAGACGTGCGCGCTCTGCTTGCGGCAGATCCGCCGGCCGGCGATCCGCTTGACGACCTCGTCCTCGGGTACTTCGAGATCGAGCACGGCGTCCAGCTTCACGCCGTCCGCCTTCAGGACCTCGTCGAGCGCCTCGGCCTGCACCACGTTGCGCGGGAAGCCGTCGAGCAGGAAGCCGTTCTCGGCGTCCGGCGCTTCCATGCGGTCCTTGGCCATCCCGATGGTGATCTCGTCCGGCACCAGGTTGCCGGCGTCCATGTACGCCTTGGCTGCCTTGCCCAGGTCCGTGCCCTGGCTGATGTTGGCACGGAAGAGGTCGCCCGTGGAGATGTGCGGGATCGCCAGGTTCTTGGCAAGGAACGCGGCCTGCGTTCCCTTGCCCGCACCGGGCGGTCCAACGAGGACGATTCGCATCAGCGGAGGAACCCTTCGTAATTGCGCTGCTGAAGCTGGCTCTCGATCTGCTTAACGGTCTCCAGGCCGACACCCACGATGATGAGGATGCTCGTCCCGCCGAGCGGGAAGCTCTGGACACCGCCGAAGATGATCAACGCCATTGTCGGTACGAGCGCGATCAGCCCCAGATACAGCGACCCCGGCCAGGTGATCCGGTTGAGTACGTAGCTCAGGTACTCAGCGGTCGGTCGGCCAGCCCGGATGCCCGGGATGAAGCCACCATACTTCTTCATGTTGTCGGCGACTTCCTCGGGGTTGAACGAGATCGCCACGTAGAAGAAGGCGAAGAAAACGATCAGGAGGAAGTAGCTGACGATGTAGTAAGGATGGTCGCCCTTGGTCAAGTTGTCCTTGATCCAGGTCGCCCAGCCGGCCGTCGAGTTCGAGAACTGGACGATCAGGGCCGGGATGTAGAGCAGCGACGAGGCGAAGATGACCGGGATCACACCGGCCTGGTTGACCTTCAGCGGGATGTAGGTCGAGGTCCCCCCGTAGGAACGGCGGCCGATCATGCGCTTCGCGTACTGCACCGGGATGCGTCGCTGGGCCTGTTCGACGAAGACCACGAGCCCGACCATGACCAGGCCCACCAGGACCACGGTGCCGAACTCGATCCAGCCACCGGCCAGGTGACCCTGCTTCTTGATGGCCCACAGGGAGCTCGGGAAGCTGGCGGCGATCGAGATGAACATCAGGATCGACATGCCGTTGCCGATCCCGCGGTCGGTGATGATCTCGCCGAGCCACATGACGCACGCGGTGCCGGCGGTCATCGTGATGACCATCGTGATCGTCGTGAAGATCGACCGGTTCGGGATGATCTCGGTGGCGACCTGGCAGCCGCTGAACAGCGCGCCGTTGCGGGCGGTGGCGACGAGGCCGGTGCCCTGGAGGATCGCCAGCGCCACGGTCAGGTAACGCGTGTACTGCGTGATCTTCGCGGTGCCGGCCTGGCCCTCCTTCTTGAGGGCTTCCAGGCGCGGGATCACCACGGTCAGCAGCTGCAGGATGATGCTCGCCGTGATGTACGGCATGATGCCGAGCGCGAAGATCGTGATCTGCAGCAGCGCACCGCCGCTGAACATGTTCACCAGACTGAACAGGCCGCTGTTCTGCTGGGCCTGGTCGACACAGGTCTGTACGTTCTTGTAGCTCACCCCGGGCATCGGGATGTGCGTACCGAGCCGGTAGACGACGATGATGCCGAGTGTGAAGAGCAGCTTCTTGCGCAGGTCAGGCGTCTTGAACGCCTGGGCGAACGCGGTGAGCACGGTGCCTCCTGCGACCCCCGCGCAAGTGCGTCAGGGTGACGGTCTTGAGGATCGACGAATAAGGAAAGAAGTCTTGATCTGCCAAAAATCCGTGCCGTAGCCGTCCAGGCACACAGCACGGAACTTAGACAGTGCACGCCACCTTACCGGCGACCGTGCCCCCCTAGGAACGACCAACCGGGGATGCCCCATTTGAGAGGCATCCCCGGTCGGATGTTCAAGCCATCAAGCTGTCTCAGACAAGCTCGGTGACGGTGCCGCCGGCGGCGGCAATCTTCTCCTTGGCGGAGCCGGAGACGGCATCGACCGTCACCTGCAGCGCCACGGAGATCTCGCCCTGGCCCAGGACCTTGACGAGGCTGTTCTTGCGCACCGCGCCCTTGGCGACCAGGTCGGCCACCGTGACCTCTCCACCCTCGGGGTAGAGAGCGCCGAGCTTGTCCAGGTTGACCACCTGGTACTCGGTGCGGAACGGGTTCTTGAAGCCCTTGAGCTTCGGGAGACGCATGTGGAGGGGCATCTGCCCACCCTCGAAGCGCTCCGGCACCTGGTAACGAGCCTTGGTGCCCTTGGTACCACGACCTGCGGTCTTACCCTTGGACGCCTCACCACGACCCACACGGGTCTTGGCGGTCTTGGCGCCCGGGGCGGGCCGGAGGTTGTGGACCTTCAGCGGGTTCTGCTCCGCCATGTCAGTCGACCTCCTCAACCGTCACGAGGTGGCGGACGGTGTGCACCATGCCGCGGAACTCGGGACGGTCCTCCTTGACAACCGTGTCGTTCAGGCGCTTGAGCCCGAGCGAACGCAGGGTGTCGCGGTGGTTCTGCTTGCTACCGATGTACGACTTCGTCTGCGTGATCTTGAGACGGGACATTACGCACCCGCCCCAGCACGCGCACGGAGCAGAGCCGCGGGGGCGACGTCCTCGAGGGGCAGACCACGGCGGGCCGCGATCTCCTCGGGACGCTGCAGGCCCTGAAGGGCCGCCACGGTCGCGTGCACGATGTTGATCGCGTTGTCGGAGCCGAGCGACTTCGACAGGATGTCGTGGACGCCGGCGCACTCGAGCACCGCGCGCACCGGGCCACCGGCGATAACACCGGTACCGGGGGAAGCAGGCTTCAGCAGGACAACGCCGGCCGCCTTCTCGCCCTGGATCGGGTGCGGGATGGTGCCCTGGATGCGCGGGACCTTGAAGAAGTGCTTCTTGGCCTCTTCGACACCCTTGGCGATGGCCGCGGGAACTTCCTTGGCCTTGCCGTAACCGACACCTACGGTGCCGTCACCGTCGCCCACCACGACCAGCGCGGTGAAGCTGAAGCGGCGACCACCCTTGACAACCTTGGCAACGCGGTTGATCGCGACAACGCGCTCAACGTAAGCGGTCTTCTCGGCGGCAGCGCCACCGTCGCGACCCTTCCGGTCCCGCCGCTCGCCGCCACCGGCACCGCTTCCGCGGCGCTGGGGTCCAGCCATTGGATTTACCTCTCTCTGTTACGTCCGTTAGTCCCGGAACCGGGGCTTAGAACTTCAGCCCGGCTTCGCGGGCGGCGTCAGCCAGAGCGGCAATGCGCCCGGCGTACCTGTTGCCACCACGGTCGAACACGACGGCCTCGACGCCGGCGGCCTTGGCGCGCTCAGCGACCAGGGCACCGACCTGCTTGGCCTGCGCGGACTTGTCGCCCTCGCCGCCACGGATCGACGCGTCCAGGTTCGACGCCGACGCCAGGGTGTGACCCTTGAGGTCGTCGATGACCTGAGCGGTGATACCGCGGTTGGAACGCGTCACGACGAGGCGCGGACGCTCCGCCGTACCCGACACGTGCTTGCGGATGCGGACGTGGCGACGTGCCTTGGCGGCACGCTTGTAAGCGTCGCCCTTGGCGATCTTCACACCGTATGCCATGGCTTACTTACCAGCCTTTCCGACCTTGCGGCGGATGACTTCGCCGGCGTACTTGACACCCTTGGCCTTGTACGGGTCGGGCTTCCGCAGCTTGCGGATGTTGGCGGCGACCTCGCCGACCTTCTGCTTGTCGATGCCCTCGACGCTGAGCTTCGTGGGCGACTCGACCTTGAAGGTGATGCCTTCGGGGGCCTCGACCGTGATCGGGTGGCTGTAGCCCAGGGCGAACTCCAGGTTGGAGCCCTTCGCCTGGACGCGGTAACCGACACCGCTGATCTCGAGCGCCTTGCTGTATCCCTGGGTCACACCGGTGATCATGTTGGCCACCAGCGTGCGGGACAGGCCGTGCAGGGCCTTGTTCTGACGCTCGTCGTTGGGGCGGGTGACGTTCAGAACGCCGTCCTCACCCTTCACGATCTCGATGGGGGCCGCCACGGCGTGCGTGAGGGAACCCTTGGGGCCCTTCACGTGGACCGTACGGCCATCGATGGTGACGTCCACACCGGCGGGAACCTGGATGGGGAGCTTGCCGATTCGCGACATTAGCTTTTCCTCCGTTCCCGACTACCAGACGTAGGCGAGGACTTCCCCACCTACGCCCTTCTTGCCTGCCTGCTGACCGGTGAGCAGACCGTGCGACGTGGAGATGATCGCCACGCCCAGGCCGCCGAGCACCTTCGGCAGGTTGGTGGACTTCGCGTACACGCGCAGACCGGGCTTCGAGATCCGCTTGATGCCCGCGATGGAGCGCTCACGGTTCGGCCCGAACTTCAGCTCGAGGACGAGGTTCTTGCCGACCTCGGCGTCCTCGACCTTCCAGCCGGTGATGAAGCCCTCCTGCTGGAGGATCTCCGCGATGTGCGACTTGATCTTGCTGTGCGGCATCACGACGGAGTCGTGGTACGCCGAGTTAGCGTTACGCAGACGAGTGAGCATGTCTGCGATCGGGTCAGTCATGGTCATGAATCGGCCTTCGGCCTCTCTCGCCGCGGTTTCCTGTATGCGCCATCCCTCTCCCCACTCAGTGGCGGGACGGGTGCGGTGCGGGGACCTACGGCGTAGTAAGTCGTTATGGGCGGCGGACGCCCAACCCCACAAGCCTACGGCATGGGGAGTCGGGCCTCCGCCGACCAGATACTTACCGAGAGCCTCCGATAATTCCCAAGTCCCTGAGGACAGAGGGGAATTACCAGGAGCTCTTGGTCACGCCCGGCAGCTCGCCACGGTGAGCCATCTCACGGAGGCACACGCGGCACAGGCCGAACTTGCGGTACACGGAGTGGGGGCGACCGCAGCGCTGGCAGCGGGTGTACGCGCGCACACCGAACTTGGGCTTGCGGGCAGCCTTCGCGATGAGAGCCTTCTTCGCCATCTCGCTTACGCCTCCTTGAAGGGGAAGCCGAGGTGACGAAGGAGCGCACGGCCCTCGTCGTCGTTGGTCGCCGTGGTGACCACGGTGATGTCCATACCCCGGGTACGGTCGATCTTGTCCTGGTCGATCTCGTGGAACATGACCTGCTCGGTGAGACCGAAGGTGTAGTTGCCACGGCCGTCGAACTGCTTCGGCGACAGACCACGGAAGTCACGGATACGCGGCAGCGCGAGCGACAGCGTACGGTCCAGGAACTCCCACATGCGGTCACCGCGGAGGGTGACGTGGCAGCCGATCGGCTGACCCTCACGCAGCTTGAACTGCGCGATGGACTTGCGGGCCTTGGTGACGGCCGGCTTCTGGCCGGTGATCGTGGTGAGGTCGCGAACCGCGCCGTCCATCAGCTTGGAGTCGCGGGCGGCGTCGCCCACACCCATGTTGACCACGATCTTCACGAGGCCGGGAACCTGCATGACGTTCTCGTACGAGAACTCCTCACGCAGCTTGCCCGCGATCTCCTCGCGGTACTTCGTCTTGAGACGCGGAGTGGTGGTGGTAGCCATCAGATGTCCTCACCCGTCCGCTTGGCAACGCGGATCTTGTTGCCCTCGTCGTCGAAGCGGAAACCGACGCGGGTGACGACCTTGTTGCCGTCCTTCTCCACGACGAGCTGAACGTTGCTCACGTGGATCGGGGCCTCGGTCGTCACAATGCCACCGGTCTGCGAACCGCGAGCGGTCTGGCCGGCCTTCGTGTGCTTCTTGACCCGGTTGACACCCTCGACCAGGACGCGGTCCTCGCGGGGGAAGGCCGCGATGACCTTGCCCTGCTTGCCCTTGTCCTTACCGGTGATGACCTGAACCAGGTCGCCCTTCTTGATCTTCATGCTTACAGCACCTCCGGCGCGAGCGAGATGATCTTCATGAACTTCTTCTCGCGCAGCTCCCGGCCCACCGGGCCGAAGATGCGGGTGCCGCGGGGGTCGCCATCGTTCTTGAGGATGACGGCCGCGTTCTCGTCGAAGCGGATGTACGAGCCGTCCTGACGACGACGCTCCTTGACGGTGCGCACGACGACAGCCTTGACGACGTCGCCCTTCTTCACGTTGCCACCGGGGATCGCGTCCTTGACGGTGGCGACGATGACGTCACCGATACCCGCGTAGCGGCGACCGGAGCCACCGAGCACACGGATGCAAAGGATTTCCTTCGCACCAGTGTTGTCGGCGACGCGCAGTCGCGACTCCTGCTGGATCACGTCTATCTCCTGATCGTCTGCCGGTTCCCGGTGGGGGCCACGGACCTCTTGCGAGGTGCGGCCCCCACCGAGCCTGGCGGAACCACTCTGAGGGAAACCCCCCAGAGAATTTCCTTACTTGGCCTTCTCGAGGATCTCGACGATGCGCCAGCGCTTGCTCGCCGACAGCGGACGCGTCTCCATGATGAGGACGCGGTCGCCGACGCCGGCAGCGTTCTGCTCGTCGTGCGCCTTGAGCTTGTTCGTACGGCGGATGACCTTGCCGTACAGCGCGTGCTTCACACGGTCCTCGACAGCGACGACGACGGTCTTGTCCATCTTGTCGCTGACGACCAGACCCTCGCGGGTCTTGCGGAAACCGCGCGCTTCAGTCGTCTCAGTCACATTCTTCTCGCTCATCAGGCGCTCTCCACCGTCTCGATGCCCAGCTCGCGCTCGCGCATCAGGGTGTAGATCCGGGCGATGTCCTTACGGACGGACTTGAGCCGACCGTGGTTCTCGAGCTGGCCCGTCGCCGCCTGGAAGCGGAGGTTGAACAGCTCTTCCTTGGCTTCGCGGAGCTTGCCGAGAAGCTCCTCGTCGCCCAGCTCGCGCAGTTCGGACGCCTTGGTTCCGGCCGACATCACGCCTCACCTGCCTCGCGCCGGACGATGCGGCACTTCATCGGGAGCTTGTGAGCGGCTCGGGTGAGCGCCTCACGAGCAATCTTCTCGTTCGGGTAGGACAGCTCGAACATCACCCGGCCCGGGTGAACGTTCGCGACCCACCACTCCGGAGAACCCTTACCGGAACCCATGCGGGTCTCGGCAGGCTTCTTCGTCAGCGGGCGGTCCGGGTAGATGTTGATCCAGACCTTGCCGCCACGCTTGATGTGGCGGGTCATCGCGATACGAGCCGCCTCGATCTGGCGGTTGGTCACGTACGCCGGCGTGAGGGCCTGAATGCCGTACTCGCCGAACGCAACCGTCGTACCACCCTTGGCCATACCGCGGCGCTTGGGGTGGTGCTGCTTGCGGTGCTTGACCCTACGGGGGATCAGCATTTCGGTCAGGCCTCCGTTCCGGTGCTCTCAGCCGGAGCGGCGGCGGCGGGAGCCTCGGCCTTGGGGGCCTCGGCAGCCGGCGCAGCCTGCTGCGGCTTGCGGCCGCGACCGCCACGCTCGCCGCCACGACCACCGCGGCCACCGGCCGGACGGTCGTTGGCGCCACCACGGGCCGGGCGGTTACCCGCACGGGCCGCTGCGTTCTCGGCGCGAACCTCGGCGATGTTCTTGACGTCGCCCTTGTAGATCCAGACCTTCACGCCGATGCGGCCGAAGGTCGTCTTGGCCTCGAAGAAGCCGTAGTCGATGTTCGCGCGCAGGGTGTGCAGCGGCACACGGCCTTCGCGGTAGAACTCCGAGCGGGACATCTCGGCGCCGCCGAGACGGCCGCCGCACTGGATCTTGATGCCCTTGGCGCCGGCCTTCATGGTGCCCTGCATGCTCTTGCGCATGGCACGACGGAAGGAGACGCGGGAGGAGAGCTGCTCGGCAACGGCCTGAGCGACCAGCTGGGCGTCCATCTCGGGGTTCTTGACCTCGAGGATGTTCAGCTGGACCTGCTTGCCCGTGAGCTTCTCGAGGTCGCCGCGGATGCGGTCGGCCTCGGCGCCACGGCGGCCGATGACGATGCCGGGACGCGCGGTGTGGATGTCCACCCGCACGCGGTCACGGGTGCGCTCGATCTCAACCTTCGAGATGCCGGCGCGCTCCATGCCGGACGTCATCATCCGACGGATGGCGACGTCTTCCTTGACGTAGTCCTTGTACAGCTTGTCGGCGTACCAGCGGGACTTGAAGTCCGTGGTGATACCGAGCCGGAACCCATGCGGGTTAACCTTCTGGCCCATTACCGGGTTCCTTCCTTGCTGCTGACGACCACGGTGATGTGGCTGGTCCGCTTACGGATCCGGTAGGCACGGCCCTGAGCACGCGGACGGAACCGCTTCAGGGTCGGGCCCTCGTCCACAAACGCCTCGCTGATGAACAGCGAAGAGGCGTCCGTGTGGTCGTAGTTGTGCGCGGCGTTGGCAATGGCGCTGTCCAGCACCTTGCCGACCGGCACGCTCGCGGCCTGCGGGGCGAAACGCAGGACCGCCTGAGCCTCCGTGGCATCCATGCCACGGATAAGGTCCACCACTCGGCGGGCCTTCATGGGCGTAACGCGGATGTACCGCGCCTGGGCCCTGGCTTCCATGGTTGTCCTTCCAGTGTCTGTCATGGTCATTCCACCCCGCGTTAGCGGCGCTTCGACTTCCGGTCGTCCTTGACGTGGCCGCGGAAGGTGCGAGTCGGCGAGAACTCACCGAGCTTGTGGCCGACCATCGACTCGGAGACAAACACCGGGACGTGGGTCTTGCCGTTGTGCACCGCGATCGTGTGGCCGAGCATGGCCGGGATGATCATCGAGCGACGGGACCAGGTCTTGATGACGTTCTTGGTACCAGCTTCGTTCTGAGCGTCCACCTTCTTCACGAGGTGGCCGTCAACGAAGGGTCCCTTCTTGAGACTGCGCGGCATCTAAACCCGCTCCTAGCGCTTCTTGTTCGTCTTGCGGCGGCGGACGATGTACTTGCTCGATGCCTTCTTCGGCGAGCGAGTACGACCCTCCTTCTGACCCCACGGGGAGACCGGGTGGCGACCACCACTGGTCTTGCCCTCACCACCACCGTGCGGGTGGTCAACCGGGTTCATCGCGACACCGCGGACGGTCGGGCGGACGCCCTTCCAGCGCATACGGCCGGCCTTGCCCCAGTTGATGTTCGACTGCTCGGCGTTGCCGACCTCACCGATGGTGGCGCGGCAGCGGGCGTCGACCAGGCGAATTTCACCGGACGGCATACGAAGGTGGGCCATCGTGCCCTCCTTCGCCAGCAGCTGCACCGAAGCACCCGCGGAGCGGGCGAACTTCGCGCCGCCACCGGGACGCAGCTCGATGGCGTGGATGGTCGTACCGACCGGGATGTTGCGCAGCGCCAGGTTGTTGCCCGGCTTGATGTCGGCCCCGGGGCCGTTCTCAACGCGGTCACCCTGGCTCAGGCCACGGGGCGCGATGATGTAGCGCTTCTCGCCGTCCGCGTAGTGCAGGAGCGCGATGCGCGCGGTGCGGTTCGGGTCGTACTCGATGTGAGCGACCTTGGCCGGCACGCCGTCCTTGTCGTGACGACGGAAGTCGATCACGCGGTAGGCGCGCTTGTGGCCACCGCCCTGGTGTCGGACGGTCACACGACCGGTGTTGTTACGGCCGCCCTTGCTGTGCAGGGGGCGGACCAGCGACTTCTCCGGCGTGGACCGCGTGATCTCGACGAAGTCGGCGACGCTGGAGCCACGACGGCCCGGAGTCGTCGGCTTGTACTTGCGGATACCCATTTCTCAGTCCTCGTCCGATATTCGGACCAGGGCGCTCCGTTAGGAGGCCTGGCCGAAGATGTCGATACGGTCGCCCTCAGCAAGGGTCACGATGGCGCGCTTGGTGTCGGCACGCTTGCCGAAACCGGTCTTCGTGCGCTTGCGCTTGCCCTGGCGGTTGATCGTGTTGACCCCGGTGACCTTGACCGAGAAGACCGCTTCCACGGCCTGCTTGATCTGGGTCTTGTTGGAGCCCGGCTTCACGATGAACGTGTACTTGTTCTCGTCGAGCAGCGCGTAGCTCTTCTCGGACACAACCGGCTTGACGAGAATGTCGCGCGGGTCCGTGAAGGTCTTGCTGGTGATCTCGGCCATCAGGCTTCGCTCCCCTCGTTGTCATCGGCCTTGGGGCCAGACACGAAGGACTCGAGAGCGGCCTGGGTGAAGACCACGTCGTCGGAGACGAGCACGTCGTACGTGTTCAGCTGGCCCGGCTCCAGGATGTGGACCTGGGGCAGGTTGCGGGCGGACAGCCACGCGGCCTCGTCGGCGCGGTCGACGACCAGGAGCAGGTTCTTGCGCTCCGAGATCTTGCCGAACAGCGTCTTGGCGGCCTTGGTGGAAGCCGAACCCTCGACCACGCCGGTGACGACGTGGATGCGGGAGTGGCGCGCCCGGTCGGAGAGGGCACCGCGCAGAGCGGCGACCTTCATCTTCTTCGGGGTGCGCTGCGAGTAGTCACGCGGCTGCGGGCCGTGGACGACGCCACCGCCGGCGAACTGCGGCGCACGGGTCGAACCCTGACGCGCGCGGCCGGTGCCCTTCTGGCGGTAGGGCTTCTTGCCACCACCGCGGACTTCGCCACGGGTCTTGGTCTTGTGCGTGCCCTGACGGGCAGCGGCCAGCTGAGCGACGACGACCTGGTGGATCAGCGGAACGCTGGTCTTCGCGTCGAAGATCTCCGCGGGGAGCTCGACGGTCCCGGCCTTGTCGCCTGCCGGCGAAAGGATGTCAATGGTGCTCATCGTTACCTCAGGCCCCCTTGGCCGCGGTACGGACCAGGACGAGGCCGCCGTTCGGACCGGGGACCGCGCCCTTGATGAGCAGCAGACCCTTCTCCGCGTCAACAGCGTGGACGGTCAGGTTCTGGGTGGTCACGCGCTCGTTGCCCATGCGACCCGCCATGCGGAGGCCCTTGAACACACGGCCAGGGGTGGCGCAGCCACCGATGGAACCGGGCGAGCGGTGCTTGCGCTGGGTACCGTGACCGGCGCCCAGGCCCTTGAAGTTGTGACGCTTCATGACACCGGCGAAGCCCTTGCCCTTGCTCTTGCCCGTGACGTCGACCTTGACGCCGGACTCGAACACCTCGGCAGTGATCTCCTGGCCCAGCGTGTACTCGCTGGCGTCAGGGGTGCGGAGCTCCACCAGGTGGCGGCGCGGGGTCACGTCGGCCTTGGCGAAGTGACCCTTGAGGGGCTTGTTCACCTTGCGCGGGTCGATCTCGCCGAAGGCGATCTGGACCGACTCGTAGCCGTCGACGTCATTGGTGCGAACCTGCGTCACGACGCACGGCCCGGCCTTGACGACGGTGACCGGGACGACGCGGTTGTTCTCGTCCCAGACCTGGGTCATGCCGAGCTTCTCGCCCAGGACGCCCTTGATGTTCTTGCTCATCTCGGCCCGTCCCTTCAGAGCTTGATCTCGATGTCGACGCCGGCCGGCAGGTCGAGACGCATCAGCGAGTCAACCGTCTTCGGCGTGGGGTCGAGGATGTCGATGAGGCGCTTGTGGGTGCGCATCTCGAAGTGCTCGCGAGAGTCCTTGTACTTGTGCGGCGACTTGATGACGCAGTACACGTTCTTCTCAGTGGGCAGCGGCACCGGGCCCGCGACCGACGCACCAGTGCGGGTCACCGTCTCGACGATCTTCTTCGCCGAGGAGTCGATGACCTCGTGGTCGTAGGCCTTGAGCCGGATGCGGATCTTCTGTCCCGCCATGGCTACCTAGTAGTCCTTTGTCTCGTAACGCTCTGGAACCCGGGGGATCTGATGACTCCCACCTCCGACCCACGCGGTCGGGCGTGTCGCACTCCCTCTACGCAGAAACCCCATAAGGGATTTCCCAACCAAGGGGATGCGGGCCACAGGACCTCGCAATCGGGGGCAGAACACCCACCGGACGCCTGGCCGGAGCCCCGCTGACACTTCCCGGAAGATTCCCGTACGTCCGCCCCAGTAGGGACGACGAGTACTGTGGGACTCGCTTCCGGTCCTCCCGGCGGGAGGCGCGCAGCATCGGCACTCAACCGAGCAACCCCGACAGTCTGCCACACGGGGCGGGGGCCTGGCCAATCGCAGCCGGGAAGCGTACCCCACGTCACACCTGCTCACGCATCCGGCTCGCGGCACCCCGCCGCACCCCGCCCGCCCCGGACCCTCCGAGCCCCCCACCCCCGGCCCCGCCCGGGCCGGCCCGCCATGGCCGACAGACACAAGGCACTGTGCCCAACTCGCCCTGATGCAGGCCCAGTTGGGGATTCCCCGCCACAGCGCCCGAAGCCCGTCCCGCTCGCACGCAACCCCGCCCCCCGCTCCCCCGTCTCACAGGGCGCGCGCGACCCCGGGGTCCGCGAAAGGGAACTGGTGGACGGGATGTACGTGGGCGAGACGGGCGGGTCCTCAGGGCCGGGGCGACGGACCGTGCTGGGTGGTGTCGCGGCGGCCGGGGTCACCGCCGCACTGGCGGGGTGCGCCCCCGCGCGCGGGCGCACGACGGGCGGGCCCGAGCCGCTCGGGGCGCCGCCCCGCAGACCCCTGCTCCTCCAGATCCTCGCCCACCCCGACGACGACCTGTACTTCATGAACCCGGACACCCAGCACGCCCTGGACTCCGGAGTGCCGCTCGTGAGCGTGTACGTCACCGGGGGCGAGGCCAACGGGGACAACCGGGTGGTCAGCGACACCGGACCGCGCGTGTACGACAAGGCCGCCTACTCCTCCGCCCGGCACCAGGGGCTGCGGCAGGCGTACGCCACCCTGCTCGGGCTCGACAAGTACGCGCCCTGGCAGAAGTCCGTCGCCGAGCTGCGCGGCGGCCACCGCGCCGAGGTCAACCGGCTCCAACACCGGGGCCGCAGCGTGGAGTTGGTGTTCCTGAACACCGCCATGCACACCCCGCTCGGCGGGCGGATGGGGCTGCCGAGCCTGTGGGCGGACCACCGCCTCCAGCTGCCCGTCGTCATCGCCGAGGGGTCCCCGCTGACCCGGGCCGAGCCGTACACCTACGACGGCCTCGTGGACGTGCTGGCCGGGCTGCTCGCCGACCACTCCCCCACCCTCGTCCAGACCCTCGACCCCGACCCGGACATCCAGCACAGCTCACCCGCCGACCGCGCGCACGACTCCGAGCAGCCCGGGTACTCCGACCACGCCGACCACACCGCCGCCGCCTCCTTCGCCTGGGCCGCGCTGATCCGGCACGCCGAGCAGGGCCACGCCTTCCTCGCCACCGCCTACCGCGCCTACTACAACCGCCACTGGCCCAAGAACCTCCCCCCGAGGGTGCTCGCCGAGAAGGCCGCGCACCTCGTTCCGTACGGGGGCGACAAGGAGTGGCAGTGCGGCAACCCCGGCGGGTGCGGGGACTACAACGTGGGCGGGAAGCGGCCGCTGACCAACTGGAAGGGGTGGGTGCGCTCCACCCACCACCGCCACCCGGGCCCCCGCCTGGTCCTGTCCGGCACGGACGGCACGGACGGCTCGGCCGCCTACGGGGTGCTCGGGCTGCGGGCCGTCCGATGGCGGCGCGGACCCGACGACAGCTGGGGCGAACCCGAGGACCTGGGAGGGTCGCCGCTCGCCCCCGTGCTCGGCGGGGCCAGCCTGCCCGACGGCCGGCAGCTCCTGTTCGCGCTGCGGTTCTCCTCGCTCCAGGGGCGGGCCGGCGCCAACACCCGGGAGATCGTCGTGCTCGAACAGGGCGCGCCCGGTGGGGAGTTCGGGGCCTGGCGCGGGCTCGGCAATCCCGAGCGCGGGGACGACCGCGGGCGGCGGATCGGGCTCCCGCTCGCCCTCGCGGCGCCGGACGGCCGCGTCCACCTCTTCGTGCGCAACGCGGACCGGGGCGTGAGTACGCGCGTGCGCGCGGCCGACGGCGGCTGGTCGCCGTGGCGCGATCTGGCCGGAGGGCCCGTGCAGGAGGGGCTGAGCGGCGTGGTCGACCAGCGCGGACGCGTGCACGTCTTCGGGGCCGGCGCCGACACCGTGCACCACTGGACGCAGCCCGCCGCGGGCAGCCCGCTCGCCCCGGTCCCGTCCCGGCTGCCGCTCCCCGTCGACCCGGTGGCGCCGCTCGCCTCCGGTGGCGGCGTGGAGCTGCTCTACCGCACGTCCGCCGACGCCCGAAAGGCCCGCCAGGACCCCGGCTCGCCCGCCTCCCCGCGCCTCACCTCCGTACGCCTGGACGGCGGCCCCGCGACCGGGGTCGCCCTCGACGGGTACGGGCCGGTCGCCGCCGCGGGCGGGTTCGTGCTGGGGCCGGACGAGCGCGGGGTCCTGCAACTGGCGGACGGGAAGCGGGTGTTGAGGCGCGCCGACGGCGTCGTCCCGGTCGGCTCGGCCGCCCTGTCCGCGCAGGGCGGGCGGGCGCTCGCCGTCGGGCTGGGGGTCGACGCGCGGCCCTGGTCCTGGCGGCCGTAGACACCGGCACATCCGGCACCCCGGCCCACCGGCACCCCGGCCGCCGCACGCGGGCCGGGTGCGGCGGCGCCGGCCGCGTGACGCACCCGGAAACGGCGAAGAGCCCCGCACCTCGAAAGGTGCGGGGCTCTTCTGACAGCTCAGCGAGCTACCAGGTCAATCGTCAGGTACTTACTTGACGATCTTGACGACCTGGCCGGCGCCCACGGTCCGGCCACCCTCACGGATGGCGAACTTGAGGCCCTCCTCCATGGCGACCGGCTGGATCAGCGCGACCGTCATGGCGGTGTTGTCGCCCGGCATGACCATCTCGGTGCCCTCGGGGAGGGTAACGACACCGGTCACGTCAGTCGTACGGAAGTAGAACTGCGGGCGGTAGTTGTTGAAGAACGGCGTGTGACGGCCACCCTCGTCCTTGGACAGGATGTACGCCTGGGCCTCGAACTCGGTGTGCGGGGTGACCGAACCGGGCTTGATGATGACCTGGCCGCGCTCGACGTCCTCGCGCTTGATGCCACGAAGCAGCAGACCGACGTTCTCACCGGCCTGGCCCTCGTCGAGCAGCTTGCGGAACATCTCGATGCCGGTGACCGTGGTGGTGGTCTTCTCGGTCTTGATACCGACGATGTCGACGGTCTCGTTGACCTTGAGGACACCACGCTCGATACGACCGGTGACGACGGTGCCACGACCGGTGATCGTGAAGACGTCCTCGATCGGCATCAGGAACGGCTTGTCGACGTCACGCTCGGGCTGCGGGATCGCCTCGTCGACGGCGGCCATCAGGTTCAGGACCGACTGGCCCCACTCCTTGTCGCCCTCGAGCGCCTTGAGCGCCGAGACCTTGACGACCGGCAGGTCGTCGCCCGGGAACTCGTACTCGGAGAGGAGCTCACGGACCTCGAGCTCGACGAGCTCCAGGATCTCCTCGTCGTCCACCATGTCGGCCTTGTTCAGGGCGACGACGATGTACGGAACGCCGACCTGGCGGGCCAGGAGCACGTGCTCCTTGGTCTGCGGCATCGGGCCGTCGGTGGCGGCAACCACGAGGATCGCGCCGTCCATCTGCGCGGCACCCGTGATCATGTTCTTGATGTAGTCCGCGTGACCGGGGCAGTCGACGTGGGCGTAGTGACGCGACTCGGTCTGGTACTCGACGTGCGCGATCGAGATCGTGATACCGCGCTGGCGCTCCTCAGGAGCCTTGTCGATCTGGTCGAAGGCCGAGGCCTCGTTCAGGTCCGGGTACGCGTCGTGCAGCACCTTGGTAATGGCGGCCGTGAGGGTCGTCTTACCGTGGTCGATGTGACCGATGGTGCCGATGTTGACGTGCGGCTTAGTCCGCTCGAACTTTGCCTTCGCCACTGGGGTCCTCCTGCGGAGTGGTTCTGGTACGCCTTACTCATCGGCGCCAGGTGATCTTTGCTGGGATGCCGGGGCCACCCGGGGCACTTACCGTAAACCTGATGGTTTACGCCGAATGCCCCGGTGGCTCCGGTGACAAGCCTAAAGCGTGAACTCGGAAGAGTTACTCGCCCTTGGCCTTCGCGATGATCTCCTCGGCGACGTTCCGCGGAACCTCGGCGTAGGAGTCGAACTGCATCGAGTAGCTTGCGCGACCCGAGGTCTTGCTGCGGAGGTCGCCGACGTAGCCGAACATCTCCGAGAGGGGCACGAGGCCCTTCACGACGCGGGCGCCGCTGCGCTCCTCCATGGCCTGGATCTGGCCACGGCGGGAGTTGATGTCGCCGATGACTTCACCCATGTAGTCCTCGGGCGTGGTGACCTCGACGGACATCATCGGCTCGAGGAGCACGGGCGAAGCCTTGCGCGCGGCCTCCTTGAAGGCCTGCGAACCGGCGATCTTGAACGCGAGCTCGGAGGAGTCGACCTCGTGGTAGCCACCGTCGAGAAGAATGACGCGGACGCCGGTCATCTCGTAGCCGGCCAGGATGCCGAACTGCATGGCCTCCTGCGCACCCGCGTCCACCGACGGGATGTACTCCCGGGGGATGCGGCCACCGGTGACCTTGTTCACGAACTCGTACGACGCCTCGCCGCCCTCGATGGGCTCGATCGCGATCTGCACCTTGGCGAACTGACCGGTACCACCGGTCTGCTTCTTGTGGGTGTAGTCCACGCGCTCGACGACCTTGCGGATCGTCTCGCGGTACGCGACCTGCGGCTTGCCGACGTTCGCCTCGACCTTGAACTCGCGACGCATGCGGTCGACGAGGACGTCGAGGTGGAGCTCGCCCATACCACCGATGATGGTCTGGCCGGTCTCCTCGTCCGAGTGCACCTGGAAGGAGGGGTCCTCCTCCGCGAGACGCTGGATGGCGACACCCAGCTTCTCCTGGTCACCCTTGGACTTGGGCTCGATGGCGACCTGGATGACCGGTGCCGGGAAGTCCATGGACTCCAGGATCACCGGGGCCTTGTCGTCACACAGCGTCTCACCGGTGGTGGTCTGCTTCAGGCCCATGACGGCGACGATGTCACCGGCGCCCACCGACTCGATCTCCTCACGCTTGTTCGCGTGCATGCGGTAGATCTTGCCGATGCGCTCCTTCTTGCCCTTGATGGGGTTCAGCACCGCAGTGCCGGCCTCAAGGCGACCGGAGTAGATCCGGATGAAGGTGAGCTTGCCCAGGTGCGGGTCGGAAGCGATCTTGAACGCCAGCGCCGAGAGGGGCTCCTCGTCGGACGGCTTGCGCTTGACCACGACCTCCGGGTCCTTGACGTCGTGGCCCTCGATGGCCTCGACGTCCAGGGGGGAAGGCAGGTAGCGGACGACGGCGTCGAGCAGGGGCTGAACGCCCTTGTTCTTGAACGCGGTGCCACAGAACACGGGGGTGACGGTGGTGTCGCCGCCCTTGCCGGACGCGATGGTGATGCGACGCACCGCGGCGTACAGCTGCTCCTCGGTGGGCTCGACGCCCTCGAGGAAGAGCTCCATGATCTGGTCGTCGTTCTCCGCGACGGTCTCGACCAGCTTGCCGCGCCACTCTTCAGCGACCTCGGTGTGCGTGGCCGGGATGTCGACGACGTCGTACATCTCGCCCTTGGTCGCTTCCGCGGACCACACGAGGGCCTTCATGCGGACCAGGTCCACAACGCCCTCGAAGTTGGCCTCGGAACCGATCGGCAGCTGCATCACGATCGGGGTGGCGCCGAGGCGGTCCACGATCATGTCCACGCAGCGGTGGAACTCAGCGCCGGTGCGGTCGAGCTTGTTGACGAAGCAGATACGCGGAACGCCGTAACGGTCGGCCTGACGCCAGACCGTCTCGGACTGCGGCTCCACACCGGCGACACCGTCGAACACGGTGACCGCACCGTCGAGGACGCGGAGCGAACGCTCCACCTCGACCGTGAAGTCCACGTGGCCCGGGGTGTCGATGATGTTGATGGTGTGGTCGACGTCCTCGAGCGGCCAGTGGCAGGTCGTCGCGGCGGACGTGATGGTGATGCCGCGCTCCTGCTCCTGCTCCATCCAGTCCATCGTGGCAGCGCCGTCGTGGACCTCACCGATCTTGTACGAGACACCGGTGTAGAACAGGATCCGCTCGGTGGTGGTCGTCTTGCCCGCGTCGATGTGGGCCATGATCCCGATGTTGCGGACCTTGGCCAGGTCAAGTGAAGTGGTAGCCATATCGGCTCAGTCTTCTCTCGGTCTCGATGTGGGTAGCGACTACCAGCGGTAGTGCGCGAAGGCCTTGTTGGACTCGGCCATCTTGTGGGTGTCCTCACGCTTCTTGACCGCAGCGCCGAGGCCGTTGGAGGCGTCGAGCAGCTCGTTCATGAGGCGTTCGGTCATGGTCTTCTCACGGCGGGCGCGGGAGTAACCCACGACCCAGCGCAGCGCGAGGGTGGCGGCGCGACCGGGCTTGACCTCGATCGGCACCTGGTAGGTGGCGCCACCGACACGGCGGGACTTGACCTCAAGAGACGGCTTGACGTTCTCCAGAGCGCGCTTCAGCGTGATGACCGGGTCAGCACCGGTCTTCTCGCGGAGGCCCTCCATGGCGCCGTAGACGATGCGCTCGGCGGTGGAGCGCTTGCCGTCCAGCAGGATCTTGTTGATCAGCGAGGTGACAAGAGGAGAGCTGTAGACCGGGTCGATGATGACCGGGCGCTTCGGGGCGGGGCCCTTACGAGGCATTCTTACTTCTCCTTCTTGGCGCCGTAGCGGCTGCGGGCCTGCTTGCGGTTCTTGACACCCTGGGTGTCGAGCGAACCGCGGATGATCTTGTAGCGAACACCCGGCAGGTCCTTCACACGGCCACCACGCACGAGCACGATGGAGTGCTCCTGCAGGTTGTGTCCCTCACCCGGGATGTAGGCCGTGACCTCGATGCCGGAGGTCAGACGCACACGCGCGACCTTACGGAGCGCCGAGTTCGGCTTCTTCGGGGTGGTCGTGAACACACGCGTGCAGACGCCGCGGCGCTGGGGCGAACCCTCGAGCGCGGGCGTCTTGTTCTTCTCGACCTTGTCCTGCCGGCCCTTCCGGACCAGCTGCTGGATCGTAGGCACTACTTCTCCGGTTTCTGTGTGCCGTAGTAAAACTAACCTGGAACACAGCGCCGACCCACGCGGTCGGGTGTGTCGAATACTGCAACCCCCTGCCCGGAGGCAGGAGAAGCGCAGATTGCGGTGGCCGGTCTGGGAGCTCACCCTGCGGACGTAGGCACGCAGCGGAGCCCAGGCACACCCCAGGCACAAGGTCTGAGCGTACCTACCTCATCGACTTGGGTCAAAACAAATGCCGTCCACGCCGACACGCCGGTGAGCAGGCCCCCGGCCGATCCGCCGGTCGGCGGATCGGCCGGGGGCGCGCTCAGCTGCTCGCCGAGACGTCGCGCCGCCGGGGCTGGGCCTCTTCGGGACGGGCTCCGCTCACCGCGATGATCATTTCGGTCATCTCCACGAACTGGCGGCGGTGGCTGTCCGGAATGCCCAGGAGCTCGGCCGCCTCGGCCGGTGTGATCCGGCCGCGCCCGGCGCCCTTGCCCGCGGCCCGGCCCGGCACCTCCGGCAGTGGCAGGTCGTCGGCCGTCACGCGGCCCGACGCGATCAGCATGTCCCGCAGCCCGACCCCGAGGACCCGCGCCAGGGCGCGCATGGTCTCCAGGTCGGGCAGGCTCTGCCGCTGCAACAGCCGCGTCACCGCGGCCCGGTGCACACCCGCGTCCTCCGCCAGACGGGACCTGCCACCGCCCCGGGGGCTGTCGATGTCGTATCCGCGCTCGCGCATCAGGTCCTCGACCCAGCCCGCAAACCGCTCCATATCCGAGCTTTTCTCGCTCATAGCACGCTCCCTCCGCAACACCGCCGACCCTACCGTCCGTTCGCGCGCGCAATGACCAGCATGACGAGCGAGCCCGCAACTAGCCACCCCGACAGGCAAAATCCAGGTATTCCGGACGTGAAATGCACTCCAGGACGGCACGCGGTGTCGGAATCCAGCGACACAGAGCGAGCTTTGTTGCGCCCGCGCACGCAATATCGGTAGAGTTGATTGCGCAACCGCAACAAGAGCCCACGGAGGCTCCGCAACCTCCGTGTGCCCACGCCCCGCCCCGCATCTCTTTTTCTCGCCCCTTCTTCTCAGAGGGATCCGTTTCCATGCCCGCACCAGCGCTCGTCCGCTCACCCCTGTCCCGGGGCGCCCACCCCGCCGTCCGGCGCTCCGAGGACTGGCGCACCCACGCCGCCTGCATCGGCCTGCCCGACCACGCCGTCTTCGCCCGGGAGCCCGAGGCGGCCCGGCCCGCCCTGCGCGCCTGCGGCATCTGCCCCGTACGCCGCTGCTGCCTGGAGGCCGTCGCCCCCCAGGACAACTGGTTCGACGGCGTCAGCGGCGGGCGGCTGTGGAGCAACGGCCGCCAGGTCAGGGTTCCGGCCGACGCGGGCCCCGCCCGTCCCGGCGGTCCCGCCCGTCCCGACCGCCTTCGTACGACGCCCGCCGGTTCCGGCGCACACCGCCCGCAGGAACCGCAGTCATGAACACAGGAGCAGCCGTCATGACCCACCGCCCCGACCCCGCCGCCGTCTGGCTCGGCATCCTGCGCCGGCAGTTCCCCGAGCTGCACCACGAGCTGGCCCCCAGCCGGGGCGCCCGCCCGCTCGGCGCCGGGCGCTCGGGCCGGCCCACCGCCCCCGCCGCGCCCATACGGCTCTTCATATCCGACACCATCCGCGACATCACGGACGGTGTGGTGGAGCTGGAGGAGGCGGTCACCGAGAAGCTGCGCCTGCCCCGCTCGCCGCGCGGCACGGTCGAACAGCGCCTCGCCCGCCTGCTCGCCCTGCTCGGCGACATCGCGGACCACCCGGTCCTCGCCGAGCACGTACGGGGCGAGGCCCGGCGGATGGCCCGCCGCTGCTCGCTGGCGCTCGGCGACACCGAGAGCCCGGTCCGCGTCAGCGGCCGCTGCCCGCACTGCGACTCGGTGTCCCTGCGGGTCTTCCCGCACCGCGAGACGGTCCTCTGCGTCAACCCGGGCTGCCGCTGCGCCGCGCCCGACTGCGCCTGCCGCACCGACGGCGCCCACCGCCACGCCTGGGCCCGCACCGAGTGGCAGCACCTCGCCGACGCGGCGGGCAGGGTCCTCACCGAACTGACGGCCGCACAAGAAGCGGACGGGGCAGGGGAGTTGGGGAGTCCCGCGCACCCGGAGGGGCCGGCGCGTGCGGGGCAGCAGGTACGTGCGGGTCAGTCGGCGCGTGCGGAGCATTCGGTGGCGCCCGGCGCTGGGCCTGCGACGGCGCGTGCGGAGCATTCCGCGGCGCCCGGCGCTGGGCCGGCGACGGTGGTGGGCCCGCGGGGGTCCGGGCCGCGGCCCGCCTCGTGCCGCGCGGATCAGGGGTGTGCCGCGCACGCGGCGTCCGGCCCGCGGGAGGTCCAGGCCCGATGAGTACGACGCGCACGGCTCCGCGCTCCACGCCCGGCACCGCCCTCATCACGACCGCGATGGCGGCCGAGGAGGCCGCGGTGGCCCCGGACACCATCCGCAAGTGGGTCCAGCTCGGCCACATCGCCCCGGCGGGGCGCCGCGGCCGCTCGAACCTCTTCCGTCTGGCGGACGTCTTCGCCGCGGAGCGCGCGACCCGCCGCCCCCACGAACTGCGCGGCCCGCGCCCCTGAGCCACTCCCGCCGCGCTCCCCCCGCACCCCCCTTAACGAACACCCCCTGCCCCCCCCGCACTCCGTACAGAGAAGTGCCCCGCAGCCGATACGGCTGCGGGGCATTCGTGCTGGGGGCGGGGCACAGACCGGGCCCGGGCCGCCGCCGTGCGGGCTAGCGCACCCTGGGCCGCGGGGCGCCGCGCCCGGCACCGCGCACGTCCCACGCGGGGACCTGGTAGACCTGCGCACCGGCCGGCGCATCGTCCCCCAACGTGGCCATCGCCTCCTGCCATCCCGTGACGAACCCGTTGAGCTCCGCGTCCCCGATCGCGCGCTCCGCCACCTTGCCGACGACGGCGCTGAGCGCGCGGGCGACCTCGGGGGTGAAGGATCCGGCGCTGGCGGAATCGGCGGCCACTTCCACGGTGGCGATCACGACGTCCGAGACCCGCTCGTTGTAGACGCTCACCGGGCGACTCCCCCGCACCCCACGACCTGCTCGCTCATGCCACCCCCAGGTGCTCTTCGTCGGCTCATGCGCCCTTCCGTGCCACTCCCGGCCATCTGCCACCAGTTGTCCCGGAGTGCGCTGCAACCACCAAGTTAACCCCTGCAACTGACACCGTGTTCCCTGAGGTCCGCCCTGAAAGCCTTCGGCGAAGGGACCACTCGCACGCCGTCCGGGCGGCCCGTGCGCCGCCGCCCGAGGAGTGCTTGCGCGAACGACCCTGGCCACGCTCCGCCGCCCTCCCCGGGCGCCGGGCCGGACCGTCTGATTGCGCGCCCGAAACCTCTTGTTGCGCACTCGCACGATCTCGTTCACAATAAGTGCAGCGGCGGAGCTGTGCCCCTCACCGGGCAACGGCCTCCGCCGCTTCGCGTTGAGCGCCTCCGGCGGCCACGGGCCGAACGGCAGCCCACTCTCCCGCCCTCCGCACTGCCCGCGCGGCCCGCACCGCCGGGCGCCCGACGCACCCCCGCACCACCGACCTCCCGGGGCCCCCGTCTCTCCCAGGCGCCCCCGACGCAGCGACTCACCGACTCATCGAAAGGAGGCCCGGTTGAACGAGGCCCTGCTCGCGTTCCCCGATGTGGAGCGCCTGATCGTCGACCACCTCAAGAACCGGCCGGAGCTGGCCGGGGTGGACGTCGACAACCGACCGCCGCCCGTCTTCGACGGTACGCAGAAGGCGGTGCTGGTCTCGCGGACCGGCGGCGCCTGGGTCGACGACCTCCATCTCGACCAGCCGCTGGTCGAGTTGGAGGTGTACGGCCCGACCAAGACGGACGCGCACACCGTGTCGCTGTCCGTCCGCGCGGCGCTCCTCCAGCTCCGCGGCACCACCTACGGGACCGCGGTCGTCACCGACGTCGTGGAGACCGAGGCGGTGCGCTGGCTGCCCGACTACAACCGGCCGGCCGGCAACCGCTACCTCACCACGGTGCGCTTCTCGCTCCGCCCGTCCTGATCCCCGTCCCCACGCCATCGAGGCCCCGCCACGTCCGGCGGGGCCTCTTGCACATCCTGAACACAATGAGGAGAACCACATGTCCGGAATGAACCCGAGCGAGATCCGCGTGGCCGGCACCGGCCGCATCTTCCTCGCCAAGACCGGCACCGATGCGCCGGTCGACACCACCGCCGAGTGGGGCCCCTCCTGGCACGACCTGGGCTACACCAGCACCGACGGCGTGAAGTTCGGCCGCAAGGGCAAGACCGCCAACATCGACACGTGGCAGTCGCTGACCCCGGCCCGCACGATCTACACCGAGCGCGAGCTCACCCTGAAGTTCGGCATGCTCCAGCTCAACGAGGACACCCTGCCGTTCTTCTTCGGCGGCGGCGAGGTCGTGGAGACCGCCCCGAACTCGGGCCTCTACAAGTACGAGATCCACAGCGACCAGGGCGAGGACGAGCGCGCGCTCGGCGTCGAGTTCAGCGACGGCGCCGAGGTGCGCTACCGCTTCGTGGTGCCGCGCGGCGTGGTCACCGTCTCCGACGACATCGACCTCAACCGCAAGGGCGCCGTGAAGCTGGGCGTCACCTTCACCGCGATGGCCGCGAAGCCGGATTCGCCGCTGGCGACGTGGCTGATGAAGGACAAGGCGTTCGCGACCAAGTAGCACCCTGGGTTCGGGAGTTGGGGCATGCCGCCCGAACTCCCGGGCCCGCCGCGGTCCGGGACCCGAGGCCTTGGCCCCCACTCCCGGACCCGCCGGGGGCGGAAGCGCGCCGCCGTGCCGCTTCCGCCTCCCCTTCCACCACCTGAATCGGCGGCGCCGCCCCGCCCTCCCCTCCCCGGGGCGGCGCCCCCTCCCTCCTGAGGAGCAGCACCATGTCCGGATTCGACGTCAACGCGGCCCGCGCCCAGCGCCTTGAGGCGCACGGCAGCGCCTGGTCCTTCCAGCTGGACGGCGACACCTTCGAACTCCCCACCGAGATCGGCCACCGCACGGCCCGCGCGCTGCGCGACCTCGACGACAGCGACGTCGACGGGCTGCTCGGACTGCTCCTGGGCGAGCAGCAGTTCAAGCGCTTCCTGGAGCACGACGTGACGATGCAGGACATCGCCGCGATCCTGGAGGCGTACGGCACGGAGACCGGGCTCGGCCTGGGGGAAGACTGAGCCTCGACGCGTTCGTCGAAGAACACGCCGAGGCTCTTGAGGCCGACCTGCTGCGCCACTACGCCGTCGACCTCCTCGACTGGCACCGCGGCACCCTGACGTCCCGCCGCCTCGCCGTCCTGGTCAAGCACCTGCCGCGCGACAGCGCGGTCAACCGCGATCTGCACGGCGAGGCGGTGGAGTGGGACGCGTCCACCCACCTCCTCGCCGCGACGGTGGACCACCTGGCGGTGGCCAACTGGATGACGGCGACGATCAATTCGGGCGAGGACGCGGATCCGCTGGAGTATCCGGAGGCGGTGCCGCGGCCGGGCTCCCCTCCATCGACGCCGGCCCACGACATCGCACCCGCCGAAGGTGCCGCGCCGACCGCAGACCCGCCCTCCGCGGCGCAGCTGTTCGAGTTCTTCCGGTAATCAGCTGCCCACCGGCCTTCGCGGCTACCAGATCCGGCTGACGAGGACCGCGAGCACCAACAACAGGCCCGTGGTCGCCGACATGGCCACACCACTGACGTGTTCAAGACGCGGATGTTCATCGGCGATGAATACCTGGTGCGCCCTTTTCGGGTCGTAGGAAATCTTGACCGTTTCCCCGGGCCGGACTCGCGCACCCTTGGTCCGTAGGAGAACCAGCGGTTCCTCCCTCCCCACGGGCTGCCGCTCCAGAAGGTGTCTCACCACCCCGTCCGATTCGTCATTCAATGACGTACAAAGGGCCGGCACGACAACTCTCCGCCGCCAGGCAAGCAGATCTGACGCCGCGAGCACGGATCCAAACAAAAGCCAGACGAACCCAACCGCTAAAACAACCCATCCGACACTCACAGAAACTCCGAATCAAGTTAAAGACTCAGCAAATACCGGACGCTCACACTAGGCCCGCAGACCGCATCCGTCAAACCCTCCGCCCGAAGGAGGACATCTCCAGCCATGACCACGAAAGAGATCGAGGATCGGCTCGACAAGGTCGAGAAGGAACTGGCCCAGAAGGCCAACAAAACACCCGCCGTCCAGGATTCCCCGTCGGTGAATTGGACCGACTGGAAGGTGAACTGGAGCAAGTGGGTCGAGATCATCGCCGTCACCAAGGTGACGAGCATTCTCTCGTTCGGCCTGCCAAAACTCTTCAACTTCGACACCCTGATCGAGAAGAAGTTCAAACTCGAACGCAATAAATGGGGTTTCCTCTGGAAGAAACCCGCCAACCCTCTCGATGCCGAAGTTATTCGAATCGACAGGCTCGAAGACCTTCAGCGCCAGGGAAACAATCACCTTCTCAGCCTCGCTCGAATCGTCAATGGCAGTGTCGTACCGCGAGTGAGCAGGCTGGAAAGGAACGAGCAGGCACTCCGCAGCCAAGTCCGGTCGGGGGAGGCCGCACGCCCCCGCGTCCCACCGCTGAGCGGTAACGAGGCGGCGCGCATTCATGATTTGGAATTGCGGGTCACGAACCTGGCGGCGGCGCTGGGCTGAGGTCGGCCAGGTGCAGCTTTTCCATCAAGCCATACAGGGTGAACCATGTCACTAGTCCAGTCCCTCAGCAGAGCCAACAGCTCGCTCAAAGGATTCAAAACAGGAATCGACGGCGCCGGCCGCTCCGCCGGCACGCTCGGTAGGCAGGCCGGTACGGCCAACACCAATGTGGGGCGGATCAAGGGGGCCGCCCAGCAGTCCGCCCGGGAGCTGAAGGGGATGAAGACCGCCGCCGACCAGGCGGCGAAGTCCGTCGGGAAGGTCGGCAAGGAGGCCGGGACCGGCGGGGTCTCGATGGGCAAGCTGCAGGGCGGGCTCAAGAAGGCCGACGGCGGCTTCAAGGGGCTCAACAAGTCCATGAAGGGCAACGTCATCGGGATGCTGCTCGAACTCTTCGCCCCGCTCATCGAGAAGGTCGTCACCATGGCGACCAAGTCGAAGGCCATGCAGAAGATCATGAAGGTCGCCTTCGACGTCATCGGCAAGGTCGTCGACACCGTCATGAAGGCGATCGGGCCGCTGATGAAGAGCACCGGCAAGATCATTTCCAATGTCTGGAACGGCATCAAGGGCGCGATCCTGCCCATCGCCCTGTGGATCGCCAGCTTCATCCCCGGTGCGTTCGACACCGTCAAGAACGCCCTGTCCAGCGCCTGGGGCGGGCTCTCCCGCTTCGCGGGCAGTGTCTTCGACGGCATCCTGTCCGCGGTCAAGTCGCCGCTCAACCTGGTCATCGGGCTCATCAACTCGGCCATCGGCGCGCTCAACGGCATCCATGTCTCGATCCCCGGCTGGGTCCCGCTCGTCGGCGGCAAGACGTTCGGCGTCAACATCCCGCGGATCCCGATGCTGGCCGAGGGCGGCATCGTCGCCCCGCGCAGCGGCGGTGTCCCCGCGATCGTGGCCGAGGCGGGCGAGTCGGAGGCGGTCATGCCGCTGTCCCGGCTGGACCGGCTGCTGAGCCGCGCCGCCCACGCCGCACCGCTGCCCGCCGGAGCGGGTGCCTACGGCGAGGGGTTCCACATCGAGAACTACTACGCCACCCAGGACACCGATCCGCAGGACACCGCCCGCGCCCTGCTCTTCCTCGCCAAGGCCCGCGGATGACGCCCCGCGGCACGTGCCGGACCGCAACGGGCACAGCAGGCGCAACGGGCACAGAAGGGAGGGCACGCCATGGCCGGGGCCCCGTCGCACCCGCTCGCCAACTCCAGCGGCGCCTTCCGTAGCTTCGGCTCCTCGGCCGGTCAGGCCGCCGGGGCGGCCGGGGCCGCGCGCACCGGCATCACCAACGCCGCCCGCGCCGCCGACCGGATCAGGGCGTCGGCCACCCTGGCCGGCAAGGACCTGAAGCAGTTCGCCACCGGAGCCGACGGCGCCGGCCGCGCGGTGGGGGCGCTCGGACGTCAGACGCCCGGCGCCGCCACCCAGGTGCTGAAGGTGAAGTCCGGCGCCCAGCGGGCGGGCCGGGAGGTGAAGAACCTGAAGCGGAGCTCCGATCTCGCCGCCAAGTCCCTCACCCTCTCCGGCAAGGGCTCCGGCGCGCTCGGCAAGGTGACCGGTCTCTTCGGCGGGAATCTGAAGATCGCGAGCGGTGTCATGACCGCGATCAACCTGGTCATGAAGGCGAACCCGTGGGTCCTGGTCGCCACGCTGCTCGCGCCGTTCGCCGAACAGCTCATCGAGTTCGCGCTGAACTCCCAGCTCGGTCAGCAGCTGATGGAGGCGGCCCTTACCACCGTCGGCAGCCTGATCGAGACCGCCCTGACGTACGTCGCTCCGGTCGTCACCGGGTACCTGAGCGTCGTCCTCGGCTTCTGGAAGGGCGTCGCCCAGGTGCTGGGGCCGGCCATCGGCTGGATCACCAAGTCCCTTCCCGGCGGCTTCCGTTCGGTCACCTCCGCGATGGAGAGGGCCCTGCGCGGCATGGGGGACTTCCTGGAGAGCGGCTTCCAGATGGCCGTCGGCGTCATCAAGGGCCCCATCAACGGGCTCATCGCCTTCGCCAACTGGGTCATCGACGGCCTCAACAAGCTCAGCTTCAACTTCCTCGGCAAGCACTTCGGCGTCGATCTCTCCAAGATCCCGATGCTCGCCGCGGGCGGGGTCGTCGCACCCCGCACCGGCGGCGTCCCGGTGATCCTCGCCGAGGCGGGCGAGGCCGAGGTCGTCCTGCCGCTCTCCAAGCTCGACGCCCTGCTGGCCCGCACCGCGGCGGCAGCCCGCGCCGCGCGCCCCGCCGCCGGCACCCCCCGCATCGAGCACTACCACGAGCCCGCGGGCCGCGGCTCGTACGGCATCGCCGAGGATCTGCTCTTCCTGGCGCACACGACGTAACCCAGAAGGTGAGGGCCAACCACCCATGCCCCCAACACAGTTGACCACCACGACCGAACCCCCCGGCTCACTGATCACCCGCGACGGGCAGATCCAGTGGGCCGGACTTCTTTTCGGGCCCGGCACCGACTACGAGATCGCCGACAGCGGCCTCACCGGCTGGGCCGACCTGCCCGGCCTCGACAGCGGTGACGTCCTGCGGCCCGACCAGCACGGCGCCTGGCCCGGCGCCCAGTGGTCGCAGCCCCGTACCGTCACCGCCTCCGTCTGGCTGCTGCCCGACGGGCGCGAGCAGGCGGCCGCCGTCGCCCAGCGCTTTCGCGCCGCGACCTCGGTGCACTACGGCGAGCAGTGGCTCGCCGTGCGGCTGCACGGCGAGACCCTGGCCGTGCGGGCCCGGATCAGCCAGCGCTCCCTGCCGCACGACCGGATGTACGTCACCCACGGCGCCGCCAAGGCGACCGTGCAGTGGATCTGCGCCGACCCGCGCCGCTTCGCGCTCGACGTCCAGTCCGTACGCACCGGGCTCCCCCTGCCCGAGACGGGCCTGACCTGGGAGCGTCCGCCCGCCCAGGTCCCCGACCCGAACCAGCCGCCGCCCCGGCCCGACGAGGAGACCCGGCCCCCCGAGGGGACGCCTCCGGTCGCACCCGTCGCCGCGCCCGCCGCCGACCCCGCTCCCGCTCCCGCCGCCGGCCTCGCGTGGCCGCTCGGCTGGGGCGCGGCCCGCTCCACCGGGCTCGCCACCGCGTTCAACAGCGGCGACGCCCCCGCCAACCCGGTCATCGAGTTCCGCGGCCCGGTCCGCAAGCCGTCCCTGACCCGGCTCGGCGACGGGGTGCGCCTGGAGTACGACCTCACGCTGGCCGCGTCCGACGTCCTGAGCGTCGACACCGGCGCGGGCACGGTGCTCCTCAACGGCACCGCCTCGCGCATCCACACGGCCACCGCCTGGTCCACCCCCGAGCAGCTCTTCCAACTGGAGCCGGGCCAGAGCACGTTCAGCTTCCGCGCCGGTGCGGGCTCGGCCGCGCCGGGCGCCCAGGCCCCCCAGCCGTCGGCGACGGTCAGCTGGCGCAACACGCACTGGTAGCCCGCCCCGCGCACCCCGTACCCCAACTCCCGTACGTCCCTTAGGAGATCGCATGAACATCGGCAGTGCCTGGCTGCTCAACAGCACCGACGGCAACGGGGGCCAGTCCCGGCTCGACACCCGGCTCGCCCCGATCGGCACCATGGCCCCGGACGGCCCGCTCGGCACCCGCAGCGGCATCATCCCCGGCTCCCCCGAGGGCCAGTTCTCCATGGCCGGCCTGTACGTCTTCGGCGACACCGCCGGCATGAGCGCCCTCGTCGCGCCGGGCCGCGCGGTCGTCCAGGGCCGCCCCGGCGCGGGCGCCTACCCCGTCTACATCCCCGAGTACACGAGCCTGACCTTCCTGGACGGCGACCCGGGTCTGCCCCGCATCGACCTCGTCGTGGTGCGGGTGTACGACGACGCCGGCAAGACCGCGGCCGTCCTCGAAATCGTCCAGGGCGCCTACGCGGCCAGCCCCGTCGCACCCCAGGTGCCGGAGGCCGCGCTCGCGCTCGCCGAGGTGCGGGTGCCGGCCGGGACGTCCGCGGGCAGCGGCGGCATCGACTGGACCACCGCCGTGAAGGACCTGCGTCGGCCCACGGCCTCGGTCGGCGGCATCATCCCCGCGGGCGGCCCCGCCTACCGCGGCTCCTACCCCGGCCAGTACCGCGACAACGGCGGCAGCCTGGAGCGCTGGAACGGCACCGAGTGGCGGCCCTACCCCGAGCCGCGGGCGACCTGGCGGGACTACACGCCCGCCTGGGGCCAGGCCACCGCCGGTGCCCCGGTCCCCAAGCTCGGCAACGGCTCGCTGTGGGGCCGGTACATCAAGGACGGCCCGATCGTGCACTTCCAGGCCGCCCTGACCATCGGCTCCACCAGCAACTGGGGCGGGCCGAACAAGAACGGCAACTGGTACCTGAGCCTGCCGGTCCGCCCGGCGGGCCCGCGCGGTCTGACCATCAACTTCCGGGCCCGCACCGGTGGCGACGCGGGCGGCTACTTCTACGGCGGCGCCGAGACCAGCACCGCCTTCCACCCCAACGGCGTGGCCCGCAACTGGTCGACCGTCCAGGCCAGCGGCAAGCCGACCGGCGTGTGGGTCGACGCCGACGACCCGATGACTCCGGTGCCGGACAGCTGGTACGAGGTGTACGGCACCTACGAGGTCGCCCCGTGAACCGTGCGATGCCGACGGGCGAGGTCACCTACCGCGCCCTGTTCTGCGATCTGCGGACCGACCGGGTCATCGACGCGCTGCCGCTCACCGAGGTCGAGTTCGACGACTTCATCGGCAAACCGGGCCAGCTGCGCGCGACCGTCCCGCTGCCCGACGCGGCGCTCGCCGCGCGGGCCCGCGAAGCGCTCCGGCCGGGCCGCACCGCGGTCTGGCTGGAGCGCGGCGCCGACATCTGGTGGGGCGGCATCCTGTGGACCTGCACCCCGGCGGGTGACGAGCGGGGCCGCCTTGAGGTGCAGATCCAGGCGGGCACCTTCGACTCCTACCTCGACCACCGCATCCTCTCCGCCGACCTGTCCTTCCCGGCCCCCGGCGCCGATCAGTTCGACATCGCCCGCGCGCTGGTGCGGCACGTCCAGGAGCAGCCCGGCGGCGACATCGGGATCGTCCTGGACGACGAGCCGTCGGGGGTGACCGGCAGCCATGCCTACGCCCGCACCGACCTCGCCCGGGTGCGGGAGCTGATCGACCAGCTCGCGGCCCTCCAGTACGGGTTCGAGTGGCGCGTGCAGTGCTACCGCGACTCCGACACCGGGGCCCGGGTCAAGAAGCTCCAGCTGGGGCACCCCAAGATCCGTACCGGTGCGGTGCCGATCGTCCTGGACCGGCCGGGCCCGGTGCTGACCTACAGCCTGCCGGCCGACTCGACCGTGCAGGCCAACGTGTGGCTGGCCCGCGGAGAGACGGCGAACAACAACAACGCCGCCGCCTCGCTGCCGCAGATGTCCGTCCCGGCGGTCGCCGGCGACGACCTGGAGGCCGGCTGGCCGCGCCTTGAGGGCTCGTCGGACCACAGCGGCGTCTCGGACCAGGCCGTCCTCGACAGCCTCGCCCGCGCCGAACTGGCCCGGGCCCGGCAGCCGCAGATCATCCCCGAGGTCACCGTCCGGGTGGACGGCCGCATCACGCCCGCCCTGATCGGCGCCTCGGTGCTGCTGCGCATCCGGGACGGCTGGCACCAGGAGGGGCCCGATCCGCGCTACCGGATCGTCGGCCTGACCGTGACGCCTCCCGGCCGCGGCCGGGCCGAGACCGCGAAGCTCTATCTGGAACTGGAGGACGCCTAGATGGCCGCGATCCCCACGGATCTCCTGGACCGCATCCGCGCCCTGGAACGCCAGGTGCGGGCCCTGATGGGCAGCGCCAACACCCGCCCCGCGATGGACCGCATCAGCGGCGGCAACGTCGTCATCAGCGACGGCGGACAGCTCGCGGTCCGCAACCGGGACGAGCAGAAGGGCGCCGAGCTCCTCTACATCGGCCAGGTCTCCCCGGCCCGCCCCGGCGGCGAGGAGCAGCAGGGCTTCTTCGTGCGCCGCGACGACGGCTCCAAGGCGCTCACGGTGCACGCGGACGCTCCCGACCTCCAGCCCAACCAGTCGGTGAAGGTCTTCGACCGCAAGGGCAACGCCCTGTTCGCCGACGACACCGGCGGCGAGGGCCTGGCCCGCCCCTACATTCCGTATCCGCTGCCCACGCCGGAGGACACCGGCCGCTGGGAGTCCACCGCGGCCACCGAGTGGACCACCCTCTACAACGGCAACGCGATCGCCCAGCACCCGTCCCTCTACTGCCTGATCGCGGCGACGGGCGGCGGCGAGGTCCGCCTCCTGGTCAACGGCGTCCAGGTGGGGCCGAGCGCCGCCGGAACGCTGGAGTTCACCGCGCCGCTCGGCGCCCCCTACGACAGCCCCGTCACCTTCCTGGTGCAGGCGCGGGCCGGGGCGCCCGGCGCCACCGTCCGCTGCTCGCCCCGCGCGCTGTACGGCGTCAAGTCCTGACGCGCGGCCGCCCCGGCCCCGCTCTCCTGACCCCCAGTCCTAGGAGCACCTCCGTGTTGCCCTCCACCATTCCCACGGTGACCGTCACCGCCCGCTACCTCACCCCGGCGGGCATCGCCCTGAGCGGCACGGTCACCTTCAGCGCCCCCGCCCTGCTCACCCACACCGAGAGCGATGTCATCCTCGGCGGCCCGATCGTGGCCCAGCTGGACGCGGACGGCCGGATCAGCGCGGTGCTGCCGGCCACCGACGCCCCGGGCATGAACCCCGCGAAGTGGCAGTACACCGTCACCGAGCAGCTCTCCGGTCTGCCCGCCAACCGCACGTACAACATCGTGCTCCCGGCGGCCCGGCCGGCCGTCGACCTCGCCGACCTCGCTCCCGCCGACCCGCAGGCCCCGGAGTACGTCGCCGTCCCCGGCCCGCCCGGCCCGGCCGGCGCACAGGGCCCGGCGGGCCCCGCGGGGGCGCCCGGCGCGGTGCGGTCCGTGAACGGCCGGACCAGCGCCGACATCGTGCTGGGCGCCGACGACGTCAAGGCGGTGCCGGCCGCGTCGGCCGGTGCCGCGGGCGGTGTGGCCACGCTGGACGCGGCCGGGCGGGTGCCGGCCGCGCAGCTGCCCCCGGGCACGGTCGACCCGGTCTCGTCCGTGAACGGCAAGAAGGGCGTCGTCGTGCTCAGCGCGGCGGACGTCAACGCGCTCGACCAGGCCGCGGGCGACCTGCGGTATGTGCGCCCCGAGGGCCTGCCCGTCCAGTCGGTCAACGACCGCACCGGCAAGGTCGTCCTGGACGCCGCGTCGGTGGGGGCGGCCCCGCTGGGCTCCGCGGTCCTGTTGAGCGGGACGCAGAGCATCGACGGCGCCAAGACGTTCACCGCCGCCCCCTCGACCCCCGACACCCCCACGGCCGCGGGCCATCTGACGCGCAAGGCGTACGTGGACGCGGTGGCCACGCCCGGCACCTGGGCCCCGGGCGACCTCGGGTTCAAGGCCTGGGGCTTCGACCCCGCCGCGACCTCCGGCACCCGTTCGCAGTACTGCGGCGCCGGCTCCGTCTACCTGATGGGCGTCCGCCTCAACACACCCGCCACCCTCAGCAGCCTCGTCTTCTACTGCACCGGCTACGTCGGCGGCACCCTGAGCGAGGCGACGTACGCGGGGCTCTACGACGCGAACGGCACCCGGGTCGGGATCACGGGCTCGCTCAAGGACGTCATCAAGGACGGCGCCACCGCGGTCTGCCCGCTGACCAAGAGCTACGACGCGGCAGCCGGGAACTACTGGGTGGCCCTGCTCGTCAACGGGCCCTCCGAGCCGGGCAAGGGGCCCGCCTTCGCGATGGGCGCGGGCGCGGGCGAACGGCCGGCGGGTTCCGCCCGGATGCCGAACGCGTTCGCCCGCTACGGCCGGCTGCCCGCGACGGGCCAGGCCTCGCTGCCGACGACCTTCGCCCCCAAGACCGTGATCACCGACACCAACTCCCTCTGGGCGGCCGTCGCCTGACCGCCCCGCCCTCCCCCTCCACCGGCCCCCCGCGCCCTCCGGCGCGGGGGGCCCTCGCCTTCCCACCGAACGGATCACTCATGTCAACTCCCCTGTCCGCGGACGCCTTCGTGGCCGCGCTGCGCGCCGAGGGCGTCGCCGTCGTCGAGGTCGACGGCTGGCGCGACCACAACCGCAACCACAAGGGCGCCTGGGGCCCGGTCAACGGCGTCGTCGTCCACCACACGGTGAGCAGCGGCACCGACGCCTCGGTCCGGCTCTGCTACGACGGCTACGCCGAGTTGCCCGGGCCGCTGTGCCACGGCGTGATCGCCAAGGACGGCACCGTCCACCTGGTCGGCAACGGCCGCGCCAATCACGCGGGCGGCGGCGACCCGGCCGTCCTGAACGCCGTGATCGCGGAGAACTACGGCGACCGCCCGCCAACCACCCACCGGCACGAGGGCAGCGCGGGCGCCGTCGACGGCAACGCCCGCTTCTACGGCTTCGAGTGCGTCAACCTGGGCGACGGGGAGGACCCCTGGCCCGCCGCTCAACTGGACGCCGTCGAGCGGGTGTCGGCGGCCCTGTGCCGCGCTCACGGCTGGTCGGCCAAGAGCGTGATCGGCCACTTGGAGTGGTCGGACTGGAAGAGCGATCCGCGCGGCTTCACCATGCCCGATCTGCGCACCCGCATCGCCGCCCGGCTCGCCGGACCGACCACGGGGACCTCGGCCGCGGCCGAGGCCGCCGCCGCGGCGGCCCGCGCCGGAGCGGCCCGCCAGCCGTTCCCCGGCGCCGGGTTCTTCACCGAGGGCCGCGAATCGCCGGTGATCACCGCGATGGGCCGACGGCTCGTCGCCGAGGGCTGCTCGGCGTACGCCGAGGGCCCGGGCCCCCGGTGGACCGGGGCCGACCGGGCCTCCTACGCCCAGTGGCAGCGGCGGCTCGGCTTCGACGGCCCCGATGCCGACGGCGTACCCGGCCGCACGTCCTGGGACGCGCTGAAGGTCCCGCACACCGTCTGACGCCCCCGCCCGGCCCCGGGCGCCACCGCTCCCGGGGCCGCCGCCGGGCCACCCTCCCCGCAAGCGCCGCACCACCGGCCCGGGCCCCGGGCCGTCCCCGTGCCCGCCGGACCAGAAATGAGAACCCCATGTCCGAAGCCGCCAAGACCACCCTGCGCACCGTCCTCCAGACGGCCGTCGGCCTCGCCCTCGCCCTGCCCGCCCTCGTGGACGCCTCCGGCCTCCCGGCCGGCCTGCCCTGGGTCGCCGGGGCCCTGGCCGTGGCGGGCGGGCTCGCCCGTGTCATGGCGCTGCCCGCCGTCCAGGCCCTGCTGCCGGGTTGGCTGCGCACCGGGACGCAGCCCGCGGGTGCCGCCGATGACCGAGTCTGAGCCGGGTGACCCGGTCGTGGTGGCCCTGGAACTGGAACGTCTGCGCGGCACCCTGGAGGCCGGGTTCGCCCGGGTCGACGGGGCGCTGGCCCTGCTCGTGCAGCGCAGCGACCAGACCGACCGCCAGCTCGCCGACCACGAGAGCCGCCTCGACGCGCTGGAGCGGACCCGCTGGCCGGTGGCGAGCATCGCCGCCCTGACCGCGGTCACCGGTACCGCACTCGGCCTGTGGCAGCTGGCCGCGCGCTGAGAACCCCGAAGGGCGCCCACCCCGCGCGAAGCGGAGTGGGCGCCCTTCGGTACGTCGGACGTACGCCTTACTGGTTGTACGGACCGTAGTCGTAGTCCTCCAGCGGAACGGCCTGGCCGGAGCCGGTGCCGAACGGCGAGTAGTCGATGTCGTCGTAGCCGACGGCCGAGTACATCGCGGCCTTGGCCTCTTCGGTGGGCTCGACCCGGATGTTGCGGTAGCGGGACAGACCCGTACCGGCCGGGATGAGCTTACCGATGATGACGTTCTCCTTGAGGCCGATGAGGCTGTCGGACTTGGCGTTGATCGCCGCATCCGTCAGGACTCGGGTCGTCTCCTGGAAGGAGGCGGCCGACAGCCAGGATTCCGTCGCCAGCGAGGCCTTGGTGATACCCATCAGCTGCGGACGGCCGGAGGCGGGGTGTCCGCCCTCGGTGACCACACGACGGTTCTCGGTCTCGAACTTCGACCGCTCGACGAGCTCGCCCGGCAGCAGCTCCGCGTCGCCGGACTCGATGATCGTCACGCGGCGCAGCATCTGCCGGATGATGATCTCGATGTGCTTGTCGTGGATCGACACGCCCTGGCTGTTGTAGACCTTCTGGACTTCGCCGACCAGGTGGACCTGGACCGCACGCTGACCGAGGATCCGCAGCACGTCGTGCGGGTTGGTGGCACCGACGGTGAGCTTCTGGCCCACCTCGACCGCGTCGCCCTCGCCGACCAGGAGACGAGCACGCTTGGAGATCGGGAACGCCGTCTCCTCGCTGCCGTCGTCCGGGGTGACGACGATCTTCTTGGTCTTCTCGGTCTCCTCGATCCGGACGCGGCCCTTGGCCTCCGAGATCGGCGCGACACCCTTGGGCGTACGGGCCTCGAAGAGCTCGACGACACGCGGCAGACCCTGCGTGATGTCGTCACCGGCCACACCACCGGTGTGGAAGGTACGCATCGTCAGCTGGGTACCGGGCTCACCGATGGACTGGGCGGCGATGATGCCGACCGCCTCACCGATGTCGACCAGCTTGCCGGTGGCGAGCGAGCGTCCGTAGCAGAAGGCACAGGTGCCGACCGCGGACTCACAGGTCAGGACCGAGCGGGTCTTGACCTCCTCGACACCCGCACCCACGAGGGCGTCGATGAGCACGTCACCGAGGTCCACGTTGGCCGGCGCGATGACCTTGCCGTCGACGACGACGTCCTCGGCGAGCATGCGGGCGTAGACGGAGGTCTCGACGTCCTCGGTCTTGCGCAGCACGCCGTCGGCGCCCCGTTCCGCGATCTTGAGCTTGAGGCCGCGGTCGGTGCCGCAGTCCTCCTCGCGGATGATGACGTCCTGCGAGACGTCCACCAGACGACGGGTCAGGTAACCCGAGTCGGCGGTACGCAGGGCGGTGTCGGCGAGACCCTTACGGGCACCGTGGGTCGAGATGAAGTACTCGAGCACGGTCAGGCCCTCGCGGAACGAGGCCTTGATCGGACGCGGGATGGTCTCGTTCTTCGCGTTCGACACCAGACCACGCATACCGGCGATCTGACGCATCTGCATCATGTTTCCTCGGGCACCCGAGTCAACCATCATGAAGATGGGGTTCGTCTTGGGGAAGTTCGCGTTCATCGCCTCGGCAACCTCGTTGGTCGCCTTGGTCCAGATCGCGATGAGCTCCTGCGTGCGCTCGTCCTTGGTGATCAGACCGCGCTCGTACTGCTTCTGGACCTTCTCGTCCTGGGCCTCGTAGCCCTGGACGATGGCCTTCTTGGCCTCGGGCACGACGATGTCCGAGACGGCGACGGTGACGCCGGAACGGGTCGCCCAGAAGAAGCCGGCCGCCTTCAGGTTGTCGAGCGTCGCCGCCACGATGACCTTGGGGTAGCGCTCGGCGAGGTCGTTGACGATCTCGGAGAGCTGCTTCTTGCCCACCGAGTAGTCGACGAACGGGTAGTCCTCGGGCAGCAGCTCGTTGAAGAGCGCGCGGCCCAGGGACGTCCGCAGACGGAACGAGTCGCCCTGCTGCCAGGTCGTCTCGCCGTCCTCGTCGAGCGGCGGGGTCCAGCCGCGCGGCGGGACGGTGCCGATCGGGAAGCGGATGTCGATCTTCGCCTGGAGCGAGAGCTCCCGGGCGTCGAACGCCATGATCGCCTCGGCGGTCGAGTTGAAGGCACGGCCCGTGCCCTTCACCTCGCGCTCCTCCTCGTCCGTGGTGAGGAAGAAGAGGCCGAGCACCATGTCCTGGGTCGGCATGGTGACGGGACGACCGTCGGCCGGCTTCAGGATGTTGTTCGAGGACAGCATCAGGATGCGGGCCTCGGCCTGCGCCTCCGCGGAGAGCGGCAGGTGGACGGCCATCTGGTCACCGTCGAAGTCCGCGTTGAACGCGGTGCAGACGAGCGGGTGGATCTGGATGGCCTTGCCCTCGACCAGCTGGGGCTCGAAGGCCTGGATGCCGAGGCGGTGCAGCGTGGGCGCACGGTTCAGCAGAACCGGGTGCTCGGCGATGACCTCTTCGAGGACGTCGTACACGACCGTGCGGCCGCGCTCGACCATCCGCTTGGCGCTCTTGATGTTCTGCGCGTGGTTCAGGTCGACCAGGCGCTTCATCACGAACGGCTTGAAGAGCTCCAGCGCCATGGCCTTGGGCAGACCGCACTGGTGCAGCTTCAGCTGCGGACCGACGACGATGACGGAACGCGCGGAGTAGTCCACACGCTTGCCGAGCAGGTTCTGACGGAATCGACCCTGCTTGCCCTTGAGCATGTCGGACAGCGACTTCAGCGGACGGTTGCCGGGGCCCGTGACCGGGCGACCACGACGGCCGTTGTCGAAGAGCGCGTCGACGGCCTCCTGAAGCATGCGCTTCTCGTTGTTCACGATGATCTCGGGGGCGCCGAGGTCAAGGAGTCGCTTGAGGCGGTTGTTGCGGTTGATCACGCGGCGGTACAGGTCGTTCAGGTCGGAGGTCGCGAAGCGGCCACCGTCCAGCTGCACCATCGGACGCAGGTCCGGCGGGATGACCGGCACGCAGTCGAGCACCATGCCCTTGGGGCTGTTGCTGGTCTGCAGGAACGCGGAGACGACCTTGAGGCGCTTGAGCGCACGGGTCTTCTTCTGGCCCTTGCCGGTGCGGATGATCTCGCGGAGGCGCTCGGCCTCTTCGTCGAGGTCGAAGGTCTCCAGGCGCTTCTGCAGGGCAGCGGCACCCATCGAGCCGTCGAAGTACGTGCCGAAACGGTCACGCAGCTCGCGGTAGAGCAGCTCGTCGCCCTCCAGGTCCTGGACCTTGAGGTTCTTGAAGCGGCTCCACACCTCGTCGAGGCGGTCGATCTCGCGCTGCGAACGGTCGCGCAGCTGCTTCATCTCGCGCTCGGCACCCTCGCGCACCTTGCGGCGCACGTCGGCCTTGGCGCCCTCGGCCTCCAGCTCGGCGAGGTCCGTCTCGAGCTTCTTGGCGCGGGCTTCGAGGTCCGAGTCGCGGCGGTTCTCGATCTGCTGACGCTCGACGGAGACGTGCGCCTCCAGCGACGGCAGGTCGCGCGTGCGGCGCTCCTCGTCCACGAACGTGATCATGTACGCGGCGAAGTAGATGACCTTTTCGAGGTCCTTCGGCGCGAGGTCCAGCAGGTAGCCGAGGCGCGACGGGACGCCCTTGAAGTACCAGATGTGGGTGACGGGAGCGGCAAGCTCGATGTGGCCCATCCGCTCACGGCGCACCTTGGCACGCGTGACCTCCACGCCACAGCGCTCACAGATGATGCCCTTGAAGCGGACGCGCTTGTACTTGCCGCAGTAGCACTCCCAGTCCCGGGTCGGACCGAAGATCTTCTCGCAGAAGAGTCCGTCCTTTTCGGGCTTGAGGGTGCGGTAGTTGATGGTCTCCGGCTTCTTGACCTCACCGTGGGACCACTGACGGATGTCGTCAGCGGTGGCGAGGCCGATCCGCAGCTCGTCGAAGAAGTTGACGTCGAGCACTTGTCGTCAATCCCTCTTTCGGGGTCGATTCTTCAAGATGGTCTGAGGGGGGTCCCGGGGAAGACGGGGGCTCTCAACGAGCCCCCGTCAGACCCGTCAGACCTCTTCGACGCTGCTCGGCTCGCGCCGGGACAGGTCGATACCGAGCTCCTCCGCAGCGCGGAAGACGTCCTCGTCCGTGTCGCGCATCTCGATGGACATGCCGTCCGAGGACAGCACCTCCACGTTGAGGCAGAGCGACTGCATTTCCTTGATGAGCACCTTGAAGGACTCGGGAATGCCGGGCTCGGGGATGTTCTCGCCCTTGACGATGGCCTCGTAGACCTTCACACGGCCGGTCACGTCGTCGGACTTGATGGTCAGCAGCTCCTGGAGTGCGTACGCGGCGCCGTATGCCTCCAGCGCCCACACCTCCATCTCACCGAATCGCTGGCCACCGAACTGGGCCTTACCACCCAGCGGCTGCTGGGTGATCATCGAGTACGGACCGGTCGAGCGGGCGTGCAGCTTGTCGTCGACCAGGTGGTGCAGCTTCAGGATGTACATGTACCCGACCGAGATCGGGTCCGGGAACGGCTCGCCGGAGCGGCCGTCGAACAGGTTGGCCTTGCCCGAGGGCTGGACCAGCCGGTCGCCGTCGCGGTTGGGGATCGTGGCCTCGAAGAGGCCGGTGATCTCGTCCTCGCGGGCGCCGTCGAAGACCGGGGTGGCGACGTTGGTGCCGGCGGCGACCTGGTCGGCGCCGATCGCCTGGAGCCGCTGGGCCCAGTCGTCCGCCAGACCCGAGACGTCCCAGCCGCGGCTGGCGAGCCAGCCGAGGTGGATCTCCAGGACCTGTCCCGGGTTCATTCGGGACGGGACACCCAGCGGGTTGAGGATGATGTCGACCGGAGTTCCGTCCTCGAGGAACGGCATGTCCTCGATCGGAAGGATCTTCGAGATGACGCCCTTGTTGCCGTGACGGCCGGCGAGCTTGTCACCGTCCGTGATCTTGCGCTTCTGCGCCACGTAGACCCGAACCAGCTGGTTCACGCCCGGCGGCAGCTCGTCGCCCTCTTCACGGTCGAAGACGCGGACGCCGATGACCTTGCCGATCTCGCCGTGCGGCACCTTCAGCGAGGTGTCGCGCACCTCGCGGGCCTTCTCACCGAAGATGGCGCGCAGCAGGCGCTCCTCCGGCGTCAGCTCGGTCTCGCCCTTGGGCGTGACCTTGCCGACGAGGATGTCGCCGGCGACGACCTCGGCACCGATACGGATGATGCCGCGCTCGTCGAGGTCGGCGAGGACCTCCTCGGAGACGTTCGGGATGTCCCGGGTGATCTCCTCCGGGCCGAGCTTGGTGTCACGGGCGTCGACCTCGTGCTCCTCGATGTGGATCGAGGAGAGGACGTCGTCCTGCACGAGGCGCTGCGACAGGATGATCGCGTCCTCGTAGTTGTGACCCTCCCACGGCATGAACGCCACGAGCAGGTTCTTGCCCAGCGCCATCTCACCCTGCTGGGTGGCGGGACCGTCGGCCAGGACCTGGCCCTCGATCACGCGGGCGCCCTCGTCGACGACAACCTTCTGGTTGACCGAGGTGCCCTGGTTGGAGCGGGCGAACTTGGCGATCCGGTACGTGGTGTACGTGCCGTCGTCGTTGGCGACGGTGATGTAGTCCGCGGAGACCTCCTGGACGACACCCGCCTTCTCCGCCTTGATGACGTCACCGGCGTCGACCGCGCAGCGGTACTCCATGCCGGTGCCGACGAGCGGCGCCTCGGACGTGATCAGCGGCACGGCCTGACGCATCATGTTCGCGCCCATGAGGGCACGGTTGGCGTCGTCGTGCTCGAGGAACGGGATCATGGCGGTCGCGACCGACACCATCTGGCGCGGCGAGACGTCCATGTAGTCGACCTCGGTGCCGGGCACGTAGTCGACCTCGCCACCACGGCGGCGAACCAGGACGCGCGGCTCGGTGAACCGCATCTCGTCACTGAGCGCGGCGTTGGCCTGCGCGATGACGAAGCGGTCCTCCTCGTCGGCGGTGACGTAGTCGACCTCGTCGGTGACCTGGCCGTCGACGACCTTGCGGTACGGCGTCTCGATGAAGCCGAACGCGTTGACGCGGCCGTACGAGGCGAGCGAACCGATCAGACCGATGTTCGGGCCTTCGGGCGTCTCGATCGGGCACATGCGGCCGTAGTGCGACGGGTGCACGTCACGGACCTCGAAGCCGGCCCGCTCACGCGAGAGACCACCCGGGCCGAGCGCCGACAGACGGCGCTTGTGGGTGAGACCCGACAGCGGGTTGTTCTGGTCCATGAACTGCGACAGCTGGCTGGTGCCGAAGAACTCCTTGATGGAGGCGACGACCGGCCGGATGTTGATCAGGGTCTGCGGCGTGATCGCCTCGACGTCCTGGGTCGTCATGCGCTCGCGCACGACGCGCTCCATACGAGCCAGACCCGTACGGACCTGGTTCTGGATGAGCTCGCCGACGTTGCGCAGACGACGGTTGCCGAAGTGGTCGATGTCGTCGGTCTCGACGACGATGTTCCGACCCGACTCGCCGACCGTCTCGGTCTCACCGGCGTGCAGCTTGACCAGGTACTTGATGGTCGCGATGACGTCGTCGGTGGTGAGCACGCCGGCGTCCAGCGGCTCGTCCGCGCCGAGCTTCTTGTTCACCTTGTAGCGGCCGACCTTGGCGAGGTCGTAGCGCTTCGGGTTGAAGTAGAGGTTCTCGAGCAGCGTCTGAGCGGCCTCGCGCGTCGGCGGCTCGCCCGGACGCAGCTTGCGGTAGATGTCGAGCAGCGCGTCGTCCTGGCCCTGGGTGTGGTCCTTCTCCAGGGTGGCGCGCATCGACTCGTACTCGCCGAACTCCTCGAGGATCTGCTCGGTGGTCCAGCCGAGAGCCTTCAGGAGGACGGTGACGGACTGCTTGCGCTTGCGGTCGATGCGGACACCGACCATGTCGCGCTTGTCGATCTCCATCTCGAGCCAGGCACCCCGGGACGGGATGATCTTGGCCGTGAAGATGTCCTTGTCGGACGTCTTGTCGATGTTGGAGTCGAAGTAGACACCCGGCGAGCGGACCAGCTGCGACACGACGACACGCTCGGTGCCGTTGATGACGAAGGTGCCCTTGTTGGTCATGAGCGGGAAGTCGCCCATGAAGACCGTCTGGGACTTGATCTCGCCGGTCTCGTTGTTGGTGAACTCCGCGGTGACGAAGAGCGGGGCCGCGAACGTGAAGTCGCGCTCCTTGCACTCGTCGATCGAGTTCTTCGGCGGCTCGAAGCGGTGGTCGCGGAAGGTCAGGGACATCGACCCGGAGAAGTCCTCGATCGGGGAGATCTCTTCGAAGATCTCCTCCAGACCGGACTTGGTGGGGACGTCCTGTCCGCTCTCGAGAGCGGCCTCGACCCGAGACTTCCAAGCGGCATTGCCGAGCAGCCAGTCAAAGCTCTCGGTCTGCAGCGCAAGAAGGTTCGGAACCTCGAGGGGCTCCTTGATCTTTGCAAAGGAGATGCGCAGCGGGGCGGTGCTGGCGCCGTTGTTCGTATTGGCGGTCGAGGCGTTGCGCGAGGCGGCCAAGAGGGGGTCCTTCCGAGGGCTCGGACTCACTACGCGCGTACCGGTCCCACGTGGGCACAGAGAGAGACGTTTCCGATTCGGCCGGAGAGGCCAGGTCAGGGCGGTTCAATCCGAGGTGCTCAAGCGAGGGCATGCCCCTGGTGACGGGCAGGGGACAGCTAACAGGCAGCGCAAAGGGACAGTGTAGCCACTCGGCACACTGATGTCCAGGGCGGATTTTTCGACACCCGCGTTGCTCTTCTCAAGTACCTCGATACCTCGGTCAGCCGTGCGCCGCGCAGACGCAGATAAGTACTGCCCTCTTCGCCGCCGATCCATGCCTCGGATCCGGATCGTTGTGACGACGCGTCCTGAGAATTGCGCGCTGCGTGCGGTTCGTCAAGACCCCTCCGCTCCCCGGAGATCGCCGCGGGAGTCGTTACGGGGGTACGCCTGCGTCCTCGCCGAGCAGACGGCGAAGATCACCTTACTCCCCGCGACGGCCCGTGCAAGGCAGGCGTCGCGGGTACGCCGAAGGGCGACCACCCGGATGGGTGATCGCCCTTGGCGGTGTCCAACGGCGCGCGAACGCGCCTGCGGGACGGTTGCGGGCCCGCGTGGGACCCGCGAGGTGTTACTTGACCTCGACCGAGGCGCCGGCGGCCTTGAGGGACTCGGCAGCCTTGTCAGCGGCCTCCTTGGCGACCTTCTCGAGGACCGGCTTCGGGGTGCCGTCGACGAGGTCCTTGGCCTCCTTCAGACCCAGGGAGGTCAGCTCGCGCACGACCTTGATGACCTGGATCTTCTTCTCGCCGGCGCCGGTGAGGATGACGTCGAACTCGTCCTGCTCCTCGACGGCCTCGGCGGCGGGGCCACCGGCGGCGGGGCCGGCAACGGCGACGGCCGCGGCGGCGGTGACGTCGAACTTCTCCTCGAAGGCCTTCACGAACTCGGAGAGCTCGATGAGGGTCATCTCCTCGAACTGGGCGAGCAGGTCTTCCTGGCTGAGCTTCGCCATGATGGGCGATCCTTCCACTAATTCGGCGGGTGCCGGATGTACATGTAGGCGGGCGTACGTTCGGCCCGCTGCGACCGCGTCCCTAGAGGGCCGCGATCAATGCGCGAGCCGAATTACTCGGCACCGCCCTGCTCGGCGAGCTTGACGCGAAGCGCTTCCGCGGTGCGGACGAACTTCGACGGCAGCGCCTGGAGGAGCGAGGCAGTCTGCGACTGCTTGCCCTTGAACGCGCCGGCCAGCTTGCTGAGCAGAACCTCGCGGGACTCGAGGTCCGCAAGCTTCTTGATCTCATCGGCGGACAGCGCCTTGCCATCAAGGACACCGCCCTTGATGATCAGGTTCGGGTTCTCCTTGGCGAAGTCACGAAGACCCTTCGCCGACTCCACCGGGTCACCGGTGATGAAGGCAACCGCCGTCGGACCGTTGAACTGGTCGTCGAGCGAAGTGATCCCGGCCTCGTTGGCCGCAATCTTGGTCAGCGTGTTCTTCACCACGGCGTACTGGGCGTTCTCACCGAGCGAACGACGCAGCGTCTTGAGCTGCGCCACGGTGAGACCCCGGTACTCGGTCAGCACGGCGGCGTTCGAGCTGCGGAACTGGTCCGCGAGCTCGGCTACCGCGGCAGCCTTGTCGGGCCTTGCCATAGAGCGTCGGCCTCCTTCCGGGTGATGAGGACCGCTCAGAAGGGGCTGGACAAAACGAAACGCCCCGGCGCAGGCGCACGGGGCGTAGCTCAACCAGCTGTACTCAGAAGAGAAACATCCGGGAACTTTCCACGGTCACCTGCGCGGGTCGTCCGCATCCAGCGGATCCTTCGGCCACCGCCCCTTCGATTGAAGGCACGGCAACGACCAGCGGTCTTTGGCTTCTGGGAGAGCGTACGTCACGTCGTCCGGGTCAGGCAAATCCGCCCGGACGGGACGCGGGAACGGGCGCCCGCTCAGGCGTCGGGGCCCGAACCGCCGCCGTCGCTGCCGCCGTCCCCGAGGTCGGGGCCGAGGTCCTTCATCGCGTCGGCGAAGTCGTACGTCTCCCCCGCCGGGGGCGCCTGGACCGTGGTCTTCGTGCCGTAGTCCGAGTAGTGCGAGCTCAGCGAGAGCCTGCCCTGCGGGCTGTCGACGCCGACGTTCATCCGTACCGGATAGCCCGCCTTGTTGATCCAGAGCTCGGTGTCGTACCCCTTGATGCCGGCCGTCCGCATGCCGTCGACGAACTTCTGCCGGTCCTGCCCGGACATCCCGTCCGCGCTCCGGGTGGCGGCCATCTCGTCCAGCGTCAGGGTGCCCTTGTAGTGCTCCGCCGGGGCGCCGTCGATCTGCTCGGTGCCCAGGTGCTTCACGTTCGGCGAGTCGGTCAGGAGGGCGAGCTGCTGGGCCGGGTCCTGGTTCTGGGCGCCGCCCGTCAGCTGCTGGACGAGCCCCCCGTCGCCCTCGTCGGCGAGCGCGCCGAGGTCCATCCGCATCCAGCGCCTGCCGTCGGTCTTCTTCGCCGACTCGGCGCCCATGTCCATGTAGAGGACGTTGTTCACCAGGACCGTACGGACCGTGTCCGGTGTGCCGGGCCGCTCCTTGAGGGCCGCCGTGGTCGTGGTGATGTCCATGGACGCGGGGTTCCAGGCCTGGACGCCGGACAGCTCCATGTCACCGGCGCCGGGCGCCACGGACGGCATGGCGACCTTCATGGTGACCTTCGCCGAACCGGCCGCCGAGGTCTTCTGGTACGCCGCCCGCAGCGCCAGGCGCACGTCCGCCCGGCCGGCGTCGCCGCTCGGGCTGTCCGCGGCCTTGTCGTTCCCGCTCCGGCAGCCGGCCGCGCCGGCCACCAGGACGGCGACCGCCGCCAGGGATATTCCGGCGCGCTTGGCGGACCTGCTCATGTCGTCCCCACCCCATGGATCGTCAGTCGGAAGATCGCCACCACCGTAGCCCAGGGGTCCGGACGGCGGGCCCGCCAAAAAGACCGGCCCCCGCGCCTCTGACGAGGTGCGGGGGCCGGTCTCGGTGTCCAGGTGCGTCTCAGCGGAGCTGCGACGCGGAACCCGCGACTGCCGGTGATCCCAGGGATCAGACGGCGGCCGGGTCCTCCTCGACGAGGAGGTTGCGGGTGCGGTTCTGGTCCAGGGTGATACCGGGGCCCATCGTGGTGGTGATGGTCGCCTTCTTGATGTACCGGCCCTTGGCGGCGGACGGCTTCAGACGGAGGATCTCCTCCAGAGCCGCACCGTAGTTCTCCACCAGCTTGGTGTCGTCGAAGGACACCTTGCCGATGATGAAGTGCAGGTTCGAGTGCTTGTCGACGCGGAACTCGATCTTGCCGCCCTTGATCTCCTCGACCGCCTTGGCGACGTCGGGGGTGACCGTGCCGGTCTTCGGGTTCGGCATCAGACCACGGGGACCGAGCACGCGGCCGAGGCGGCCGACCTTGCCCATGAGGTCCGGGGTGGCGACGACGGCGTCGAAGTCCAGACGGCCCTTCGAGACCTCGTCGATGAGCTCGTCGGAGCCGACGATGTCGGCGCCCGCGGCAAGCGCGGCCTCGGCACGGTCACCGGTCGCGAAGACCAGGACCCGGGCGGTCTTACCGGTGCCGTGCGGGAGGTTCACGGTGCCACGGACCATCTGGTCGGCCTTGCGCGGGTCGACACCCAGGCGGAAGGCGACCTCGACGGTGCCGTCGAACTTGGTCGTGGAGGTCTCCTTGGCGAGACGGACGGCCTCGAGCGGCGCGTACAGCTTGTCCGCGTCGATCTTCGCGTCCGCAGCGCGGAGAGTCTTGCTGCGCTTCACTTCTGCTCCTGTTTTTGTTCAGGCGTGGAGTCGTGGTGCGGGCCAGCGCTTGGCCCTACCACTGGAGGTCAAACGGGGTGAGCTGAGATCAGCCCTCGACCGTGATGCCCATGGAACGGGCGGTGCCGGCGATGATCTTCGACGCGGCGTCCAGGTCGTTGGCGTTCAGGTCGGCGAGCTTCGTCGTGGCGATCTCGCGGACCTGGGCCTCGGTGATCTTCGCGACCTTGGTCTTGTGCGGCTCGCCGGAGCCCTTCTCGACACCAGCGGCCTTGAGGATCATCTTCGCGGCCGGCGGAGTCTTGGTGATGAAGGTGAAGGAGCGGTCTTCGTAGACCGTGATCTCCACCGGGATCACCCAGCCACGCTGCGACTCGGTCGCCGCGTTGTAGGCCTTGCAGAACTCCATGATGTTGACGCCGTGCTGGCCGAGCGCGGGGCCGACCGGCGGGGCCGGGTTCGCCGCACCGGCGTTGATCTGGAGCTTGATAAGCCCCGTGACCTTCTTCTTCTTGGGAGGCATTGCTCTCTCCGGGTCCTAGTGAGAGTGAACCGCCTTCATCCGATCAACCGGATGGAGGCATACCGCACAACGATAACGGGTATAGCTGCGCGGCTAAAAACCGAGCAGGTCAGAGGGGCTGCGAGAGCTCCTCTGACCTGCTCGGAAGTGCTGGTTCCGGAAGGGGCGCGGCCGGGGCCGCTAGTTCTTCTGGATCTGGTCGAAGCTGAGCTCGACCGGGGTCTCGCGGCCGAAGATCTCGACGAGGCCCTTGACCTTCTTCGAGTCGGCGTTGATCTCGTTGATCGTCGCCTGCAGCGTGGCGAACGGGCCGTCGGTGACGGTGACCGAGTCGCCCACCTCGAAGTCCAGGACCTGGACCTCGACCTTGCGCTGCGGAGCGGGCTTGCCCTCGGCCTCGGCGGCCTCACGGGCGGCCTTCTCCTCGGCCTCGGGGGCGAGCATCTTCACGATCTCGTCGAGGGTCAGCGGGTACGGGTCGTAGGCGTTGCCCACGAAGCCGGTGACACCGGGGGTGTTGCGGACGACGCCCCAGGACTCGTTCGTCAGATCCATGCGGACGAGAACGTAACCGGGCAGCTTGTTCTGCCGGACGTTCTTGCGCTCGCCGTTCTTGATCTGGACGATCTCCTCTTCGGGGACCTCGGCCTGGTAGATGAACTCCTCGACGTTCAGCGAGACGGCACGCTGTTCGAGGTTGGCCTTCACACGCTTCTCGTAACCGGCGTACGTGTGGATGACGTACCACTCGCCGGGCAGGAAGCGGAGCTCCTGGCGCAGGGCCTCGACCGGGTCGACCGGCTCGGCGGGCTCCGCCGGCTCCTCGGCCTCGTCCTCGGCGGACTCGTCGTCGCCGTCCTCGACGGAGGCCTCGGCCTCGTCGTCGGCGTCCTCGTCGGCCGCGTCCTCGTGGGAGGCCTCGGCGTCGTCGTCGGACTCGGCTTCGTCGGACTCGGCTTCGTCGGACTCGGTCTCGTCGGAGGGCTCGTCGTCCTCGGACTCGACGTGCAGGGCAGCCTCTTCGGCCGCTTCGCCCGCAGCGGCGTCGGCAGCCTCGGCCTCGTCCTCGTCGGCCGCCTCGATGATTTCGAGCTCGTCCTCGACGGACTCGACCGACTCGGAGGCGTCGTTCAGGTTCGGGTCAGACACGGTGGCTGCTTCTTCCTGGCTACAGATCGGGTGGAACATGCGAAAGGGGCGCCGATGAGGGGCGCCCTTCGCGATCAGCCGAAGACGTATTTGACGACCTGCGAGAAGCCGGAGTCAATCAACGTCACGATGCCGATCATGATCACGACGAACACGATCACCACGGAGGTGTACGTCGTCAGCTGGCTGCGTGTCGGCCAGACAACTTTACGGAGCTCGGCAACGACCTGCCGGTAGAAGAGCGCGAGACGGCCCAGAGGGCCCTTCTTGCCGCGCTTGCCGCCCTTGCGGGCCTTCTTCTTCGAATCCTTGGACTCCGCTGCCTCGTCCTGGGCATCAGGCATGTCGATGGAGCCCACGGCGTCCGTCACGCTACTCACCTGATTCCGGGTCATGGCCGTGCCGCGCCCGGTGGAGCCGCACGGCGGTGCATTGAAGTACGTACATGCGCACACAACCTGGCGAAGGTGTGTGTAGCAGGGCCGGAGGGACTTGAACCCCCAACCGCTGGTTTTGGAGACCAGTGCTCTACCAATTGAGCTACGACCCTTTGTGGTTCCCCCAACCTACCGCATGTGGTGGTGTGGTCGGTGAGGGCCAACAGGCAGTGAGTGTACGTGGTCAGGGGCCCGGCGTCGAACAGCTTGCCCGCCGACACCTCCCGGGCGCCTCCCCGCCGTCCCCGGAACGGGCCGGGATCCGGGCCGGGAGCCACGGCGGAAGGGCGTGCCCCGTACTCCTGTCCGGATGCTGACCGTTCCGTGGAACGCGGGTGCCCGGGCCGTCGGAGGTCTGGGAGCATGGCCCGCATGAGCGCTGCAACTCCCCCGCCTTCCTCCCCCACCGAGCGCCGGGTCTCCGCGCGCATCGGTGCCATCTCCGAGTCCGCGACCCTCGCCGTCGACGCCAAGGCCAAGGCCCTCAAGGCCGCCGGGCGTCCGGTCATCGGCTTCGGCGCGGGTGAGCCCGACTTCCCGACGCCCGAGTACATCGTCGACGCCGCGGTCGAGGCCTGCCGCAACCCGAAGTACCACCGCTACACCCCGGCGGGGGGCCTGCCCGAGCTGAAGGCCGCCATCGCCGCCAAGACGCTGCGCGACTCCGGGTACGAGATCGACGCCTCGCAGGTCCTGGTGACCAACGGCGGCAAGCAGGCGATCTACGAGGCCTTCGCGGCGATCCTCGACCCGGGTGACGAGGTCATCGTCCCGGCCCCGTACTGGACCACCTACCCCGAGTCGATCCGCCTTGCGGGCGGCGTCCCGGTGGACGTCGTGGCCGACGAGACGACCGGTTACCGGGTGTCGGTGGAGCAGCTGGAGGCGGCCCGTACGGAGCGGACGAAGGTCGTCCTGTTCGTCTCGCCCTCCAACCCGACCGGCGCCGTCTACAGCGAGGCCGACGCCGAGGCGATCGGGCGCTGGGCCGTCGAGCACGGCCTGTGGGTGATGACGGACGAGATCTACGAGCACCTGATCTACGGCAGCGCCACGTTCACCTCGCTGCCGGCGATCGTGCCCGAGCTGCGCGACAAGTGCATCGTCGTGAACGGTGTCGCCAAGACCTTCGCGATGACCGGCTGGCGGGTGGGCTGGGTCATCGGCCCCAAGGACGTGATCAAGGCGGCGACCAACCTCCAGTCGCACGCGACGTCCAACGTGAGCAACGTGGCGCAGATCGCGGCGCTCGCCGCCGTCTCGGGCGACCTCGACGCGGTCGCGAAGATGCGGGAGTCCTTCGACCGGCGCCGCCAGACCATGGTGCGCATGCTGGGCGAGATCGACGGCGTGGTCTGCCCCACGCCCGAGGGCGCCTTCTACGCCTACCCGTCGGTCAAGGGCCTGCTCGGCAAGGAGATCCGGGGCAAGCGCCCGCAGACCTCCGCCGAGCTGGCCGCGCTGATCCTGGACGAGGCCGAGGTCGCGGTCGTCCCCGGCGAGGCCTTCGGCACCCCGGGCTATCTGCGGCTCTCCTACGCGCTGGGCGACGAGGACCTCGTCGAGGGCGTCTCGCGCCTCCAGAAGCTGCTGGCCGAGGCGCGGGACTGACGCCCCGCCGGATCGTTCCGCTTGGACGGGCCCCGTCACGGGGCCCGTTTTCGCGTCCGGGGCCGTTTCTGCGTTCGGGACGGGTCCCGATCGGGGAAAGGGGCTGCCGGAATCCGGCCAGGTGGGGCAGGATCCCTGGATGGAGCACGTACGTGATGTCTCTGCACTGCCGAAGGCCCATCTGCATCTGCACTTCACCGGGTCCATGCGGCCCGCCACCCTGCTGGAGCTCGCCGACAAGTACGGTGTGCGGCTGCCCGAGGCACTGACCGGGGCCGAACCGCCGAAACTGCGGGCCACCGACGAGCGCGGCTGGTTCCGCTTCCAGCGCCTGTACGACACCGCCCGGTCGTGCCTGCGCTCCCCCGAGGACATCCAGCGCCTGGTGCGCGAGGCCGCCGAGGAAGACGTACGGGACGGCTCCGGCTGGCTGGAGATCCAGGTCGACCCCACCTCGTACGCCCCGCTGCTCGGCGGGCTCATCCCGGCCCTGGAGATCATCCTGGACGCGGTCGACTCGGCGTCCCGCGAGACCGGGCTCGGGATGCGCGTCGTGGTCGCGGCGAACCGGATGAAGCACCCCCTGGACGCGCGCACGCTGGCCCGGCTCGCGGTCCGCTACGCCGATCGCGGGGTGGTCGGATTCGGCCTCTCCAACGACGAACGCCGGGGCATGGCACGGGACTTCGACCGCGCCTTCGCGATCGCCCGCGAGGGCGGGCTGCTCGCGGCCCCGCACGGCGGCGAGCTGTCCGGCCCCGCGTCGGTGCGGGACTGCCTCGACGATCTGCACGCGCGGCGGGTCGGGCACGGGGTGCGCGCGGCGGAGGACCCCCGTCTGTTGCGGCGCCTCGCCGAGAAGGGCGTCACCTGCGAGGTGTGCCCGGCGTCCAACGTCGCCCTCGGCGTCTACGAGAAGCCGCGGGACGTGCCGCTCCGCGTCCTGTACGAGGCCGGGGTGCCGATGGCCCTGGGGGCGGACGACCCCCTGCTCTTCGGCTCCCGCCTGGCGGCCCAGTACGAGATCGCCCGCCGCGACCACGGCTTCACCGACCCCGAACTCGCGGAACTGGCCCGCCAGTCCATCCGGGCCTCGGCCGCCCCGCAGGACGTCCAGGCAAAACTCCTGAACGAAGTGGACACCTGGCTGACCACCTGACCCCGCCCCGCGGCCTGAGGGGCGCGGGGAACTGCGCGAGAAGCGACCACGGTCCGCACACGACCGACGACCCAGGGGCGCGAGGAACTGCGCGAGAAGCGACCACGGTCCGCACCCGCAAGCGGGTCTAGGGGCGCGGGGAACTGCGCAACCGGCCCAGCCCGGCCCGGCCGAGCCGCTCAGCCAGTACCCCGCACGCCAATACCCCGCAGCACCACCCGAACCACCCCCCGGGCAAACTCCTCCAACCCCCGCGGCCCCACCCCCGACGGAGTCATGTCGTACGCGAACGCCCGCTGCGCGCAAGCCCCCAGCAGCAGGGACGCGGCCGCGTACGTGTCCGCGTCCGCGGCAACCCGCCCCGCCCGCTGCTCCGCACGGAGATACGCGTCCACCCCGTCGATCGGCAGATGCGGCCCCGCCCCCAGCTCCCGCAGCGCCTCGTCGTGGCGCCGCTTGAGCTGCGGATCCGCGTACAGCGAGGCCGCGATCGGGAAGCTCTCGGCGTAGAACAGCGCCGCCTGCCGGGCGATCTCCGTGAGGTTCTCCTCCAGCGACCCCTCCCCGGGCGCCGCCGCCAGCCGCTCCACCAGCGTCTCCAGCTGCGGCAGCCGCTCCCGCAGGACCGTCACGAACAGGTCCTCCTTGCTCGCGAAGTGCTTGTACAGCGCCGCCTCCGAACACCCCGCCGCCTTCGCGATCTCCTTCGTCGTGGCGCGGGCGAGACCGATGGTCAGCATCAGCTCGTACGCGGCGGAGACGATCCGGACCCGCGCCGGAGGCGGCTGCGGGGGCGAGGCGGGCTGCGACGGCTGCGACTTCATGGCCGCCCTCCAAATGGGCTTGACGGGTGGGTGAGCACTTACTCACTCTAGAGGAGTGCGAAGTGAGTGAATACTTACCCACCCCAGGAGGGTGACGCCATGAGGCTCACGGTTTTCGGTGCCACGGGAGGCATCGGCCAGGAGATCGTCCAGCAGGCCCTGAGCGCGGGGCACGAGGTCACCGCGGTGGTGCGCGACCCGTCCGGGTTCGCCGTCACCGGCCCGGCCCTCGCGGTGTTCCGCGCCGACCTCACCGCCCCCGAGTCCCTGCGCGAGGCCGTGGCCGGCCGGGACGCGGTCCTGTCCGGGCTCGGCGCCCGCAAGCGCGCGGACGCCGGGATCACGACCCGGCTCACCCGGTCGGTGCTGGCCGCGATGGAGGCGGAGGGGACACGCCGGCTCGTCGTGGTGAGCGCGGCCCCGGTGGGCCCCGAGGCCCCCGGTGACGGGCTGCTCGACCGCACGATGCGGTCCATGATCAGCGCGGTCCTGAAGGACGTGTACGCCGATCTCACCGCGATGGAGGCCGAGTTGGCGGCCAGTACGACGGACTGGACCTCCGTGCGTCCGCCCAAGCTCACCGACAAGCCGCTCACCGGGACGTACCGCCGGGTCGTCGGCGGCACCCCCGGGGCGGCCCGCACCATCTCCCGCGCGGACGTGGCCCACGCGATGCTGGGCTGCCTGGACGATCCCGCGACGGTGAAGCAGGGGGTGGGGGTGGCGTACTGAGCCCCGGCCGAGGGCGCCGGAACCCCGTGGCCCGCCTAGATCTCCACCCCGACCGCCACCGGCTCGTTCACCAGGGTCACGCCGAAGGCCAGCTCCACGCCGGCCACCACGTCGCGGGCCAGGGCCAGCAGGTCCTCGGTGCTCGCGCCGCCGCGGTTGGTCAGGGCGAGGGTGTGCTTGGTGGAGATGCGGGCAGGGCCCGACCCGTACCCCTTGGTGAACCCCGCCTTGTCGATGAGCCACGCGGCCGAGGTCTTGGTGTGGTCGGCGCCCACGGGCCAGGCCGGCGGCGCGATGTCCGCGCCGAGCCGCTCCTGGGCGCGGGTGAGGAACGCCGCGTACGCCTCGTTGGTGAGGATCGGGTTGGTGAAGAACGAGCCCGCCGACCATGTGTCGTGGTCCTCGGGGTCCAGCACCATGCCCTTGCCGGCGCGCAGCTTCAGCACGGTCTCGCGGGCGGTGGCGGCCGGGACGCGGTCGCCGGGCTCGACGCCGAGGGTGCGCGCGGTCTCGGCGTACTTGACCGGCGCGGACAGGCCCCCGGCGTCCTCCAGCTCGAAGACGACGCGCAGGACGACGTAGCGGTCGGGGTGCTGCTTGAAGCGGCTGTTGCGGTACGAGAAGTCGCAGGCGGCGTTGGACAGCGTCACGGTGGCGCGGTCGTGGCGGTCGTACGCCACGACGTGCGTGATGGTGCTGGAGACCTCCTGGCCGTACGCCCCGACGTTCTGGATCGGGGTCGCACCCGCGGAGCCCGGGATGCCGGCGAGGCACTCGATGCCGGCGAGCCCGGCCTCGACGCTGCGGGCCACGGCGTCGCTCCACACTTCGCCCGCGGCGAGTTCGAGGCGGGTGCCGTCGAGTGCGAAGCCGCGGGTGGCGATGCGCAGCGCGGTGCCGGCGAAGCCCTTGTCCCCGATGAGCAGGTTGCTGCCGCCGCCGATGACCAGGAGCGGGGTGCCGCTGTCGTCGGCCTCGCGCACGGCGGCGACGACCTCGTCGTCGGTGACGGCGGTGACCAGCCGGTCCGCCGGGCCGCCGAGGCGGAGGGTGGTCAGGGGGGCGAGGGGGGCATCGTGAAGTTCCTGCACGGGGTCCAGCGTACGGGGGCGGCGGGCGGGGCCGGGGCGGGGCCGGGGCGCGGGTCGGCCCCGCCCGCGCACGGCTACCCCACCAGCTCCCGCTCCGCCGGCGAGGAGACGGCCGGCCGGGCCGGTGCGCCCCGGCGCGGCAGCAGCACCGCGGCCAGGGCCGCCAGCGCGACCGCCCCCGCGCCCACCCACAGCGCCGGGCCGAGCCCGTCCGCGAAGGCCTGCGCCGACCCGTACCCGCCCTGCGCGGAGAACACGGAGGCGAGGACCGCGATGCCGAGCGCGCCCCCGACCTCGCGCAGCGCGTTGTTCGCACCGGAGGCGATGCCCTGCTCGGCGGGCCGCACGCTGGACATCGCCAGGTTCGCCGCCGGCGCGAAGTACATGCCCATCCCGACCCCGCTGACGATCAGCGCCGGCAGCTGCGCCCCGTAGGACACGTCCGGTGCCATGATCACGGCGAACCAGGCGAGCCCGGCGGCCTGGAGCGCGAGGCCGGTCGCGACGACCGGGCGTCCGCCGATCCGGTCGGACAGGTAGCCGGCGATCGGCGCGGCGATCATGGGCATCCCGGTCCACGGCAGCATCCGCAGGCCCGCCTCGGTCGGCGAGTAGCCGATGACGTTCTGCAGGAACTGGCTGAGCAGGAAGATCGAGCCGAACATCCCCGCGAACATCAGCAGGCTCGCCGCGTTGATCGCGGAGAACGCCCGGCTCCGGAACAGCCGCATCGGAAGCATCGGGGCGGCAGCGCGCGTGCCGTGGACCACGAAGCCCACGAGGAGCGCCCCGCCCGCGACCAGACCGGTGAGCACGGTCGCGCTCGTCCAGCCGTCCGGGTTGCCGCGGATCAGCGCGTACACGATCCCGAACAGCCCCCCGCTGGCCAGCACCGTCCCCACGATGTCGAGCCGGGCCCCGGCGCCGTACGACTCCTTCAGGCGCAGCCGGGCCAGGGGCAGGGTGAGCAGGCCGAGCGGCACGTTCAGCCAGAAGATCCACTGCCAGGAGGCGTGCTCGGTGAGGGTGCCGCCGATGAGCGGCCCGGAGGCCACGGCCACGCCGTTCACGGCGCTCCAGATCCCGTACATCATGCCGCGCCTGGCGGCGGGCACGGCCGCGGTGAGCAGGGTGAGGGTGAGCGGCATCATGATCGCGGCGCCCACCCCCTGGACCGCGCGGGCCGCGATCAGCCCGTCGATCCCGGACGCCAGGGCCGCTGCCGCCGAGGCACCCGTGAAGATCGCGAGGCCCGCGACGAAGAGCCGCCGGCGCCCGAACCGGTCCCCCAGCGCCGCCCCGAACATCAGCAGCACGGCGAAGGTGAGGGTGTACGCGCTGACCGTCCATTCCAGGTCGTCCAGGGCTCCCCCGAGGTCCTCCCTGATCGAGGGCAGCGCGGTGGTCACGACCAGGTTGTCCAGCGCCGCCATGAACCCCGCCACGCTCGTGACGACCAGCGCCCACCCCGCGCCGCCCCCGCGGCCGCGCTCTCTCTCCACCGGTTCCGTCTGCTGGGCCATCGCTCCCCCTGAGTGATTAGTTATCGCTTACTAAGTTTCTGAGGCATGACCGAAGCCCGGGACCGAGCCCGGGACCGGCGTCCCTTACGCCCGCTTCGGCGCGGCCGCGTCGTGGAATCCCGCCCACATCCGGTCCTCGGGCGGGAAGCCGAGCGCGACCAGGGTGTTGATGAGCATCCCGTACGCCAGGAACGTCGTCGTCCCGGAGTCGTCCGCGCCGCCGGCCAGGTGCACCGTGTCGTACAGCTCCGTCCACCCGACCCGAATCGCCGCGCCGAACTCGTGGTCGCCCGCCGCCTCGGCCGTCGCCGCGGCCACGTACATCTGCATCTGGAGGAGCAGCTTGTCGCGGTCCTCGGCGATGAGGTTCCGGTACGCGGCGCCCATGGCGTGCAGCGCCTCCTCGCCCTCCAGGCCCTCGGACGCCTCCCGGAACACCGTGACGGTCTCCTCGATGCAGCGGCCGGCCGCCGCCAGGAAGATGGCCTGCTTGTTCGCGAAGAGGCGGAACAGGTACGGCTGCGAGACCCCGACCCGCTTGGCGATCGCCTCGGTGGAGGTGCCGTGATACCCGCCGCGCGCGAACTCGACCATCGCCGCGCGAATGACGCTCTCGCGCCGCTCCTCTGCGCTCATCCTGACCATACGAGCAAGTTAGTGGTCAATAACTAAGTACGCAACCCATTGCTGCACGAGGGGCCCGCGCTGCACGAAGGGCCCGGAGGCTGGTGCCCCCGGGCCCTCGGCTCTGCCCGTCTCAGGCCAGGCGCACTACGGCCCGGGACATGCCGAGCACCTTCTGGCCCGCGCTCATCGCGGTGAGGTCGACGCGTACGGTGCGCGCCTCGTCGTCGAGCTTGGCCGCCACCTTGGCGGTGACCTCGATCAGGGCGCCCGTGTCGTCGTTCGGGACGACGACGGGCTTGGTGAAGCGCACCCCGTACTCGGTCACCGCACCCGGGTCGCCGACCCAGTCCGTGACCACGCGCACTGCCTCCGCCATCGTGAACATGCCGTGCGCGATGACGTCGGGGAGCCCGACCTCCTTCGCGAACTTCTCGTTCCAGTGGATCGGGTTGAAGTCACCGGAGGCGCCCGCGTACTGCACGAGCGTGGCGCGGGTCACGGGAAAGGAGCCGCCCGGCAGTTCGGTGCCGGTCTCGACGTCCTCGTAACGGATCTTCGCGGTCATCTCAGGCCCCCTCGGCCGCTCGCGACACCAGCTTCGTCCAGGCGGTCACGACGTGCTCGCCGGCCTCGTCGTGGACCTCGCCCCGGATGTCCAGGATGTCGTTGCCCGCAAGGGACTTGATCGCCTCGATGGTCGAGGTGACGGTCAGCCGGTCGCCCGCGCGGACGGGTCGGTTGTACGCGAACTTCTGGTCGCCGTGCACCACCCGGCTGTAGTCGAGACCCAGCAGCGGGTCCTGGATGACCTGGCCCGCGGCGCTGAACGTGATGGCGAACACGAAGGTCGGCGGCGCGATCACGTCGGTGTGGCCGAGCGCCTTGGCCGCCTCCGGGTCGGTGTAGGCCGGGTTCTCGTCCCCGACCGCCACCGCGAACTCGCGGATCTTCTCGCGGCCCACCTCATAGGGCGCGGTGGGCGGATAGGTCCGCCCCACGAAAGACTGGTCGAGCGCCATCGGCGGGCTACCTCCTGGATGAGGGACGAGGGTGGTGATGTGTCGGTACCGAGAATCTAGCCGCCGGCCGTCCCGGCGGTCCCATACCGATCGGCAACGCCGAGAGGCCGCCCCCCGGTATGGGGAACGGCCTCTCGAACGAGCCTGAGTGCCAGACGCCGTGGTTAGCGGGTCTCGCGGTGCGCGGTGTGCGAGTTGCAGCGCGGGCAGTGCTTCTTCATCTCAAGACGGTCCGGGTTGTTACGCCGGTTCTTCTTGGTGATGTAGTTCCGCTCCTTGCACTCCACGCAGGCCAGCGTGATCTTCGGGCGGACGTCGGTGGCAGCCACGTGAGTGCTCCTTGACGGACGGGTTGACGGATGAACGCATAAAAGAGTAGCCGATCGAAGGACCGACCCCACAATCGGCTACCGTGTGTAGCGGTGACCGGACTTGAACCGGTGACACAGCGATTATGAGCCGCTTGCTCTACCGACTGAGCTACACCGCTTTGATACGGATTCCCTCACCCGAAGGTGAGGGCTTCCGCACCAGAGCCCCAATACGGAATCGAACCGTAGACCTTCTCCTTACCATGGAGACGCTCTACCGACTGAGCTATTGGGGCGAGCGAGGAAGACATTACACGCTCTCTCGCCGATCGCCCAAATCCGTTCCGTGCCGCCCCACGTGCGGCCTTCCGGGCCGCCGCCCCACGGGTCCCGTAGGCCACTCAGGGCCACACCGGTACGACTATTCGGCACCTCCTCGATGCACGCGTTGGCCGCCCCTAGGCTCGCCTCACGCTGCGTGATCATGCCCGCCCGAACTTGATCACCCGAGCTTGATCACCCGAGCCCGATCAGGAGCGCGATGTCCGACAGCCACCAGCAGCCGGCCCACTCCCCCGGCACCGGCGAAGGCCCCGACCCCACCCCCGGCACCTCCCTGCTGCTGTGCGGCGCCCGGCTCGCCGACGGGCGCACCGTGGACGTACGGCTCGGCGGTGGGCGCATCGAGGCGGTGGGCACCACGGGCAGTCTCGCCGCGCACGGCTCCTCCCGGGTCGACCTGGGCGGCTTCCTGCTGCTGCCCGCCCCCGCCGAACCGCACGCCCACAGCGACACCGCGCTGACCGCCCTCAGCGCGGAGGGGCCCGTGTCGTACGCCGTCGACGAGGTCCAGCGCCGGGCCACCGAGGCGGCCCTGCTCCAGCTCGGCCACGGCGCGACCGCCCTGCGCTCGCACGTGCGCATCGACGAGGTCGGCGGGCTCGACCCGCTGGAGGCGGTGCTCCAGACCCGGCGCTCCCTGCGCGGCCTCACCGAGCTCGCCGTGGTCGCCGTGCCCCGGCTGCTCACCGGTGTGGCCGGCGCCGACGGGCTCGCCATGCTGCGCGACGCGGTCAAGATGGGCGCCTCGGTGGTGGGCGGCTGCCCCGATCTGGACGCCGACCCGGCCGGCTACGCCGAGGCCGTCCTGGAGCTCGCCGCCGAACACGGCTGCGCCGTCGACCTGCACACCGACGCCGCCGACCCGGCGCGTCTGGCCCGGCTCGCCGCGATGGCGGGCGGCCTGCGGCCCGGCGTCACGGTCGGCCCCTGCGGCGGCCTGTCACGTCTGCCGCGCGACACCGCGGCCCGCGCCGCCGACCAACTCGCCACCGCGGGCGTCTCGGTGACGTGCCTGCCGCAGGGCGGATGCTGCATGACGGACCGTCACGGCACCGCTCCCGTACGCCTGTTGAGGGCAGCTGGAGTACAACTCGCCGCCGGGAGCGGTGCGTTGCGCGACGTGTCCAACCCGGTCGGGCGGGGCGACCCCCTGGAGGCCGCCTACCTCCTCGCCTCCCAGGCGGGCATGCGCCCCGAGGACGCCTACGCCGCGGTCAGCTCGGTGGCCCGCGCCGCGATGGGCCTGCCGGTGGTGCGGGTCGAGGCGGGGTTCCCCGCCGAGCTGCTCGCCGTGCGCGGTGAACGCATCGCGGGCGTCCTCTCGCTCGCCTACAGCCGCATCGTCATCCACCGCGGCCGGGTGGTGGCCCGCACGAGCGCGGTGCGCGAGTACTGCGACTCGGCCGCGGCCGTCGCCCTCGACCTGCCCCGCCAGGGCCGCGCGGAGGCGGGGCGCGGGGAAGCGGGCTGAGGCGCGGGCGGGTGGACCGAGCCCGGCGGAGCGGGGTCGCTCCCGGGCGGGCGGTCTCATCTCCGCGTACCGTCGTGACCATGCGCATTGTCATTGCTGGAGGACACGGTCAGATCGCGCTGCGGCTCGAACGCCTGCTGGCGGCGCGCGGCGACGAGGTGGCGGGCATCATCCGCAGGCCCGAGCAGGCGGACGACCTGCGCGCGGTGGGCGCGGAACCGGTCGTCCTCGACCTGGAGTCCGCCGCGGTGGACGAGGTCGCCCGGGCGCTCCAGGGCGCGGACGCGGTGGTGTTCGCGGCGGGCGCGGGCCCGGGCAGCGACGCCGCGCGCAAGGAGACGGTGGACCGGGGGGCGGCCGTACTGCTCGCCGACGCCGCGGAACGGGCGGGCGTACGCCGGTACGTGATCGTGTCCTCGATGGGCGCGGACTCCGCCCACCAGGGCGACGACGTCTTCGACGCCTACCTCCGCGCGAAGGGCGCCGCCGACGACGCCGTGCGCTCCCGCCCCCACCTGGACTGGACGGTGCTGCGCCCCGGCATGCTGACGAACGACGCGGGCAAGGGCCTGGTGACCCTGGCCGCCTCGACGGGCCGCGGCACGATCCCCCGCGACGACGTGGCCGCCGTCCTGGCCGAACTGGTCGACTCGCCCGCGACGGCGGGCCTGACCCTGGAACTGATCAGCGGCTCGGCGCCGGTGACGGTGGCGGTGAAGGGCGTGGCGGGCAACTGAGCCGCCCGGCGCCCCGGGCTCAGGACTTGGGGGCGGTGACCTCCACCGGTGCACCGAAGTCGCGCAGGGTGAGGACGTTCTTGACCGATGAGCCGTCGGGCGCGAAGAACGCCTGCTCCACGTGGACGACCCGCCCCTTGCCGTCGACCCAGACGTCGCTCGCCACGGACGCGATCCCGTCGAGGTGACCGCCGGCGACCGGGTCGACCTCCTTGAGGTCCGCGGGCGTGATCCGGGCGGACAGCCGCCGCGTCGGGCCGGTCCCCTCGTCGTCGCCCGCCACGGCACGCGCCCCGTGGTCGAGGAGGAGGCGCGCGTAGCCGGGCAGGTTGCCGGTCGGTATGCCGCCCTCCGCCGTGGACGCGTCGAACAGCTGCCAGGAGCCACCGGCCGTGGGGCGCCGGTAGACGTGGGCCGCCGTCATCACGACGTCCTCGCCCGGATGCCCCTTGACCTCGTCGGTCAGCCGCCCGGTGAGCCCCGCGCCGAGGTTGATCCGGCCCTGGGCGAGGTAGACCTGGGCACCGTCCTGGAACGAGGTCGCGCGCAGCTGGGCGGAGCGGGGAGCGGGATCCGCCGCATCGAGGAGCGTGCCGGCGTCCGCGGGCGCGGCCTCGCCGGAACCCCCGCACCCGGACAGCAGAAGCCCCGCCAGCCCGGCCCCCGCCACCACAGCCCACCGCACGCGCATCCCGCATCCCCTCGCCAACTCCGCCGGTCCCCCTCGGGCCGGGCCCCGCGACTGTAGGCGGCCGCCACCGTCTCCGGTGCGCCGGGGCACCCGTACGGCGGGCGTCACCCGCTGCCGTCTGCGTCTGGCATGCCGTGCTCCGGACGAAAGCTGCTCGGGCATACCCCACGGCTGAAGAGCAGCCGCCGCCCTCCTTCTCCTGACCGCAGCCGAGTTGATCGAACTCGGGGCGCAACTCCATGAGCTGCTCTTTGAGTTCGCCGGCTACCAGGCAGCGATGGCCGGCTGGGACCCGGAGGGGTTCATCGATCCGGCCGAGCTTCAGCGCGAAAACGGCGCATACCTGGTTGCGGAGAACCGCCAAGCCCGGCCCTTTCCGAGTCGCCGCACAGCCAGCCGATCGCCACGGGCTTCGAACGCTCCGTCCAAGGGGTTCGGATGGATCCCGTACCGGGGCGAGCGGCCATCGGGCTGACCGCTGATCCAGACGACAGGTATCCCCCGCGGCGCCCGGATCGCGCGATGGCTCCGACGCAGGGCAGATACGCGTGCCCAGGCATGGCAAGTGGCCGGGAATGATCGGCGTGTCGAAAAGATGCGCCCGAATGACGTGGAAGATGGGCCAGAACAGGCCAGCAATACATCGATCCGCTTCCCAGGTTTACAGAGAACTTACCTTGCCTTTACTGGAATCCCGGATGGCGTCCGCTTCTCGGGATGAGGTTGTTTCGGCCGCGCGAGTCGCAAAGAAGGTTGCCCGCACACCTGAATGGTCTTTACGTTGTGGCCTGATCAAGAAGGCACGGCAGGGGGCCGAGCCTTCAACAGGGGAGGGGTAAGAAATGAAGAAGGCAATCGTGGGGCTTGTCGTCGCAGGCGCCGCACTGGTCGGAGCGTCGCCGGCGTCGGCCGCGTTCGAGAGCTACTCGCCGAGCGGCAAGATGGGCGCGTGGACGCAGGCAAGCGACACTCAGGTCGCGGTGGAGGCCCACAAGACGGGCGTGAAGGGATTCGCGAACTACTACCGCACCACGGACCCGAGCAGCTACTACACCCTGTGGAACAAGACGGGGATCGTCGACAACCGCGCCTACAGCAACAAGGGCGGCCAGGTCACCAATCTGCGTGCCTGCAACTGGGTGCCGGACAACGATGACGAGTGCGCCCGCTGGGAGCGCGGCTGATATTCCGGGCGGTCTGACACCTCAGCCGCCCGGTTTTTCTCCCATCGGCAAGCAAGGCGGGAAGGGTGCAGATGAGGGGCTCTTCCCGCCCAGTGCGGTGGCACATGCAATAACAAGAGAGGGTTCCGTGGGGCGGCGGGGTAGGGGCGAAGTGGCTGCGGGCGGGCCTGTGTTGAATGTCAGTGGGCTGCGTTATCAAGTGGCTGACCGGGTGCTCCTGGACGGCGTGGACCTTCAGGTACGGGCTGGGAACTCCGCTGCGGTCACGGGGCCGAGCGGCAGCGGGAAGAGCACGTTCCTGGGGTGTGTGCTGGGACTGATCCGGCCGTCGCAAGGAACGGTCGAAGTGGCGGGCCTGGACGTCGCGAGGATGCGGCAACGGGCCCTTGAGCGTCACCGCAGCCAGCACATCGGCGTCGTGTTCCAGTTCGGCGAGTTGCTGCCGGAACTGACCCCGGTGGAGAACGTCGCGCTGGCCGCGCTGCTGGCCGGGGCACCTTCTCAGCAAGCGTACGAGCAGGCGGAGCGCCTGTTGAGGGAACTGGGCGTTCCTTACAGCGGGGTGCCGACCGGACAGCTCTCGGGCGGGGAGCGGCAGCGCGCGGCTGTGGCCAGGGCGCTGGTCAATGAACCCGCGGTGCTGCTGGCGGACGAGCCGACCGGGGCGCTTGATGCCGCGACCCGGGACAGCGTGGCGGAGCTGTTGTTCGAGGTGCCCCAACGTTGGGGATGCGCACTGGTCGTGGTCACGCACGATCCCGAGGTGGCCGAGCGTGCCGATGTGCACGTCGAGCTGAGGAACGCCAGGTTCGTACCGCACGGCCCGGCGGTGAGGCCATGAAACGGCGTTCGCTCGCGTGGCAGTTGCTGCGGATGGGCCGGGCGGCGGGCAGGCGGGTCGGTGGCGGGCAAGTACGGGCTGTCGCGCTGTTGTTGGCGACCGCGGTACTCGCGCTCTGCCTGTCGGCCGTGGCGGCGACGTTTGCCGCGTATGACGGCATCGATCGCCGAACGGCTGACCGCGGTGTGCAGTACCACGACGCCCACCCCGACGAGCCCACGGTGGCCCTGGCGAACCCTGACTTCGACGATCTCGGAGGGCGCCAGTTCAGCCTCGTCTACATCCGCCCTCAGTCCCCGAGCATGCCGCTGCCGCCTGGCGTTGACCACTGGCCCGGACCGGGAGAGGTGCTGCTGTCGCCGGCTCTGGCCAGGGCACTGGACAGCGCGGGCACTCCGGACCGGTACGGCAGGACCATCGGAGAGATCCGTGTCGAGGGTCTCGCCAGCCCCGGTGAGCGCTATGCCTACGTCAACCCCACCGACCGGCAGTTGAACGAGAAGAGGTTCCTTCCCATTGTCGGCTTCGGTGACGGCGCGGTCACGGGCGACAAGATGTTCATCGCCGACCGCGGACGTCTCCTGACCGCCCTCTACCTGATCCTGCTGCCTGCCGCCGTACTGATCCTCGTAGCGGTACGCATGGGCTCAGCGGAGCGGGACCGGCGCACGGCACTGGTCAGCGCGCTCGGCGGCGGTCGGCAGCACCGCGCGCTGCTCAACCTCGGCGAGGCCGCACTGCCGGTGACGGCGGGCGCGGGGCTGGGCATCCTCCCAGCACTCGGTGCGATGGCGTACGGCGATGTCCGGCTGCCCTGGATCAACTACTGGCTGTCTTCGGTGGACCTGCGACGCTGGTGGGAAGCGATCGCGACCGCAGGAATCGCAGCCGCCGCGGTGCTCCTCGTCCTGGTCTGCTTCGTGCACCGCCCGGCCAAGCGACGCAAGGCCCGCTCGACGCGGCTGGCCGCACACCGAAGCCGACTCGTTCAGTGGGCCGCCCTGGCCTGCCCGGTACTGATCTTCGCGACGGTCTGGGGCCCGGCGACGCTGGATCCGGAGGAGTACTCATCTCTCCGGATGCAGCTCTACAACACGGGCGTGGTGGCAGTCATGGCGACCCTGCCGTGCACGGTCGCGGTCGGTGCCGCCGCCCTCGGCCCACGGCTGGCCCGCTGGTCACGGCGTACCGGAGACACCGGGGCGCTTGTCTCCGGGCGGCACACAGCCGCCCACCCGGGAGTGACCGCCCGCCTGGTCGCAGGCATCGGCATAGCTCTCATACTCGTCAGCCAAGTGCAGTTGAAGAACGCCCAGTTCGGAGAGAACGCGCGGGCGGCCCAGGCCACGGCGGACCGGGTGGGTGACCGTGTGCTGCTGATGAAAGTCACCGACCAGCTCACCCCGAACCAGGTCGGCTCCCTCCTCGACCGGTTGCCGACCGGGGTGGAGACGCTCGCCATCTACCGCCCTGAGCGTCCGAGTTCCTCTGCCGCGGCTCGGATTCAGGGCCCCTGCCAAGCCCTGCGAGCCGTACGCCTCACCTGCTCGTCGCAGCCGCAGACCGTCTCGTCCCGCACAGCGGATCAGCGCCTCGTCGAAACCCTGCGCTGGATCAGCCCAGTGGTGGACCACTTCGAAGTGCGGCAGGCAGCTGCGCAGCCCGTGCAGTCGGCAAGAGCGCCCGAAAAATACGTCCTGGTATCCGCGGACGGAAAGGCCGTGCCCCAGGAGGAGATCAAGCAGCTCCTCAGGAACACCCTGCCGCTCGGCGCCGTCACTGCCGAGACACCCGGCAGCGGATGGCTCGTGGGCGCCAAGGAGACCGTCGCACACGGCAGATGGGTCCTGTTCTTCGGCGTACCCGGCGTGCTGATCGTCGCCCTCGCCGTCGCGCTGGCCAACCTCGCCGAATTCATGGGGTTCAGTCGCAACCTCGCCCCGCTGAGCGTTCTCACCGGCCGCCGGAAGGTCTATTACTCCGCCGCCGCCTGGGCACTGCTCGTGCCGCTGCTCGCCGCGATCGTCACGAGCGGCATCGCGGCGACGTGGCTGGCTGCACCCCAGGAACGAGCGGCCGACGGCATCGAACTTTCCGGCAGCATTCTCGGCGTCACAGCCGCCGCGCTGGCCGTTCTGGCTGTCCTCACCTGGTGGTGGGGCGCGCGAGCGGCGATCCGCCGGTCCGTCCAGTGGCGGCCCTATGGCGAGTAACCCCTAGCCCGACCACATCCCTGGTGACGTGCGATTCCGCGGGTCACCAGGGGCCTTCCTCCGCGTGGCGACGCCAGGATTTGAACCTGGATAGGCCAAGCCGACGCATCCCAAGCGGATGCGCTCTGCTACCGCTGTAGGCCTGCACCTGCCCACAGTCTTCCGAGGCCCCGCTCCAGTCGCCGCAATGCTGCTCTCGAAGCAGCGACCGCCCGGCAGGACCGGTACGGCACACATCGTCTTCGCCCCAAGCAACGCAGAAACCCCCGGTGACCTTCTCAGGTCACCGGGGGTTTCACCCAGTGTGGCGGCGCCAGGATTCGAACCTGGGTAGGCAGAGCCGACGGATTTACAGTCCGTTCCCATTGGCCACTCGGGCACACCGCCATGGGATGTCGCCCGGTTCCCGCTTTTCGGCGGTGCTCCGTGGCAACGACGTAAACGATACCCGATGCCCAGGGGTGCTTCGCCACCCCATTGATCAGCACGGGGGCGGGCACGGGGTGACTAGGCTTTGGGGCGGTGGTTCGGCAGTGGGGCCGGGTCGCCGCGCGTGCGGCCGCAGGGCTCGTGCGCACCCGACACACACCCGAACCAAGGAGCCACAGGACATGGCCGACTCCAGTTTCGACATCGTCTCGAAGGTCGAGCGGCAGGAGGTCGACAACGCCCTCAACCAGGCCGCGAAGGAGATCTCGCAGCGCTACGACTTCAAGGGCACGGACGCCTCGATCTCGTGGTCCGGCGAGAAGATCCTGATGCAGGCGAACGGCGAGGAGCGGGTCAAGGCGATCCTCGACATCTTCGAGACCAAGCTGATCAAGCGCGGCATCTCCCTGAAGTCGCTGGACGCGGGCGAGCCCCAGCTGTCCGGCAAGGAGTACAAGATCTTCGCCTCCATCGAGGAGGGCATCTCGCAGGAGAACGCCAAGAAGGTCGCGAAGGTCATCCGCGACGAGGGCCCCAAGGGCGTCAAGGCGCAGGTGCAGGGCGACGAACTCCGCGTCTCCTCCAAGAGCCGCGACGACCTCCAGGCCGTCCAGGCCCTGCTCAAGGGCAAGGACTTCGACTTCGCCATCCAGTTCGTGAACTACCGCTGACCCCTCCCCCGCCCCCGGACGTAGTGTCCGAATTCCGCCAGCGCCGCCGCCTCCGGGGTCGCAGACTCGATGTCGTACGCAAGGAAGGAAAGTGCGATGACTGTCTACGCGACCCTTGAGAGCCCCCTGGGCGAGCTCCTGCTCGTCGGGGAGGAGTCCGCCACCGCGCCGGGCGGGACCGCGCTGGTCTCGCTCTCCGTGCCGGAGCAGAAGGGCGGTGCCGTCGTCCGGGACGGGTGGCGGCGGGCGCCCGGCGCCTTCGCCGGGGTCGCCGCCCAGCTGGAGGCGTACTTCGCCGGGGAGCTGACCCGTTTCGACGTCGAGTACGCGGCCGGCGCCCCCGGCACCGACTTCCAGCGCCAGGTCTGGGCCGAGCTGGAGGCCATCAGCTATGGGACGACGGTCTCGTACGGTGAGATCGCCCGGCGGATCGGCGCCTCCTCGGTGAAGGTGCGGGCCGTGGGCACCGCGATCGGGCGCAATCCGCTGCTCGTGGTGCGGCCCTGCCACCGGGTGATCGGTTCCGACGGCTCGCTGAAGGGCTACGCCGGCGGCCTGGAGCGCAAGCAGGTGCTGCTCGGGCTCGAAGGCGTCCGCGCGCGGTGAGCGGGGGACTGTTCCGGCTGCCCCGGCCCGAACGGGTCGAGGTGGCGCCCGGCGCGGTCCATGTGCCGGGGTGGCTGTCCCTGGAGCGCCAGCGCGAACTCGTCACCGTCTGCCGGGAGTGGGCCAGGGGCCCCGTCCCGATCCACCGGACCGTGCTGCCGGCCGGCGGGGTCATGTCCGTGCAGACCGTGTGTGTCGGATGGCACTGGCAGCCCTATCGGTACACCAGGACCGCGGGCGATGTGAACGGGCTGCCGCCGGCCCCGTTCCCCGACTGGCTCGGCGAGTTGGGGCGCTCGGCGGTGGCCGCCGCGTACGGGGACGCTGCTGCGGCCGAGCGCTATCGCCCGGACACCGCGCTCATCAACTTCTACGACGGCGCCGCGAAGATGGGGCTGCACCAGGACAAGAACGAGAAGTCCGGTGCGCCGGTCGTCTCGCTCAGCATCGGGGACAGCTGCGTCTTCCGGTTCGGCAACCCCGAGACCCGCGGACGGCCCTACACCGATGTGGAGCTGGTCTCCGGCGACCTGTTCGTCTTCGGCGGGCCCTCCCGGTTCGCCTACCACGGCGTACCCAAGGTGCTGCCGGGAACGGGTGAGCCGGCCACGGGTCTCGCCCGCGGCCGGCTCAACATCACCCTGCGCGACACCGGCCTGGCCTGAGGGGCGCCCTCGACTGCCGTACGGTGCCGCGCCGTTCATCAGCGGCTGCGTGAATGACCGAACAGGATGCGGTAGATGATCAGCAGCACCAGCGAGCCGCCGATCGCCGCGCCCCAAGTGGCCCCGTCGTAGAAGTGGTTGGCGATCGGCCGGTCCAGCCAGCGGGCCGATATCCAGCCGCCCACGAAGGCTCCCGCCACGCCGATCAGGGTGGTGCCGATCAGGCCGCCCGGGTCGCGCCCGGGGAGCAGGATCTTGGCGATCGCCCCGGCGAGCAGGCCGAGGATGATCCAGCTGACGATGCCCATGCCGGGACCTGCCTTTCGTACGTCCGCGCACAGCGGGGCATCTGCCGTCTTGCGTAACCCCGCAACCATTCGGTTCGTACGGAAGGACGCCGCGGCCGCGCGGGCGGTTGCGCCGCAGGTCGGGATGCGGCACGGGACACAGAACCCTCGGCACCGGCCGGGCCAGGTCGGGCCCGGCCGGTTCGGGTTGGGCCGGGTCGGGCCGGCGGTCGGCGACCGGCGACCGGCGACCGGCGACCGGCGACCGGCTCAGCGTGCGGCGAAGGGCTCGTCGGACGAGACGATCTCCTTGCCCACGGGCAGCAACGACACCGGGATCAGCTTGAAGTTGGCGATGCCCAGCGGGATGCCGATGATCGTCACACACAGGGCGATGCCGGTGACGATGTGGCCCAGCGCCAGCCACCAGCCCGCCAGGACCAGCCACAGCACGTTGCCGACGCAGGACGGCGCGCCCGCGCCCCGCCGGTCCACGACGGTGTAGCCGAACGGCCAGAGGGCGTAGAGACCGATCCGGAAGGCCGCTATGCCGAACGGGATGCCGATGATCGTGATGCAGAGCAGCACGCCCGCCAGCAGGTAGCCCAGGAACATCCAGAACCCGCACAGGATCAGCCAGATGATGTTCAGGATTGTCTTCATGGGCGGCGACCTGCCATCTGTTCGAGTCGGGTGATGCGTTCCGCCATGGGCGGGTGGGTCGAGAAGAGCTTGGACACGCCCTGGCCGGGGCGGAAGGGGTTGGCGATCATCATGTGGCTCGCCGTCTCGATGCGGGGCTCGGGCGGCAGCGGCAGCTGCTTGGTGCCCGCGTCGAGCTTGCGCAGCGCACTGGCCAGGGCCAGCGGATCGCCGGTGAGCTGGGCGCCCGAGGCATCCGCCTCGTACTCGCGCGAGCGGCTGATGGCGAGCTGGATCACCGAGGCGGCCAAGGGGCCCAGGATCATGATCAGCAGCATGCCGAAGATGCCGGGGCCCTCGTCGTCGCTGGAGCGGCCGACCGGGATCAGCCACGCGAAGTTCACCAGGAACATGATCACCGAGGCCAGCGCGCCGGCGACGGACGAGATCAGGATGTCCCGGTTGTAGACGTGGCTCAGCTCGTGCCCGATCACGCCCCGCAGCTCGCGCTCGTCCAGGATCTGCAGGATCCCGTCCGTGCAGCACACGGCCGCGTTGCGCGGGTTGCGGCCGGTCGCGAAGGCGTTGGGGGCCTGGGTGGGCGAGATGTAGAGGCGGGGCATCGGCTGGCGGGCCTGCGTCGAGAGCTCGCGGACCATGCGGTACAGCGCCGGGGCCTCGAATTCGCTGACCGGACGTGCCCGCATGGCACGCAGGGCCAGCTTGTCGCTGTTCCAGTACGCGTAGGCATTGGTGCCCAGCGCCACCAGGAGCGCGACGATCAGCCCCGCGCGGCCGAAGAAGCTGCCGATGACGATGATGAGCGCGGACAGTCCTCCGAGGAGGACGGCGGTCCTCAGCCCGTTGTGCCGGCGGTGCACGGTACGCCCTCCAAGTGGTGCGGCGGGAGCCTTGCGCTGGTGGTCCTTCCACTTTCCAGTGGACTCTCCCGTACTGGTCAACGCCAGGCGGAGGACGCTGGTTCCCTTGTGCGCGCTGGAGGGCGCGTTACGCCGTACGGGGACGATCAGCGCGGGGCGGGCAGCCCGGCCATCTCCAGGGCCTGCGGGTCGGGCTCGATCTCGCTCGTGCAGTACGAGCAGCGGCTGGCGATGCCGGGGATCTGCGAGAAGCAGCGGGGGCAGTCGCGCAGGGCGGCCTTGATGTCGACCGGCTTGTCCTTGCGGTCGAACCGGGCCTGCACCTTCATCATGGGCACGACGACCACGAAGTAGAGCACCGCGGCGGTGATCACGAAGGCGATGGCCGCGCCGACGAACTTGCCGTAGGGGAACGTGACGCCCTCGGCGGTGAAGGTCGCCGCGCTGAAGTCGCCGGTGGAGCGGGTGGCCAGGCCGATCAGCGGGGTGATGAACGCGGTGCTGAACCCGGTGACCACCGCGGTGAAGGCCGAACCGACCGCCAGACCGACGGCCATCGTCACTATGTTCCCGCGCAGGATGAAGTCCTTGAACCCGCTCAGCACCGCTCTGCTCCCTGATGTGTGTCGCCCTCGTACGCGCTTACCCGGCCGGGCGCGCGCGTACGACCCTGCCCTCTGGAGGGCGTCCACATCAAACCGGGCCGCTCAGAACAGGGTCACCGAGGCGAAGTGCAGGGCGAGTTGGGGTAGGCCCGACAGGACGACGCCGACGAGCGCGGTCAGGGTGATGGCCGCGGTGAGGGGGACGGGGACGCGCACCCGTGCGGGGCGCTCGGCCTCCTGGCCGGCCCCGGCGGGCTCCGGCGTGCGGAACAGGAGCGCGGTCCAGCGCAGGTAGTAGTAGAGGGCGATGACCACGTTCACCGCCATGACGACCGCGAGCCAGCCGAGGCCCGCGTCGACGGCCGCCGAGAAGACGGTGACCTTCGCGAACAGGCCGATGATGCCCGGCGGGAGACCGGCCAGGCACAGCAGGAAGAAGGCGAGCGCGAGCGCGGCGAGCGGGCGCTCGGCGTACAGGCCCCGGTAGTCGGTGAGGCGGTTCAGGGGCCGGCTCCGGGCCACGAGGGCCGCGACCGCGAAGGCGCCGAGGTTGACCACGGCGTACATCAGGGCGTACGCGACGGTCGCGCCGACCTTGCTGTCGCTGGAGTAGGCGGCGGCCGCGATCGGCACCAGGAGGTAGCCGGCCTGCCCCACCGAGGACCAGGCGAGCAGCCGCACCGCGCTGTGGGCCCGCGTGACGGACTGCCGCAGGGCCGCCGCGTTGCCGAGCGTCATGGTCAGGGCGGCGAGGACCGCGAGCGCCGGGCCCCACACGTCCGCGTACGCGGGGAACGCGACGACCGTCACCAGGATGAGCCCGGAGAAGCCGACCGCCTTGCCGACCACGGAGAGGTAGGCGGCGACGGGCAGCGGCGCGCCCACATAGGTGTCCGGCACCCAGAAGTGGAAGGGCGCCGCGGCCGTCTTGAAGGCGAAGCCGACGAGGGTCAGCACCACGCCCGTCTTGGCGACGGTGCCCAGCTGGCCCGGGGTGGTGGCCAGTTTGGTGGCGATCTCCGTGAGGTGCAGGGTGCCGGTCGCCGCGTACACGAAGCTGACGCCGAGCAGCATCACGGCGGTCGCGGTGACCGACGACAGGAAGAACTTCAGGGCCGCCTCGGAGGACAGCCGGTCGCCGCGCTTGAGACCGACGAGCGCGAAGGCCGGCAGCGAGGCGACTTCGAGCGCGACCACGAGGGTGGCCAGGTCGCGGGCGGCGGGCAGCAGGGCCGCGCCGGCCGCCGAGGACAGCAGCAGGAACCAGAACTCGCCCGCCGGAAGCCGCTCCTCGGTGTCCTTCATCGACAGCAGCGCGGTCAGCAGGGCGCCGCCGAGGACCAGGACCTGGATGACGAAGGCGAACTGGTCGACGGTGTAGCTGCACGCGTCCGGGTTGGCGGTCAGGCAGAACGTCGAGCGGCTGCCGGTGCGCAGCGGCGCCAGCGAGGCGAGCGCCCCGAGCAGGCCCGCGAGGGTGAGCCACCCGAGCAGGGGCTTGCGCGCGGGGGGCAGGAACAGGTCGGCGAGCAGGACGACCAGCGCGACCGCGGCGGCGATCAGGGGCGGCGCGACGGCGACCCAGTCGACGGACTGGACCAGGCTCGCGGTGCCGGCCGCCGCGGCGGTGACGTCGGGGGTCACGACTTGCCTCCTGCGAGGAGCTTCTGGACGGCCGGGTCGGTCAGGCCGAGGAGGGCGGCGGGCCAGAGCCCGGCGAGGACGGTGAGCGCGACCAGGGGGCTCCAGGCGGCGAACTCGTAGCCCCGGACGTCGGCGAGCTCGGGCCCGTCGGCCGGTTTGCCGCCCATGCAGACCCGGCGCACGACGACCAGCAGGTACGCGGCGGTGAGCAGGGTGCCGACGGCCGCGATGGCCACGAAGGTGAGGTAGGCGGGCCGGCTGAGGCCCGCCGCGGGGTCGAACGCGCCGAACATGGCGAGCATCTCGCCCCAGAATCCGGCGAGTCCGGGCAGTCCGAGGGACGCGACCGCGGCGAAGGCGAGCAGCCCGCCCAGGCGGGGGGCCCGGCCGTAGAGGGCGGCTCCGGTGGCACCGGCCAGGGTGTCGAGGTCGGCGGTGCCGTACCGGTCCTTGAGCGCGCCGACCAGGAAGAACAGCAGGCCGGTGATGAGGCCGTGGGCGATGTTGGCGAACAGCGCGCCGTTCACGCCGGTCGGGGTCATCGAGGCGATGCCGAGCAGCACGAAGCCCATGTGCCCGACGGAGGAGTACGCGATGAGCCGCTTCAGGTCGCCCTTGTTGCCCTGCTTGGCGAGGGCGAGGCAGGCGAGGGATCCGTAGATGATCCCGGCGACGGCGAACGCGGCCAGGTAGGGCGCGAAGGTGTGCATGCCGTGCGGCGCGATCGGCAGCACGATGCGGACGAACCCGTAGGTGCCCATCTTCAGGAGCACGCCCGCGAGCAGCACCGAGCCGACGGTCGGGGCCGCGGTGTGGGCGTCCGGGAGCCAGCTGTGCAGCGGGAACATCGGGGTCTTGACCGCGAGCCCGATCCCGATCGCCAGAACGGCGACGACCTGCACGGATGTGGTCAGGCCCCGGCCGTTGTCAGTGGCGAGTGCCACCATGTCGAACGTGCCCGTCTTGAGCCCGATCAGGAGCAGGCCGAGCAGCATGACGACCGAGCCGAGCAGTGTGTAGAGGATGAACTTCCAGGCGGCGGCGGCCCTTTCGGCGCCGCCCCAGCGGGCGATGAGGAAGTACATCGGGATGAGGACCATCTCGAACGCGAGGAAGAACAGTACGAGGTCGAGGACGGCGAAGGTGGCGAGGGTGCCGGACTCCAGAACGAGCAGGAGCGCGACGAACGCCTTCGGGGACGGGCCCGCAGGCATTTTGTACTTGCTGTAGAGCGCGCAGAGGAAGGTCAGCAGCGCGGTCAGGACCAGAAGGGGGAGGGAGATGCCGTCGGTGCCGAGGTGGATGTGGACGTTGAGCGCCGGAATCCACTGGATGTCCGTCGTGGCCTGCATCCGCGACGGGTGGCCGTGGTCGAAGCCGAGCGCGAGGACGATCGCGGCGAGCAGGATCACCCCGGTCACGGTCACACCGTGGCGCAGCACGGCCTGGTCGGGGCCCTTGCCCTTGAGGCCGGGCGGGGCGGGCAGCAGCGCGGCGACCGCGCCGATCAGGGGGACGACGACGATGAACGCCAGAAGAAACTGCATCACGGACTCGCTGATATCGATCACGGCTCAGGACCCCGCGGTGACGTTGGCAAGGACGACCACGGCGGCCGCCAGGACGAGTGAGCCGGCCAGCAGCGCGCTGAGGTAGCTCTGCACATTGCCGTTCTGCGCGCCCCGCACGGCCCGGCCGAGCCAGCGCGGCCCGGCCGCCGCGGCGCGTACGTACGTCTCGACGACCTCGCGGTCCAGGAAGCGGACCAGCTCGGCCGCGGCCAGGACGGGGCGCACGAACAGGGCGTGGTAGACGGCGTCCAGGTGGAAGCCGCTCACCGCGTGCCGGTGCAGCGGGCCGAGCAGGAGGCGGCCCGGGTCGGCCGGGTCGTGGGCGGAGGCAATGGAGCCGTAGACCTCGGTGTGGCTGGCGATGGCCTCCTCCTCGACCCGGCCGCCGTCGCCCTCGGGGTGGGCGGCGACGGCGCCCATCGGGGTGCGGGCGGCGAGCGCGGAGGTGTGGCGCCAGGCGGCGTAGGTGACCAGACCGCCGACCAGGGCGACACCCGTGGAGAGCACGGCGGTGGTCGCGGCCGGGGTGAGGGCGCGTCCGTCGAACCAGTCGCCGAGGTAGCCGGTGGTGAGTCCGAAGGCGATCGAGGGGATGGCGAGCACCCACAGGACGGCGTTCATGACGACGGGCTGCTTGCCGTGGTCCGGGGCCTCTGCTCCCCGGCCGCGGAAGGCGAGCAGCCACAGGCGCATCGCGTACGCGGCGGTCAGGAGCGCGGCCAGGAGCCCGGCGATCAGGACGGTCCAGCCGGCGCCGGCCGGGGCGACCCGGCTCTCGCCGAGCGCGGTGTGCTCGGCGGCCGACAGGACGGCCTCCTTGGAGAAGAAGCCGGCGAAGGGAGGGATCGCGGCGAGCGCGAGCAGGGCGACGGTCATCGTCCAGTACGCGTCGGGGATGCGCTTGGCGAGGCCGCCCATGCGGGACATGGCGGTCAGCGAGTTGGTGCCGGTCGCGTGGATGACCACGCCGGCGGCGAGGAAGAGCAGCGCCTTGAAGGCGCCGTGCGACAGGAGGTGGAAGACGGCGGCCCCGCGGTCGCCGACGGCCAGGGCGCCCGAGAGGTAACCGAGCTGGCCGATGGTCGAGTACGCGAGGACGCGCTTGATGTCGTCCTGGGCGAGGGCGGCGAGGCCCGAGCCCACCATCGTGATCGCGGCCATCACCGCGAGCACGGTCATCGCGGCGGCCGACGCGGCGAAGACGGGCAGCAGCCGGGCCACGAAGTAGATGCCGGCGGCGACCATCGTCGCGGCGTGGATCAGCGCGGAGACCGGGGTCGGGCCGGCCATCGCGTCGGGCAGCCAGGTGTGCAGCGGGAACTGGGCGGACTTGCCGGCCACGCCCGCGAGCAGCAGCAGCGCGATGAGGGTGGGGTGGTCGATGCCGCCGGTCAGGGCCGCCTGGACGACGCCGGTGATCCGGAACGTACCGGCGTCCGTGGCGAGCGCGAACAGACCGATCAGGAAGGGGACGTCACCGAATTTGGTGACCAGGAAGGCCTTGAGGGAGGCGGCGCGCGCCTCGGGGGTCTCCCAGTAGTGGCCGACCAGGAAGTACGAGCAGATGCCCATGACCTCCCAGCCGACCAGGAGCACCATCAGGTCGCCGGAGTAGACGACGAGCAGCATCGCGGAGGTGAACAGGGAGACCAGCGCGGCGTACGAGGTGTAGCGCGGGTCGTCGCGCAGATAGCCCGTCGAGTAGAGCTGTACGCAGGTGGCGACCAGGCCGACCAGGACGGCGACCAGGGCCGCGAACCCGTCCAGGTGGAGGGCGAGTTCGATCGGCACGGAGCCGGTCGGGGTGAGGCGGGTGGCCGCGTCGAGGGCCTTGCCGCCGCCCTGGTCGACGGCGACGACGACGGCGAGCACGAACGCGGCGAACGTCGGGAGCACCGCGAGCGGGCGGACGAAGCCGGGGGCCCGGCGGCCGAACAGCAGGCCGGCCACGGCACCCAGGAACGGAAGGAGCGGGACGAGGACGGCGAGGGTCGTGGTGGTCACGCGGCGGCCTCAGCCTTCTGTGCCGGGGCGGCGGGGTCTTCGGGTTCGGCGGGGTCGTCGGCGTCGGCCAGGTCGGGGTCGGGGCCTTCGGCGGTGTCGCGGATCCGGTCGATGTCGGAGGTGCCGCGGTTGCGGTACACCGCGAGCACGATGGCCAGGCCGATGCCGATCTCGGCCGCGGCGACGGCGATCGTGAACAGGGTGAGCGCCTGTCCCGCGTGCAGGCTGTCGCGCAGCCAGACGTCGAAGGCGACGAGGTTGAGGTTGACCGCGTTGAGCATCAGCTCGACGGACATCAGGACCAGGATCGCGTTGCGCCGCGCGAGCACCCCGTAGAGACCGGTGCAGAACAGGAGGACGGCGAGCACGGCGGGATAGGCGAGGTGCATCAGCGCGACTCCGTCTCACGGGGGGTCTCACGGTCGGCGGGGGCGTCGACCGGGCCCGCCACGTCGTCGGGGGCGCCCTTGCGGGACAGCACGATCGCGCCGACCAGCGCGGCCAGGAGCAGCACGGACAGCGCTTCGAAGGGCAGCACCCAGTGCCGGAACAGGATCTCTCCGGACACCTTGGTGGAGCCCTGGGCGGCGCCGTCCAGGTCGATCCAGCTCGTGCGGAAGCCGTCCACGACGACCCAGACGAGGGTGCCGGCCGCGGCGACGGCGACGGCGAGCGCCGCCCAGCGGTTGTCGGAGTCGGCGTCCGGGGAGCGGCCGATGGGGGCCTTGGTGAGCATCAGTCCGAACAGGAGGAGCACCACGATCGAACCGACGTAGATGAGCACCTGCACCCAGGCGATGAACTCGGCGGTGAGCAGCAGGTACTCGACGGCCAGCCCGCCGAGCGCCACGACCAGCCACAGGGCGGCGTGCACCAGCTGCCGGGTGGTGACGGTGAGGACGGCCGCGCCGAGGGTGGCGATGCCGACGAGGACGAAGGCGATCTCCACCCCGGTCGGCGACAGGAAGCCCTGCGGGGCGGTGAGGGCCGCCGAGGCGAGCGCGGCGCTCATGCCTTCCCTCCCTCGGGGCGGGCGGCCTCCGCGGCCTGGGCGGCGGCCAGCTTGTCGGCGGTCTTGCGGGCCGCGGCGACCTCCTTCGGCTCCTCGGCGCCGGGGTCGAGCGCGGGCGGGGCCGGAACCGTCCACATCCACTCGCGCAACTTGTCGCGCTCGTGGGTCAGTTCGTGGATGTCCGTCTCCGCGTACTCGAACTCCGGGGACCAGAACAGCGCGTCGAAGGGGCACACCTCGATGCAGATGCCGCAGTACATGCAGAGCGAGAAGTCGATGGCGAAGCGGTCGAGCACGTTGCGGCTGCGCTCGCGGCCACCCTCGACGGCGGCCGGCACCGTCTCCTTGTGGGAGTCGATGTAGATGCACCAGTCGGGGCACTCGCGCGCGCACAGCATGCAGACCGTGCAGTTCTCCTCGAACAGGCCGATCACGCCCCGGCTGCGGGGCGGGAGTTCGGGCTGTACGTCGGGGTACTGCGCGGTGACGGTCTTCTTCGTCATCGTGCGGAGCGTGACAGCGAGGCCCTTGGCGAGGCCGGAACCGGGGACAGCCATTAGCTGATCGCCACCTTCACGATGCCGGTGAGCGCGATCTGCGCGAGCGCGAGCGGGATGAGCGTGGTCCAGGCCAGCTTCTGGAGCTGATCCTCACGGAGCCGGGGGTAGCTGACCCGGAGCCAGATCACGACGAAGGCGAGGACGGCGGTCTTGAGCAGGGTCCACACCCAGCCGAGGCCGTCGGCACCGAACGGGCCGTGCCAGCCACCGAGGAACAGGACGGTGGTCAGGCCGCACAGGACGACGATGCCGGCGTACTCGGCGAGCAGGAACAGCGCGAAGCGCAGACCCGTGTACTCGGTGTACGCGCCGAAGATGATCTCGGAGTCGGCGACGGGCATGTCGAACGGCGGGCGCTGGAGCTCGGCGAGGCCGGCCACGAAGAAGACCAGGGCGCCGACGATCTGCCAGGGCAGCCACCACCAGTGGAAGGCGTTCAGGATGCCGGGCAGCGACACGGTCCCGGCCGCCATCGCCACGGAGGCGGCGGCCAGCAGCATCGGCAGTTCGTACGCGAGGAGCTGGGCGGCCGTACGCAATCCGCCGAGCAGCGAGAACTTGTTGGCCGATGCCCAGCCCGCCATGAGCGAGCCGAGCACGCCCACGCCCATCACGGCGAGCACGAAGAAGATCCCCGCGTCGACGAGCTGTCCGACCGCGCCCTCGCTCGGGCCGATCGGGATCGCCACGAGCACGAGCAGATACGGCAACAGGGCGACGGCGGGGGCCAGTTGGAAGACCCGGCGGTCGGCGGCGGCCGGGACGACGTCCTCCTTCTGGGCGAACTTCACGCCGTCCGCGACGAGTTGGGCCCAGCCGTGGAAGCCGCCGGCGTACATCGGGCCGAGCCGGCCCTGCATGTGCGCCATCACCTTGTGCTCGGTCTGCCCGACGACGAGGGGGAGGACCAGGAACACGACGAAGACGACGACCAGCCTGATGGCGACGTCGAGTGCGTCATTCACGCGGCTCGCCTCCGGTGGGGTCGGTCTCGTTCGGTTCGGCGGGGTCGTTCGGTTCGGCGGGGTCGTGCGGTTCGGCTTCGGCGGTTCCGGTGCCCGGGGCGGGTTTCGCCTCGGGGTCCTCTTCGGCGAAGGCGGGTTGGGGGTTGTGCCAGGGGGCGTCCGTGCTGCGGGTCCGCGCCGGCACCCCGGCCTGCCGTGCCCCGGCCCTGCCGCCCGCCCCGGCCGCACCCGCCGCACCCGCCGCACCCGCCGCACCCGCCGCACCCGCATCCTGGGGGGCTTCGGGATCCTGCGGAACCTGGGGGGCTTCGGGAACCTGCGGGCCTTCCGGCGCGGCGGCCCGAGCCTGCGACGCGGAGCCCTCGCTCGCGCTACGACTGCGCCGCGGACGCACGGCGGGGGCCGCCGGGGCCGGGGCCGCCGAGGCGTCCGGCGCCCCCGCATCCGCGGACGCACTCGGGGTGGCCGAGTCCGCCGACGGGGCGGGCGCCTCCGAGCCCGAGGCACCGGGCTCACCCGGGGCCGCCTCGACCGCCGCGCTCTGCGCACCCGCCGCGCCCGCGGGCGCACCCGGGTCCGCCTGCCCCGCCGGGACCGGCGAGGTCACAGGGGCCGTCGAGCCCCTGGATGCCTCAGGGGCCACCGGCGCTCCCGGAGCCTCAGGGGTCGCCGGAGCCTCAGGGGCCGTCGAGCCCCCCGGCCCCTCAAGGGTCACCTGAGCCCCCGGGGCCGCAGGGGCCACCGAAGCCTCCGGGGTCGCCGATGCCTCAGGGGCCGCCGGCGCCTCCGGGGCCGACTGGGACGCCGAGCCCTCCGTGACGCTCCTCGCGCGCCGGACCGGACGGTCGCCTGCCGCGCGGGCCGGACGGTCGCCCGCTGCGCGCGCGGTGCGGGCCGGGCGGGCGGGGGCCGGGGGGAGCTGGCCCTTCAGGGGGCCCCACTCGTTGGGGTCGGGGACGCCGGGCGGGAGCATCTGGCGGCGCTTGGGGCCGGCGTGCCCGGCGCCCGCCGCGGGCTCCCCCGGCTCCTTCGCGCCGGGCCACGCCTTGGCGACCCGGGCCGCGAGGACGAAGTCCTTGCGCAGGGGGTGGCCCTCGAAGTTCTCCGGCAGGAGCAGCGGCACCAGGTGCGGGTGGTCCGTGAAGCCGATGCCGAACATCTCGTGGGTCTCGCGCTCGTGCCAGGCCGCGCCCGCGTAGACGTCGATGGCGGAGGGCAGCACGGGCTCCTCGTGCGGCACCGTCGTGCGCACCAGCAGGCGCCGCACCCGGCCCCCGCCGAGCGCGACGACGTGCGCGCAGACCCGGAATCCGGTGCCGGGCTCGTCGACCGCGCTCAGCCAGTCGAAGTAGGTGCAGCCCAGCTCGTCCCGGGCGGTTTCGAGGGCGGCGATCCAGGAGGCGGCGGGCACGTCGACGGTGAGCAGGCCGTAGGCCTCCTCCGCCGTGGCCCCGGCGCCGAAGAGCTCGGCGGCCCCGTCGGGCAGGCTGTCGTACGCGGTCACGCCCGGCCCTCCCCCGGGGTCGGCGGGGCCGCGACGAGCCCGCTGGTCAGCTGGCCCGGGGTGGGCGCGTTCGCGTACCGCTCGCCGAGCGACTCGCGGGCGATCTTCTCCTGGAGCTTGAGGATGCCCTGGAGCAGCGCCTCGGGCCGCGGCGGGCAGCCCGGCACGTACACGTCGACGGGGATGATCTGGTCCACGCCCTTGGTCACCGAGTACGAATCCCAGTAGGGGCCGCCGCAGTTGGAGCAGGCGCCGAAGGAGATGACGTACTTGGGCTCGGGCATCTGCTCGTAGAGCCGCTTGACCGCGGGCGCCATCTTGTCCGTCACCGTGCCGGAGACGATCATGAGGTCGGCCTGGCGCGGGCCGGGCGCGAAGGGGATCACGCCGAGCCGGATGAAGTCGTGGCGGGCCATGGAGGCCGCGATGAACTCGATGGCGCAGCAGGCGAGGCCGAAGTTGAAGACCCACAGGCTGTAGCGGCGGCCCCAGTTGAGGACCACCTTCATCGGCTCGGGTGCCAGGCGCGAGAGCACGCCCAGCCTCTTCGGCTCGGGCAGCGGCACGGGCTGTGCGGCGGATCCGGGAGTCGTCACGTCCATTCCAGGACGCCCTTCTTCCATGCGTAGAGCAGTCCCACGGCCAGGAAGCCGAGGAAGATGAACATCTCGACGAGGGTGGCAGCGCCGTAGCCGGGCGCCGCGAAGACGGTCGCCCAGGGGAAGAGGAAGATCGAGTCGACGGCGAAGATCACGTACAGGAAGGCGTAGACGTAATAGCGGACCTGGGTGTGGGCCCAGCCCTCGCCGACCGGGTCGACGCCGCACTCGTACGTGAGGAGTTTCTCCGGCGTCGGCACCACGGGCCGCAGCAGCCGCCCGGCCCCGAAGGCCACGGCGACGAACAGCACGCCGACCACGGCGAGCAGGCCGACGACCGAATAGCTGTGGAAGTAGTCGCCGGCCAACACCGGCATCTGGCGCACGGTCGGTTCCGGCACGTCGCGCCCCTCGCTCCCTGGCCTCGATGATCTCGTCGCGCCCTGTTCGACGCTGTGTACGGACGGGAGTCTAGGCCCTGCTAAGGCGGCCCTTGGCAGGCGCGTCTCACGGTGTGGGCCGCGGGGGTGGGGTTTTCCCCCGTACAAGAGGGTGCGGCACCCCATGGCGCCGCCGATCGCGGCCCGGCAGGCTTGGCACCATGACCAGGACCCTCCGCGACCAGCAGCGGTACGCAGCAGAACAGCCGGGCGCCCCCACCGGTGACGAGACGGCCGCACCGCCGGCGGTGCGGTTCGCCTACGAGCGGGCGACCTGGAAGGAGGTCGCCCACCTCCTGGCCAACTTCCCGATGGCGCTGATCGGCTTCCTCTACGTCGTGATCATGGTGGCGCTCGGCATCGGCCTGTCCGTCACCGTGGTCGGTCTGCCGCTGCTCGCCCTCGGACTGCTCGGCGCGCGCCAGCTCGGCAAGGCCGAACGGGCCCGGGCGCGCGGCCTGTTGGGGGTGCGCGTCGAGGAGCCCACCCCGATCCCGGCGCGGCCCGCCAAGCACGGCGGGTTCTTCCCCTGGCTGTGGACGAGCCTGCGCGACCCGGTGGCCTGGCGCAACGTGCTGTACGAGTTCGTGCGGCTGCCCTGGGGGATCCTGACCTTCGTCGTGACGCTGGTCTCGCTGTTCGTGGCGTGGCCGGTGCTCGGCTTCATCGCCCGCGGCCTGACCAACGCCGACCGGACGATGGTGCGCGGCCTGCTCTCGCCGTCCGACAGCCTGGAGCGGCGGATCGCGGAGCTGGAGTCGGACCGGGGGGTGGTCGTGGACACCGCGGCGGCCGATCTGCGCCGCATCGAGCGGGACCTGCACGACGGGGCGCAGGCCCGGCTGGTGGCCCTCGCGATGGGGCTCGGCCTCGCCAAGGAGAAGCTCCTCGAAGACCCGGACGCGGCGGCCGTGATGGTCGACGAGGCGCACGGCGAGGTGAAGCTGGCCCTTCAGGAACTGCGGGACCTGGCCCGCGGCATCCACCCCGCCGTCCTCACCGACCGCGGTCTGGACGCCGCCCTGTCCTCCGTGGCCTCCCGCTGCACGGTGCCGGTCAAGGTGGGGGTGGACCTGCCGGGACGGCCGGCCGCGGCCATCGAGGGCATCGCCTACTTCACCGTCTCCGAACTGCTCCAGAACATCAGCAAGCACAGCCGGGCACGGACCGCTTCGGTCGAGGTGTGGCGCAGCGCGGACCGGCTGCTGATCCAGGTCGAGGACGACGGAGTGGGCGGCGCGAGCCTCGACGCGGGCACCGGCATGGCCGGCCTCGCCGAGCGGCTGGGCGCGGTGGACGGCCTGCTCGTGCTCGAATCCCCGGTCGGCGGACCGACCGTCGTCACGGCCGAACTGCCCTGGCGCGACCGGGGTCCCAAGGACTGACGGGGCCGGCGGGCGGCCGGGGGGTAGGGAAAACCCCCGGCCCAAGAGGGTGACCGGCTGCATGGTCCACGGCGCCCGCACCGGCCAGGCTTGAGTACAGAGGGGGCGGCGCGCGACAGGCGCCCGCGCATCACACCGAAATGGACAGGACGGACCGATGACCATGGACACGGATTACGGGTACGGCGTGGCGCGGTCGTCCGGGCCGCGCCGGCACCTGCTTCCGCCGGTGCTGCGCGCTCCCTTCGAGGGCCGCACCTTCCGCGAGCTCGGGTATCTGATGCTCAGCCTGCCGATCAGCATCGTGCTGTTCTGCTGGTCGGTGACCGCGGTCTCGCTCAGCGCCGGCCTGCTGATCACCTTCATCGGCATCCCGCTGATGGCCGTCACCCTCATGGGCTGCCGCGCCTTCGGCATGATGGAGCGGGCCCGGGCGCGGGCGCTGCTCGGGGTCGACGTCGCCGAGCCGCAGCCGGTGCGCTCGCGCGGCGGTCTGATGGGGTGGATCGGCGCGGTCCTCAAGAGCGGCGTCTCCTGGCGCCACCTGCTCTACTCGCTGATCCACTTCCCCTGGGCGGTCTTCGCCTTCTGCACCACGCTGCCGATCTGGGCGACCGGCTGGATGCTGTTCACGTACCCGGTGTGGCAGTGGGTCTTCCCGATGTACGCCGGCCAGGCCGGGCTCCAGCTCTACGGCGACCAGCACCACAGCGTCTACCTCGACTCGCCGGGTGAGATCGCCCTGACCTCCGCGGTCGGCCTCCTGATCACGCTGGCGGTGCCGTGGCTGATCCGCGGGTTCGCCGTACTGGACCGGGTGATGGTCGTCGGGCTGCTCAGCCCCTCGCCGCTGGAGGAGCGCGTCACCGAGCTGGAGTCCGACCGCGGTGTGGTCGTCGACACCTCGGCCGCCGACCTGCGCCGCATCGAGCGCGATCTGCACGACGGCGCGCAGGCCCGGCTGGTGGCCCTCGCGATGGACCTCGGCCTCGCCAAGGAGAAGCTGACCGAGGACCCGCACGCCGCGGCCCGGATGGTCGACGAGGCGCACGGCGAGGTGAAGGTCGCCCTCCAGGAACTGCGCGACCTGGCCCGCGGCATCCACCCCGCCGTCCTCACCGACCGCGGTCTGGACGCCGCCCTGTCCTCCGTCGCCTCCCGCTGCACCGTCCCCGTCCAGGTCGAGGTGGACCTGCCGGCCCGGCCGGTCCCGGCGATCGAGGGCATCGCATACTTCACCGTCTCCGAACTGCTCCAGAACGTCAGCAAGCACAGCGGCGCGAGCCGGGCCACCGTCGAGGTGTGGCGGACCGCCGACCGCCTCATGCTCCAGGTCGCCGACAACGGCCGCGGCGGCGCCGACGTCACGGCGGGCTCGGGCCTCGCGGGACTCGCCGAGCGCCTCGACGCGGTGGACGGCATCCTCGCCGTCGACTCCCCGCGCGGCGGCCCGACGACGATCACGGCCGAGCTGCCCTGGCGCGCCTGACCCCCGCACTCCCTCCTTGACCGGTCCGCCCGGCGCCCCTCCCGCACCCCCCGACCCGCGCACCCCGGGTCGGGGGTTTTTGCCTGGCGGCGCGGGATTCGCGGCCGGATGCTGAGATGCTGGGCGGGCACATTCGCCGCGGCCCGCACAGGGCCGCGGGGCGCGCGCGGACCGCGTGCGCCTGGGGAGCAACGAGGCCCGGGGGGCTGCAGAGTCGTGGAGGACAGGGTGCGGGTGGTCATCGCCGAGGATTCGGTACTGCTCCGGGAGGGCCTGACCCGCCTGCTGACCGACCGGGGGCACGACGTCGTCGCGGGAGTCGGCGACGGAGTGGCACTGGTCAAGACCGTGGGGGAACTCGCCGACCAGGGCGAGCTGCCGGACGTCGTGGTGGCGGACGTGCGCATGCCGCCGACCCACACCGACGAGGGCGTGCGCGCGGCGGTCACGCTGCGCGCGCAGTACCCGGGGATCGGCGTCCTGGTGCTGAGTCAGTACGTCGAGGAGCAGTACGCCACCGAACTGCTGGCCGGGTCCAGCCGGGGCGTCGGCTATCTGCTCAAGGACCGGGTCGCCGAGGTGCGGGAGTTCGTCGAGGCCGTGGTGCGGGTGGCCCGGGGCGGCACCGCCCTCGACCCCGAGGTGGTGGCCCAGCTCCTGGGGCGCAGCCGCAAGCAGGACGTCCTCGCCAATCTGACGCCGCGTGAGCGCGAGGTCCTGGGTCTGATGGCCGAGGGGCGCACCAACTCGGCGATCGCCAAGCAGCTCGTCGTGAGCGACGGAGCCGTGGAGAAGCACGTCAGCAACATCTTCCTGAAGCTGGGCCTCTCGCCGAGTGACGGGGATCACCGGCGTGTTCTCGCGGTCTTGACCTATATCAATTCATGACCACCTGCCACCCTGGCGAGGATCGAGCGGGACCCAGCCGACGGGGTCGAAACTCGGTCACCGGGCCGGATTGAGCCCTCGTGCGCGGGGCTCCGACACGAGGGGCCCACAACCGAGCAGGATTGCTGGGCGTCTTGGAAGAAGAGGCCGGGGGGCGGGAAAGATCGTGGCGATTCAGGGCAGTGAGGCGTCTCAAAAGAGCGTCCAACATATGAGCGGTCCAGGGAAGGCGACCCTTACCGACGTAGGGTGGGCCTTGGCGCTACCGGTCGGCCGGATGCGCCCGAGCAGCCCGCCCGAGGGAGGTCCAGTTCAGTGACCAGCCAGGTCAGTAGCCCAGCCGAGCAGGCCGATGGAGCCGATGAGGCCCTCGTCGGTGAGCAGCGCAGGCCCGCAGGGGGCAAGGAAGTCCGGCGTCTTGACCGGGTCATCATCCGTTTCGCGGGTGACTCGGGTGACGGGATGCAGCTCACCGGTGACCGGTTCACGTCGGAGACGGCGTCGTTCGGGAACGATTTGTCGACGCTGCCGAATTTCCCGGCCGAGATCAGGGCGCCTGCCGGAACACTGCCGGGTGTGTCGAGTTTCCAGCTGCATTTCGCCGATCACGACATTCTGACGCCGGGTGACGCGCCGAACGTGCTGGTCGCGATGAACCCGGCGGCGCTGAAGGCGAACCTGGGTGATGTGCCGCGGGGCGCGGACATCATCGTGAACACGGACGAGTTCGCGAAGCGGGCGATGGCGAAGGTGGGTTACGACACCTCCCCGCTGGAGGACGGTTCGCTGGCCGCGTACCACGTGCATCCGGTGCCGTTGACGACGCTGACGATCGAGGCGCTGAAGGAGTTCGGGCTCTCCCGCAAGGAGGCCGAGCGGTCGAAGAACATGTTCGCGCTGGGTCTGCTGTCGTGGATGTATCACCGTCCGACGGAGGGGACGGAGAAGTTCCTGCGGGCGAAGTTCGCGAAGAAGCCGGCGATCGCGGAGGCGAACGTGGCGGCGTTCCGGGCGGGCTGGAACTTCGGTGAGACGACGGAAGATTTCGCCGTCTCGTATGAGGTGGCTCCGGCCACGCGGGCCTTCCCCGCGGGTACCTACCGCAACATTTCGGGGAATCTGGCGCTGTCCTACGGGTTGATCGCGGCCGGGCAGCAGGCGGACCTGCCGCTCTACCTGGGTTCGTATCCGATCACTCCGGCGTCCGACATCCTGCATGAGCTGTCGCGGCACAAGAACTTCGGGGTGCGGACCTTCCAGGCGGAGGACGAGATCGCGGGGATCGGTGCGGCGCTGGGTGCCGCGTTCGGCGGCTCGCTGGCGGTGACGACCACCTCGGGTCCGGGTGTGGCTTTGAAGTCGGAGGCGATCGGGCTCGCGGTCTCCCTCGAACTGCCCCTGCTGATCGTGGACATCCAGCGTGGTGGCCCCTCGACGGGTCTGCCGACCAAGACGGAGCAGGCGGACCTGTTGCAGGCGATGTACGGCCGCAACGGTGAGGCGCCGGTGCCGGTGGTGGCGCCGAGGACGCCGGCGGACTGTTTCGACGCGGCGATGGACGCGGCGCGGATCGCGCTGGCCTACCGCACCCCGGTGTTCCTGCTCTCCGACGGTTACCTGGCCAATGGGTCGGAGCCGTGGCGGGTGCCGGAGATCGATGAACTCCCGGACCTGCGCGTGCAGTTCGCGTCGGGGCCCAATCACACGCTGGCCGACGGCACCAAGGTGTTCTGGCCCTACAAGCGGGATCCGCGGACGCTGGCGCGGCCGTGGGCGGTGCCGGGCACGCCGGGTCTTGAGCACCGGATCGGCGGGATCGAGAAGCAGGACGGCACGGGCAACATCTCCTACGACCCGGCCAACCACGACTTCATGGTCCGGACCCGCCAGGCCAAGATCGACGGTATCGAGGTCCCCGACCTGACGGTCGACGACCCCGACAGTGCCCGCACCCTGGTGCTTGGCTGGGGCTCCACCTACGGCCCGATCACCGCGGCCGTACGCCGCCTGCGCGCGGCGGGCGAACCCATCGCCCAGGCCCACCTGCGCCACCTCAACCCCTTCCCCCACAACCTCGGCGAGATCCTGGCCCGCTACGACAGGGTCGTGATCCCGGAGATGAACCTCGGCCAGCTCGCCACCCTGATCCGCGCCAAGTACCTCATCGACGCCCGCTCCTACACCCAGGTCAACGGGATGCCGTTCAAGGCCGAGCAGCTCGCCACCGTCCTCAAGGAGGCCATCGATGCCTGACGCTCACACCAACGAGCTCCTGCAGCTGGTCCCCAGGGCCGAGGGCAAGCAGTCCATGAAGGACTTCAAGTCCGATCAGGAGGTGCGGTGGTGCCCGGGCTGTGGTGACTACGCGATCCTGGCGGCCGTGCAGGGCTTCATGCCCGAACTGGGCCTGGCCAAGGAGAACATCGTCTTCGTCTCCGGCATCGGCTGCTCCTCCCGTTTCCCGTACTACATGAACACCTACGGGATGCACTCCATCCACGGCCGCGCCCCCGCCATCGCGACCGGCCTGGCCTCCTCACGCCGCGACCTGAGCGTGTGGGTCGTCACCGGTGACGGCGACGCCCTGTCCATCGGCGGCAATCACCTCATCCACGCCCTGCGCCGCAACGTCAACCTCAAGATCCTGCTGTTCAACAACCGGATCTACGGCCTCACCAAGGGCCAGTACAGCCCCACCTCCGAAGTCGGCAAGATCACCAAGTCGACTCCGATGGGCTCCCTGGACGCCCCCTTCAACCCGGTCTCCCTCGCGATCGGAGCCGAGGCCTCCTTCGTCGCCCGCACCGTCGACTCCGACCGCAAGCACCTCACCGACGTGCTGCGCCAGGCCGCCGAACACCCCGGCACCGCGCTCGTGGAGATCTACCAGAACTGCAACATCTTCAACGACGGCGCCTTCGAGGCCCTCAAGGACAAGGACCAGGCCGAAGAGGCCGTCATCCGCCTCGAACACGGCCGGCCCATCCGCTTCGGCGCCGACAACGCCAAGGGCGTCATCCGCGACCACACCACCGGCGACCTCACCGTCGTGCCCGTAACGGCGGACAACGAGGCCGACATCCTGATCCACGACGCCCACCAGACCTCACCCACCACAGCGTTCGCCCTGTCCCGCCTCGCCGACCCCGACACCCTGCACCACACCCCCATCGGAGTGTTCCGCTCGGTGCAGCGGCCCGTCTACGACACCCTCATGTCCGACCAGCTCGACACCGCCATCGAACAGAACGGCAAGGGCGACCTCGCCACCCTCCTCGCCGGCAAAGACACCTGGACCGTCGTCGGCTGACCGGCGTCCCGCACGCCGAGTGCCCGGCCGGACCCCCTGAGGGCCCGGCCGGGCACTCGGCGTTTCGGCGCCGCAAGGGGGGGGGTGGATCCGACGAACGCCGGAGGTCGGCACACCCCCAACACCGGCTCCCTACCGCTCAGTTGGGGTAAGCCGGGCGTCGTAGGCGGCCCTGGCCCGCTGCACGTCGTCCATCCGCTCATCCGTCCAGCGGGCCAGCGCCCGCACCTGTTCGGCGGCCTCGCGGCCGAGCGGGGTGATCGAGTAGTCCACCCGGGGCGGGATCACGGGCTTGGCGTCGCGGTGCACGAACCCGTCGCGCTCCAGGGTCCGCAGCGTCTGGGCCAGCATCTTCTCGCTGACCGTGCCGAGCCGGCCGATCTCGCGGCGCAGCTCGCTGAAGCGGTACGGGCGGTCGAGCAGGGCGTCCAGGACCAGCACGCCCCAGCGGCTCGTGACGTGCTCAAGGACGAGCCGGTGCGGACACATGGCCTCCCGCCGCCCCCGATCAGCACGGACACCGGCGTCGTCACCACTTACTCCCATGCCAGTACCTTACTTCAAAGTGGGTACTTACGAAAAAACAGCGCTCTCCCTAGGGTGGCGAAAATGACACGGGCCGCACAACGGCGGCCCGTGGACCACACCCCTCGCAAGGAGCGTTCCCATGAGCATCGTCGTCACCGGCGCCACCGGATCCCTCGGCCGCCTCGTCGTGGAGGAGCTGCTGGCACGCGTGCCCGCGAGCGAGGTCGTCGCCGTCGTACGCGACAAGGAGAAGGCCGCGCCGCTGGCCGAGCGCGGCGTGGAGCTGCGCGTCGCCGACTACAGCGAGCCCGCCACCCTGGCCGGTGCCTTCCGGGCGGGCGACCGCGTGCTGCTGATCTCCGGCAGCGAGGTGGGCCGGCGCGTACCGCAGCACACCGCGGTGATCGAGGCGGCCAGGGCGGCGGGCGTGGCCCAGCTCGCGTACACGGGCATCCTCGGCGGCCCCGACGCCGACTTCGCGCTGGCGGACGAGCACCGCGTCACCGAACGGCTGATCCTCGACTCGGGCCTGCCGTACACCTTCCTGCGCAACGGCTGGTACACCGAGAACTACACCGCCAACCTCGCTCCGGTCCTCGCGCACGGAGCGGTGCTCTCGAACGCGGGCGGGGGCCGGGTGGCCTCGGCGGCCCGCGCCGACTACGCGGCAGCCGCCGCCGCGGTCCTGACCGGCGACGGCCACCTGGGACGGGCGTACGAGCTGAGCGGCGACGTGGCATGGTCCTTCGCCGAGTACGCGGCCGAGGTGGCCGGCGCCAGCGGCAGGCCGATCGCGTACGAGGCGCTCACCCCCGAGGCCCACCTGGCCGTCCTGACCGGCGCCGGGGTGCCCGCCGCCTTCGCGGAGATCCTGGTGGACGTGGACCTGGCCATCGAGCGCGGCCTCCTGGCCGCCACCCCGGGCGACCTGTCCCGCCTGATCGGCCGCCCGACGACCCCGCTGGCCGCCTCGGTACGGGCTGCGACGGCGGCCTAGCGCCGGGCGGCGCGGCGCCCCGGAATGCGGAGGGTCAGGACCGTATGACGGTACGGACATGACACCGCGGAGGTCGCGGCGCTACCTTCAGCCCTCTGGGGATCCGGCTTTGCGGATCGAGCGCGCGCAGGGAGGGCCGATGGCCACGGATTCTGTGGGACAGCGAGGGGCCGGGGAGCCGGCGGGGATGGGCGCGCCCGCTCTTGACGCGTCCGCTCTTGACGCGCCGGGCGTCGACGCACCGGGCATGGACGTGTCGGGTGTGGACGCACCGGGTGTGGACGCCCTGGGCATGGGGCGGGCCGAGGACGCGCGGGGCCGTGCGCGGGCCGGGCTGCTGTACGGGATCGGCGCGTACGGAATGTGGGGCCTGGTCCCCCTGTTCTGGCCGCTGCTCAAGCCGGCCGACGCCTTGGAGATCCTGGCCCACCGGATGGCGTGGTCCCTCGTCGTGGTCGCCGCGGTGCTCCTGGTGATGCGGCGCTGGGCGTGGATCGGCGAGCTGGTGCGCCGGCCGCGCAAGCTGGGTCTGATAGCCGTGGCCGCGACGGTGATCACGGTCAACTGGGGCCTCTACATCTGGTCGGTGAACTCCGGCCACGTGGTGGAGGCCTCGCTCGGGTACTTCATCAATCCGCTGGTCACCATCGCGATGGGCGTACTGATCCTCAAGGAGCGGCTGCGGCGGGTGCAGTGGATCGCGGTGGGGGTGGGTGCGGCGGCGGTCGTCGTCCTGACCGTGGGCTATGGGCAGCCGCCCTGGATCTCCCTCGTCCTGGCGTTCTCCTTCGCGACCTACGGGCTGGTGAAGAAGCAGGTGAACCTGGGCGGTCTCGAATCCCTGGCCGCGGAGACGGCCGTGCAGTTCCTGCCCGCCGTGGGTTATCTGCTGTGGCTGGGCGGCGAGGGGCGGGCCACGTTCACGACCGGCGGCCCCGGGCACGCGGCGCTGCTCGCGGCGACCGGGGTGGTCACCGCGATCCCGCTGGTCTGCTTCGGCGGCGCGGCGATCCGGGTGCCGCTGTCGACGCTGGGGCTGTTGCAGTACCTGGCGCCGGTCTTCCAGTTCCTGCTGGGCATCGTGTACTTCCACGAGGAGATGCCGCCGGAGCGGTGGGCGGGGTTCGGTTTGGTGTGGTTGGCGCTGACGCTACTGACCTGGGACGCCCTACACACCACCCACCGAGCCCGCCGCCCTCTCCCGCCCCGGATCCCTGCGACCACCCCGGGGGCGTTGAGCCCTGCGGCCACCCCGGGGACGCCTGTGAGCCCCGCGCCCGCCCCGGGGGCGCTGCCGCCGACCCCGCCGGAGCCGCGCGCGCCCGAGCCGCAGGGTCCGTAGCGCCCCGGGGTCTGCGGGGGCTGGGTGCTCGGGGTGGCCGGGTTTGCGCAGTTCCTCGCGCCCCTGGGGGGTCGAGTTCTGGCCGGGCGAACGGTTGCCCAGCGCTGCTGAACCCTGGGTCGTGTGCGGACCGTGGTCGCTTCTCGCGCAGTTCCCCGCGCCCCTGGCAGGGCTGGTGTCGGCCCGCACGTGCATCCCGGCCCGTCTCGCGCAGTTCCCCGCGCTTCTCAACCCCGGGCATCTGCGAACCGTGGTCGCTTCTCGCGCAGTTCCCCGCGCCCCTGGCAGGGCGGGTGCTGGGCCACACCGGCAACCTCAGCCCGTCCGGCGATTGAGGACGAGCGCCGTTCAGGCGCGAAGGGGGGCCCGGGGGCGCAGCCCCCGAAAGGGGTGCAGGGGGCGGAGCCCCCGCCGGGGTCAGAGGGGCGGAGCCCCTCAGCGGGTCTGGGGCGCAGCCCCAGGGGCCGAACCCTTCCAGCGCCCCGCACGGGCGGGTGGGCGGGCAAACCCCGCCGGGGTCCGAGGGGCGGAGCCCCTCAGGGGGTCTGGGGCGCAGCCCCAGGGGGCCGGGCTTATCCAACCCCCTGTACGGGCGGGTGGGTGGGCAAACCCCCCGGGGCCCAGCCCCAAGGGCCAGAACCTTTCGACCCCGTCACGGCCGGCCGAGCGGGCAGAGATCTGGTCGCCGTCCGGCATCCGGACACCCCGGAAAACCCCGAGCACGCCACAACCCCCGCCCACCAAACCCCCCACCACCCCGAGGCCCAGCCACAACACAACCCCGACCCAGCCGGTGCGGAGCCCAGGCACGGGCCCAGCACAGCGGGAGCGCCGCACACCCCGGCACCCCGGACCACCCCGGGGCCACCCCGGCCCGCCCCCACCCCCGGGCCGGGGCACCCCCGGCGGACATACCCCAATTGCCTGCCATATAGCGCGAGTTGGCCTCCCATTCAGCTCCCCTTGGGCGTCCGGAAAGAGAACACCCCTGGCCGATTACCGTTCTTGACGACCCCTGTACCTCTCCTTGACCATCGGGCACGCGTTTCCGTCCCCATCCCCGAACGGAACACGGAGCCCCCCATGCACTCCCAGCACTCCACGCACTCCCGCCACCCCAGGCATCCCTCCCGCTCCCCCCGCACCCTGGCCGCGGGCGCGGCGCTGGCCACCGCCACGCTCGCCGTCGGACTCCTCGCCCCGGCCGTCCACGCCGCGCCCGCGACGTCGGCGAGCCCCGCCACCGCGAGCCCCGCGGCCGTCGCCGCGCCCGACATACCCGTCGCCAACGTCAAGGCGCACCTCGCCCAGTTGCAGCAGATAGCCAACGCCAACGGCGGCAACCGGGCGCACGGCCGGTCCGGCTACCGGGCCTCGCTCGACTACGTGAAGGGCAAGCTGGACGCGGCCGGATTCACCACCTCCGTCCAGCAGTTCAGCTCCTCCGGCGCCACCGGCTACAACCTGATCGCCGACTGGCCGGGCGGCGACACCTCCCAGACCGTCATGGCGGGCGCCCACCTCGACTCCGTCACCGCGGGCCCCGGCATCAACGACAACGGCTCCGGCTCGGCCGGCATCCTGGAGACCGCGCTCGCCGTCTCACGCGCCCAGCTCAAGCCCGACAAGCACCTCAGGTTCGCCTGGTGGGGCGCGGAGGAGCTGGGCATGGTCGGCTCCCGCTACTACGTCAACTCCCTGGCGAGCGGCGACCGTTCGAAGATCTCGGGCTATCTGAACTTCGACATGATCGGCTCGCCGAACCCGGGCTACTTCGTCTACGACGACGACCCCACCCTGGAGAAGGTCTTCAAGGACTACTTCGCCACCCTCTCCATCCCCACCGAGATCGAGACGGAGGGCGACGGCCGCTCCGACCACGCCCCGTTCAAGAACGTGGGCATTCCCGTGGGCGGCCTGTTCTCCGGCGCCGACTACACCAAGACCTCGGCCCAGGCCCAGAAGTGGGGCGGCTCGGTGGGCCAGGAGTTCGACGCCTGCTACCACGCCTCCTGCGACACCAGCTCCAACATCGACACCACGGCCCTGGACCACAACAGCGACGCCATCGCGTACGCACTGTGGCAGCTGGCCGCCTCCGGGGGCACCACCCCGCCCGACCCGGGCAGCTCCTTCGAGAACACCACGGACCTCACCGTCCCGGACTCGCCCGGGCCGGCCGTCACGTCCTCGATCAGCGTCTCCGGCCGCACCGGCAACGCCCCCGCCACTCTGAAGGTCGCCGTCAACGTCGTCCACACGTACAGCGGTGACCTGGTCATCGACCTGATCGGGCCGAGCGGACGCTCCTACCGGCTGCACAACTCGTCGTCCGACTCCACGCCCAACATCAACACGACGTACACCGTGAACGCCTCATCGGAGGTCGCCAACGGCACCTGGAAGCTGAAGCTCCAGGACAAGGGACCGCAGGACACCGGCTACCTCAACAGCTGGAAGCTCACCTTCTGACGCGACCGCCCGGGCCGTCCCACGGGCCCCGGACCTCGTGCCAGAACCCGGCCGGGGGGGGGGGGGGGGGGGGGGGGGGGGGGGGGGGGGGCGGCGGGGGGCGGGGGCGCGGGCCCCCCCCCCCCCCGCCCCCCCCCCCCCCCCGCGCGCCCCCCCCCCCCCCCGCCCCCCCCGCCCCCCCGCGGGGGGGGGCGCCCCCGCCCCCGCCCCCCCCCCCCCCCCCCCGGCGCGTTCGCGCCTCAGCCCTGCTCCGCCGTCGCCCACAGCGCGCGGACGACGTGGGCCACCATCATCTCGACCAACTCGGGCCCGGGCATGGGCCTCCCGAGCGAGTGGCGGTAGTACAGCGGGCCGTACATCATCTCCACGGCCAGCGGAAGGTCGGCGTCCGGAGGCAGTTGACCCACCGCCTGCGCGCCGCGCATGCGCTCGTAGACCAGGGCGACCCGGGGAATGACGAGCTGATCGTTGACCGCCGTGGCCAACTCCTCGTCGTACAGCACCTGGGAGAGGATCCCCCGGTAGGCGGGGCCGAGCATGGACGATTCGAAGAGGCGGACCAGGCTGCCGATGTGGGTGCGCAGGTCCGCCCCGATGTCACCGGTGTCGGGCAGCGGCGAGTTGTTCGCCACCAGATCGGTCACCGCGTCGAGCAGCACCGCGCCCTTCGTCGGCCACCACCGGTAGATCGTCTTCTTGCTGACCCCGGCTCTGCCCGCGATGGCCTCGATGGTGACCTTGCCGTATCCGTCCTGAGCACACAGGTCCAACGCGGCCGAGAGCGTCGCCCGGCGCGATTTCTCACTGCGGCGCCTGGGGCTCGGGGCGGATTCCGGCGACGTGATCATGTCCTCACTCTACGAGCCGGTCCCGAACCGGATTGACAGTCCGGGCCACTCCTCCAAGAATGGCAGAGGAAACGGAACGTGTCGTGTCGAGCTGGACGGGGGTCGGCTCGCACGACCGCTCCGTTCCAAACCCGTCCGATGGTCCCGCGTGCCGGGTTCACCAGGGGGCCGCCCCGCCGACCCCCTCGCCACGAGACCCGTCGTCACGAGCCCCGTCGTCACGCCGTGATGTCCTTGGTGGTGAAGCGGGCCCAGGCCGCCGAACCGAACACCGCCACGTACAGGGCCTGGAGTTCGAGGTTCTTCACCAGCTGGTCCCAGTAGACCGGCTCGCGCAGGATGTCCGCGAAGGACAGCCAGTAGTGCGGGAAGAGATACGGCCCGATCGCGTGCAACTGCGGTATCTGGCCCAGGATCTGGACCGTGATCAGCAGCCCGACCGTAGAGGCCATCGCCGCGATGCCGCTGTTGGTCAGCGTCGAGACGAACAGGCCGAGCGCGGCCATCCCGGACAGCGAGAGCGCCACCACCCCGGCGATCGCCACGGCCCGCACCAACCCGTCGCCGAAGGTGATCCGCGTCCCCGAGATCGTGGTGACGTCGCCGAGCGGGAACAGCAGCGCACCGACCGCGAGCGCGGAGACCGCCACCACAAGCGTGGCGATGAGGCAGAAGGAGAGGACGGACGCGTACTTGGCGAGCAGCAGGCGGGTGCGGCCCGCCGGGGCGACCAGCAGGTAGCGCAGGGTGCCGGCGTTGGCCTCGCCCGCCACCGCGTCGCCCGCCACCACCCCGACGGCCATGGGCAGGAACACCGGCAGGGTGGCCGCGAGGGCCGCGAAGACCAGGAAGAGGCCGTTGTTGGTGATCTGCGTGATGAACGCGGGCCCGCCTCCGCCGCCCTCACCACCGCCTCCCCCGCCACCGCCCGTGTCGACCTTCACCGCGATGCCGATCAGGACCGGCACCGCCGCCAGCACCCCGAGCAGCGCGAGCGTGCGCCAGCGGCGCAGCACCGTGACCAGCTCGGAGCGGAAGAGCCCGAGCGACCACAGCACGCTCGGGCGCCGGCCCGGCTCGGCCCGCGGCGCCCGCTGCTCGGCGATCTCAGCCCGCGACATCAAAACCCTCCCCGGTCAGCGCGACGAAGGCGTCCTCCAGTGAGGCGCGCTCGGCCGCGAAGCCGCGCACCCGCACCCCGGCCCGTACGAGATCGGCGTTGAGGTCCGCCAACTCGACCTCGGCGGACGGCAGTTCGGCGGTCACCCGGTCCTCGCCGGCCACCGTCACATCGGCGATCCCGCGCTCCTTGAGCAGGCGGGCCGCCGCCCCGGTGTCCGGGGTGGTGACCGCGAGGCGCCCGCGCGCGCCCGCGGCGAGCTCCGCCACTTCGCCCTGCACCACGAGCCGGCCCTGGTTCATCACCGCGGCGTGCGAGCAGACCTGCTCGATCTCGTCGAGGAGGTGCGAGGACAGGAAGACCGTCGTGCCGTCCTGTGCCAGCTCCCGTATCAGCGTCCTGATCTCCCGCATGCCCTGCGGGTCAAGACCGTTCGTCGGCTCGTCCAGGACGAGCAGCTCACGGTGCTGGAGCAGCGCGGAGGCCAGGCCGAGGCGCTGCTTCATGCCCAGCGAGTACGCCCGCGCCTTCTTGCCCGCCGCCGCCGTGAGCCCCACCCGGTCCAGGGCGGCGCCCACCCGGGCGCCGCGGGTGCGCGGGTCGGCCGTGGGGTCGGCGGCGTCGTACCGCAGCAGGTTGTCCCGGCCGGACAGGAACCCGTAGAGCGCCGGCCCCTCGATCAGGGCGCCCACCTTCGGCAGCACGGCGCGGGCCGCTCCCGGCATGCGGCTGCCCAGGAGCCGCGCGGTGCCGGACGTCGGCTCGATGAGGCCCATCAGCATGCGGATGGTGGTGGTCTTGCCGGAGCCGTTGGGGCCGAGGAAGCCGAACACGCTGCCGCGCGGAACCGTGAGGTCCAGCCCGTTGACGGCCAGCTGGCCGCCGCGGAACCGCTTGCTGAGGCCCCGCGTCTCGATGACCGCCGAGCTGTCGTCCACCCCGCCCCCTTCCCGATCCGGGGGTCGAGGCCCCCGGGCCCCTGCGGGGCCGGCTCGGGCCGGGGGCGGCGGCTCGGTGGCCGCCTCCCCCAACCTCCTTGCTACTTGGCCGAGTTGGCCGCTGCCACCAGCGCGTCCTTTGTCACGGCACCCACGTACACCTTGCCGTTGTCCGTGATCAGGGCGTTGACCAGACGGGTCTTGAAGACCGTGCCCGAGCCGAACGGGCCGGAGACCTTGTCGCCGAGGGAGTCGAGGAACTTCTGGGCGTCGCCGCCCTTGTTCCCGTCCGCCTTGGGCAGGCCCTTGCCGCCGGTGTCGAGCTCGGCGATGGCGGTCCAGCCCTTGCCGATCACCTTGGTGTTCTTGGCGTCCCCGAAGGAGCCGAGGCCGCCGGGCAGGCCCTGCTCGGGCTTGAAGGTCTGCTTCCCGTGGTCGCCCCGCTTGCCGTCGTCCTCGGTCACCTTCGCGCCCTTGGGCGGGGTGAACGCGAAGGTGCTCGCGGACGGCTTCGAGAAGTCGACCTTGGTGAAGCCCGCGTCGACCACGGCCTTGCCGCCCGCGCTCGGCGAGAGCGTGAACTTCAGGGGCACGCCCGTCTTGGCGTCCACCGCCACCCGGACCGAACCGATCGTCGAGCCGGACTGCTTCGGCTTGATCAGGAGTTCGTAGGCGTCCCGCCCGGCGATCTGCGCCGTGCCGTCCACCGACACCGCGGTGGTGGGGTCGACGTTCTTCAGGAACTCATCGGCCAGCGCCTTCGGGGTGGTCGGTATGCCGGCCTCCGGCGTCTTCTTCCCGTGCTCCCGCGCCCCGTCCGCCGCGTGCCGGGAGTGGTGGACCTGGTTGGCTCCGCTGTCGTAGGCCCATACGTCGTCGCCGTTGTGGATCAGGCTGTACTCGGCCGCGTCCTCCATGATCGACACCTTCTGGCGGTCGGGGCCGTCGGCCGCGACGCGCAGGGTGTGGGTGCCGGAAGCGAGCTCGGTGAGCTTCGCGTCCGGGGACGCCGACTTCTCGGCGCCGCCGCCCTTGGGGGCGAAGGAGCCGAGGCTGCCGAGGCCGGGCAGGCCCAGGTCCGTGCTGATCTTCACCGTGCCGGAGAGCTGCTGGGTGTCCGACGCGGCCATCTTCTCGATGAGCTGCTGCGCGCTGATCTTCGGCAGACTGGGGTCACCGGCCGCGGCGAGCGCCGGGACGAGACCGATGGTCGCCGCCGCCACCCCCGCCACCGCGACCGGGACGAGATAGCGCGCCGCCTTGCGGCGCCCCGCACCCGGGTCCGTGGCTTCGCCGGTGGCCTGTGCGCTGTCGTTCGGTGCCATGTGTGCCCTACCTCCGTGGTCGGCGGCGTCCGTCCGTCGTGCTCAGTTCCACCCCGCGCCGCCATTCTCACCCGAATTGGTCAGGAGTGGTGCTTACCATCTGACCAAATCGACCGCCGCGAAGCGTCAGCCCCCGGGAGCAACCTCGTGTACCTCTCTGGGATGACACGACCCTGAGACGGCTCCCCCGACAGGGACGCGCGGCTCCCCCGCGTGGGGGGGGGCGCCCCCAGGGGGCGCCCGTCGACCCGTGCTCGTCGGCCCGCCGCCTCAGGCAGCCTCCTCAAGCCGCCTCCTCAGGCAGCCCCGTCAGGCCGCCCCGTCAGCCCGCGCGGTGGACGACCGCGTCGCAGAGCTCCGCCAGGGCGGACTTCGCGTACCCGGAGGGCAGCGGCGCCAGCGTGGCCCGCGCCTCCTCGGCGTAGCGGACCGTGTCCTTGCGGGCCTGCTCCAGGGCCGGGTGCACACGCAGCCGGCGCAGCGCCTCCGCGTGCCGCGCGTCGTCGGCGAGGTCGCCGTCGAGCAGTGCCACGAGCTCCAGGTCCTCCGGGCGGCCGTACTGCGCGGCCTGGGCCCGCAGGTGGAGCACCGGCAGGGTGGGGATGCCCTCGCGCAGGTCGGTGCCCGGGGTCTTGCCGGACTCGTGCGAGTCGCTGGCGATGTCCAGGACGTCGTCGGCGAGCTGGAAGGCGGTGCCCAGGCGCTCGCCGTACTGCGTCAGGATGTCGACCACCGACTCGTCGGCGCCGGACATCATCGCGCCGAACCGGCCCGAGACCGCGACCAGGGAGCCGGTCTTGCCGGACAGCACGTCGAGGTAGTGGTCGACCGGGTCGCGCCCGTCGCGGGGGCCCGCGGTCTCCAGGATCTGGCCGGTGACGAGCCGCTCGAACGCCTCGGCCTGAATGCGTACGGCCTCCGGGCCGAGATCCGCCAGTATGTGCGAGGCGCGTGCGAACAGGAAATCACCCGTGAGGACCGCCACGGAGTTGCCCCAGCGGGCGTTGGCGCTGTCCACGCCGCGCCGCACATCGGCCTCGTCCATCACGTCGTCGTGGTAGAGCGTCGCGAGATGGGTGAGCTCGACGACCACCGCCGAGGGCACGATGCCCGGCGCGTAGGGATCGCCGAACTGGGCGGCCAGCATCACGATCAACGGGCGGAAACGCTTGCCACCTGCACGGATGAGGTGCTGCGCGGCCTCCGTGATGAACGGGACCTCGCTCTTGGTGGCATCGAGCAGTCCCGCCTCGACAGCCGCCAATCCGGTCTGGACATCGGCTTCAAGTGCCTGGTCCCGCACGCTAAGACCGAACGGCCCGACGACGGTCACGAGGGGTACTCCTGTCTGCTGACGATCACACGGATTGTCGATGTGTCGCTGCCTTCACTCAAGTCAGCGTATCGGGTCGCTGTTCGATCACCATGGGCGCCTTCCCGTCACCCCTCGCGCACAGTCCTTTGAACCCCGGTATGTTCTTGATCAGCTCATTTGATCAGGAGTGAACCCTTTGCCCGGAGCGCCGAGGTCGCCGCCATGCACATCCGCACCGAGTTCCCTTACGAGACCCAGCGCGCGGACGTCCGGATCCCGCTGCCCGACGGCACGCTGCTCTACGCGCGCGTCTGGCGCCCGGTCACCGATGAGCCCGTGCCCGCGCTGCTCGAATACCTCCCGCACCGTCTCACCGACCGGACGGCGCCGCGCGACTGGCAGCGCCACCCCTGGTACGCAGGGCACGGCTACGCCTCGGTCCGGGTCGACGTGCGCGGGTACGGCTGCTCGGAGGGGCTGCCCGGCGACGCGCACGACGCGGCCGAGCTCGCCGACGGGGTCGCGGTCGTCAACTGGCTTGCCCAACAGCCCTGGTGCACCGGCCGGGTCGGCATGTTCGGCATCGCGTGGGGCGGGTTCGACAGCCTCCGGATCGCGGCCCTCGCCCCCGAGCCGCTCAAGGCGGTCGTGACGGTCTGCTCGGCCGACGACCGCTACGACAACGGCGCGAACTACCTGGGCGGTTCGGTGCTCGCCGCCGCCATGCCCGCCCGGGCCGCCGCCCTGCTCGCCCTCGCCTCATGCCCGCCGGACCCCGCCCACGTCGGGGAAAAATGGCGCGAAATGTGGCTGGAACGGCTCGAAGCGGTGGCGCCGCCCCTCCACATCTGGCTCGCCCACCAGACACAGGACGCCTACTGGCGGCACGGCGGCGGGTCCGAGGACCACGGCGCGATCGAGGCGGCGGTGCTCGCGGTGGGCGGCTGGCACGACCCGTACCGGGACACGGTCCTCCGCCTGGTGGAACACCTCCCGGCCGACCGGGTGCGCGGTCTGATCGGCCCCTGGTCCCACCAGTATCCGGACCGCGGCCGGCCCCCCGGCCCCGCGATCGGCTTCCTCCAGGAGACCCTGCGCTGGTGGGACCACCACCTCAAGGGCGAGGAGACGGGCGTCATGAAGGAGCCGCTGCTGCGCTCCTGGATCAGCGAGTCGCACCCTCCGGCCACGACGTACGCCCAGCTCCCGGGCCGCTGGGTCGGCGACCCCGCCTGGCCGTCGCCCCACGTCACACCGGTCACGTACGCGCTCCAGGGCCCGCCCGTGCAGGTCCGCTCGCCCCAGCACACCGGCCTCGACGCGGGCTCCTTCCGCCCCTTGGGCAACGACGCCGACCTGCCTCCCGACCAGCGCGCCGAGGACGCCCGCTCGGCCGCCTTCGACTTCCCGGTCCCGGCGGAATCGGGCCCCCTCGACATCCTGGGACGCCCCCGGGTCACCCTGCGGCTGCGCATGGACGTCCCGTTCGGCCAGGCGATCGCCCGGCTCTGCGACGTGGCCCCGGACGGCTCGTCGACGCTGGTGACGCGAGGTGTGCTCAACCTGTCCGCGCGGCACGGCCGGGACCGGGCCGACGCCTGGCCGCTGGGCGCCACGGAGGACGTGACCTTCGATCTGAGCGCCATCGGCCACGCCTTCCCGCCGGGCCATCGCGTGCGGCTCGCGGTGTCCTCCGCGTACTGGCCGTGGATCTGGCCCCAGGCCGACTCGGTCGGCTTCACGCTCGACCCCGCCGGCTCCTCGCTCGACCTCCCGCTGCGCGAGCCCACCGCGACCGACACGATCGCCTTCCCCGACCCCGAACAGTCCGAGCCCCTCGGCGTCTCCCACCCGGCGCCCCTGGACGAGCCGCGCCCCGAGCGCCTCGTGGTGCGGGACGTGGCGAAGGGCGAATGGCGCCTTGAGGTCGACCCGCGGCACGGGGGGACGCGGGTCCATCCCGACGGCCTCGAATGCACGGAGGACGCGCGGGAGACGTACACGATCGAGGAGAGCGACCCGCTGTCCGCCCGGACCCTCTCCACCTGGCAGGTGCGGCTGCACCGGGCGGAGTCGGGGTGGGACGTGAGGGTGGACACGCGGTCGGAGGTCCGGTGCGACGCGGCGGATTTCGTGACATCGGACGAGGTGGTGTGCCGGGAGGGGGGTGAGGTGGTGTTCCACCGGACGTGGGAACGCCGCATCTCCCGCGAGGCGGGCTAGGCCTCCTCTGCCCGGGCGGGCCCCGATGGCCTCTCGCGCGGGCCCGTCCCGTCTGCGGAGACCGCGGAACTCCCCCTTCCGGGTACGGCATTTCGGGACATCGGGCACTCTTTGGGCACTGCCGCGCCGAGCACCGCCGACGTAACGTGTCACCCACACCCGTGGAAAGCGAGGCAGGCACCGATGTCCGAGCAGAGCCCGCTCGAACTGGCCGAGGGCGACCCCTTCGGCCCGCACAACCTTCCGTACGGCGTCTTCTCCACGCCGGGCCACCCCGAGGACCGCAGGGTCGGCGTCCGCATCGGCGACCACGTCCTGGACGCGGGGGCGGCGGCGCACGCGCTGGGCTCGCCGTACGCGGCGCTCCTGGCCCGGCCGAGCCTCAACCCGCTGCTCGCCGCGGGGCGTACGGCCTGGCGCGATGTGCGCCGCGCGCTCACCGCCTGGGTGACGGTGCCCGCGCACCGCCCGGTGATAGAGCCGCTGCTCCACCCGCTCTCGGCCGTCGAACTGCACCTGCCGTACGAGGTCGCCGACTACGTCGACTTCTACGCGAGCGAGCACCACGCCACCAACGTGGGCAAGATCTTCCGGCCCAACGGCGAGGCGCTCACGCCCAACTGGAAGCACCTGCCCATCGGTTACCACGGCCGGTCCGGGAGCATCGTGGTCTCCGGCACGGACGTCGTCCGTCCGCAGGGGCAGCGCAAGGCGCCGACGGATCCGGCCCCCCTGTTCGGCCCCTCGGTCAAGCTGGACATCGAGGCCGAGGTCGGCTTCGTCGTGGGTACGCCGTCGAGCCTCGGCACTCCGGTGGACCTGGGCTCCTTCGACGACCACGTCTTCGGTCTGTTCCTGCTCAACGACTGGTCGGCGCGGGACATCCAGGCCTGGGAGTACGTGCCGCTCGGTCCCTTCCTCGGCAAGTCCTTCGCGACATCGGTCTCGGCGTGGGTCACCCCTCTGGAGGCCCTGACGGCGGCCCGCGTCGCGCCGCCGGCCCGGGACCTCCCGCTGCTCCCCTACCTGGACGACTCCGCGGAGGAGGTGCCCGGCGGGTTCGACCTGCGCATCACGGTGTCGATCAACGGGACCGTCGTGGCCGAGCCGCCGTTCTCCGCGATGTACTGGACGGCGGCGCAGCAGCTCGCGCACATGACGGTGAACGGGGCGTCGCTGCGTACGGGGGACGTGTTCGCCTCGGGGACGGTGAGTGGGGAGGGGCGTTCGCAGCGGGGGTCGTTGCTGGAGCTCACCTGGAACGGGGCCGAGCCGCTCGAACTTCCCTGCGGGAAGCGGGCGTTCCTTGAGGACGGGGACGAGGTGACCCTCACCGCTTGGGCCCCCGGGCCCCACGGCGTCCCCCTCTCCCTGGGCGAGGTCCGCGCCACCATCACCCCCTCCCCCTGACCCCCTTCCCGGGTCGGCCCCGGGGCGCCGGGGCGCCCTGGGGCTCCGCCCCAGACCCCGGAGGTCTGCCCACCCACCCACCCGCACAGCGGGTTGGATGGGCCCGGCCCCTGGGGCTCCGCCCCAGACCCCGGGGGGTCTGCCCACCCACCCGCCCGTAGAGGGGGTTGGAGGGTGCCTGGCCCTGGGGCTGCGCCCCAGACCCGCTGAGGGGCTCCGCCCCTCGAACCCCGGCGGGGGCTCCGCCCCCTGCACCCCCTATCGCGCCTGAACGGCGCTCGTCCTCAAACGCCGGACGGGCTGAG
>NZ_JBIDBD010000015.1:0-86229 GCF_043202815.1 Streptomyces sp. NPDC048111
GGGCTCCGCCCCTCGAACCCCGGCGGGGGCTGCGCCCCCTGCACCCCCCATCGCGCCTGAACGGCGCTCGTCCTCAATCGCCGGACGGGCTGAGGTGGCCGATGCTGCCCAGCACCGAGCAGTTAAGGGGCGCGGGGAACTGCGCGAGGCAGGCTGGGATACACGTGCGGGCCGGCGCCGGTCCTGTCAGGGGCGCGGGGAACTGCGCGAGAAGCGACCGCGGTCCGCACATGACCGGGGGTTAGGGGCGCGGGGAACTGCGCGAGGCAGGCCGGGATAAACGTGCGGGCCGGCACCAGTCCCGCCAAGGGGCGCGGGGAACTGCGCGAGGAGCGACCACGGTCCGCACATGACCAGGGGGTTAGGGGCGCGGGGAACTGCGCACTGCCCGGGGTGCGGGAAGCCCCGGCCGGTGGGGGACGGGCCCAGCGGCCGGGGCGGGGGGTAGGTCAGGCGAGGCCTGCGTTCATTGCGGACAGCAGTTCGCCGTTGGAGGTGTCCCCGCTGAACTCCCAGAAGAAGGCCCCCCGGAGCCCTTGGTTCTTCACATAGGTCATCTTCCCGGTGATCGTGGCGGGTGTGTCATAGCTCCACCAGTTCGACCCGCAGTGGGCATAGGCCGTCCCCGCCACCGTCCCGGTCACGGGGCACGTGGACTTGAGGATCTTGTAGTCCTCGATGCCCTGCTCGTACGTGCCGGGCGCGGGCCCGGTCGCCGTGCCCCCGGGCGCGTCCTGCGTGACGCCCGTCCAGCCGCGTCCGTAGAACCCGATGCCCAGGTTGAGCTTGCTCGCCGGGACGCCCTTGCCGAGGAACTTCTGGATCGCCGCGTCGGTGTTGAAGCCCGCGATCGGGATGCCGTTGTACGACGTGAGCGGGGAGTGCGGGGCGGTGGGGCCCTTGGCGTCCCACGCGCCGAAGAAGTCGTACGTCATGACGTTGTACCAGTCGACGTACTGCGCCGCGCCCCCGTAGTCGGCCGCGTCCATCTTGCCGCCGGTCGAGCCGTCGGCCGTGACCGCCGCCGTGACGAGCGCCGAGCTGCCGAACTTGGTGCGCAGCGCGGACAGCAGGGTCTTCAGGGCCGCGGACCCGCTGGTGTCGCACGACAGGCCGCAGGCGTTGGGGTACTCCCAGTCGATGTCGATGCCGTCGAAGACGTCGGCCCAGCGCGGGTCCTCGACCAGGGAGTAGCAGGAGTTGGCGAAGGCCGTCGGGTTGGCCGCGGCCGCGCCGAAGCCGCCGGACCAGGTCCAGCCGCCGAAGGACCAGAGGATCTTGATGTTCGGGTACTTCTTCTTCAGCTCGCGGAGCTGGTTGATGTTGCCCGCGACCGGCTGGTCCCAGGTGTCGGCGGTGCCGTCCACGCTGGAGGAGGCGTCGTAGGTCTTCTGGTAGTCGGCGTAGGCGTCACCGATCGCGCACTGGCCGTTGGTCACGTTGCCGAACGCGTAGTTGATGTGGGTCAGCTTGCTCGCCGAGCCCGAGGTGACGATGTTCTTCACCTGGTAGTTGCGCTGGTAGATGCCCCAGTCGGTGAAGTAGCCGAGCCGCACCTTGTCACCGCCGGGCTGCGGGCCGCCGCCCCCGCCGGTGGTCGTGACGGTGACCGAGCCGGAGGACGGGCCGGTCTGGTCGGCGGTGTCGCGCGCGGTCACGCTGTAGGTGTACGTCGTGCCCTTGGTCAGGCCCGAGTCGGCGTAACTCGTGCCGGTGACGGTCGCGATCTTCGCGGAGCCCCGGTACACGTCGTAGTTCTTGACGCCCTTGTCGTCGGTCGCCGCCGACCAGGACAGCGAGACACCGGTGTCGGTGACGTTGCTCGTGGCCGGGGTGCCGGGCGCGGAGGGCGGGTTGTCGCCGGGCGGCGTCGAACCGCCTTCGCAGGAGCCGCCGTTGAGCTTGCAGCCCGAGGGCGCGCCGGAGCCGGCGCCGTTGAAGCCGAAGCTCACGCTGGCGCCGGGGGCGATGGTGCCGTTGTAGGACTTGTTCTTGGCGGTCCAGTGCGTGCCGGAGCTGGTGACGTCCGCGTCCCAGGCCGAGGTCACGGACGTACCCGAGGGGTAGTCCCACTCCACGGTCCAGGAGCTGAGGGCGGTGGTGCCGGTGTTCTTGATGGTCCAGCCGGCCCCGAAACCCGAGCCCCAGTCCGAGGACTTGGCATAGGTGGCGGTCGCCGAGCCGGCGGCTTCAGCGGGGGAGGCCAGGCCGACGAGTGCGGCCAGGGGGAGGGCGAGTGCGGTCAGGGCCGCTGCGGCTCTTGATCTGAAGCGCGTACGGATGGCTGCGGTGCTCAAGGCTGCTCCCAGTGGTGCGACGGTGGTGGGGGTGGGACCCTGCTCCGTCCGGTGGGCGCGCCGTTGAGCGTCAGGGATGGCATGCCCACCACAGCAGTGCGGTGAGCGTAGAAAGGTCTGGACCAACCGTCAAGAGGTCCAGACCTCCGACACCGTTCGGTGCGCTAGATCCCCAACTCCTGGGCCAGTACGGCTGCTTGGAGCCTGCTGCGCAGTTCCAGCTTGCCGAGCAACCGGCTGACATGGGTCTTCACCGTGGCCTCGGCCATGTCGAGGCGCAGCGCGATCTCCGCGTTGGACAGGCCGAGGCCCAGGCACGAGAGCACCTCGCCCTCGCGCCGGGTCAGGGTGTCGAGGGCGGCGGGCCGGGGCGGCGGCGCCGGGCGGGTGGTGGTGGCGAACTCCGCGATCAGGCGCCGGGTGACGGCCGGGGCGATCAGACCCTCGCCGCGCGCGACCGTGCGCACCGCCTCGATCAGGTCCTTCGCGTCGGTGTTCTTCAACAGGAAGCCCGCCGCCCCCGCGCGCAGCGCCCCGAACACATACGCGTCGAGGTCGAAGGTGGTCAGGACCAGCACGTCGGCGAGCCGTTCGCCGGTCACCGCGGCCGTCGCCGAGACGCCGTCCAGCTTCGGCATCTGGACGTCCATCAGGACCAGATCGGGGCGCAGTTCCCGGGCCAGGGCGACGGCCCGCTCGCCGTCCGCGGCCTCGCCGACCACCTCGATGTCGGGGGCGCTGGAGAGGATCAGGACGAGCCCGGCCCGTACCGCGTTCTGGTCCTCGGCGACCAGTACCCGGATCGTCATGTGCTCAACATCCTTTCCTCGCAGGGCAGTTGGACCCCGACCCGCCAGAGTTCCGCGCCGTCGGCCCCGGTCACCGGGCCCGCGGCGAAGGTGCCGCCGAGCAGTTCGGTGCGCTCGCGCATCCCGATGAGACCGGCCCCGGAACCCGGCGCGCGGGGGCCGGTGCGGTCGCCGCGGGGGCTGGTGACGCGGACGGTGAGCAGGCCGTCCGCCCGGGTCAGCACCACTTCCACGGTGCCGGGGGCCGCGTGCTTGAGCGCGTTGGTCAGGGACTCCTGGACGATCCGGTAGGCCGCGAGCTCCACCGGCGCGGGCAGCGATCCGCGGCCGGCGCGGCCGTCGTCGAGGGTGAAGACGAGACCGCTGTCGGCTCCGTTGGTGCGGGCCTGGGCGAGCAGCGCGTCGAGCCCGGCCAGGGTGGGCGCGACGGCGGGCTCGTCGGGTCCGCCGGTGTCACGCAGCAGCCCGATGAGGCGGCGCATCTCGGCGAGCCCGTCCACGCTGTTCTCGCGGATCACCGTGAGCGCCTGCCGGGTGGTCGCCGCGTCGTCGAGGGAGAGCGCGGCCGTGGAGTGGATCGCGATGGCGGAGAGGTGGTTGGCCACCATGTCGTGCAGCTCGCGGGCCATCCGGGCGCGCTCGGCGACCACCGCCTGGCCGCGGTCCATCTCGGCCAGCAGCGCGGTCTGTTCGGCCCGCAGCCGGGCGCTCTCCGCCTCCTCGCGATGGTTGCGCACCAGCGCCCCGGTGGTCGCGGGCGCGAACGAGACCAGCGCGGTCACCACCCCGATGAGCAGGGCCTCCGGCTTCTGGAACCAGGCGTAGAAGCCGATCGTCGCGCCCACCGTGATCAGGCCGGTGGTGACCGGGATGCGACGGGCCGAGGCCGGGGTGCCGTACAGGACGGCCGCGTAGACGAGGTCGGTGAACATCACGACCGTGGCCAGGCTGCCCAGGGTGAACTGGTCGAGGACCACCAGGCAGGTGCCGAGCGTCAGGGCGGCCCGCGGGGCGGTGCGGCGCAGCAGTTCGAGCCCGGCGGTGCCCGCCAGGGGCAGCAGCACCCAGGCGCCGCCCAGCGGACGGCCGCCCTGCGTGTGCAGACCGAGCGCCCACAGCAGCAACCCGCCGAGCAGGCCGGCCACGGCGATCAGGACGTCGTCGCGGTGCGGTCGGGAGAACGGGGTCACGCACCCATCCAACACGGCCGCCGCGGCGCGGGCGTCCCCGCCCGGGCCGAGACGCGGCTACACCGAAGGATGCAGCCACGTCTCGTCACTGGCGACGACGCCCCGGCGCCGGGGGCGGGCCAGCCTTGAGGGGTACGAGAGGAGACCACCGTGATCGTCACGCTGATCATCGCCTGCGAAGCCGGGTTCTGGGTCCTGCTGGCCGCGGGCCTCGCCCTGCGCTACCTCGCCGGCATGCGCCGGACGAGCGTGGCGGTCCTGCTGTGCGAGCCGCTGCTCGAAGTGGTCCTGCTCGTGGTGACCGCCGTCGACCTGAAGAACGGCGCGCAGCCGGACTGGAAGCACGGCCTGGCCGCCGTCTACATCGGCTTCTCGGCCGCCATGGGCCACCATCTGGTGACCCGCGCCGACGCCTGGGTCGCCCACCGCTTCGCCGGCGGCCCCCGGCCCGCAAGGGCGCCCAAGGGCGGCGCCGCGCGGACGGCGTACGAATGGCGGACCGCGGGGCGCTACACCGCCGCGGCGCTCATCGCGATCGCCCTGCTCCAGGCCGCGATCTGGTACGTCGGCGGTGACGGCAGCACCGCCTCGCTGCGGACCTGGCAGGGACGGATGCTGATCGTGATCGCCGTCAACCTGGTCATCGCCCTGAGCTACACGCTGTTCCCGAAGCGGACCGCGCGGGCCGAGGATCCGCCCTCGCCGCTCGCCCGGCCGCTCGGACCGGCCGCCGACCGGGCCCCCGGTGAGCACACAGCGGAGGACCGTACGCTGACCGGTCGGTAGCGGGACGACGCGAGGGAGCGCCCATGAGCGGGCCGGGCCGGGCCGGAGACGTACTGGTCGTGGACGACGACGACGCGGTGCGCCGCTCGCTCGACCGGGGACTGCGGCTCAACGGCTTCCGGGTCCGCACCGCCGACGGCGGCCCGGCCGCGCTCGCCGCGATCGCCCGGCGCCCACCCGACGTCCTGGTCCTGGATGTGTCCATGCCCGGGATGAGCGGCATCGAGGTGTGCACCGCGCTGCGCAGGGACGGCCACGACCTGCCCGTCCTGATGCTCTCGGCGCTCGACGAGACCGCCGACCGCATCGCCGGGCTCCAGGCGGGCGGCGACGACTACCTGGTCAAACCCTTCGCCCTCCAGGAACTCGTCCTGCGCCTGCACGCCCTGCTGCGCCGGCGCCCGCCCGTCGAACACGACGTGGTCCGCGCGTGCGGCCTCGTCATCGACCCGGCGGCCCGCACCGCCCACCGCGAAGGCCGCCCCCTCGACCTCACCCGCCGCGAGTACGAACTCCTCGAAGCGCTCGCCCGCAACGCCGGGATCGTCCTCAGCCGCGACCAGCTGCTCGAACGGGTCTGGGGATACGACGTCGACGTGCGCACCGACGCCGTCGACACCTTCGTCAGCTATCTGCGTCGCAAATTGGAGGCCGGCGGGGCGACCCGGCTCGTGCACACCGTGCGCGGCGTCGGCTTCGTCCTGAGGGAGCGGCCGTGAAGCTCGCCACCCGGATCGCGCTCGCCGTCGGCGTCACCGTGCCGCTCCTCGTCCTCGCCTGCGGAGGTCTGCTGCTCGCCCTGGTCGGCCGCGATCTGCACCGCGCCGAGGACAGCCATCTGCGGGCCCGGGCCACCGCCGTCGCCCAGGACGCGCGCACCCTGCTGCGGGCCGCCGCGGACGGTCGCCCGACCGCCGAGGAGAACCGCCAACGGCGCCTGCTGAACACCGCGTTGGACGTGGGCGTACGCCTGGTCGGACCCGACGGCACCTTCAGCGGCGGCCCCCAGCCCGACCCCTCGGTGGCGCTCCCCGCCGTCACGAGGACGCCGGTCACCGTGCGCGGCGGCGGCCGCAGCTGGCGGGCGTACGCGCTGCCCGTCACCGGGGCACAGGTGTCCGGCACCCTGTGGGTGTTCGAGCCGGACACCGCGAGCCGCGTGCAGATCGCCCTCGTCCGCAGGCGCGTCGTGACCACCGCGCTGCTCGCCGCGCCGCTCTCCGCGCTGCTCGCCTGGGGCATCGCGAGTGCCGCGGCCCGCCCGCTCGGCCGGCTGCGGAAGGCCGCGGCCGGGCTCGACCCGCGAACCACGTCGGCCCGCCTGGAACACCGGCCGACACGGGTCGTCGAGGTCGACGACCTGGCCGCCACCCTCCGAATGGTCCTCGCCCGCTACGACGAGCAGGCCGCCCGCACCGCCGAGGCGCTGGACACCGCCCGCTCCTTCTCCGCGGCCGCCTCGCACGAACTGCGCAACCCGCTGATGAGCATGGGGACCAACCTCGACGTCCTGGCCCACCCCGGGCTGCCCGCAGCCGAGCGCGCCGACGTCGTGGCGGACCTGCGGCGCGAGCACGGGCGGCTGCTCGGCATGCTGGTCGCCCTGCGCGAACTGGGCCGCGGCGATCTCGTCGAGGCCGAGGCGTTCCGGACGCTCGACGTCGCGGAGGTCGCCGACGCCGCGGTCGCCGAGGCCCGCAGGCGCGCGCCGGACGCGCTGATCACCCTGGACGCGGGGCCCGCGCCGCTGTACGGCTGGGAGCCGGGCATCCGGATCCTGCTCGACAACCTGCTCGGCAACGCCCTCGCGCACGGCCGGGACGCCGAGGGCCGCGCGCTCGTCGCGGTCGTGGTCGCGAAAGCCGGGGGAGAGGTGCTCGTCACCGTCGACGACCGGGGGCCCGGGATCGCGCCGGGCGCCCGCGACGAGGTGTTCCGCCGCTTCCACCGGGGGCCGGCCAGTACCGGCTCCGGGCTCGGGCTCACCCTGGTCGCCCAGCAGGCGGCGCTGCACCGGGGGAGTGCCGAACTGGGGGAGGCGCCGGGCGGGTCCGGCACGCGGTGCACGGTGCGGCTGCCGGCCGGGGCGGCGGGCCCGGGGCCCGAACTGCCCGCTCGGCGCGACTGGTTGACGGTCACGGCGGGCCGGTCACAAGGTTCCCACAAAGAGCCCTCCTAGCCTCCGGGGCGTAGCCGTACTCACCCCTCGGGAGGCAGCGCCATGAACGACACCATCCACTCGACCAGGTCGATGACGACCCGCCGCCGGATCGCGGCGGCCGCGTTCGCCGCGGCGGCGGTCCTGACCGTCACCGCGCCCGGCGCGTTCGCGGCCGACAAGCCGTCCGGCGGCGCCACGGCGCCGGCGCCCACCTCCGACGGCGCGAAGGGCGTCTGCAAGCGGGCACCCAAGGCGGGCAAGCACGTCGAGCGCGCCCTGAACCGGCTCGACGGGGGCGCCACCACGGTGGGCTCGGTGGCGCGGATGCAGCAGCGGCTCGACAACGCGCGGAAGGAGGGGCACACGGCGATCGCGACGTTGCTCGACCACAAACTGACGTACCGCAAGGGCCTGGTGACGACCCTTCAGCAGCGCCAGAAGGACCTCAAGGACGTGACGTCCTGGTGCGCGGCGAACGGGAACGGGGCGAAGTGATGCGGCGGGGCGGGGTGTGGGTGGTGGGGGTGGCGGTGACGGGGCTGCTGGTCGCTGGCTGCGGGGCGTCGCACGCGCGGCCGGGGTCGTCGTCGTCCTCCACCCCTTCCGTGGGGCAGATGGAGAAGAAGGTGAGCGACGCGGAGTCCGCCGCGGCAGCGGCGGACCAGGACACCCAGTCCAACCAGTGACCCCCCCCCGCCCCTCAGGCCCGGGCCGGGGGCGCCCCGCGACAGGCAGGGTCCCGGGGCCGCGGGGTCAGCGGTCGCCGCCCGGCACCCACAGGACGTCGCCCACCCCCGCGTTCGCCGTCCGCGCGAGGATGAAGAGGAGGTCGGACAGCCGGTTCAAATACGTCGCGGTCAGCGCGTTCATCACGTCCCCGTGGACCTCCAGCGCCGCCCACGTCGAGCGCTCGGCCCGCCGCACCACCGTGCACGCCTGGTGCAGCAGGGCCGCGCCGGGTGTGCCGCCGGGGAGGATGAAGCTGCGGAGCTTCTCCAGGTCCTCCAGGAAGCGGTCGCAGTCCGCCTCCAGCTTGTCCACGTACGACTGCTCGACCCGCAGCGGCGGGTACTCGGGGTTCTCGGCGACCGGCGTCGCGAGGTCCGCCCCGACGTCGAACAGGTCGTTCTGGACCCGGACCAGCACCTTCACGACCTCCTCGGACAGCTGCCCGAGCGCGATCGCCGTGCCGATGACGGCATTGGCCTCGTTGGCGTCGGCGTACGCCGCGATCCGCAGATCGGTCTTGGCGGTCCGGCTCATGTCGCCGAGGGCAGTCGTGCCCTGGTCGCCGGTGCGGGTGTAGATGCGCGTCAGATTGACCATGCGGCCAGAGTAGTTACGCTCCGGCCGTCCGGAACACGCGTGTGCCCACCGTCACGGCGAGCGCCGCGAAACCCGCCGCGACCAGGCCCCCGTACAGCACGGCCGGCGTGGCGTACGCGCCGAGGTAGGCCGAGCGCACCGCGTCCACCAGGTAGCGGAACGGCATGAGGTGGGACAGCACGTCGAGCCAGGCCGGCGCGAGCGTCATCGGCAGCATCAGACCGGACAGCAGCATCGACGGCATGGCGATGGCGTTGACCGCCGGGCCGAACCCCTGCGGCGTGCGCACCTTCATCGCGAGCGCGTAGGACAGCGAGGCCAGCGACAGCGTCAGGAGCGCCACGAAGACGAAACCGATCAGGACGCCCGCGAGCGGGGCGCGCAGCCCCATCACCACAGCGGCGAGCACGAGCAGCACCGCCTGGAAGACGAACAGCGCGGCGTCCCGCAGCACGCGGCCCAGCAGGAGGGCGAGGCGCGAGACGGGGGTCACGCGCATCCGCTCCACCACGCCCCAGCTGTTCTCGATGATGATCGCGAACCCTGCGAACGAGGCGCCGAACAGGCCGAGTTGGAGCAGCAGGCCGGGGACGAGCACCTGCCAGGAGCTGCCCCGCGAAGCCAGCGGCAGGTCCGTCAAAAGGGGGCCGAAGAAGAGCAGGTAGAGCAGCGGCATCAGGACGCCGAAGAGGATCTGGAACTTGGAGCGCAGGGTCTGGCGGGCGTACCTGCCGAAGATCAGCGCGGTGTCGGAGAGCAGGGGCGAGGCGGTCATGGGGAGGTCCTGGAGGGGTGTCGGCTAGACGGCTACGGGGGCGGATTCCTGGGGCGGGGCCGGGCGGCCGGTGATGGCGAGGAAGGCGTCCTGGAGCGAGGCGCCGGGGCCGCCCGCGTACCGGGTCTTGAGGTCGGCGGAGGTGCCCTCGGCCACGACCACGCCGCGGTCCACGACCACCAGGCGGTCGGCCAGCGCGTCGGCCTCGTCCAGGTAGTGCGTGGTGAGGAAGACGGTGGTGCCGTGCTCCGCCCGGATGCGGCGGACCAGGTCCCACAGGTCGGCGCGGCTGCCCGGGTCGAGCCCGGTGGTCGGCTCGTCGAGGAACAGCACCGCGGGCCGGTGCATGAGGCCCATCGCGATGTCCAGGCGGCGCCGCTGTCCGCCGGAGAGGGTCGACGTCTTGCGGTCCAAGAGCTCCGACAGGCCGAGGTCGGCCGCCAACTCCCGTGCGCGCACGGCGGATTGGGCCCGGCCCAGGCGGTAGAGGCGGCCCTGGGTGGACAGCTCCTCGCGGACCGAGAGCGTCGGGTCGACGCCCCCGGACTGCGGTACGTACCCGCACGCCCCGCGTACGGCGGCGGGGTCGCGCAGCAGGTCGTGCCCCGCCACCGTCGCGGCGCCACCGGTCGGCGGGAGCAGCGTGGTGAGCATGCGCAGCGTCGTGGTCTTGCCCGCGCCGTTGGGGCCGAGGAAGCCGAGGATCTCGCCGGGCTCGACGGTCAGGTCGATGCCGCGCACCGCCTCGACGGGCCCCGCCTTGCTCTGGAACGTCCGGGCGAGCCCGGCCGTGCTGATGATTGCCATGCCCGTAAGAAAAACAGGGCCAGGCCAAAATTGCAACGGCCCCAAAATTTAAGTGGGCTCACACATCGCCTACGCTGGTGCCATGGCAGAAGGGCTCAGGGAGCGGAAGAAGCGCGAGACCCGGCAGCGGATCTCGGACCTGGCCACCGGGCTCTTCCTGGAGCGCGGCTTCGAGGCGGTCACCATCGCCGAGATCGCCGAGGTGGCCGATGTGTCGGTGAACACCGTCTACAACTACTTCCCCGCCAAGGAGGACCTCTTCCTCGACCGCAGCAAGGGCATCGTCGACCGGCTCTCGCGCTGGGTGCGGGGCCGCGACGCGGGGGAGTCGGCCGCGACGGCGGTGCTGCGCGAGCTGCGCGGCGAGGTCGAGTCGGTGTCGCCGCGGGTCGGCCTGATGGAGGGCTACAGCCGCTTCATGGCGGTCGTCGAGGGCTCGTCCGCGCTGAAGTCGCGGCTGTGGGCGGTCGGCCAGGACGTCCTGGCGAACCTGGAGGCCACCCTGCGCGAGGAGACCGGCGCGGCCCCCGGAGATCCGCTGCCCGCGCTGATCGGCGGTCAGATCAACTGGGTCCACCAGACGGCCATGGCCGTCATCGGCCGCGAGATGATGGCCGGCCGCGACCCGCGGGAGGTCTCCCGCGAGGTGCTCGTCCTCATCGACGAGATGGAGGGGCTGCTGGGGGACAAGGTGCTCAACTACGCCGTACGGGGCGCCCGCTGAGACCCACCTCACGCCCCGCGGTGTGATGTCCGTCATCTGAGACGTGACGCGCATCTCTTAGCCCTCCCAGAACGCCGCGCGGCCGATAGCCTCCGCCAAGAAGGCTTGGGTGGAATCGCGTTGGAGGGAAGTGTCGTGGCCAGGAAGCTCGCCGTCATCGGAGCCGGACTCATGGGGTCCGGTATCGCGCAGGTCTCGGCCCAGGCGGGCTGGGACGTCGTCCTGCGCGACGTCACCGACGAAGCCCTCACCCGCGGCACCGACGGCATCAAGGCCTCGTACGACAGGTTCGTGAGCAAGGGGCGGCTGGCCGCCGAGGACGCCGAGGCGGCCCTCGCCCGCATCACCACGACCACCGATCTGGACGCCGCCGCCGACGCCGACATCGTGGTCGAGGCCGTCTTCGAGAAGCTGGAGGTCAAGCACGAGATCTTCCGCACGCTCGACAAGATCGTCCGTCCGGAGACCGTGCTCGCCTCCAACACCTCCGCCATCCCGATCACCAAGATCGCGGCGGCCACCGAGCACCCCGAGCGGGTCGTCGGCGTCCACTTCTTCTCGCCGGTCCCGATGATGCAGCTGTGCGAGCTGGTGCGCGGCTACAAGACCAGCGACGAAACGCTCGCCGCCGCGCGGGAGTTCGCCGAGTCGGTCGGCAAGACCTGCATCGTGGTCAACCGCGACGTGGCCGGCTTCGTCACCACCCGCCTCATCTCGGCGCTCGTCGTCGAGGCGGCCAAGCTGTACGAATCGGGCGTGGCCAGCGCCGAGGACATCGACCTCGCCTGCAAGCTGGGCTTCGGCCACGCGATGGGCCCGCTCGCCACCGCGGACCTCACCGGCGTGGACATCCTGCTGCACGCCACCAGCAACATCTACACCGAGTCCCAGGACGAGAAGTTCGCCCCGCCGGAGCTGATGCGCCGGATGGTGGACGCGGGTGACATCGGTCGCAAGAGCGGGCAGGGCTTCTACAAGCACTGAGCCGCCGACCACCCCGGACCTCACTCGCACGAGTGAATTAGGTATCGGTTCGCTCACGGGCGGCAACTTCTGCGGCCGTGCGGCAGTCAGTTGTTGAGTCGGTTGACGCAAAGCCAGAGCACTCTCGGGAGCGCATATGCACATCAGGGGCGACCACGTCGAGCTGGTCGTCGGGGGCCGCCTCGACGTCCGCAGCGCGGCGGACGCCCGTACGGTCCTGCACTCGGCGGTCGACGACGGAGCCGGTGACCTGGTGCTCGACCTCACCGAACTCGACTCGTGGGACGCCACGGGCCTCGGCGTGATCATGGGCGCCCACCGCCGTGCCGGACGGTGCGGCCGGCGCCTCGTGCTGCGCGGCGTACCGCCCCAGATGCAGCGCCTCCTGGTGGCCACCCGGCTGCACCGCATCCTCGCCATCGAGGGCGGCATCATCGCCGAGGCCCTGCCGCGCGTCTAGGCGCCGGCCCCGGAACCGCCGGAGGGCCGCACCGGGGGCCGGAGTCGTCGTTGTCGTGACTTGGCCGCGGGAATCGGACTCCGCACCCAATCCTCACGAGACTGTGACGTCTTGGGCGGGGCGGCACCCCGCCTGTTCGTAGATACTGTGCGGAGTCTAGGGTTCGGCTTCCCGCCGATCGACGAACCCACACGGCGGGCACCGGACCAGAAGCGACAGCGAAGAGCGAAGTGTGCAAGGGCCGGGAGGGGCAATCCTTACGCACCACGCATCTGGGGGGCTTTCACCATGGACCCGATGAACCGGGGACCGGAAGAGTTCAACCATGCCGACGACCCGGTCGGCGTTGCGGGCGCACACACGGAAACCGGCGGCGGGGCACCGCGCCCCGCGCGGGACAGGGAGCCCGTCACCCCCGACTTCGGACCGCGCGCGGCCGGACTCGCCCGGACCGTCCAGCTCGTCGCCGGCGACTTCCTGCTGACGGTCAATCCGGTCGACGGCAGCGAGATCGAGAACTGCCCGCCGGGCGAGATACCCGGCCGGCCCCAACGCCGAAGCCCCGCCGAGCGCGCCGAGGCCGAGCGCGCCGCCCGGCCGCCGCTGCCGCCCAACCTGATGCCCCTGGCCCCCGTCCTGCTGGAACGGCAGGACGAACGCGCCCAACTGGTACGGCTGCTCGGCCGGGGCCGCTCCGTGCGGCTCACCGGGCCCGCGGGCTCCGGGCGCAGCGCCCTGCTCGACGCGGTCGCCGGCGACTGCGCCGAACTCGCCCCCGACGGCGTCGTCCGCCTCTCGGGGTACCGCCGCACCCCCACCGAGCTGCTCCACGAGCTGTACGCCACGGTGTTCCACACCCCGCTGCACCGGCCCGACCGGGCGACGCTCCTCGACCGCGTCCACGACATCGGCGCCGTGGTCGTCCTCGACGACCTCGAATTCGGCGGAGCCACCCTCGAAGAGCTCCTGCTGGCCACGCCCGAGTGCGCCTACGTCCTGGGCGCCACCCCCGACGTCCCGGCCCCGCACCCCGATTCGCACGTCGAAGAGGTCCTCCTCGCCGGACTCGGCCGCAGCGCCACGCTGGAACTCCTGGAACAGGCGGTCGACCGGCCCCTGACCGACGAGGAGGCCAACTGGGCGGGTGACCTCTGGTTCGAGTCCGAGGGCCTGCCGCTGCGCTTCGTCCAGGCCGGGGCCCTGCTGCGCCAGCGCGACCGGCTGCGCGGCGAGGTCAACTCCCTCGACGCGTACGGTTTTCCGGTGGACGAGCCCGCCGAGGCCTCGGTCTTCACGGGTGAGGGCCGCGAGGTCCCGCTGCCCACGCTCGGGGAGGGTGCGGCCCCCGCGGCGCTGCTCGCCTCGCGGCTGGGCGAGGCCGCCCGTGACACCCTGCGCTTCGCGGTCGCACTCGGCGGCGAGGTGCCGCACCAGGCGCACCTGCCCGCCCTGATCGGCGACACCCACGCGGACGCGGCGCTCGGTGAACTCCTCGACAGCGGCCTGCTGTCCCCGGTCGGCTCCCGCTACCGACTGGCCGCGGGCGTCCTCACCCAGCTGGAGGGCGCCGGGTACGGCGAGGGCGCGGGGGAGCGCGCCCACACCGCGGCCCGGCACTACACCTGGTGGACCGGCCACCCCTCGGTCACCCCCGAGCGGGCCGCGGCCGAGGCCGACGCGGTGCTGGCCGCGATGAGCGCGCTCGTACCGGGCGAGGACGACGAACACCCCGCCGCCGCCGTCGAACTGGCCCGCACCGCCGCACCCGCCTTCGCCGCGGGCCTGCACTGGGGGGCCTGGGAGCGGAGCCTGCGCATCGGGTCCGAGGCGGCCCGGCTGACCGGCGAGGTGGCCGAAGAGGCGTACTGCCACCACGAGTTGGGTGTACTGGCTCTGTGCAACGGCGGCCTCGACCGGGCCCGCGCCGAGCTGGAGGCCTCCATCGGGCTGCGCGGCGCGCTCGCCGACAAGCGCGGCACCGTCGCCGGGCGCCGGGCGCTCGCGCTCGTCGAGGACCGCGCGGGCGGGCTCTCCCCGGCCGTGCGCGCCCCCGTGGGCGATGAGCTGCCCGGAGCCCGCCACGAGGACGCCAAGGCGCCGCCCGGTGGGGTGCCCTCCGCCGTGGTGACCGCTCAACTCCCCGATTCCGGCGGGGCGTTGGTCACCCGCCGGGACACCCCGGTCGGGGGCGCCATGCCGCAGGCCCGGCGCCGCACCGTGTTCGGCGGCGCCCGGCGCAACCTTGTCGCGGCCGGCGCAGGCGCCTTCCTCGCCGCGGTGCTCGGCACCGTGGTCACGCTCGGCGCGACCTCCCACCACAACGACGACGGCGGCCAGGACGGCGGCGTCCAGCAGCGGCAGTCCGCCGACGACGGCGGGTCCAGCGAGGGCGCCGACGCCGACCCCGACAACCCCGGCGGCACCACCGACCCGGGCGACAGCAAGGCCGGCCGGCCGTCGAGCCCGGTCAGACCCGGCACCAGCGGTACGCCCGGCGTCTCCGGACGGCCGAGCCCCGGCACCAGCGGCTCCCCGAGTGCAACGGGCCACCCGTCCTCGGGAGCCTCGTCGCCGGGCAGCACGACGAAGCCGACGGGCACGCCGTCGGGGAAGCCCACTCCTTCAGGCAAGCCCACTCCTTCGGGCAAGCCCTCGCAGCCGACGAAGCCGCCCACGGAGACACCCACCGGCTCTTCCTCGGCCTCCCCCTCGACCCCCGCCGGCACCGGAGGCACCGGGAGCACCGGCCCGCCGCCGTCCACCAAGGCGCCGCCACCCCCGAGCACCGCCCCCGCCTCCTCGACGTCCACCGCGTCCGCCCGATCCACGCGGCCGGAGACGCCGACCCCGGCGGGCGACCACTGACAGCAGGACCAGGACAGTTGAGTACACGAGAAGGGGCCCGCAGCACTCTGCGGGCCCCTTCTCGTACGTGCCGGATCGGCCGTGCCGCCGGCCCCCGTACCGTCAGAACAGCCGGAGCTTGTCGTCCTCGATGCCGCGCAGGGCGTTGTAGTCGAGGACCACGCAGCCGATGCCCCGGTCGGTGGCGAGCACCCGGGCCTGGGGCTTGATCTCCTGAGCCGCGAAGACGCCCTGGACCGGGGCGAGGTGCGGGTCGCGGTTGAGCAGTTCCAGGTAGCGGGTCAGCTGCTCGACGCCGTCGATCTCGCCGCGCCGCTTGATCTCGATCGCGACCGTCTTCCCGTCACCGTCACGGCACAGGATGTCCACCGGGCCGATGGCCGTCGGGTATTCGCGCCGGATCAGGGTGTAGCCCTCGCCGAGGGTTTCGATGCGGTCGGCGAGCAGCTCCTGGAGGTGCGCTTCCACGCCGTCCTTGATCAGGCCGGGGTCCACGCCGAGTTCGTGGGAGGAGTCGTGGATGACCTCCTCCATCGTGATGATGAGCTTCTCGCCCGCCTTGTTGATGACGGTCCAGACGCCCGCGTCGTCCCCCGTGCCCTCCTTGAGGGTGCAGGGCGGCGACATCCAGTTGAGGGGCTTGTAGGCCCGGTCGTCGGCGTGGATGGAGACGCTGCCGTCCGCCTTCACCAGGATGAGGCGGGGGGCGGAGGGCAGGTGGGCGGTGAGCCGGCCCGCGTAGTCGACGGAGCAGCGGGCGATGACGAGACGCATGGGGCGCAACGCTACTCGACTCTCCCCGCCGAACGCGATTCGCCCTGGAGTGCACTGTTCGTTATTGGCCGGTTATGTGCCAAGTACCTGCCATGGGCCGTACATCGCGCCTACCGTGGAAGCGGGAGGTTGTCGGTCGCGCACGCTGCGTTGTCGGGAGAGACGGCCGTCACGCTCCCCTTCCCTGCCCGTAAGGCCCCGCTCCCCGGGGTCGCGAGAGGAGAAACCATGTCGCTCGACGTCTCACCGGCCCTACTCGAACAGGCCGAGCGAGGCGAGGTCGACGAAGCCGCCTTCGTCGACTGCGTCCGGACCTCCCTGCCCTACGCGTGGGAGATGATCAGCTCTCTGGTGGCCCAGCTGAAGGTCGACGGCGGTACGTTCGCCGACAACCAGACGCCACCGCCGGACGAGCAGGCCCGCGGCCAGCTGCTGCGTGCCCTGGCGAGTGACGCCATACGCGGTGCGCTCCAGCGGCACTTCGGTGTCCGTCTGGCGTTCCAGAACTGCCACCGTGTCGCGGTGTTCCCTCTGGACCCCTCATCCGATGAGCGGCTCGCCCGCTTCACCTCGATCCGGGGTCAGCTGCTCAACCAGTCTCCGGAGCTTCGGGACTGCTGACGCCTTCGCTGCCGCTCCGCGTCGCGGGAGGTGCAACTGACGCGGGGCGGCGGTCACTTGGAGCCATCACCCCGTTCGACCCGTCCGGTACGCCGTACGCCGGCTACGTCAGAAGGGGCAGCACCTCCGTACCGAGACGGCGTACGTTCTCCTCGGTCGCCGCCAGGTCGCCCGAGCCCTCGACCAGCAGGGCGAAGCGGGTGATGCCGGTGCGCTCGGCCGTGGCCGCGAGCCGGTCGGCGGCGAGGCGCGGGGTGCCCACCGGGTGCAGACCGCACAGCAGCCCGGTGTACGCCACCGGGTCGCGCATCGAGCGGTGGCGGCCGTCGACCGTCACATGGGCGTCAAGCCCCTGCTTCAGCCAGCCCGGCATCGACTTCAGCAAGGTCTCGGCGGCCTCCGCCCGGCGGTCGGCGATCTGTGCGACGCCCGCCGAGACGTGGCCCGCTGCGGCGATCCTGTCCGGCGTGTGGCCCGCGGCCCGCGCCTCCCTGCGCCACAGTGCGACCATCTCCGCCTTGTCCTCGTCGCCGCAGTGCATCCCGAGCAGCATCGGGAGCCCGCGCTCGGCGGCCAGCTTCACGCTCTTGGGCGAGGTGCACGCCACGATCACCTCGGGGCAGGCGTCCCCGGGATCGCCGTCCAGGATCTCGGCGGGCCGGGGCACGACCGGGACCTCGCGAAAGCTGAATCGTTCCCCCGCACCCGCCACGCGGGGCTCGCGGAGCCAGCGCAGGAGCAGGTCGAGCGATTCGGGGAAGCCCTGCTCGTACGCCTTCAGGCCCGAGCCGAACACCTCCAGGTCGACCCAGGGGCCGCCGCGGCCCACCCCGAGGGTGAACCGCCCGCCCGAGGTCAGGTGCAGCAGAGCGGCCTGCTCGCCGAGCGCCACCGGGTGCGCGGTGGGCAGCACGGACACGGCGGTGCCGACCCTGATCCGTCGTGTGCGGCCGAGCAATAACGCCGCCAGCGTCACGGCGGACGGGCACACGCCGTACGGTACGAAGTGGTGTTCGGCCAGCCACACCGCGTCGAGCCCGGCCTCCTCGGCCACCTCGGCGGACCTGACCGCGCGATGGAGCGTTTCTCCCTGCCCCTGGCCCGGAAACTGGGCCGCCAGTACAAAAGTTCCGACACGCATCGCCTTCTGCCTCCTTGCGGCCGACGCGGCTCTCCCCCTCTTACTGGCAAGAACGTCTGACAAGTGCCAAAGGCACGGCCCGCCGCCAACTTCTTGCGATTGTCCGCTAAGAGTCCCTCGAACGGGTGACGCCCGGCACCCGCTCCCCAGGCGGGTACCCGCCGTGCGGGGGCCTAGGCTGGAGCGAACCGTCCGCCCCGCCCCATGAGGTGTCTACGTGTCCCCGCGCCGCAACCGCCCCAAGGGCGGCGAGAAGCCGACCGAGTCCGAGAGCCGGACGGGCGGCGACCGATTCGGCGTCCAGGGCACCGAGTCCTGGCAGGGCGAGGAGTGGTCGGTGCGGCACGTGGCGGGAGCCAGCGCCGCGGGCAAGCGCTACCGCTGCCCCGGCTGCGACCAGGAGATCCCCTCCGGCGCCCCGCACCTGGTGGCCTGGCCCGAGTACGGCGGCGTGGACGAGCGCCGGCACTGGCACAAGGCCTGCTGGAACGCGAAGGACCGCCGCACCACGCGGGTGCAGCGGTCCAGGAACGCGCCGCGGTACTGAGGCCTTCCCGGCCCCGTCCCGCCGCAACGGCCTTACACGTCGCGGGACTTGAGCGCCAGGAACGCCCCGCCGAGCGCGACGGCGGTGATCGCGGTCATGATCCACAGCGGCTCCCAGCCGCTCGGGCCGCTGTCCGAGACGGTGGCGCCGTAGAAGGCCCCGAGCTGGCTCGGGATCGAGTACTCCATGAGGAACTGGCGCACCCCGCTCAGCGATTCGGTGAACATGAACAGGGCCAGCACCAGCGGGAGCAGCACCAGACCGATCATGATCGTGATCGACCCGGCCGAGTGCCGGATCAGCGCGCCCACCGCGAGCGAGAGCAGCCCGACCATGGCCACGTAGAGGCCCACGCCCACCGTCGCGCGCAGCCACTCGCCGCCGGTCGGCGCGGTCGCGTTCGACACCAGCGCGGTCTGCGCGACGGCGACCAGGGCCGTGGTGACCGTCACGATCACGAACGCGAGCAGGAAGAACACCACCGACTTGGCCGCCAGGATCCGCCCGCGGCTCGGGCAGGCCGTCAGCGTCGTACGGATCATGCCGGTGCCGTACTCGGAGGCGATGGTCAGGACGCCGAGCGTGATCACGCAGATCAGCCCGAGCAGCACCCCGTAGAAGCCGAGCACGAGGACCGGGGTGTCGCCCATGTCGGGATCGCTGGCCCGCACCACGAACCCGGCGAGCAGGCCGAGGCCGAGCAGGAGCACGACCAGGACGCCCAGCGTCCACATCGTGGAGCGCACCGAGCGGATCTTGGTCCACTCGGAGGCGAGCGCGTCACCGAAGGTCGCCCGGCGCAGCGCGATCGGCGAGGTGTACGTACCTAGCTGCGGGCCCGGCGCCTGCGGGAAGGGCGGCTGCTGCTGCTGGTAGGGGGTGGTCATCGGCTGTCCTCGGGCTTGGTCGGGGCGGCAGGCGCGGCCGGGGCCTGCGGAACCGGGGGAGCGGCGGGGGGCTGCGGGGCCTGCTGCACCGGGGGCTGCGGGGCCTGCGGTGCCGGGGCTTGCGGGGCCTGGGCCTGCGGTGCCTGGGCCTGCGCCTGCGGTGCCGGCGGCTGCTGGGCCTGCGGCTGCTGGGCCGGGGCCTGCGCGGGCGCCGCGTACGGGTTCTGGCCGGGCGGCGGCGGGGCGTACCAGCCCTGCTGCGGGACGTCGGGGACGACCTGCGGCGGCGCGTACCCGGGCGGTACGACGGGCTGCAGGCCCGCCTTCTGGTCGTCCGTCGAGCGGTAGTCGACCGCGCCCTGCGTCATCCGCATGTACGCCTCCTCCAAGGAGGCCTGGTGCGGGGAGAGCTCCCAGAGGCGTACGTCCGCCTCGTGGGCCACGTCGCTGATGCGGGGCAGGGCCAGGCCCGTCACGCGCAGCGCGCCGTCCGGCTCGGGCAGCACCTGGCCGCCCGCCTCGGTCAGGGCGGCCGTCAGCTTCTCGCGCTGGGCGGGCTCCGTGCCGGGCGTACGCACCCGCGCGAAGTCGGCGGAGTTGTGCGAGATGAAGGCCGTGACGCTCATGTCGGCCAGCAACTGACCGCGGCCGATCACGATCAGGTGCTCGGCGGTCAGCGCCATCTCGCTCATCAGGTGCGAGGAGACGAACACGGTGCGGCCCTCGGCGGCGAGCTGCTTCATCAGGTTGCGCACCCACAGGATGCCCTCGGGGTCGAGCCCGTTGACCGGCTCGTCGAAGAGCAGCACCTGGGGGTCGCCGAGCAGCGCGGCGGCGATGCCGAGCCGCTGGCCCATGCCGAGCGAGAACCCCTTGGAGCGCTGCTTGGCGACCTCCTGGAGGCCCACCACGCCGAGCACCTCGTCCACCCGGCGGGCCGGGATGCCGGAGAGCTGGGCGAGCGAGAGCAGGTGGTTGCGGGCGCTGCGGCCGCCGTGCACCGCCTTGGCGTCGAGCAGCGCACCGACCTGGCGCGGGGCGTTGGGCAGGTCGCGGAACGGGTGCCCGCCGATCGTCACGCGCCCCGCGGTCGGCTGGTCGAGGCCGAGGATCATGCGCATGGTGGTGGACTTGCCGGAGCCGTTGGGCCCCAGGAATCCGGTGACCGTGCCCGGTCGTACCTGAAAGGAAAGGTTGTGCACGGCCGTCTTGGCGCCGTAGCGCTTCGTCAGGCCGACTGCCTCGATCATTCTCCAGCCCCATCGACGGTTTGGGTCGTCGGGGCGGTGTCCGGCGCTCGGCCGGCATGCCCCCGTATGAGTGAGGAGCTTATCCAGGCCTTTACGGTTCCGGCCAAGCCGTCACAGCTGTCACGCCGTGACCAGCGGACTCAGGCGTCCCGGTGCTTCAGGACGAGGTAGCCGCCCGCGAGCGCCGCGACCACCCACAGCGCCATGATCCCGAGGCCGCCCCAGGGCCCGTACGGCGCCGGGTCGCTGTTCATGGCGTCCGGGACCACCTGCATGATCTGCGAGCCGGCCCGGTCGGGGAAGTAGCGGGCCACGCTCTTGGCGCCCGGCACCGCCGAGAGGATCTGCGAGATCAGGAAGAAGAACGGCATCAGGATGCCGAGCGACAGCATCGAGCTGCGCAGCATCGCGGCCACGCCCATCGAGAACAGCGCGATCAGCGCCATGTAGAGCCCCGCCCCGATCACCGCGCGCAGCACGTTCGGCGCGCCGATGGTGGTGCGGTGCGGGCCCAGCAGCGCCTGCCCCAGGAAGAAGGACAGGAAGCTGGTGGCCATGCCGACCACCAGCGCGAGCAGGGTGGCCACGGCGAGCTTGGAGAACAGGAAGGTGGCGCGCCGGGGCACCGCGGCGAGCGAGGAGCGGATCATGCCCGAGCTGTACTCGGTGCCGACGACCAGGACGCCGAAGACGACCATCGCCAGCTGCCCCAGGATCATCCCGGAGAAGCTGATGAACGTCGGGTCGAAGGTCAGCTTCTCGGCCGGCTTGAGGTCGTCGAACTGCGTCTTCATCAGCGCGCACAGCGCCGCGCTGATCGCCACCGTGACGATCAGGGCGCAGGCCAGCGTCCAGGTCGTCGAGGAGACCGTACGGATCTTGGTCCACTCGGACTTGAGGACCGCGGGTACCGATGCCATCGCTCAGACCCCCTCGTCCTGGCCGGACGCGCCCCACCGGGGCGCGGAGCCGCCGCCTCCCCAGGCGGGCGGCGGCGCGGCCGGCGGTCCGCCGGGCGTGGTGGCGCCGTGTGCGTGGTACTCGACCGAACCTGCCGTCATCTGCATGAACGCCTCTTCCAGGGAGGCCTGTTGGCCGGAGAGTTCGTGCAGGACGAGCTGGTGCTGGGCGGCCAGTTCACCGAGCGCCTCGATCCTGCCGTTGTCGACCTCGATGGCGCCGTCCCCGGTCTGCACGAAGGGGACGCCGGCCTGTCCGAGCACGTCCAGGAGCCGCTCCCACTGCGGTGAGCGCAGCCGGACGAAACTCCGCGAGTTCTGCCGGATGAAATCGGCCATCGATGTATCGGCGAGCAGTCGGCCCTGTCCGATAACGATCAAGTGGTCCGCGGTGAGCGCCATTTCACTCATCAGATGGGACGAAACGAAGATCGTCCGCCCTTCGGCCGCGAGCTGCTTCATCAGATTGCGGATCCAGTGAATTCCCTCGGGGTCCAGACCATTGACGGGTTCGTCGAACATCAGGATCTCGGGATCGCCGAGCAGTGCCGAGGCGATTCCCAGACGCTGTCCCATACCGAGCGAGAAGCCCTTGGCCTTCTTGTTCGCCACCGCGGTCAGACCGACCGTGTCGAGCACCTCGGAGACCCGCGCCGCCGGAATCCGGTTGGACTGCGCCAGGCACAGCAGGTTGTTGTACGCGGTGCGGCCGCCGTGCATCGCCTTGGCGTCGAGCAGCGCCCCGATGTACTTCAGCGGCTCGGCCAGCTCGCGGTAGTGCTTGCCGTCGATGCGTACGGTACCGCTGGTCGGGTTGTCGAGATCGAGCAGCATGCGCATGGTCGTCGACTTGCCGGCCCCGTTCGGGCCCAGGAACCCGGTCACCACGCCCGGTCTGACCTGGAAGGACAGCTGGTCGACGGCGACCTTGTTGCCGTAGCGCTTGGTGAGGCCCTCAAGCTCGATCATGCGGCTACGCTAAATGCGGACAAAGCCCCCCGCCACCGGAGTGGCAGGGGGCTTCGTGGTGCCGGTCGCAGCCCACGGGGGAGGGGCTGCGGCGACTAGCGGGACTGCTGGGCCGGAACGCCGCGCGAGACGGGCTCGTCGTCGACCGGGGAGCCGGCGGCGGCCACGGCCGCACCGGTCAGCGTCGCGAGCATCTCGCGGACGTTGGTCAGCTGCGCGTTGATCGAGTCGCGGCGGTTGGTGAGCGCCGCCAGCTCGCGCTCGGATTCCGAACGGATGCGGTCCGCCTTGGCGTTGGCGTCGGCCACGATGTCCTCGGCCTGGCGCTGCGCCGTCTCCACCGTCTGGCGCGCCCGGCGCTCCGCGTCCGTACGCAGCTTCTCGGCCTCCAGGCGCAGCTGCTCCGCGCGGTGCTCGATCTCCGCGAGGCGCTTCTCGGCCTTGGCCTGACGCGACGCCAGGTCGCGCTCGGACTGCTCGCGGCGCTTGGCGAGGTTCGTCTCGAAGTCCGCGGCGGCCTGGGCGGCCTTGGCGCGGGTCTCCTCGAAGAGCGCGTCCGCCTCCTCGCGCTTGGACTGCGCGTCCTTCTGCGCCTCGGAACGGAGCTGAGAGGCGTCACCCTTCGCCTTCTCGACGATCCGGACGCCCTCGTCTTCGGCCTTCGCCTTGCGCTCGGAGGCGAACGACTCGGCGTCGTTGCGCACCTGCTGGGCGGCCGACTCGGCGAGCTCACGGTGCTGTTCGGCGGCCCGGCGGGCCTCCTCGCGCAGGTCCTTCGCCTCTTCCTCGGCGAGCCGCAGGATCTTCTCGACCCGCGCGCCGAGACCCGCGTACGACGGCTCCGCGTCGTTCACCTGGGCCTGGGCGTTCTGCGTTTCGAGGTGGAGCTCCTCGATGCGCTTTTCCAGAGAAGTGATCCGTGCCAGAGCACTGTCACGGTCGGCGACGAGCTTGGTAATGCGGTCATCCACCTGACCGCGGTCGTAACCACGCCGCACGAGCTCGAAGCCGAAGGGGGAGGAAGTGTCGCTCATGGGGTTCCTGTCGAATGAGACCGGTGAGGTGATAGGGGGAATCCTAGGGGCCCGAGCGGCGTGTCATCGAGTGGATGCCGGTTTGATCTGGAGAATGTCCAGCCTTTTGAGTGGCTAGCCCTCCGAAGACTTGCCACTCGAACGGGTCGCCCCGGCCGTGGCACCCGCCTTGACACCCGCGGACGAGCCGCCGCCCGAAGCGGATTTACCACCCGAGGCCGGCGCCTCGAATGATTCCAACGCCTCAAGTACGTCCTGGACACGGGAGATCTCGGCATTGATGTCCTGCCGGCGCCGGACCAGGACGTCGAGTTCACGCTTGCCCTCCTCGACCGTACGGCGCGCCTCGGCAGCCGCCTCGTCGCGCAGCGCGGTGGCCTCGCGGACCAGTTCGGCCTTCTTGGTCTCGGCCTCCTTGAGCAGCGCCTCCGCCTTCTTGACGGCGGCGATACGCACCTTGCCCGCCTCGGAGTTGGCGTCCGACACCAGCTGCTTGGCCTTGGCCTCCGCCTCGGTGGCCTGCTCGGTCGCGGCCTTCACCAGCTTGTCGACCCGCTCGCCCGCCGTCTTCATCTGCTCGGCGCTCTCACGGCGGGCCCGCTCGTGCAGCTCCTCGATCTCCGCCTCGGTACGCGCCCGCACCTCCTCGGTGCGCTCCCTTATGGCGGTGGCGTCCGCGCGGGCACCGGCGAGCAGCTCGTCCGCGTCCGTACGGGCCTTCTCCACCAGGGAGTTGCCCTCGACCGTCGACTCCGCGACGATCCGCTCGGCCTCCTTGCGGGCCGCGCCCACCATCGTGTCGGCCTGCTCCTCGGCCTCGGTGGCGGCGCGCAGCGCCTCCTCCTGGGCCTTGTTGACGAGCTGGTCCGCCTGCTCGGCCGCGTCCGCGCGCCGCTTGGCCGCGGCCGTACGTGCCTCGTCGAGCAGCCGGTCGGCCTCCTCGCGGGCCTCGGCACGGGTCTGCTCGGCGGCCTCGTCGGCGCGGGCGCGGTTCTTCTCAGCCTCGGCCCGCATCCGCTCGGCCGCCTGCTGCGCGGAGCCCACCGTCTCGGCGGCCTCGGCGCGCAGCCGCTCGGCCTCGCCGCTCGCCTCCGTGATGAGCTGGTCGGCCTGGGTCGCGGCGTCGCTGCGGCGCTTGTCGGCGGCGCCGCGGGCCTCGTCGAGCAGCCGCTCGGCCTCGGCGCGGGCCTCGCTTATCGTCTGCTCGGCCTCGGCAGCGGCCGCGCCGAGCGTGGAGCCCGCGTCGGAGCGCGCCTCGGTGGTGACCAACTCGGCATACGCGTTCGCCTCGTTGGTGGTGCGCTCGGCCTCCATCCGCGCCTGGCCGGTGACCCGCTCGGCCTCCTCGCGGGCGGCCGTGGTGACCTGCTCGGCCTCGGCGAGCGCGGCAGTGGTGACCCGCTCGGCTTCCTCGCGCGCCTCGGCGCGCAGCGCGTCGGCCTCGGCCTGGCCCTCGACCCGTACCTGCCGGGCCTCGGTGACCAGACGCTCCGCCTCGGCCGTCGACTCGGCGGCGAGCCGCTCGGCCTCCGCCGTTGCCTCGGTGACCAGACGGTCGGCCTGGCTCGCGGCGTCGGACCTGATCCGGTTGGCGTCCTCGCGCGCCTCGGCCCGGGTGCGGGCCGCGTCCTGCTCGGAGGAGGCCAGCGCGTCGGAGGCCTCGGTCCGCATCCGCTGCGCGTACTCGGAAGCGTCCGAACGGGCCTTCTCCGCCTCGGCCATGGCGTCCGTGACGGTCCGCTCGGCCAGCTCCCTCGCGGCCTCGGACTCCTCCTGGGCGCGGGCCCGAACCCGGCTCGCGTCCTCGCCGGCCCGCTCCCGCTCGGCGTGCGCGTCGGCGCGGACCCGGTCCGCCTCCTGCTGCGCCTCCGTCGTGGTGCGCTCGGCGGCGTGCTCGGCGGCGCTGCGCAGACCCGCGATCTCCTGCTCGGCCTCCTCGCGGAGCCCGGCCACCGAATCCCGTACGTCCTTGGCGGTCTGCTCGGCCGTCGACACCAGTTCGGTGGCGCGCCGGTCGGCCTCCTCGCCGAGCCGCTGCGCCTCGGCCTGCGCCTCCTCGACGCGCTTGCGCGCGGAGGCGAGCAGCTCCTCGCTCTGCTCCCGCGCCTGCGCGCGCTCCGAATCGGCTTCCCCGCGCGCCGAGTTGAGGGTCTCCTCGGCCTCGCGGCGGCGCCGGGTGGCCTCTTCCTGGGCGGCGGCCAGCGCCTCGGCGGCCTCGGCCCCGACCCGCTCGGCGGCGGCCGCGGCCTCCGTGCGCATACGGTCGGCGGCGTCCTGCGCCTCGGACTTGAGCCGCTCCGCCTCCGCCGCCGCCTCGGCGCGCAGCCGCGAGGCGGCGTTCTCCGCCTCGGCGCGGGCGGTCGAGGCATCGGACGCGGCCTCGGTGCGCAGCCGCTCGGCCTCCTGCTCGGCCTGCGCCTGGAGCGTACGGACACGCTCGGCGGCCTCGGTGCGGATCCGCTCGCTCTCCTCGGCGGCCTCGCGCCGGATGCGCTCGCCCTCGGCCCGGGCGTCGGCGAGGGCCTGCTCGGCGGCGGCGTGGCGCTGCTCGGCCTCGGTGTGCAGACGGGTCAGCTCGGCCGCGGCCTCGGCCTGGCGGGCCGCTATCGCCCGCTCGGTCTCCTCGCGCAGCTGGGCGGCGGCGCGCTCGGCGTCCGTCGTGGTCTGCCCGGCCTGCTCCTCGGCCTCCGCGCGCATCCGCTCGGCCTCGGCGCGGGTGCGCTCCAGGGTCTCCTCGGCCTGCCTGCGCAGCGTGTTGGCCCGCTCGACCGCTTCGTTGCGCACGCGCTCGGACTCGTTGCCGGCGGTGGTGCGCAGCTCCTCGGCATCGGCCTTCGCCTTGGCGAGCAGCTCCTCGGCGGTGCTGGCCGCCTCCTCGATCTGCTGGACGGCCTCGCGCCGCGCCTCGCCCCGGATCCGCTCGCCCTCGGCGACCGCCTCGGCGCGCAGCTGCTCGGCCTCGCCGCGCAGCCGGCGGGCCTCCTCCTGGAGCTCGACCGTCTTGGCCCGGTACTCCTTGGTGTCGTCCTTGGCCGCGCCCTTGAGCTCGTCGGCCTGCTCGGCCGCCTCGCCGCGCAGCCGCTCGGCCTCGGCCTCCGCCTCGCGCCGGATGCGCTCGGCCTCCTCGGACGCCTTGCGCGTGGTCTCCTGCGCGTTCTCGGACGCCTTGGTGAGGACCTCCTCGGCGGTGCGCGCGGCCTTCGCGAGCTGGGCCGCGGCATCCTCGGCCGCGCTGGTGCGGGCGGTCTCGGCGGCCTCGGTGCGCAGCCGTTCGGCCTCCGCCCTGGCGTCCGCGAGCGCCTGCTCGGCCTCGGCCTTGAGGGTCTCGGACTCCTTGGTGGCCTCCGCTACCAAGCGTGCGATCTCGGTCTTCGCGGTCCTGGTGCGCTGCTCGTTGGCGGACTCGGCGCTCGCGACCTGCTTGGCCGCGGCCTCCTTCGCCTCGGTGACGGCCCGTTCGGCCTCGGCCCGCGCCTCGCGCAGCGCGGCCTCCGCCTCCTGCATCCGCTGTTCGGCGGCGCGGCTCAGCTCGGCGGCCTGCTGGCGCGCCTGGTCGGCCTCGGCGGTGGTGGACGTCCGCAGCTGCTCCGCATGGGAGGTGGCCTCCTGGGCCTGTGCGGAGGCCGCGTTCAGGAGCCGCTCGGCGTCCTTGCGGGCGCGCAGCAGCGTCGCCTCCGCCTCGGCGCGGGCCGACTCGGCCTCGGTGCCCAGCCGTTGACGGGCCTCCTCGGCGATACGGGTGGCCTCCGCGCGGGCCGCGGCCAGGGACTGCTCGGCCTCCGCCCGGGACTCCTCCATGAGCCGGCGGGCCTGCGCCTCGGTACGGGCGCGCAGTTGCTCGGCCCAGGCCACGTTCTCGTTGACGTGCGACTCGACGGTGGCCCGGCGCTCGGCCAGCTCCTGGTCGAGGCGCTGGCGGCGGTTGACGGCCTCGGCGTGCAACTCGGCCTGCAGGCGCGCCTGGTGCTCGGCGTGCTCCTGGAGGATGCGCTGGGTCTGGGCGCGGGCGTCACGCAGTTCGCGCTCGGCGTCCGTGCGCAGCTGCTCGGCCTGCATCTGGGCGTTGCGCAGCAGCTGTTCGGCCTGGTAGCCGACGTTCGCCGTGTCGTAGGCGGGACGGGTCGCGAGATTGCGGCGCGCCTCGTGGAGCTTGGCGCGCAGCACTTCGACCTGGTAACCGAGATCCTCGGCGTGCTGAACGGCCTTCTCCCGCTCGGTCTTCAGCCGCTCCATCTCGGCCTCGAACCGCGAGAGGTGGTCGTCAGGCCGGTGGCTCTGGCTCTCCTGGCGTTCGTAGCCCCGCACTGCGCGGTCCCATCCGTCCCCTGGTCGCGAACACTGCCCGTACGAGCGCCGTCCGACCGCGAGTGACGGCGGACGGGCCCCCGGTGAATGGTGTCAGATCAAAACAGGGGCGTGGGTCCCAGGCCCCGACCCGACCCCGGCCCGGAACCGCCCACTGTACCGGGCCGGGAATCCGGAGGTCCGGCCTCCACTGTGTGGGCTCAGTGGGCGGACGCGTCGGTGGGTGCGGAAGTGACGAGTTCGGTGAGGACGCCGTGGCAGTCCTTGGGGTGAAGGAAGGTGATCTGCGAGCCCATCGAACCGGTGCGCGGCTGGTCGTAGAGGACGCGGACGCCCTTGTCGCGGATGGCCTCGGAGTCGGCGGTGACGTCCGCGGTGCCGAAGGCGATGTGGTGGACGCCCTCCCCGTTCTTGGCCAGCCACTTGCCCACCGCGGAGTCCTCGCGGGTCGGTTCGAGGAGCTGGAGGTAGGAGGCCCCGCCGTCGGAGGTCTCGTTGATCTTGAGCATGGCCTCGCGCACGCCCTGTTCTTCGTTGACCTCGGTGTGGAACACCTCGAATCCGTAGGTGGCACGGTAGAACTCGACGGTCCTGTCGAGGTCGAAACAGGCGATCCCGATGTGGTCGATTCGCGTCAGCATGCCTCCAGTGCAGCGCTCGCGGGGTGGTTACGCAACGTGCGCGCGATCACACCGGCTGCCCGGTGACGTGGGGCAGTACCGCTCAGTACATTCGAAGTAAACCCTCGTTCACACCTCACCTCCCAAGGGGCCGTGCCTCATGTCTGGAACGACCGGTACCACCTCAGTGATCGTCGCGGGCGCCCGTACGCCCATGGGCCGTCTGCTCGGCTCCCTCAAGTCCTTCTCCGGCGCCGACCTCGGCGGCTTCGCCATCAAGGCGGCCCTGGACCGGGCCGGCATCGGCGGTGACCAGGTGCAGTACGTGATCATGGGCCAGGTGCTCCAGGCCGGGGCCGGCCAGATCCCCGCGCGCCAGGCGGCCGTCAAGGCCGGCATCCCGATGAACGTCCCCGCGCTCACCATCAACAAGGTCTGCCTCTCGGGTCTGGACGCCATCGCGCTGGCCGACCAGCTGATCCGCGCCGGTGAGTTCGACATCGTGGTCGCGGGCGGCCAGGAGTCGATGACCAACGCCCCGCACCTGCTGCCCAAGTCCCGCGAGGGCTTCAAGTACGGCGCGATCGAGATGCTCGACGCCATGGCGTACGACGGTCTGACCGACTCCTTCGAGAACATCCCGATGGGCGAGTCCACCGAGAAGCACAACACCCGTCTCGGCATCGCCCGCGCCGCGCAGGACGAGATCGCCGCGGCCTCGCACCAGCGCGCCGCCGCCGCCCAGAAGAACGGCATCTTCGAGGCCGAGATCACCCCGGTCGAGATCCCGCAGCGCAAGGGCGAGCCGGTCCTGTTCGCCAAGGACGAGGGCGTGCGCGCCGACACCACCGTGGAGTCCCTCGGCAAGCTGCGCCCGGCCTTCACCAAGGACGGCACCATCACCGCCGGCACCTCCTCGCAGATCTCGGACGGCGCGGCCGCGGTCGTCGTCATGTCCAAGGCCAAGGCCGAGGAGCTGGGCCTGGAGTGGATCGCCGAGATCGGCGCCCACGGCAATGTCGCGGGCCCCGACAACTCGCTCCAGTCGCAGCCCTCGAACGCCATCCGGCACGCGGTCGGCAAGGAGGGCATCGCGGTCGAGGACCTCGACCTGATCGAGATCAACGAGGCCTTCGCGGCGGTCGCCGTGCAGTCGATGAAGGACCTCGGGGTGTCCCCGGAAAAGGTGAACGTCAACGGCGGCGCCATCGCGCTCGGCCACCCCATCGGCATGTCCGGCGCCCGCGTCGTCCTGCACCTCGCCCTCGAACTGAAGCGCCGCGGCGGCGGCGTGGGCGCGGCGGCCCTGTGCGGCGGCGGCGGCCAGGGCGACGCGCTCATCGTGCGCGTGCCCCGCTAGTCACGGCCCGGGCGGGCAGCCCCGGAAGCGATCCTCGACCCTATGGTGCGTACGCGACTGAACGGAGCGGCAATGGTGGACGTCCCCGAACTGGTGGCCCAGGCCCGGGAAGGCCGGCCCAGGGCCGTCGCCCGGCTGATCTCGCTGGTCGAGGGGGCGTCGCCGCAGCTGCGTGAGGTCATGGCGGCGCTGGCCCCGCTCGCGGGCAACGCGTACGTCGTGGGGCTGACGGGCTCGCCGGGTGTCGGCAAGTCGACATCCACCTCCGCGCTCGTCACCGCGTACCGCCGGGCCGGCAAGCGGGTCGGCGTGCTCGCCGTCGACCCGTCGTCGCCCTTCTCCGGCGGCGCCCTGCTCGGCGACCGGGTCCGGATGTCCGACCACGCCTCCGACCCCGGCGTCTACATCCGCTCGATGGCCACCCGGGGTCATCTGGGCGGCCTCGCCTGGGCCGCGCCCCAGGCGATCCGGGTGCTGGACGCGGCGGGCTGCGAGGTGATCCTGGTCGAGACGGTGGGTGTGGGCCAGTCCGAGGTGGAGATCGCCTCGCAGGCCGACACCTCGGTGGTGCTGCTCGCGCCCGGCATGGGCGACGGCATCCAGGCGGCCAAGGCCGGCATCCTCGAAATCGGCGACCTCTACGTCGTCAACAAGGCGGACCGGGACGGCGCCGACGCCACCGCCCGTGAGCTCAACCACATGCTGGGCCTTGGCGAATCGCGCGGCCCCGGCGACTGGCGCCCGCCCATCGTCAAGACGGTGGCGGCCCGTGGCGAGGGCATCGACGAGGTCCTCGAAGCCCTGGAGAAGCACCACGCGTGGATGGCCGAGCACGGCGTGCTCGCCGAGCGGCGCAGGGCCCGCGCGGCCCGCGAGGTCGAGACCATCGCGGTCACCGCGCTGCGCGAGCGCATCGGCTCCCTGCACGGCGACCAGCGCCTGGACGCCCTGGCCCAGCGCATCGTCGAGGGCGAGCTCGACCCGTACGCGGCGGCCGACGAACTGGTGGCCAGCCTGACCGAGACCGCCTAGCCACCAGATCCGTAGGCGGCGGCCGACGAACCGGCGGCGACGAAGCGGTGGCCGGCCTCACCCGGACCGCCCGGCCACCTCCACGACAGCCCCGGGAAAACCGCTGGTCCGGCGGGAACCGGGGCTGTTAGCGTGCGTGCCGTGTTCCTGCTCTGCGTCTAGGACCCGCCCCGGCGCCGCGGCCGGCCCCGAGGGGGCAGACGGCCCGCGGCCCGCTTCGGCGACCCCTTCCGCGCGCAGCCGTCAAGGAACACCCCCATGTCTTCGTCGTACGCAGCCGTCCTGCGCACCCCGCACGCCGCCCGCGCCTTCGGCTCGGCCCTTCTCGGGCGCCTCTCCTACGCGACCGTCCCGCTCGCCCTCGTCCTCGCCGTCCAGCAGGGCTCCGGCTCGTACCCGGTGGCAGGCACCGTGATGGCCCTGTTCGGCATCGGCGGGGTGCTGCTGTCACCTGCCCGCGCCGCCCTCGTGGACCGGTACGGTCCGCGCCGGGCCCTCGCGCCGATGGCCGCCCTGCACGGGGCGCTGCTCGGCGCGCTCGCCGCGGCCTGTCTGCTCGGCTCGTCCGGTGCGGTGCTCCTCGGCACCCTCGGCGTCGCCGCGGGAGCCTGCGTCCCGCCGCTCGGGCCCACCATGCGCGCCCTGTGGAGCGAGCTCCTCGCCGACCGGCGGATGCTGGAGCGCGCCTACAGCCTGGACGGCGTCTGCGAGGAACTCCTCTTCGTGAGCGGCCCGCTGGTGATCGGGGTGCTCGTCCAGTTCTGCCATCCCGCCGTCGGCGTGCTGGTCGGTGCCGGGCTGGTGATCGCGGGCACGCTCGCCCTGATCGCCTCACCCGCGGTGCGCGCGACCAAACCCGCGGCCGGCCGCGCCGAGGCTCCGCGCGGCGGGGTGCGGGCTCCCTGGCGGCCCGCCCTGGTGGCGGCCGGCGTGGGCCTCGGGCTCGGCGCCCTCGAACTCCTGGTCCTGGCGTTCGCCGACGAGCACGGCCGGGCGTCGGCCGCGCCCTGGCTGCTGGCCGCGCTCTCGGTGGGCAGCGCGGTGGGGGGCCTGGTCAACGGAGCCGTGCACTGGCGCCGCCCGGCCGCCGGACGGCTCGCCCTGTTCGCGGTCGGCCTCGCCGGGGCGCTCGCCCTTGCGGGATGCGCGCCCGGGCCGCTCGCGCTCGCCGGAAGCCTGGCCCTGGCCGGTCTCTTCGTCGCCCCGGCGCTCACCACGGCCTATCTGTACGCCGATGAACTCGCCGCGCCCGGAGCCCGCACCCGGGCCGGGGCCTGGGTCAACACCGCGGTGAACGCCGGGTGTTCGGGCGCCTCGGCAGGGGTGGGGATGCTCGTCGGACGGCTGCCGCTCGCGTGGTGCTTCGTGCTGGCGGGCGTACCCGCGCTGTGCTCCGCCCTCGCCGTCAGATCTTCCCGCGGTGTCCGCGCAGGTGGTCGGCGACCGGTCCGAGCGACTCGCGCAGATCGGCCAGCGCCTCGCTCGACAGCAGGTCGATGAAGTGGCGGCGTACGGAGGCCACGTGGTGCGGGGCGACCTTCTCCATGGTCGCCGCGCCCTGCTCGGTCAGGACGGCGAACAGGCCGCGCCGGTCGGACTCGCAGTTCTCGCGCCGCACCAGGCCCGCGTTCTCCATGCGGGTGATCTGGTGCGAGAGCCGGCTCTTGGACTGGAGGGTGGCGGCCGCGAGGTCGCTCATCCGCATCCGGGTGTCCGCCGACTCCGAGAGGTTCACCAGGATCTCGTAGTCGTTGTTGGTCAGGCCGAACGGCTGGAGGTCCTTCTCCATCTGGTAGGTCAGCATCCTGTTGACGTCCAGGTAGGTGCGCCAGGCGCACTGCTCGTCGTCGCTCAGCCAGTTCGTGGCCGTCTCGGTCTCCATATGTGGATTCTACCTAAGAAGTTGAATTCTGAACCAAGTTGGGGTGTGTGACGCCCCGCACGCGAGGTGAACGCGCCCCGCGCGCCCGCCGCCCCGAGGGGCTCAGGCGTTCGACGTCACACTCCGCAGACTACCGCTCACAGGCCGAAGCGACGCTGCAGGTCCCCCAGCTGGCCGGGAAGGCGCGGTACCGCGCCCGCCTGGCCGGGCCCGCCCTGGCCGCCGCCGGGCACCCCCGGCTCGCTCGCGACCTGCCCGGTCGCCTGCTCCTGCATCAGAACCTCGGTGGACTGGAGCAGAACCGTACCCGCCCCCACGAACTCGAACTGGTGCTCCTCGCCGGACGTACCGCCGAGGCCGGTCAGTGACCGGATTCCGCCCAGGACGCCCGTCATGTAGCCGTGGTCGTAGTGGTGGCAGGGCGAGGGGCAGTCCGCCCAGCCGACCAGCGCCTGCGGGTCCACCCGGATCGGCGGTTCCATGAAGACGACCGGCCCGTTGGAGGCCGCCACGAACTTCCCCGTGCCGATCAGCGTCAGGAAGCCCGGCACGATGGACTGCTTCAGGGCCAGCGTGGGCTGGTACGCGAGCAGGTTGCCGGAGCGGATCGTCAGGTTGCCGTCGTCCAGGTCGTAGCTGTTCACGTCGAAGGCGCGGTCCGCGAGCAGCATCTTGCCGCTGCCGTCCGCCACCACCCAGTCCGCCGCGTGCAGCGGCGAGTGGAAGCTGGTGCGCAGCAGCCGGTCGAGCCGGCCGTGCCCGATGCCGTTGAACTCGATGCGCCCGTAGTAGGCGATCATCTTGCCCTTCTGCAGGAACCACTGGCTCGACTTGAGCTCCACGCAGAACGTGTACTTGTTGACGTTGTCGTCGGTCGGCAGCGAGTGCGGATCGAAGATCACCGGGGCGGTCACAGCTTCTCCTCCGAGGCCTGCACGTACACCGCACCCTGGCCGGACAGTTCGAGCTGGAAGGCCTCGCCGGAGCCCCGGCCCACCATGTCGCGCCAGCCGAGCGCGGTCGAGAGCTTGTTGCGGACGTCGCCGTGGTGGGCGACATAGGCCTGCGGGTCGACGTGCACCGGGCGCTGCGGGGTGATCGGCAGCTCGATCACGCCGCCGTGCGCCATCACCGCGACCGCGCCGTGGCCCTTGAGGGTGGTGGTGAACAGGCCCTGCCCGGTCACCTGGCCGCGCACCATGCCCATGACCCCGCCCTGCGAGCCCAGGAACATGGTGCCCTGCTGGAGGGTGCCGTCGAAGGCGAGCAGCCGGTCGGCCTCGACGTACAGGGTGTCGCCCTGGAGGTTGATGACCTGGATGTGGTGGCCGCCGTGGCCGAAGAGCACGGTCCCGCTGCCGTCGACCGTCATGAGCGGTGTCGCCTCGTTGGCCACCCGGCGGCCGATCATCGACATCACGCCGCCCTGGCCGCCCTGGATGTTGGGCGTGAAGGACACCTCGCCCTTGTACGCGAGCATCGCGCCGCGCTGGCTGTACATCTTCTGGCCGGGGACCACGGTGGCTTCGACCATCTTGGAGTTGATCTCGCGGAACGGCATCAGACGTCCCCGCCGATCGTGTTGCGCTCGCTCGGCTGCACGTACACCAGGCCCTCGCCCTCGAACCGGATCTGGAAGGCCTCGCCGGAACCCTCGCCGATGAACGTGCGGAAGGTCACCCCGGACTGGAAGTGCTGCTGGAGGTTGCCCTGGTGCGCGATGTAGGCGCCCGGGTCGACCGACAGCGGGTACTGGGCGCTGACCCGCAGCACCACCGCCGGCCCGTCCGACATGATCGCGGCCTGGCCGTGGCCCTCGATCGTCGTGGTGAACAGGCCGTTGCCCTGGCTCGCGCCGCGCAGCCCGGTGAACGTGGTGCCCGTGCGCAGGCCCGCGTCGGTGGCGAGCAGATTGCTCGCCTCGACGAAGAGCTTGTCGCCGCTCAGGCTCACGAGGTTGATCTCGCTCGCGCGGTCGGCGAAGTAGCACGTGCCGTGCCCCTTCACCTCCATCACGGTCATCTGCTCGCCGGTCAGCCGGCGGGTCACCATGCCGCGCAGGCCCTCACCGCCGCCGGACATCTTCTTGAACGCCATCTGGCCGTCGTAGGCGACCATCGAGCCGTTCTTCGCTTTCACGGCATCGCCTGTCATGTCGACGGCGAGCACCTTGCTGCCCTGGAGTCGGAACATTGCCACGGCCCGACGTTAGCGGGCCGGGACCCGCCCCGACAGGGGCAAGGGGGCGATGTCAGAATGGGGAACGTTTGTGCACGCGTTCACAAAAGATCGCCGCCGGACGGTGGCCGCCAGCCGCCGAACGGTCGCCGCCAGACGATCACCGCAGCCCGCTCCCTCCCAGCGAAGGTGCCCCACCCGTGGACCTCAAAACAGCCTCCGCCCTGCACCGCCTCCGACTGATCTCGCTCCCCGAGGCCATCTCGTTCCCGATCCTGCTGGTGTGCTCCGTGCTCAAGCGCACCACCTCGTTCGACGGGGTCATGGTGATGGGCATGGTCCACGGCGTCCTGTTCACGCTGTACGTGCTGTTCTGGCTGGACGCCTGGAACCGCACCAAGTGGTCCCTGAAGACCGGCCTGCTCTACTTCGTGCTCGCCGTGCTGCCCTTCGGCGGCTTCTTCGCCGAGCGCAAGATCCGCCGCGAGCTGGACGACGCGGTGATCGCGACCCGCGCCCGCAAGGAAGGCGTGGTCAACGCATGATCGTCGCCTTCTCGGTCAGCCCGCTCGGTGTCGGCGAGGACGTGGGGGAGTACGTCGCCGACGCGGTGCGGGTGGTCCGCGAGTCGGGTCTGCCCAACCGCACGGACGCCATGTTCACGTCGATCGAGGGCGAGTGGGACGAGGTCATGGACGTCGTCAAGCGGGCCGTCGCCGCCGTCGAGGCCCGCTCCCACCGCGTCTCGCTCGTTCTGAAGGCGGACATCCGCCCCGGTGTCACCGACGGCCTGACCTCCAAGGTCGAGACGGTCGAGCGCCACCTGGCCGCCGAATAGCGGCCGCTTCCGTCAGGCACCGCCCAGAGCCCCCGGCCCGCCCCGGCCGGGGGCTCTCGCGCGTCCCGGGCCGTCCGATGCGCGTCCCGGGCCGTCCGTTGCGCGGCGCGGCCGGACGAAAACGCCGTCCACCGTAGAACCGCTCACTCGGAGTACTCCAGTCGACACGCCGGGCATTCTCCACTTTTGTGGGGATATCAACCCAGTTTGCCCCTGCTCGACGATCCGCTGGAGGGCACCGTGCGCCCGGAGGGCTACGACTACGACACCCACAGCCGGCTGGCCGGACCGCTCACCGAGCCGGGCCCCGCGCCCTACCGGGTGCAGTACCGCAGCCTGCTCTCCCAGGAGCCGCACCGCATACGCGCCGTCCTCCTGATGACCCTGGCGCCCGTACTCACCGGCCTGCTGCTCGTCTACCTGGTCTGGCCCACCCACTGGGTCGAGCGCGAGGGCGGCGACCGCTGGCTGGTGGACCTCGACATCGCGATGCTGGTCTCGATCGGCCTGATCGAGCTCTTCATGGTCGCCAACGTCGCCTCCGTCGCCCACGCCACGATGGTGGCCCGCGACCCCGTCCCGGTCACCCCCGAAGAGGGCACCCGGGTCGCCTTCCTCACCACGTACGTGCCCGGCAAGGAACCCATATCCATGGTGCGGGGCACCCTGGAGGCGGCCGTCCGGCTCACCCACACCGGCCCCCTGGACATCTGGCTCCTGGACGAGGGCGACGACGAACAGGCCCGCGCGCTCTGCGCCGAACTGGGCGTGCGGCACTTCACGCGCAAGGGCGTCCCGGAGTGGAACCGCAAGAAGGGCGCCCACAAGGCCCGCACCAAGCACGGCAACTACAACGCCTGGATCGCGATGCACGGCGGCGGCTACGACTTCTTCGCCTCCGTGGACACCGACCACGCCCCGCTCCCCAACTTCCTGGAGCGGATGATGGGTTACTTCCGCGACCCGGACGTCGCCTTCGTCGTCGGGCCGCAGGTGTACGGGAACTACGACTCGCCCGTCACCAAGGCCGCCGAGTCCCAGCAGTTCCTCTTCCACGCGCTGATCCAGCGGGCCGGCAACCGCTACCGCGCACCCATGTTCGTCGGCACCAACAACGTGGTGCGGCTGGCGGCGCTGCGGCAGATCGGCGGCCTGTACGACTCGATCACCGAGGACATGGCCACCGGCTTCGAACTGCACCGGCACCGCAACCCCAGGACCGGCAGGCACTGGCGCTCCGTGTACACCCCGGACGTGCTGGCCGTCGGCGAGGGCCCCGCCTCCTGGACCGACTTCTTCACCCAGCAGATGCGCTGGTCGCGCGGCACCTACGAGACGCTCGTCAAGCAGTACTGGAAGGCGCCGTTCACGATGCCGCCGGGACGACTGCTCTCATACACCCTGATGCTCGTCTACTACCCGATGACGGCCGTCAACTGGCTTCTGGGCATCGTGAGTTGCGTGCTCTTCCTCTGGTTCGGCGCCTCCGGGACCGAGGTCACCGCCTCGGTCTGGCTGATGCTCTACAGCGACGCCGCCGCGCTCCAGATCGGCCTCTACCTGTGGAACCGGCGGCACAACGTCTCGCCCCACGAACCCGAGGGCTCGGGCGGCCTGGCCGGGATGGGCATGTCCGCGCTCTCGGCGCCCATCTACCTCAAGTCGCTCGGCTCGGCCGTGCTGCGCACCCGCGGCCGCTTCGTCGTCACCCCCAAGGGCGGCCGGACCAGCCCGGACCGGCTGTGGACCTTCCGCATCCACCTGTTCTGGGCGGCCGTGCTCGCCGCGTCGCTCGGCGCCTCCGTGCACTACGGCCACACCCACGCCGCGATGCGCACCTGGGCGGTGCTCGCGCTGTGCATCGCGCTGGCCCCGGCCGCCATCTGGGCCGGCACCACCGTCCGCGAACGGGCCGCCGCCCGCGGCACCGCCAAGGCCACCGGGCGGGCGCCCAAGGCCACGGGCGAGGCGGAACCCGCCATCGCCACGACGACAGGAGGGAACTGAGCCATGGCCTACCGGCCCTCGAAGCGGACGAAGAAGACCCTGTTCGGCGGCGGCGCCGTCGTGGTCCTCGCCGGGCTCAACGCCCCCGCCGCCCTGTCCTTCGCCACCGAGCAGTACCACGCCTACGAGATCGCCCAGCCCGAGTACATGGCGCGCTACGGCGCCTGGCACGGCGTCGACATCCCCAAGGAGTACCGCACCAACGCGATCCACGCGGCGCTGCTCCACACCGGCAAGGTCCTGATCATCGCCGGGTCCGGCAACAAGCAGGACCACTTCGACGCGGGCACCTTCGACACCGTGCTGTGGAACCCGAAGGACAACACCTTCAAGAAGATCCCCACCCCCGAGGACTTCTTCTGCGGCGGCCACGCCCAACTCCCGGACGGCAAGCTCCTGGTGGCCGGCGGCACCGCGCGCTACGAGGTCCTCGACGGCGAGGTGAAGCGGGCCGGCGGCGGCATGCGGGTCAAGAACGAGAGCCCCGACAAGGACGTCACCCTCAAGAAGGGCACCAGGTTCCGTTCGCCCTCCGGGGTCGAGTACGTCTCCAAGTTCGACGTCACGGTGCCGCGCGCCAAGCGCGAGTTCGAGATCTCGTACTACGCCACGGGGCAGATGAAGCCCTGGAAGACCAAGACCACGGCGGCCGAGGCGCGGGTCTTCGTCGAGGCGGTCTCCGAGGGCCGCCAGTCGGTCGCCACCGACCAGGCCCAGTACGAGGTCGAGGGCCTCACCGGCAAGGACGCCGACAACGTGTACGGGCTCGCCGAGAAGATCACCCTGGACAAGCAGGACTTCCAGGGAATCAGGGCCGCCTACGAGTTCGACCCCAAGGCCGAGAAGTACGTCCCGGTGGCCCCCATGAAGGAGGCCCGCTGGTACCCCACGCTGACCACGCTCAAGGACGGCCGGGTGCTCGCCGTCTCCGGGCTCGACGACGTCGGCGCCATCCTCCAGGGCGACAACGAGATCTACGACCCGAAGACCAAGAAGTGGTCCAAGGGCCCCACCCACTATTTCCCGACCTACCCCTCGCTGTTCCTGACCAAGAGCGGCAAGCTCTTCTACTCGGGCGCCAACGGCGGGTACGGGCCCGCCGACAAGGGCCGTGAGCCGGGCCTGTGGGACGTCGAGAAGAACACCTTCACCAAGATCGGCGGGCTCAGCGCCACCGACCAGCTGGAGACGGCCAGTTCGCTCCTGCTGCCGCCCGCCCAGGACCAGCGGTTCATGCTGCTCGGCGGCGGCGGGGTCGGCGAGTCCAAGAAGGCCACGCCGCGCACCGCGGTGGTGGACCTGAAGAAGAACAGCCCGGCCTTCCAGAGCGGACCCGAACTGCCGCAGGGCACGCGCTACTTGAACAGCGTGATCCTGCCCGACGACTCCGTCTTCACCAGCGGCGGCTCGTCCGACTACCGGGGCCGGGGCGGCTCGAACATCCTGAAGGCCCAGTTCTACGACCCCAAGGCCAACGCCTTCCGCGAGGCCGCCGACCCCACCGTCGGCCGCAACTACCACTCCGAGGCGCTGCTGCTGCCCGACGGCCGGGTCGCCACCTTCGGCTCCGACTCGCTCTTCGGCGACAAGGACAACACCAAGCTCGGCAAGTTCGAGCAGCGCATGGAGGTCTACACCCCGCCCTACCTCTACCGCGACAAGGACAAGCGTCCCGCGCTCGGCGACGGCCCCGAGGCCGCGGCCGCCGACGGCCGGGCGACCTTCAAGACCGACCACCCCGAACGCGTCGTCAAGGCCCGTCTGATGCGGCCGAGCGCGGTCACCCACACCACCGACGTGGAGCAGCGCTCGATCGAGCTGGGCCTGACCAAGGACAAGAACTCGGTCACCGTCACCGTGCCGGGGGACCGCGCCCTGGTCCCGCCCGGCTGGTACATGCTCTTCGTCGCCGACGGCGAGAACACCCCGTCCGAGGCGAAGTGGCTCCGGGTGGACTGAGCGGCCTCAGAACCGGGCGCGCTTGGCCAGACCGAGTGCGTACTCCGGCCACCAGGTGCCGGCGGACGGGCCCCCGCGACAGGGCCCGTCCGAGTCACCGGGCCGCTTGATCCACAGGTACGCGTCGACGAGCGGGTCCCCGGTGCTCACCGACGGCGGGGTTCCCAGGGAGCGACCCGGGGGATTGCACCAGGCCTGGTCGCGGTCGCCGAGCAGCGGCCCCTCGCCGTTGCGGCTGGTGTCCATCACGAAGTGCTTGCCGCCCAGGCCCTGGGAGACCTTCGCCCCGTACGCCCGCACCGTGTCGTTCGTCTGGAAGTTGGAGACGTTCAGGGCGAAGCCGTCCGCCTTGTCGACCCCGGCCCGCCGCAGTGGCTCCACGAGACCGGCGGGGTCGGGGATCCAGGACGGGTTGCCGGCGTCGAGGTACACCTTCGTGCGGGGCAGCTTCTTGAGGTGCTCGACCGCCTCGTTGAGCAGCTGGTAGCGCTCCGCGTGGTGGTCCGGCGTCGTACAGCCGTCGACCATGTGCGCCACCGCGTCGGGCTCCAGGACGACGACGGCGGGCGCGTCCGCGACGGCCTCGGCGAACATCCCGTACCAGGCGCGGTAGCCCTCCATCCCGTTAGCGCCCCCGGCCGAGTACTTGCCGCAGTCGCGGTGCGGGATGTCGTACGCCACGAACAGCGCGGTCCGCCGCTCCCTGGCGGCGCCCTCGACGGCCTTGCGGATGCCGGGCCGCGGGTCGTCCCCGGAGGGCCAGACCGCGACCGGCTGCTCGGCGATCCGCCGCAGCGCCTGGGCGTCGGCCGTACGGCCCTGCCCGCGCCACACCTCGACCTGCCGGGCGGCGTCGCTGTGGGGATCGACCCAGAACGGCGATCCGGACGCGGGGGCGGGGGCCTCGGCCTGTGTCCCGGTACGGACCACGGAGGCCCCCCGCGACCCGCCTCCGGAGCATCCGGCGACGGCGGCGAGCAGAACGGCGGCGAGCAGGATTCGGTACCGGGACATCCGGCCCCCTCGGGGGTCGCGCGGGTATGCACAGGACCGGACAAGCGTGACATGTCGGTCACCCCGCGTACGGAAGCCATGCCGGGCCGCCGCCCGGGCCGCCGACCGGCACGGCCCGGATCGCCGCGCGCGCCGGGCACAGCGGTACCGAACTCCGAGACAGGGCTGACCGCCATATGACCAGTCGGTAAGGTCAACGGGTGCCCAAGCCGCTCAGCCTTCCCTTCGACCCCATCGCCCGAGCCGACGAACTCTGGCAGCAGCGCTGGGGACCCGTGCCCGCGATGGGGGCGATCACCTCGATCATGCGGGCGCACCAGATCCTGCTGGCCGAGGTCGACGCGGTGGTCAAGCCGTACGGGCTGACCTTCGCGCGGTACGAGGCGCTGGTGCTGCTCACCTTCTCCAAGGCGGGGGAGCTGCCGATGTCCAAGATCGGCGAGCGCCTGATGGTCCACCCGACCTCCGTCACCAACACGGTGGACCGCCTCGTGAAGTCGGGCCTGGTGGCCAAGCGTCCCAACCCGAACGACGGGCGCGGCACGCTGGCGTCCATCACGGACAAGGGGCGCGAGGTGGTGGAGGGGGCCACCCGGGATCTGATGGCGATGGAGTTCGGGCTCGGTGCGTACGACGCGGAGGAGTGCGCCGAGATCTTCGCGATGCTGCGCCCCCTGAGAGTCGCGGCGAACGACTTCGAGGAGTGACCCTGCGGGGCGGGGTGTCCTGACGGCGCTGGCCAGCCGGGGGTGCCCTTATTGCGCAGTTCCCCGCGCCCCTTGGCTCCGCGGTCGTGCGCGGACCGCGGTCGCTTCTCGCGCAGTTCCCCGCGCCCCCAAAATCCGCCTTCGTGTGCGGGCCGCGGTCGCTTCTCGCGCAGTTCCTCGCGCCCCTAAGCAGCACCGGTACTGGTCTGCATCGGGACACCTCAGCCCGTCCGGCGTTTGAGGACGAGCGCCGTTCAGGCGTGAAGGGGGGTTCGGGGGCGCAGCCCCCGAGCAGGGGTGCAGGGGCCGAGCCCCCGCCGGGGGGCGGGGCGGCGCCCCGGGGGAAGATCGCCCCGCATGTCCGGTTACGCTCACCGCATGAAAAAGAGCGTACTGACCCGCTACCGGGTGATGGCGTACGTCACAGGCGTGCTGCTCGTCCTCCTCACCCTCGGGGTGATCGCCAAGTACATCCTGGACATGAACGGCGCCGCGGACTTCACGAAGGTCGTCGGCATCGCCCACGGCTGGCTGTACGTGATCTACCTCGTCTTCGCCTTCGACCTGGGCTCGAAGGCCAAGTGGCCGGTGGGCAAGCAGCTGTGGGTGCTGATCGCCGGCACCATCCCCACCGCCGCCTTCTTCGTCGAGCGCAAGGTCTCCAAGGAGCTGGAGTCCAAGGTCGCGGACGGCGTTCCCGCGGGCGCCCGGGCCTGACCGGAGCGCGATCGACCGCCACGCGGGCAATGCGTGGCGGTCTGCCATCGACATTTACTAGGACGTCCAAGTAAATTTGAGCCATGGACGCTGACGCGATCGAGGAGGGCCGCCGTCGCTGGCAGGCCCGTTACGACAAGGCCCGCAAGCGCGACGCGGACTTCACCACGCTCTCCGGGGACCCGGTCGACCCGGCGTACGGGCCGAGGCCCGGCGACACCTACGAGGGTTTCGAGCGGATCGGCTGGCCGGGCGAGTACCCCTTCACCCGCGGCCTGTACCCGACCGGCTACCGGGGGCGCACGTGGACGATCCGGCAGTTCGCCGGGTTCGGCAACGCCGAGCAGACCAATGAGCGCTACAAGATGATCCTGGCCGCCGGCGGCGGCGGACTGAGCGTCGCGTTCGACATGCCCACGCTCATGGGCCGCGACTCCGACGACCCCCGCTCGCTCGGCGAGGTGGGCCACTGCGGCGTCGCCATCGACTCGGCCGCCGACATGGAGGTCCTCTTCCAGGACATCCCGCTCGGCGACGTCACCACGTCCATGACCATCAGCGGGCCCGCCGTGCCCGTGTTCTGCATGTACCTGGTGGCCGCCGAGCGCCAGGGCGTCGACCCGGGCGTCCTCAACGGCACGCTCCAGACGGACATCTTCAAGGAGTACATCGCGCAGAAGGAGTGGCTCTTCCAGCCCGAGCCGCACCTGCGCCTGATCGGCGACCTGATGGAGCACTGCGCGCAGGGCATCCCCGCGTACAAGCCGCTCTCGGTCTCCGGCTACCACATCCGCGAGGCGGGGGCGACGGCCGCGCAGGAGCTGGCGTACACCCTGGCCGACGGGTTCGGCTACGTCGAACTGGGCCTCAGCCGCGGCCTGGACGTCGACGTCTTCGCCCCCGGCCTGTCCTTCTTCTTCGACGCGCACGTGGACTTCTTCGAGGAGATCGCCAAGTTCCGTGCCGCGCGCCGCATTTGGGCCCGCTGGATGAAGGAGGTGTACGGCGCGCGGTCGGACAAGGCGCAGTGGCTGCGCTTCCACACCCAGACCGCCGGGGTGTCGCTGACCGCGCAGCAGCCGTACAACAACGTGGTGCGCACCGCCGTCGAGGCGCTCGCCGCGGTGCTCGGCGGCACCAACTCGCTGCACACCAACGCCCTGGACGAGACCCTCGCGCTGCCGTCCGAGCAGGCCGCGGAGATCGCGCTGCGCACCCAGCAGGTGCTGATGGAGGAGACCGGCGTCGCCAACGTCGCGGACCCGCTGGGCGGTTCCTGGTACATCGAGCAGCTCACCGACCGCATCGAGGCGGACGCGGAGAAGATCTTCGACCAGATCAGGGAGCGCGGCACCCGGGCGCACCCCGACGGCCGGCACCCCATCGGCCCCATCACCTCCGGCATCCTGCGCGGCATCGAGGACGGCTGGTTCACCGGCGAGATCGCGGAGTCGGCCTTCCGCTACCAGCAGTCCCTGGAGAAGGGCGACAAGAGGGTGGTGGGCGTCAACTGCGCCCACGGCTCGGTCACCGGCGACCTGGAGATCCTGCGGGTCAGCCACGAGGTGGAGCGCGAGCAGGTACGGGTGCTGGCCGACCGCAAGGACCGGCGCGACGACGCGGCGGTGCGCAAGGCCCTGGACGCGATGCTGGCCGCGGCCCGCGACGGGTCGAACATGATCGCCCCCATGCTGGACGCGGTACGGGCGGAGGCGACGCTCGGCGAGATCTGCGGAGTGCTCCGCGACGAGTGGGGCACCTACACCGAGCCCCCCGGCTTCTGAGCCACCCTCTGCCGACGGGCCACCCTCTGCCGACGGGCCGCGCGCACACGACGGCGCGCGGCCCGTCGGCGCGGGGCCGCCGGTGAGTGCGGGGGGCAGATGGGCGCGGGCTCCGACGCGTCTCGGACTGTTCGCGGGGCACCGTCCTACGGATGCGGCGCTCGGCGAACGGTCCGAGAATGAACAGATGAGTGGCACCCCTGCGGCTCAGGGCGCGGCCGCTGAACCGGCGCCCAGGACCCCGCATCAGACACTGGCCCTCGCTGCGATGCTGTTCGCGGTGGCGATGACGTTCATCGACCAGACGATCGTCTCCATCGCCGCCCCCGACATCGTCGACGAGCTGGGCCTGTCCTCTTCGGGCATGCAGTGGGTGGTGAACGCCTATCTGCTGTCGCTGGCGGCGTTCTTCGCCCTCGGCGGGCGGTTGGCCGACCTCCTCGGGCCGCGCCGGATCGTCATCATCGGCACCCTCGTGTTCGTCGTCTCCTCCGTGCTCTGCGGCTGTGTCCCCAAGGGGGACTTCGCGCAGAGCTGGCTCATCATCTTCCGCGCCACCCAGGGCTTCGGGGCGGCGCTGCTGTTCCCCGCCGCCCTCGCCGTGGTGGTGGCCGTGTTCCCGGTGGAGCGGCGGGGCAGGGCGCTGGCGCTGTTCTTCGGCCTGTCCGGAGCGCTCACCGCCGTCGGCCCCCTGCTCGGCGGCTGGCTCACGGGCTGGACCTGGCGGGCGATCTTCTGGGTGAACGTGCCGGTGGCCGTCGTGGCTCTGGTGCTGACCGTGATGGCCCACGTCAAGGACGTGCGACGGGCCGAAAAGCTGGACGGCGTCGGCGCCGTGCTCATCGCAGTCGGCATGGGGCTGAGCGTGCTGGGCTTCCAGCAGTCCGCGTACTGGGGCTGGGACAGCGCGGCGACCTGGGCCTGCATCGTGGGCGGCCTGGCGGTGCTCGTCCTGTTCTGGCGTTACGAACGGGGCAGGCGGCAGCCACTCGTCAACCTGGCGGTGTTCCGCGACAAGGCCTTCACGGTCGACTCGCTGGTGCTGTTCTTCGCGATGCTGGCCTTCGTGCCGGTGTTCTTCTTCGCCTCGGTGTACGCCCAGGTCTCGCTCAGCGCCTCGCCCAACCAGGCGGCGCTGTACCTGCTGTACTTCTTCGCCGGCTTCGCCATCGCATCGCAGTGGGGCGGCCGCATGCTGGACAACAAGGGCGCCCGGCTGCCCATGAAGATCGGCACGATCCTGGGCGCGGTCGGATTCGCCCTGTGGGCGGGCAAGTTGACCCATCTGTCGATGCACGACCAGTGGCCGTACGTCGCTCTGGCCGGCGCCGGCATCGGCTTCATCCTCGCGCCCGCCTCGACGGACGCGGTCAACCGGGCGATCGGTGCGTCGTACGGCGAGGTCACCGGCATCACGCAGACGATCCGCAACTACGCGGCGAGCGTGGGCCTGGCGGTCCTGGGCACGCTGCTCACCCACCGCATGACGGAGAACGTCGTCTCCACGCTCACCTCGCAGGGGCTGTCCCAGGACTCGGCGAAGGGGGTGGCCAAGAGCATCGCCGAGGCGGTGACGGGCAATGGGGACGCGCGGGTGCCGTCCGGGACGGGGAGTGCGGCGACGGCGGCGCGGGATGCGATGTCGGGTGTGCGGATGGACTTTGCCGAGGCGAACCAGTGGGTGTTCTACGGCATGGCGATCGCCCTGGGCATAGCGTTCCTCATCGCCCTGAGGCACCCCGGAGGCAAGGTGACCCCACCCACCTCCCTCCCCATGGAGGCCCCCGCACCCCCCATCCCGACGCACTAGCCCCCATCGGCACTTGGTGCCACCGCCACGGGGTGCGGGCCGCGAAGGCCTTTCGCGCAGTTCCTCGCGCCCCTTGGTTCGGCGGTGCGTGCGGACCGTGGTCGCTTCTCGCGCAGTTCCCCGCGCCCCTGGCGGAACCGGACCGGCCCGGGGTTTGCGCCGTTCCCCGCGCCCCTAACCCCCTGGTCGTGTGCGGGCCGTGGTCGCTTCTCGCGCAGTTCCTCGCGCCCCTGGGCGGGACTGGTGCGGGCCCGCACGTGTGGCCCAGCTCGTTTCGCGCAGTTCCCCGCGCCCCTAACCCCCGGGGCATGTGCGGGCCGTGGTCGCTTCTCGCGCAGTTCCCCGCGCCCCTAAGCAGCACCGGTGCTGGCCCGGACCGGGCATCTCAGCCCGTCCGGCGTTTGAGGACGAGCGCCGTTCAGGCGCGAAGGGGGGTTCGGGGGCGCAGCCCCCGAGTAGGGGCGCAGGGGGCGGAGCCCCCGCCGGGGTTCGAGGGGCGGAGCCCCTCTGGGGGTCTGGGGCGCAGCCCCAGGGGCCGCACCCTTCAACCCCCTGCACGGGCGGGTGGGTGGGCAAACCCCTCGGGGGGTCTGGGGCGCAGCCCCAGGGTTCAGCCGAGCTGGGGCGCACGCGGGTGGGCAAGCTCCCCCCGGGTCAAGCAAGAGGCAGGGTCAGGCGGAACAGGGCTCCGCCGCCGGGCGCACCCAGGGCGACGAGCTCGGCCCCGTGCGCCCGGGCGATCTGCCGAGCCATCGCAAGCCCCAACCCCGACCCCGGCAGAGCCCGAGCCCGCTCGGCCCGGTAGAACCGGTCGAACACGTACGGCAGATCCGTCGGGGCGATCCCGGGCCCGTGATCCCGTACCGTCAGCTCCCCAGCCCCCAGCACCACTTCCACCGGCGCCCCCGGCGGACTGAACTTCGCCGCGTTGTCCAGGAGGTTGGAGATGAGCCGGGCGAGCCGAGCCGGCACCCCGGGCAGCGTCGCCGACGCGTCCAGCAGCTCCAGGTGGAACGGCGTGGCCGGCCAGTGCGCCCGCGCGGTGTCGACGGTGTGCGCGAGCAGCGGGGCCAGGCGGACCTCCTCGAGCAGCGGCGTGGGTTCCTCGTCCCGCGCGAGGTCGATGAGGTCGTTGACCAGAACGGACACCTCCCGGATCTGACGCCCGAGCGCGGCCGAGGCCCGCTCGCGCTGAGCGGGCGTCAACCGGTCACCCCGCGCCAGGAGTTCCGCGTTGGTGCGCAGCGCGGTGAGCGGTGTGCGCAACTCGTGGGAGGCGTCCGCGACGAGCCGCCGCTGCGCCGTCACCGACTGCTCCAGCTCGCCCAGCATCGTGTTGAACGACGCCGCGAGCCGCGTGACCTCGTCCTCCTTGGAGGACGGCCCGGGCGGCAGCTCGATGCGGTGGCTCGGATCGCGGGTGGCCGCGATGTGCTCGGCCGTCGCGGTGAGCCGAGCCACCGGCGCGAGGCCGGTGCGCGACACCATGTACCCGAGCGCCGCGGCGAGCAGCACCCCGGCCGCCCCGACCCCGCTCAGGAGCCACGCGGCCTGGCCCACCCCCTTGTGCACGGTGTCCGAACGCAGCGCCACCTGGAGCGACTTGTGCCCGCCCGGGAACGTCGTGGTGAGCATCCGCGCGGGCAGCCCGCCGGGCAGCGTGATGTTGGTGTAGTACGCGTTGCGCGCACCGGAGGCGACCGCGCGAACGGGCGGGCTCACCGGCAGCAGATAGGGCTCGGACGGGTCCTTCGCGGGATCGGCCGGGACGACCTGGGCGCAGGCCGGCGCCGACAGGTAGCGGCACTCCCCGGCGAGCACCCCGGGCGCCGCGCCCCGGTTCTGCTGGACGGCCAGGGTCGCCGACTGGGTCAGGTTCAGGTCGAGCTGGTGGAACAGCTCGTAGCGGATCACGAAGAACGCGCCCGTGCACACCCCGACCGCGACCAGCGCCACCGCCGCGGACGCGGCCATCGCGAGCCGGGTGCGCAGCGGACGGTGCCGGCGCCAGCGGGCCCCGAGGCGCCGCCGGGAGCTCATGAGGCCTCCAGGCGGTAGCCGACGCCGTGCACGGTGTGCACGAGCCGGGACTCGCCCGCCGCCTCCAGTTTGCGGCGCAGGTAACCCACGTACACCGCGAGGGAGTTGGAGTCGGGGCCGAAGTCGCGTCCCCAGACCAGTTCGTGGATCAGCTCCCTCGGCAGGACCTGCCCGGGGTTGCGCATCAGCAGTTCGAGGAGGGCGAACTCGGTCCGGGTGAAGTCGATGGGGCGCTCGCCCCTGCGGGCCGTGTGGGCGACCGGATCCACCACCAGGTCCGCGTAGCGCAGCTCCTGCGGTTCGGCCGGATCGGGGGCCGCCCGGCGCAGCAACGCGCGGACCCGGGCGATGAGTTCGTCCAGCGCGAAGGGCTTGACCAGGTAGTCGTCCGCACCCGCCTCCAGGCCGTCCACCCGCTCGCTGACCGAATCGAGCGCGGTGAGTACGAGCACCGGGGTGCGGTCGCCCATGGCCCGCAGCTGGCGGCACACCGCGAGCCCATCGAGCACCGGCATCATCACGTCCAGGACGATCGCGTCGGGCCGCCAGGCGGCCACCTCGGAGAGCGCCGCGAGCCCGTCGGGGGCGCCCCGCACCTCGTACCCCTCGACCGCGAGGCCGTCCTCGACGGCCGCCCGTACCTCCGGCTCGTCGTCGACGACGAGGATTCTGACCGCGCGCGTGGTGCTCATGGGCAAAGCCTGCCAAACGCGGCTCTTAGAACCCTCTTAAGGCGCCCCGTGAACCTCGGTGCCATGCGCACACCATTGTCAGTAGTGATCGGGGCGGGCGGCACCGGCGGGCACATCTACCCCGGACTCGCGCTCGCCGAGGCGCTGCGGCGGGCCGTCCCCGACGCGGTGATCTCCTTCGTCGGCACGACCCGGGGCCTTGAGGGCGAGCTCATACCCCGCGCCGGGTACCGGCTGCACACCGTCGACATGATCCCCTTCGACCCCTCGCTCGGCGCCAGGCGCTATCTGCTCCCGGCCGCGCTGCTGAAGTCCGGCGCGCAGTGCCGGTCGCTCCTCAAGGCGCAGGGCGCCCAGGTCGCGGTCGGTATGGGCGGCTACCCGAGCGCGCCCGTCATCGTCGGCGCGAAGCTGGCCGGGCTGCCCAGTCTGATCCACGAGTCCAACGCGGTGCCGGGCCGCGCCAACCAGTTCGCGGCCCGGCTCACCCCGAACATCGCGGTCGCCTTCGACCGCAGCCGCGCCCACCTCGCGGGCGGCCAGGACGCCCTCACCACCGGCATGCCCATCGCCGCCTCCCTCGCCTCGCTCGACCGCACGGCCCTGCGCGGCGAGGCCCGGCACGCGCTCGGTGTGCCGCCCGGGGCCCGGCTCGTGCTGGTCAACGGCGGCAGCCTGGGCGCGGCCCGGCTCACCGCGGCGGCCGTCGGCCTCGCCCACCGCTGGCGGGACCGCACCGACGTCCACCTCCTCATCAAGACCGGGCCGTCCCAACTGGCCGAGACAGAAGCCCAGTTGACGGGCATGACTCATGCCCGCGCCGTGCCGTACCTGGACCGGATGGACCTCGCGTACGCGGCCGCCGACCTCGTGGTGTGCCGGGCCGGCTCGGCGACCGTCGCCGAACTCGCCGCCACCGGCGTGCCCGCCGTGCTCGTGCCCTACCCGCACGCCCCCGGCGACCACCAGACCCACAACGCGCGGGTCCTCTCCGACGCCGGTGCGGGACTGCTCGTGCCGGACGCCGAGACCACCGCGTTCCGGCTGGCCGGCGTCCTCGAACCGCTCCTCGCCGACCCCGTCCGGCTCGCCGCGATGAGCGGCGCCGCCGACCCCGGCAACCACGCCCGCGCCGCCGACCTGCTGGCCGCCCGGGTCCTCGAACTCGCCTCCTGCCCCACCTCGCCCACCAGGGAGTACGCAGCATGAGCACCACCGCCTCCACCGCCCGCTCCATCTCGGCCGCCGGCGCCGACACCACCGCCGGCGCCACCGCCTGGCACGGCCATACCGTCCTCGTCACCGGAGCCGAGGGCTTCATCGGCTCGACCCTCGTCGACCTGCTGGTCGAACTCGGCGCGCACGTCCGGGCGTTCGTGCACTACAAGCCGTACGCCGAGAAGGGCCACCTGGCCCACCTCATGCACCACCCCTCGGTGGAGATGATCGCGGGCGACGTCCGCGACGCGGGCCGGGTCTCGGACGCGGTCGCCGGCTGCGACACCGTCTTCCACCTCGCCGCCCTCATCGGCATCCCGTACAGCTACGACTCCCCGGGCGCCTATGTGCAGACGAACGTGGTCGGCACCGAGAACATCGCCGAGGCGTGCCGGCGCCACGCGGTGCGCCGGCTCGTCCACACCTCCACCAGCGAGGTGTACGGGACGGCCCTGACCGCCCCGATCGGCGAGCGCCACCCGCTCCAGCCGCAGTCGCCGTACTCCGCGTCCAAGATCGGCGCCGACATGATGGCGCTCTCGCACTGGCACGCCTTCGAGCTCCCGGTCACCGTCGTGCGCCCCTTCAACACCTACGGCCCGCGCCAGTCCGCCCGCGCGGTCATCCCCACGATCCTGGCCCAACTGCACGCGGGCGTACGGGAGATCAAGCTCGGCTCGCTGACCCCGACACGCGACTTCACCTACGTCACCGACACCGCGCGGGGCTTCCTCGCGGTCGCCGCGTGCGACCGGGCGCTCGGCGAGGTCGTGAACCTCGGCACGGGGCGCGAGATCGCGATCGGCGACCTGGCCGAGGCGCTCATCGCGGCGTCCGGCCGCGAGGCCTCCGTCGTGGTCGACCCGGCCCGGCTGCGGCCCTCGGGCAGCGAGGTGGAACGTCTGCTCTCGGACAACACCCGGGCCCGTGAATGGGCGGGCTGGGAGCCGGAAGTCGACCTGGAGGACGGCCTGAAGCGGACGTCGGCCTGGGTGGAGGAGAACCTGGCGCTGTTCGCGCCCGGGCGCTACCAGGTCTGACAGGGCTGACGGGTCTGAGCCGCCCGGCCGGCCCGTGGCCACGCCGGCGGCCGGCCGGCCGGCCGGTGGCGTGGCCGTGCCCCCGCCGGCGGGCCCTCAGGCCGCCGTCGCGGCCAGGCCCGAGCAGATCAGGAGCGTGAAGTCGCGGGCCCACTCCTCGTCCACGGGCTCCGCGCTGACCAGCGCCCGGTGCACCACCGCGCCCGCCACCACGTCGAAGATGAGGTCGGCGTGACGGGCCGATACGGCCGGATCGTCCTCGTAGGGGAGTTCCCCGCGGGCCTGGGCCCGCTCCCGGCCGACCAGAACCAGCCGCTTCTGGCGGTCCACGATGGCCGAGCGGATCCGCCCGCGCAGCGCGTCGTCCCGGGTGGATTCGGCCACCACCGCCATGAGCGCGGTCTTCGTCTCGGGCCGTTCGAGCAGCGCCGCGAACTGCAGCACGACGCCTTCCACATCGGCCATCAGGCTGCCCAGGTCCGGGAGTTCGAGCTCGTCGAAGAGGACCGCGACCGCGTCCACGACGAGCTCGTTCTTGCCCGCCCAGCGACGGTAGAGCGTCGTCTTGGCGACCCCGGCCCGGCTCGCCACGTCGCCCATCGTCAGCTTCGACCAGCCGAGGTCCACCAGCGCCTCGCGCGTCGCCAGCAGGATCGCGGCATCGGCCTCGGCGCTGCGGGGCCGGCCCGTGCGGCCCGTGCAGGACGGTCGCGCGGCGCGGGATGAAGAAGGCATGTCGGCGACCATACCGGCCGGTAGCAATCGCGCCAGGGGGCTCGGGGTGTGCGCGAGATCACCCCGCGCGCCGCCCGTGCACCAGTTACGCTACGGCTCGTAGCGAAAGCCGTGAGCGGCCTTCCGCGACAACCACATGTCACCGGCGCCGGGGTGGGGACCCGGGCGCCACCAGCACCGACCGGCGGCGGATCCGCGCCCGCCCGCAGTCTCGCATCCGGCGGGAGACCGCGGGAGGGGCCCGGATCCTGCCACCGGATCACCACGCACCGTCGCGGAAGGGGGAGGATGTACGCATGCAGCCTAGGAACATGTCCATGAGCGGCGTCGTCGACCTCGCCGCGGTGAAGGCGGCCGGCGAGGCCAAGAGCAAGGCGGAGCAGGCCCGGGCCGAGGCCGCCCGGCAGGGCGGGGTCCCGGCCGTGGCGCCGTCCGCCCTCGTCATCGATGTCGACGAGGCCTCCTTCGAGCGCGACGTCCTGACGCGCTCCTCCGAAGTACCGGTCGTCATCGACTTCTGGGCCGAGTGGTGCGAGCCCTGCAAGCAGCTCGGCCCGCTGCTCGAACGCCTCGCCGTCGAGTACAACGGCCGCTTCCTCCTTGCCAAGATCGACGTCGACGCCAACCAGATGCTGATGCAGCAGTTCGGGATCCAGGGGATCCCGGCCGTCTTCGCGGTCGTCGCGGGCCAGGCGCTGCCCCTCTTCCAGGGCGCGGCCCCCGAGGCGCAGATCCGCGAGACCCTCGACCAGCTTGTGCAGGTCGCCGAGGAGCGCTTCGGCCTGACCGGCATCGCGGTGGACCCGGACGCGTCCGCTCCCGCCGCCGACGCCCCGCTCCCGGCGGGCCCGTACGACGCCCTGCTCGAAGCGGCCGTCGTCGCCCTCGACTCGGGCGATCTGCCCGGCGCGGTCCAGGCGTACAAGAACGTGCTGAGCGACGACCCCGGCAACCCCGAGGCCAAGCTCGGCCTCGCGCAGGCCGAACTGCTCCAGCGCGTGCAGTCGCTCGACCCGGCGCAGGTCCGCAAGGACGCCGCCGAGAAGCCGGCCGATGCGGCCGCCCAGATCGCCGCGGCCGACCTCGACCTGGTCGGCGGTCATGTGGAGGACGCCTTCGGCCGTCTCGTCGAGACCGTGCGGCGCACGTTCGGTGACGACCGTGACGCGGCGCGAGTGCGCCTGCTGGAGCTCTTCGAGGTGATCGGCGGCGACGACCCCCGCGTCACGGCGGCCCGAACCGCGCTGGCGAGGGTGCTTTTCTGACCCGCTGACGAGCGTCGTCGAACGCTCGCGAAACTGTCACCGACGGAGTGTCCGGGCACGGTCCGCGACGGACGATTTGGCGACAGAGAGACAAGAGGCGGCCGCGCTTTACCAAAACTTGGTAAACGCGGCCGCTGTTACTTGCAGTAAGTTGAGCCGCTTCTTACGTCCGCTTTTCTGCGGCGATTTCCCCTTGTGTCCGGTCACTCGGCGGCACCCTGAGTGCCCGCCCGATACCGACCGGTCGTGCTTCGGTTATCGGGCCGTTACTGGCTAGTAACGATCCCCCTTGTGCCGAGGCTCCGAATGGACCACGATCGGCCACGCTCGGTCCAATAACGCACCAGCCCGACACCCACTCGGCGCTGCCGCCCACTTGGGTCCCCACCGGGCCGGCCGGAGCCAGTGGCACCGGCCGTGGACAGGGGGGTCTCTGCTTCCCGGCAGGGCCTGTCCAGAGGTTGCGCGAATGCGTGGCCAGTGGTTGTCGCTCGGGGGTGATCGCCGGTGTCGGACGAGGTGCGCGAGTCGTACGCGGTCGACCTCCCGCGCGTTCCCCTTCCCGAGGACGTAGCACTTCTCCCATCCCGTGACAGCCCTTGAGGGTCCGTCCCGGAGATGTACGTCCGAGAAGGAGGAAAGTCATGGAGTCCCAAGTACGTGGCGGGACCAGATGGAAGCGGTTCGCTCTGGTCATGGTGCCGAGCGTGGCCGCGACGGCCGCGATCGGCGTCGGCCTGGCGCAGGGTGCGCTCGCGGCGTCGTTCAGTGTGTCGGGTGTCGACTTCAAGGTGACCGCCGAGAAGCTGGACGGCCAGAACCTCTTGCAGTACGGCAGCGTCGCGACCGGTAAGTCCCTCGACGGCAAGGACCAGACGAACGCGGTCGTCGTCTCGGGCTTCAGCCACGCGGGCATCGACAAGATGTGCCAGTCGGTCGTGCAGCCGATGCCGTTCGGTCTCGGCTACGTGACGATGAAGCTGAAGGCTGGCGGCCAGCAGCAGATCCAGGCGGACAACATCTACCTGGATGTTTCCGAACTGGCGACCGACGCGCAGTTCACGAACATCGACATCGGTGTCGCGGCCGGCGAGGGCAAGCGGGACAAGGACGGCAACCTCGTCACGAAGATCCAGCCGGGCGCGGACGGCAAGACGCCCGGCGGCAGCCCGTACGGCTTCGCCCAGCGGGCCGACCGTGCGGAGCTGAGCAACGTGGAGCAGCGGGCGTGGGCCACCACGGCCGGCTCGTTCAAGCTCCCCGGCCTCAAGCTCAGCCTTGCCGTGGACAAGGACCCGAAGAAGAACGAATGCGGGTCCTGGCAGCAGGAGTTCAAGCAGTAGGCACTCCGTTCGGTGGCCGCTGATCGCGTCAGTGTCCGGCGGCCACCGGAACCTCTCCATCTTTTTCACAGCAATTGCGGTACCAGGGAGCTGTTTTCCATGAGCGCCGAGACCACGGGTTCCCGCGACTTCCGATACTGGCGGCTTCGCTTCCGGGCGTGGAGGGAGCACAGGCCCTTCTGGGCCGGGCTGTTCACCCTTGCCGGTGGCGTGCCCATCATGTACTTCCCGTACGCCAACATGCACCTCGGCAACGTCACGCTGGCCATGTCGACCACGGCAGGTGCGGGCTCGCTCATCATCGGCGTTCTGTTGGTCACGCTCGGTCTGACCATGTGGTTCCACAGCGTGGTCCGGACGTTCGCGGGGGTCGCGGCGATCCTTCTGGCGCTGATCTCCATCCCGATCGCCAACATCGGCGGATTCCTCATCGGCTTCCTGCTCTCCCTGTTCGGCGGCGCGCTCGCCTGTGCCTGGGTGCCGTCCAAGCCGCGCCGGGGCGAGAAGGTGGAACAGGCCAAGGACACGCCGGACCCCGGAACCGCCGCCACCGAAACGACAGTTGACGCCAACGGCGGGAGGAACAGTGCGGGGTGACGAGACGCAGCTGGACTCGACCGGAGGCGGCGACCCGCGGGCAAGAAGGGGGCCGCGGCACGCGGCTCCGAAGAAGTCCCTGCTGACCAAGTGGCACATGCCCGCCGGCAAGGCGATGGCGCTGGCCGCGATGCCCACGGCCGTCCTGGTCGGGATGAGCCTCACGCCCAAGCTCGCGATGGCCGACGACAAGACGGACATCCCGTTCGCTCCCGGCCCGTGCGTGACCCGTTCGGACAGCCCCTCGGGCTCGCCCAGCCCGTCGAGCAGCGCGTCGGGGAAGGCCTCGCCGAGCCCGTCGGCGTCGTCGAAGGCCGACGACAAGACGGCGGACGACAAGCCGGACGCGCAGTCGAAGACGCCCGCGCCCACCGCCTCCGGTTCCGCCGGGGACACCGTGGACAAGCTCCTGAAGCCGGCGGCCCCGCCCTCGTCCAAGCCGTCCACGGTCCAGCCGCCGGCGAGCAAGGACACGGCGACGCCCGCGCCCGAGAAGAAGACCAACCCGCTGGACCCGCTGGGCCTCGGCGACGCGCTCAAGGGCCTGTTCGGCATCCACACCACGCCGAGCCCCACGCCCACGCCGACCACGCCGACGCCACCCGCGCCGAAGCCCTCGGCGAGCACGGCGACGCCGCCCAAGTCCACGTCTTCGTCCTCGCCCAAGCCGTCCAGCAAGCCGAGCACCCCCGCCAAGAAGAGCGACACGGTGCTCGACAAGACGACCGAAGCGATCAAGAAGGCGGCTGACGCGACGGGTCAGCAGGTCTCCGAACTCCCGGACGCCGTCAAGGGGTTGGACCCGAAGGCGGACACGGCGATACCCGACGGCGCCAAGCCCCGCTTCCCGTGCCCGACCGCCGACCCGAAGGCGCTCGCCGAGGCCAAGCTCGATCAGGGCGTGCCGGTGCTTCCCAGCCAGCCGTGGATCCTCAAGAGCTCGCTGCTCACCCTGACTGGTCTGAACTACGAGGGCATCGTCGAGGTCAGGGCCGGCGACACGACGAAGAAGGTCCTCAAGTTCACGGCGACGTACGTGGGCATCGACAACCTGGACCAGCAGGTGTACGGCCCCGAGGTGAACGGCAAGCCGACCACGGCCCACGTCGTGGCACGCTCCGGCTCGAAGTCCGAGATCACCAACGGCAAGGTGACGATGTACACGGAGGAGCTGAAGGGCAATCTCCTCGGCCTCATCCCGATCACCTTCAGCCCGACCAGCCCGCCTCCGCTGAACATCCCGGCGGCCTTCTTCACCAACGTGACGATCCGTCAAGCCGGTCAGTTCGGCGGCACGCTCAAAGTCCCCGGCCTGCACAACTACGTCACGGACGGCAACCCCACCACCTAGCCCAAGTGCCTTTCAGGGCAAGCCGGTTGAGCCGTGGCCCGCCTTCCCTCATCGGGGGAGTGCGGGCCACGGCCGTGTCATGGACGGTTGCCGGGGAGCTTGGCTCAGCGCCCCGCGCCACCCCGCTTGCGCCGGGTCAGCAGCAGGACGCCCGCGCCGCCCGCGACCACCACGGTCGCGCCGATGGCGGTCCAGCCGAGCGCGCCGATGCCCGAGTCCGCCGAACCGGCCGCCGCTCCCGTCGCCGAACCGTTCCCGTCCGAGCCCGCGGCCGCCGGGGCCGGCGGGTTCAGGGTGCCCACCGGAGCGGCCCTGCCCGCCGCGGCGAAGCCCCAGTCCAGGAGTTGGCGCATCTCGGTGTACACCTTGTCGTGCTTGTTCTCCTGCGGGTTCATCACCGTCGCCACCAGGGTGTGGCCGTCTCGGGTGGCGGCCTCGGCCAGGGTGTTCCCGGCGTTGGTGGTGTAGCCGTTCTTGCCGCCGATCAGACCGGGGTACTTGGCCACCCCGTCGATGCCGGACAGCAGGCGGTTGGTGTTGGAGATCCCGAACGGCTTGCCCTTGGTGTTGGGACCGCCGGGGAACGCGGCGGACGCCGTCCCGCAGTACTGCTTGAAGTCCGTGTTCTTCAGGCCGGAGCGCAGGAACAGCGCCAGGTCGTACGCGGACGAGACCTGGCCCGGGGCGTCGTAGCCGTCCGGGCTCAGCACATGGGTGTCCTTGGCGCCGAGGGCCTCGGCCTTCTTCTGCATGTCGGCGACCGTCTTGGGGACCCCGCCGTTCATCGCCGCGAGGACGTGCACCGCGTCGTTGCCCGAGCGCAGGAACACCCCGCGCCACAGATCCGGTACCTGGTACGTCTGGCCGGGCACGATGCCGACCGCGCTGCTGCCGTCGCCCATGCCCTTGAGGTCCTCGTCGCTGACCTTGCGGCTCGCGCCGTGCGGCACGGCCGGCAGCACCGTGTCCGCGAAGAGCATCTTCAGGGTGCTGGCCGGAGGGAGCGGCCAGTGCGCGTTGCGGGCCCCGAGCACTTGGCCGGTGTCGGCGTCCGCCACCACCCAGGACAGCGCCGAGAGGTCCGGCGGCAACGCCGGTGCCCCGGCGCCGACTTGGTCGCCCGCCAGCCCCAGGCGCGCGCCGCCCGTCTGCGCCATCCCGGCCGGCGGCTGCTTCTTGGCCTCGGCCCCGGGCGCCCCGGGCGTCGTCGGCGCGGGCCGCTTCGCGAGGTGGCCGCTCGCAGCCGCCGGGCCGACGGCGGCGCCCGCGGTGACCGCGGTGGCGGTGAGCGCCACGAGTGCGCGTCGGACCTGCGGCGATATGGGAAGACGCATGGACGTGAACGTACCGCAGGAGATGTCACGGAATTGATTCGTCCGTCCGTGGAATTCGCCACGCCCCGCTCATGGAACGGCCAGGTGCCTCAGCCCGTCCGGCGGGCGGCCGGGCCCGGACGCGGGTGTGGCCCGCACCCCCCGAAGGGAGTACGGGCCACGTGGCGGGCCGGGCGCTCGGCCCGGCCCGGGTCGGTCAGGCGCTCGGCGCGCCTCCGTCCAGTCGGTCGGCCTCCCGCAGGAGGGCGGCCGTGATGCCGTCCGCGTCCTGGTAGAACGCGGACCGGTCGTGCGCGGAGGCTCGCAGGAGGGCACCGTCGTGCGGTCGCTGGAGGACGGCGATCCGGTGCGCCAGACCGCGCGCCCAGGGCGGCAGCCCCATCCAGTCCTCGTCGAGCAGCACCCGCAGCATCGCGATGAGCTCGTCCGCGGAGGCGTAGGTGACCGCCTCCACGAACTCGATCTCCGCGAGACCGAACGCCGGGTCGCCGGCCGTCTTGTTCTCGGGAACGACGGCGCGCGCCAGTGCGATCAGATCCGGCATGAAGCGACTCCTTAGGGGCCGGGCCAGTAGGTACCGATGGCGAGCATGTCATCGGAGACCTGAATGATCTTGTAGCCGATCTCGACCTTGCCGATCCGGGTCAGCCGGTCCGGGATGGCCCCGCCGCGCGGCAGCTTGCCGCCCTCGCCCAGGAACGTCATCACGTCGTTCATGATCGCCTTCTCGACCTCGTCCGGCGTCAGGCTCGTCTTGCGGAAGTCGTTGAGCACCTGCGGGCCCTTGTGCGCCCGGTAGAACGAGTGGCCCGTGTTGAACTTCCAGGTGAACCCGCCCGCCTCGACGGCCCGCTTGAGGTTGACGATGTTCTCGCCCGCCGCGGACAGGATCTTGTACGGGCCGATCTCCATGTGCGCGCTGACCACGACCTTGGCCCGCACCAGCGACCGCAGCCGCTCCACGGTCTGCTCGGCGATCCGCAGCGAACGGAAGAAGTCCGACAGGCCCGAGGAGATGCTGACGATCGCCTTGGCGACCGCCGGGATCTTGCCGATGATCGCGATCAGGCTGGCCGCGTTGACCAGCGTCCACAGGCAGCTCTCGATGTCACCGGACGAGAAGCAGCGCTTGGCGTCGGTCACGCCGACGACGTCCAGGAGCACCTGGCCGCCGTTCTCGATCACCCAGTCGATGACGCTCTTGTTGGCGTCGGCCTGCGCCTTGCGGAACTCGTCCACACAAGCCTGCCCGCACTGCTCGCGCAGCGCCTGCTCCTCGTCGGCCGACAGCTCGGGCCCGGCGTTGCCGCTGCCGCCGTCCCCCTTGCTGGCCGCGAGCGCCGCCGCCCGCTGCTGCGCCTGGAAGGCGCGCAGCTCCTCCTCGGCGTGGGTGGCGGAGGCGTCCGCGTCCTTGGCGTAGGCGTCCGCGTTCGCCGCGGACTCCTCGGCGGCGGTGGCGTCGCTCTCGGCGGTGGTCGCCGTGGCGCGGGCGCTGGAGGCGTCGCTCTCGGCGGCGGTGGCCGCCGAACGGGCGCCGCTCGCGCTCTGCTCCGCCTCGGTCGCCGAGGCGCGCGCGGCGGTCGCGGAGGTGCCGGCGGCGGTGGCCGCCTGCTGCGCGAACATCGCGTCCTCGTTGGCCTGCCGGTCGTACTCGACCGTGTGGGCCTCGGCGGTCCGCGCGGCCTTGGCGGCCTTGGCGGCCTCGGCCGCGGACGCCTGCGCCTGCTTCACCGACACGGCGGCCGCGGCCGCGGAGTCGGCGGCGTTGGACGCGGCGGTCGCGGCCGCCTTGGCGTCGGCGTCGGCCTTGGCGGCGAGCGCCTTGGCCTCCACGGCGGCCTTCGCGGCCTGGTCGGCCTTGGCCTGGGCCACGGCCGCCTGCTGCTCGGCCGCGGTCTTCGCGGCCTGCCCGGTCAGCACGGCCAGACCCGCCGAGGAGTCGGTCTCCTTGTACGGGGAGCCGAGCTCGATGGCGTCATTGGCCGGCTTGACGACCTGGAGCGCCGAGTCGCGGGCGGCGGTGGCCGCCTGTCCGGTGGCGTAGGCGTAGCCCGCGGTCTGGACGGCGGTGGCCGCCGCCGCGGTCGCCTCGGTGCGGGCGGCGGTGGCGTTCTGCCGTGCGGTGACGGCGTGCTGCGCGGCCTCGGCGGCGAGCGCCTGGGCGTTCTTGACGTTCTGCGCCGCCGCCTCGGAGGCGGAGATGGCGTCGGCCGCCGCCGCGTGGGCGGTCATCACCGCCGCGTGCGTGGTCGCGGCATCGGCCGCGGCTCCGTCCGCCGCCGCCTGCGAGCGGGCCGCGGCGCCTTCGGCGCGGGTGGCCGCGGCGTCGGCGGCCTGCGATGCGGCCCCGGCGTCGTCGGCCGCCGCACGGGCCGAAGTGGCCGCGCCGGTCGCCGCGTTGGCGGCGTTGCGCGCATCGGTCGCGGCCTGGCGGGTCTCGCCGGCCGCCGCGGTGCCCTCGGCCGCCGCTGCCGCCGCCTCAAGGGCCTTGGCGCGGGCGGTGGTGGCGTCCTTGTTGCGGTCGGCGGTCGCCGCGTCGTTGCGCGCGTTGAACGCCTTCAGCTCGGCCGCCTCGGCGTCGGCCCGCTTGCTGCTCGCGGTGGCGCCCGCCGTCTCGGCGTTCTGGCGCGCGGTGGCCGCCGCGGCCTGCTGGGTCTGCGCCCGGGCCTCGGCGTCCGCGGCCTTGGCCCGCTCGCGGTCGGCGGTGGCCCGCTCGGCCGCCGCCTTGTCGCGCTCGGCCTCGGCGGTGAGCCGCTTGGCGTGGGCGTCGGCGGCGGCGTCCTTGGCGGTCGACTCGGCGGCCTCTGCCTTGGCCTGCGCGGCCTTGGCCTTGGCGGCGTTGTCGGCGGCGAGCTTCGCCTGCAGGGCCGCGCCGTCGGCGGCGGCCTTGGCCTGCGCCGCGGCCTCCTCGGCCGCCTTGCGGTGGAACTCCGCCTTCGAGGCGTGCGCCTGCGTCATCGCGAGCGCGTTCAGGGTCTTGCTGTCGGCGGCCGAGGCGCGGGTCGCGTTCGACGCCGTCTCGGTGGCCTTGGCCGCGGCCTGCGCGGCGGCGGCCGACGCCTTCGTGATCTGGGCGGCCTGCTGCCCGTAGAGCAGCCCGCGGCCGCGCGGCACACCGGCCGCGTCCGCGATCGCGTACGCCGCCAGCTGCGCGGTGTCGACCTTGGCGGCCTGCGCCTTGGCGTCCAGCGCGGCACGCGAGGCGACGTAGAGCCGTCCGGTGGCGCGCGCCTTGGCGTTGGCGATGTCGACCTTGACCTTGGCGAAGTCGGCCTTCGACGGGTACGAGAGCCCCACCTTCGCCGGGTCGGCCTTCAGCCAGTACGCCTCCCAGTCCGCGAGCCGGCTCGCGATCAGCGACTGGCCGAGCGACTCGCCCATCGCCTGCGCGGCGACCTGGAGGTCCTTGTTGGCCTGCGCCTCGGCGCCCAGGATGACGTCGCGCTGCCCCTTCTGGGCCGCGAGTTCGGCCTGCCACTCCAGGGACGCGGTGGCCAGCTCGGTGCCGAGCACGTTGTGCGGGTCCGGCGGGTTGTCACTGGCGCACGAGGCGAAGCGCGCCTTCAGGTTCTCCACGTCGATCCGGAACTCCATGGAGTCCGGGTCGGGCGCGGCCGTGGGGAAGCCGCCGTTCTGCAGGAAGATGCGCGCGTCGTCCGCGTACATCCCGTGCATGAACGTCATGTCCTCGAAGGCACGGCGGTCGTAGTAGTTGTCGTTGGTCTCGGGGTAGTACCGGGCCTTGGCGAGCGCCGTGACCGCGTCCGCCGAGGCCTTGTTGGCCAGCGGCGTGAGGTCGTTGTAGAAGTCGCTCTCGCTGGTCCAGAACTGGTCGGCTATCCAGCCCGAGAACCCGGTCTGGTCCATGATCGACGGGTTCGGGTCGCCCGGCATGCCCGGCGGGTCCTGGAAGGCGGCGACCGAGGTGTAGCCGGGCGGCGGCTCCTGGTTCAGGGACTGCGACCAGACGTCCTTGCGGGCGTACAGCTCGTCCAGCTTCGCCGAACCCGCTGCGTGGTCCTTCTCGTACGCGGTGGAGAGCGGCGTGGTCTCCCAGTACTGCGGGTTGGCGGCCGTGGCGAGTTCGGCGTCGGTGCCGTTCAGGCCGGCGCGGGCGACGGCCTTCATCCCGCCGCCGCCCTTGCGCAGCACGAAGTCGAGCCGGCACTGGTCCTGGCGGACCTTGGCCGCCGCGTCCAGGTCGAAGCCGGGCGGTACGTCGACGGCCGCCGCGGTGTCGCGGGCGGTGAACGGAGGCTGGAGACCGCTGCCGGAGACGGTGGTGGCCAGCGCGGTGGCGAGGGCCGTGGAGGCGAGGAGCTTCGACCAGTTGCCGAGGTGTCGGCGGCGTCTGGCCCCGGGTGCGTAGGTACGCATCACGAAGTAGCCGTTCTTCTGGGGGAGTTGAGAAGGCGCGCGAGAGTCGAGGAGCCGCGCGGGAGATCAGGGGGCGGGGGAGCGGGCCGGGCGACGCCGGTCAGAACAGGACGTCGAAGGCGGCCCAGCCGCTGGTGCCGATCTGCGTCTTCGCGGCGAACGGCGCCTTCGGGTCACCGGTGCCCTTGAGCAGCCACAGCGCTCCGGCCGCGTCGTTGCCGATCAGGTCGGCCCTGCCGTCGCCGTTGTTGTCGCCGGTCGACACGAGCTGCTTGTACGACTCCCAGCCCTTGCCCACGGTGATGCGGGTGCCGATGGTGGCGTCCGCCACCGCCTGGCCGGTGCCGGGGTAGACGTAGAGCGTTCCGTCGGTGCCCCGGGCGACCAGGTCGGTCTTGCCGTCGCCCGTGAAGTCGCCGCGCCCGACCAGCTGGTTCATGCCGTTCCAGCCGCTGGTGCCGATCCGGATCCTGGTCTGGAAGGTGCCGTCCGGCTTGCCCTGGTAGAGCCACAGGGCACCGGCCGTGTCCCGCGCGATGAGGTCGGGATCGGCGCTGCCGCCCATGTTGCCGGCCGACACGAGCAGGTTGTACGCGTCCCAGCCGTTGCCGATGACCTTGGTCTCGATGCCTTCCTCGGCGGTGTAGTACAGCGTCCCGCCCACCCGGTGGTACAGGTCGTTTCCGGTGCCCCCGGCCGAGACGTTCGCCTGCACGAGGGCGGTCGCGTCGCCGAAACCGCCGCCCAGGTCCACCTGGGGCTGTACGCCGCCGGTGCCCTTGGGTTCGTAGTCGTAGAGATGGCCGTTGCTCTTGTGCGCGAGCAGCGGGAACATCTTGGCCGGGCCGGGTGCGGTCGCCACCGCCTGCTGGGCCGCCGCCGGCTGCGCGGGCGCCTGGCCGGTGCGGGCCGCGGCCACGCCGACCGCGCCGGCCACGGAGAGGGCCACGGCCGCGGCCAGGGCCCGGCGCAGCGGGCGTCCGGCGAATCCGGCGGCGAAGCGCCATCCTTTTCGCATCTGTCTTCCTGCCTCTGGGTGCTGGTTCGTCCCTGAGGAGGCGCACGGTGCGGTGGTCCTGGCCGGATGAACCGGCCGGTCCGCACAGCACCGTTCGCGAGAAGACGGCACAAAGGTACCGTTCGGGCAGATGGCCCGTATGCGGTGTCTGACAGCCCTGACGCCCCCCAGGGCTCACACGATCCTTACACCTCGTCCCCACAACTGGAAGTCACAGTTTGGGAGTTGGCGGGACGATTGGCGGGCAAAGCGGCGCACTTCGCCCGCAGGAGATCGCGCGGCGGCGCGTCATCACGGCCCCGTGAGGGCGGCGCGGGGGCAGGCGGGGCCGCGGACGCACCGGAGGGCGGCACCCGTGCTCGACGGGGTGCCGCCCTCCGAAGGGGTGGAACCGGTGGCTACTCCTGCGCGGAGCCGCCGAGGTGGTGCACCCGGACCATGTTGGTGGTGCCGGGGATGCCGGGGGGCGAGCCGGCCGTGATGACCATGATGTCGCCCTCGTTGTAGCGGTTGAGCTTGAGCAGCTCGGCGTCGACCAGGTCGACCATCGCGTCGGTGGAGTCCACGTGCGGGACCACATAGGTCTCGACGCCCCAGCTCAGCGCGAGCTGGTTGCGGGTGCCCGGGTCCGTGGTGAACGCGAGGATCGGCTGGCAGGTGCGGTAGCGCGACAGGCGCCGCGCGGTGTCGCCGGACTTGGTGAAGGCCACCAGCGCCTTGCCGTTGAGGAAGTCCGCGATCTCGCAGGCCGCGCGGGCCACCGAGCCGCCCTGGGTGCGCGGCTTCTTGCCCGGCACCAGCGGCTGGAGGCCCTTGGACAGAAGCTCCTCCTCGGCCGCCTCGACGATCTTCGACATCGTCTTGACCGTCTCGATCGGGTACGCGCCCACCGAGGACTCGGCGGAGAGCATGACCGCGTCCGCGCCGTCCAGGATCGCGTTGGCGACGTCGGACGCCTCGGCGCGGGTCGGCCGCGAGTTGGTGATCATCGACTCCATCATCTGGGTCGCCACGATCACCGGCTTGGCGTTGCGGCGGCAGAGCTCCACCAGGCGCTTCTGCACCATCGGGACCTTCTCCAGGGGGTACTCCACCGCGAGGTCGCCACGGGCCACCATCACACCGTCGAAGGCGGCGACGACGCCCTCCATGTTGGCGACGGCCTGCGGCTTCTCCACCTTGGCGATGACCGGCACCCGGCGGCCGACCTCGTCCATGACCTTGTGGACGTCCTTGACGTCGTCGGCGTCGCGGACGAAGGAGAGCGCGACCAGGTCGCAGCCCATCCGCAGGGCGAACCGCAGGTCCTCGATGTCCTTATCGGACAGCGCCGGGACGTTGACCGCCGCACCGGGCAGGTTGATGCCCTTGTGGTCGGAGATGACACCGCCCTCGATGACGATGGTCTTCACCCGGGGGCCCTCGACCGAGACGACCTTGAGCTCGACGTTGCCGTCGTTGATCAGGATCGGGTCGCCCTTGGCCACGTCGCCCGGCAGACCCTTGTAGGTCGTGCCGCAGATCGACTTGTCGCCCGGGACGTCCTCGGCGGTGATGGTGAACTCGTCCCCGCGGACCAGCTCGACCGGGCCCTCGGCGAACTTCGCGAGGCGGATCTTGGGACCCTGGAGGTCGGCGAGCACGCCCACCGCGCGGCCCGTCTCCTCGGCGGCCTTGCGGACCCGGTCGTAACGGGCCTGGTGCTCGGCCTGGGAGCCGTGGCTGAAGTTGAAGCGGGCCACGCTCATGCCGGCCTCGATCAGAGCGACGAGCTGCTCATGAGAGTCGACGGCGGGGCCCAGGGTGCAGACGATTTTGGAACGGCGCATAAGGCGGATCCTATCGGTTTGTTTCGCTACGGAATATTCCGTCTGGTGGAATGTACAAATGGGCGGGGTGACGCTCAGGTGTCGTCCAGACAAACCGGAATCCGGTCAGGAATTCGGGACCGGGGTGACCAGCGCATACGTCTGCTGGGCGATTTCCAGCTCCTCGTCCGTCGGCACCACGGCCACCGCGACCCTGGCGTACTCCGGCGAGATCAGCCGCGCGGCGTCGGACCGTACGGCGTTGAGCTCGCCGTCCACCGCGAGGCCCAGCTCCTCCAGACCCGCGACGGCCGCCTCCCGCACCGGGGCCGCGTTCTCGCCGACGCCCGCCGTGAACGCGATGGCGTCCACCTTGCCGAGCACGGCGTAATAGGCGCCTATGTACTTCTTCAGACGGTGAATGTAGATGTCGAAGGCGAGTTGCGCCTTCTCGTCGCCCTCGTCGCAGCGGCGGCGGATCTCCCGCATGTCATTGTCGCCGCACAGCCCCACCAGGCCGCTCTTCTTGTTGAGCAGCACGTCGATGTCGTCCGCCGACATTCCGGCGACGCGCTTGAGGTGGAAGGTGACCGCCGGGTCGATGTCGCCGGAACGGGTGCCCATGACCAGGCCTTCGAGCGGGGTGAGCCCCATCGAGGTGTCCACGCACCGCCCACCGCGGACCGCCGACGCCGAGGCCCCGTTGCCCAGGTGCAGCACGATCACGTTGACGTCCTCGGGCGCCCGCCCCAGCAGCTTCGCCGTCTCGCGCGAGACGTACGCGTGCGAGGTGCCGTGGAAGCCGTAGCGGCGGATGCGGTACGCGTCGGCCGTCTCCACGTCGATCGCGTAGCGCGCCGCGGACTCCGGCATCGTCGTGTGGAAGGCGGTGTCGAACACCGCGACCTGCGGCAGATCCGGGCGCAGCGCCTGTGCGGTGCGGATGCCGGTGATGTTCGCCGGGTTGTGCAGCGGGGCCACCGGCACCAGGCGCTCGATCTCGGCGAGCACCTCCTCGGTGATCACGGTGGGCGCGCTGAACTTCAGCCCGCCGTGCACCACCCGGTGCCCGATGGCCGCCAACTCCGCGGAATCCAGGCCGAGTCCATCGGCCGCCAGCTCCTGCGCGACCGCCTTGAGCGCGGCCTCGTGGTCGGCGATCGGGCCGTTCTGCTCGCGTGTGCCGCCACCCGTCGCCAGCGGGGTGTGCTTGAGCCGCGAGGTCTCCTCGCCGATCCGTTCGACGAGCCCGACGGCCAGACGCGAGGCGTCCCGCATGTCGAGCAGCTGGTACTTGACCGACGAGGAACCGGAGTTGAGCACGAGGACACGCGTGCCCTGGTTGGCGGTGGTCATGCGGAGGCCTCCTGCTCCTGCGCCTGGGCCTGGATGGCCGTGATGGCGACGGTGTTGACGATGTCCTGGACGAGGGCGCCGCGCGACAGGTCGTTGACCGGCTTGCGCAGACCCTGGAGCACCGGGCCCACGGCCACGGCGCCGGCCGAGCGCTGCACGGCCTTGTAGGTGTTGTTGCCGGTGTTGAGGTCCGGGAAGATCAGCACGGTCGCCTGCCCGGCCACCTCCGACTCCGGCAGCTTGGTCGCGGCGACGGACGGCTCCACGGCCGCGTCGTACTGGATCGGGCCCTCGATCTTCAGGTCGGGCCGTGCCCCGCGCACCAGCTTGGTGGCCTCGCGCACCTTGTCCACGTCGGCGCCGGAGCCGGAGGTGCCGGTCGAGTACGACAGCATCGCGATCCGCGGGTCGACCCCGAACTGCCGGGCGGTGGCCGCCGCCTGCACCGCGATGTCCGCGAGCTGCTCGGCGTCCGGGTCCGGGTTGACCGCGCAGTCGCCGTACACCAGGACCTTGTCGGCCAGGCACATGAAGAAGACCGAGGAGACGATCGAAGCCTCCGGCTTAGTCTTGATGATCTCGAAGGCGGGGCGGATGGTGGCGGCCGTGGAGTGCACCGAGCCCGACACCATGCCGTCGGCCAGGCCCTCCTGGACCATCAGCGTGCCGAAGTAGTTCACGTCCGCCACCACGTCGTACGCCAGCTCCACCGTGACGCCCTTGTGGGCGCGCAGCTGGGCGTAGCGCTCGGCGAAGCGCTGGCGCAGCTCGGAGGTCTGCGGGTCGACGATGTCGCACTTGAGGACGTCGATGCCGAGGTCGGCGGCCTTCTTGCGGATGGCCTCCACGTCGCCGAGCAGCGTCAGGTCGCAGACGTCGCGGCGCATCAGGACGTCGGCCGCGCGCAGCACCCGGTCCTCGGTGCCCTCGGGCAGCACCACCCGGCGCCGCAGCGCGCGGGCCTGCTCCAGCAGGACGTGCTCGAACATCATCGGGGTGACCCGGCCGCTGCGGGCCACCGAGACGCGGCGCAGCAGGTCGGCGGTGTCCACGTACCGCTCGAAGAGGCCGAGCGCGGTCTCCGCCTTGCGCGGGGTCGCCGCGTTCAACTTGCCTTCCAGGGCGAAGAGTTCCTGCGCGGTGGGGAAGGAGCCGTGGCTGACCGCGACCACCGGGGTGCCCGGCGCGAGCCGGTCGGCCAGCGTGAGGATCGCCTCGCCGGGCCGCTCGTCGAGGGTGAGCAGGACGCCCGCGATCGGCGGGGTGCCCGCGCTGTGCGCGGCCAGCGAACCGACGACCAGGTCGGCCCGGTCGCCCGGGGTCACCACGAGGCAGCCCGGGGTCAGGGCGTTGAGGAAGTTGGGCAGCATGGCGCCGCCGAAGACGAAGTCCAGCGCGTCGCGCGCGAGCCCCGAGTCGTCCCCGAGCAGCACGGTGCCGCCCAGGGCCGCGGCGATCTGGGCGACGGTGGGCGCCGAGAGGGCGGGCTCGTCCGGCAGGACGTAGCAGGGCACCGGGAGCCGGGCCTCCAGGCGCTCCGCGATCTCGTGGCGGTCGGCCGGGGCGACCCGGTTCACCACCATCGCGAGCACGTCGCAGCCGAGCACGTCGTAGGCCCGGTGCGCGTTGCGCGCCTCGGCCCGTACCGACTCCGCGGTCTGGCCCTTGCCGCCGACCACCGGGATCACCGAGGCGCCGAACTCGTTGGCGAGGCGGGCGTTGAGGGCCAGCTCGTCGGGGAGCTGGGTGTCGGCGAAGTCGGTGCCGAGGACCAGGACGACCTCGTAGTCACGGGCCACCCGGTGGAATCCCTCGACGAGCCGGGAGACCAGTTCGTCGGTACCCTTCTCCGCCTGGAGCGCGGCGGCCTCGTGGTAGTCCATCCCGTACACCGTGGCCGCGTCCTGCGCCAGCCGGTAGCGGGCGCGGAGCAGGTCGAACAGGCGGTCCGGTCCGTCGTGCACCAGGGGGCGGAAGACGCCCACCCGGTCCACCTGGCGGGTCAGGAGCTCCATGACTCCCAGCTCGATGACCTGGCGGCCGTCTCCCCGGTCGATCCCGGTCACGTACACGCTGCGCGTCACGCGTGCTCTCCTGTTCTGCATCGCGGGAAATTGTCCATATAGGGCGGTCTTGCCCTCTTGACAATACCTCTGCGGATGGATAGGACGCCCGCCGGACGAAAGGCCCGGCGGAAGGGTCGGAAGACCCACCGTCCATGATGGTCGGAGTAGCAGGATGGGCGGGTGGCGCACGGTGCGTGGGACAATCTGAATTGCTCACGTTACGGATGATTAGGGCGTGACGTCCCAGGACCAGCGAAGCAGGAGATTCACCACGATGCGCATCGGAGTACTCACCGCAGGCGGAGACTGCCCCGGCCTGAACGCAGTGATCCGGTCGGTCGTGCACCGGGCCGTGGTCGGCCACGGCGATGAAGTCATCGGATTCGAGGACGGGTTCAAGGGCCTGCTCGACGGTCACTACCGTCCGCTCGACCTCAACGCGGTGAGCGGCATCCTCGCCCGCGGCGGCACCATCCTCGGCTCGGCCCGCCTGGAGCGCGACCGGCTGCGCGAAGCGTCCGAGAACTGCGCCGAGTTGGCGACGCGTTACGGGATCGACGCGCTCATCCCGATCGGCGGCGAGGGCACGCTCACCGCGGCCCGGATGCTCTCCGAGGCGGGCATGCCCGTCGTCGGCGTGCCCAAGACCATCGACAACGACATCTCCGCCACCGACCGCACCTTCGGCTTCGACACCGCGGTGGGGGTGGCGACCGAGGCCATCGACCGTCTGAAGACCACCGCCGAATCGCACCAGCGCGTCATGGTCGTCGAGGTCATGGGCCGGCACGCGGGCTGGATTGCCCTGGAGTCCGGCATGGCCGGCGGCGCCCACGGCATCTGTCTGCCCGAGCGGCCCTTCCAGGTCGACGACCTGGTCAAGATGGTCGAGGAGCGCTTCTCGCGCGGCAAGAAGTTCGCGGTGATCTGCGTCGCCGAGGGCGCGCACCCCGCCGAGGGGTCGATGCCGTACGAGAAGGGCGCGATCGACCAGTACGGCCACGAGCGCTTCGCCGGCATCGGCAACCGCCTCGCCGTCGAGCTGGAGCGGCGCCTGGGCAAGGAGGCCCGCCCCGTCATCCTCGGCCACGTCCAGCGCGGCGGCGTGCCGACCGCGTACGACAGGGTGCTCGCCACCCGCTTCGGCTGGCACGCGGTGGAGGCCGTGCACCGCGGCGAGTTCGGCAACATGACCGCGCTGCGCGGCACCGACATCGTGATGGCCCCGCTGGCGCACGCGGTCACCGCGCTCAAGACGGTTCCGGACAACCGCATGTACGAGGCGGAATCGGTCTTCTAGCGCGCACACCGGGCGGCGCCGCGGGAACTACCCGTGGGCCAGGTCCCAGAAGCGGTCCACGATGCGGTCGAGGAAGTCCCGTCCGGCGTCCCCGGTGTCGTTGTCCGAGCCCCAGTTGAGCGTGGCGACCATGTGCGACTGGTACTCGGTGTGCAGCTGGTCGAGCACCCCCTCCACATGCTGCCTGGAGAGCGGCAGCAGTTTCGTGGTCGGCTTCACGTACGCCTGCCAGCGCGTGGTCACCGCGCTGCGCAGCAGTTCGGCGAGGTCCTCGTTCTGGCCGGTGGCGGTCACGTAGTCGCGCAGCGGCAGCTGGAGCAGATCGGCGAGCGCCGCCGACTGGCGTTCGTTGCCGCGCCAGCGCCCCGCGTCCTCCATGCGCCGGTAGGCCCCGGCGTCGAGCCCGACCCGGCGGGCCATGTCCTCGATGCCCAGGCCGCGGGCGAGCCGGTGCTCGCGCAGGGTCGAGGCAGCGGCCATCAGATCGCCGGGGGAGCACCACAGGACGCCGGCGAGCGCGGTCAGCTCCTTGGACCCGGGCGCCGCGAGCCCCCGCTCCCACGCCATCACGGTGTCCGGTGAGACCACGAGTCCGTACTGGGCGCGCATGCCGTAGGCGACATGGCCGGGAGCCATGCCCAGGGCTTCACGCAGGCGGCGCGCCGCGGGGGCATTGAAGGGTGGGGTGGGGTGCACGCGCACACCGTAGGACGGTAAGTGACATCTGCCTACGGTGTGTTCCACCAAAGAAGGTGAATTGGAGGAAAGTACGGTTTTGGTGGCGTCCGGGTTACTTAAGGGTTCGGTAAGCGTCCGCTCGCCACCTCACCCCTTCACCGCTCCGGCCAGTGCGAAACCTCCGCCCAGCCGCCGCGCGATCAGCACGTACAGCAGCAGCACCGGGGTGGAGTACAGGATCGAGAAGGCGGCCAGCTGCCCGTAGACCACCGAACCGTGATTGCCGAAGAACGTGAAGATGGAGACGGACGCCGGGAGCTTGTCGGGAGAGAGCAGCAGCATGAAGGGCACGAAGAAGTTCCCCCAGAGCATGATGAAGGTGTAGACCGTCACCACGGTCACCCCCGGGCCCATCAGCGGCAGCACCACCCGCACCAGGGCCTGCGGCACGGACGCCCCGTCCGTCCAGGCGGCCTCCTCGACACTGCGGGGCACCCCGTCCATGAAGTTCTTCATCAGCCAGACGGCGAACGGGAGTTGGGCGGTGGCCAGGAACAGCGCCGTGCCGTACGTGGTGTCGACCAGGTTCACCCGCACGAAGAGCCCGTACACCGGGACCATCACCGCCGTGATCGGCAGACAGGTGGTGAACAGGATCGTCAGCAGGTACGGACGGGTCAGACGGGAGCGGTGGCGCGAGAGCGGGTACGCCGCGAGCACCGCGCACACCACCGTGACCAGCGTCGAACTCCCGCACAGGACGAGGCTGTTGAGCATCGGCGCATAGGTGATGTCGGGGGTCAGGACGGCCGTGAAATTGTCGGCGGTCGCCGAGCCGGGGACGCGCACCCGCAGATCGGCCCCGCTGTCCACCGAGGCGAGCAGCAGCCACAGCAGCGGAACCGCGAAGCCCGCCGCCACCGCGAGCAGGGCCGCGTCGGCGGCCAGGCGCTGCCGCATGCGCCGCCGCGCCCGGCCGGACCCGGCGCTCACACCTCCACCCTCAGCAGCCGCAGGTAGACGACCGAGAACAGCGAGCCGACCAGGAGCAGCAGCAGCGCGACCGCCGTGCCGTACCCGAGCAGGCTCTTGGAGAACGCCTGGTCGTACATGAACACCGGGAGCGTACGGCTGCGGTCGCCGGGTCCACCGCGCGTCATCGCCCAGATGAGCCCGAAGACCGAGAGGGTCTGGAGGGTGTTGAGCATCAGGCTGGTGCCGATGGAGCGCCGGATCATCGGCAGCGTGATGTGCCAGAACCGGCGTACCCCGCTCGCCCCGTCCACCTCGGCCGCCTCCACGACGTCGCCCGGGATCTCGGCGAGCGCGGCCGAGTAGATCAGCATCGAGAACGCGGTGCCGCGCCACACGTTCGCGAACGACACCGCCAGGATCGGCAGCGTGAACAGCCAGTTCTGGGTGGGCAGATGGAGGAATCCGAGGACCGCGTTCAGCGTGCCCTCGCGCCGGAAGAAGGCGTACAGGACGAAGGCCGCCACGATCTCCGGCAGCACCCAGGCCGTGACCACCAGCGCCCCCGTCGCCGTGCGCACCGGGCGCGAGGCCCGCCGCATCAGGACGGCGAGCGCCAGGCCCAGGGTGTTCTGGCCGAGCAGTGAGGACAGCACGGTGAACACCAGTGTGAGCCACACCGCGTTGCGGAAGGCCGGGTCGGCGAAGGCCCGCCGGAAGTTGGCGAGGCCCACGAAGTCGACGGCCGAGGAGCCGGTCAGCCGCATGTCGGTGAAGGCGAGGTACCCGCAGTAGGCGATCGGACCGCCGAGGAACAGCGCCAGGAGCAGGGTGGCGGGGGCGAGCGGCAGCAGGCGCAGCGCCCGCGCCCGTACCCGCACCCCGGGCGTCGTCAGGGGGCCGCGCGGAGCCGCCGCGGGCGCGCTCAACCGGCGTCCTCGGCAAGGGACGTGACGTGTGCGTCGTACGCCTTCGCGGCGTCCGCGACCGCACCGCCGGTGGTCACCGACTCCATCGCCTCGCCGATCGCCGCCGACACCCGCGGATAGACCGCGAGGGCGGGCCGGTAATGGGTGTCGGCGACCAGGCCCGTGAAGAAGGTGACGCCCGGAGTGGAGCGCCGGTAGGCCGGGTCGGCCGCCACGTCGTCGCGCACCGCGATCTGGGCGTCCGCCACGTCCCACTTCACCGCGTTCTCCTTCGTCTGGAGCGTCTTGACGAAGTCGAAGGCGAGGCCGGGGTTGGCCGCCTTCGCGGGGACCGCCCACGTCCAGCCGCCCGACATCGAGACCCGGCCCGGCGCCTGGCCGTACTGCGTCGGCATCGCCGCCTGGCCGAGGGTGCTGGACCAGGCGGGCCACGGCCGGGGCCCCTTGTCGATCCAGTTCTGACCGAGCCAAGACCCGTCGAGGGCGATGGCCAGCTTGCCGCCCGGCATCCAGTCGGTCGCCACCCGCGTGCCGACGTTCGGGTCGAGGGCGTCGGACGGGTCGGGCCCGAGCTTCTCCGCGTACACCGTGCGGACGAAGTCGAGGGCGTCCCGGAAACCCCGCGACCCCGTCACCCAGCTCTTGGCCGCCGGGTCGTACAGCGGATCCGGGCCCGTCCCGTACAGCAGCATCTCGAAGCCCTGCATCGCGGCGGCCTCGCCCGCCGCCCTGCCGGTGTAGACGTTGAGCGGGACGACCCCGGGAACCTTGCGCCGCACGGCGCGGGCGGCGTCCAGCACCTGCGCCCAGGTCCTCGGCCGCCAGTCGGCGGGCAGGCCCGCCTTCGCGAAGATCTGCCGGTTGAACCACAGCCCCCGGGTGTCGGTGCCGTCCGGCACCCCGTACGTCCGGCCGTCCGCGCCCCTGGCCGCCGCCTTCGCGGTGCCGGCGAACCGGCTCCACTGGTCCCAGCCCGCCAGCAGATCGTCCAGCGGGCGGAGGTAACCGGCCCCGATGTCGGAGCTGAGGCGGAAGGTGTCCTCGTAGACCAGGTCCGGGGCGGTCTTCGGTGAGCGCATCATCTGCTGCACCTTGGTCGCGTAGTCGTCGTCGGAGGCCTGGATCGGCACCAACTCGGCCTTCTTGCCCGGGTGTTGCTGCTCGAACTGCTTCCTTACCGATTCCAGGAAGGCGTCCTTGAAGCGGATCGTGTTGTCGGTGGAGCGGTTGTACGCGATGCGCACCGTGTCGGCGTCACGGCCGGGGCCCCCGCACCCGGCGAGCGCCCCGGCGGCGAGGGCGGCGGCAAGGATCAGGGGGAGCCGGTGGCGGGCTCCCGTGCGGCGCGGGCGGAAGCGGGAACCGGGGGCGGTGGGGCGCACGGGCACGACCTCCTCGGGCCGGGCGTGCGGCCATGGCCACGGCCGCACGGTGGCTGCCCGGTGAACGTAGGCGCGCCCGGTGGCCGGGTCAACCCCGCCCCGCGCGCCCGTGCGAGACTCAACCGCCGTGCCGGGATGGCGAGTTGAGCCAGCGGTACTGGAGCTCCGGGCGCCCGATCTGGCCGTACTGCGGGGTGCGCTCGGCCCGCCCCGAGGTGACCAGGTGCTCCAGGTAGCGCCGGGCGGTGATCCGCGAGATGCCGACCGCGACCCCGGCCTCCGCCGCCGTCACGCCCCGCGGCGCCTCGCGCAAGGTACGGGTCACCGCTCGCAGGGTGGGGGCGCTCAGGCCCTTGGGCAGCGCGGAGGGCTGCGGGGCGCGCAGCGCGGCCAGGGCGCGGTCCACCTCTTCCTGGCCGCTCGCCTCGCCGGCCGCCGCCCGGAACTCCGCGTAGCGCACGAGCCGGTCGCGCAGCGTGGGAAAGCTGAACGGCTTCAGCACGTACTGCACCACCCCGAGCGAGACGCCCTCGCGCACCATCGCCAGATCGCGGGCCGAGGTCACCGCCACCACATCGGCGCCGTGCCCGGCCGCCCGCAGCGAGCGGACGAGCTGGAGTCCGTGGCCGTCGGGCAGATACAGATCGAGCAGCAGCAGATCCACCTCGGTGCGCTCCAGGGCGCGCAGCGCCTCGGCCCGCGAGTGCGCGACCGCCACCGCCGTGAAACCCGGCACCCGGCCGACGTAGAGCCGGTGCGCCTCGGCGGCGACCGGATCGTCCTCCACGACCAGCACTCTGATCATGCCCGTACTCCCTGCTCCAGGGGCAGCCGCACGGTGAACTCGGCACCCCCGTAAGGGCTTTGGCCGAGACCGATGGTGCCGCCGTGCCGGGCGGCGGCGAGCCGCACCAGGGCGAGGCCGAGGCCGCGCCCCGGGCTCTTGGTCGACCAGCCCCGCTCGAACACGGCCTCGGTGGCCGCCGGATCGATCCCGGGCCCGCTGTCCGCGACCCGCACCAGGAGCTGCCCGTCCTCGGTGGTGAGGGTGACGGCGACCTCGGCGCGGGCGCTGCCCTGTGCCGCGTCCACCGCGTTGTCCAGCAGGTTGCCGAGCACGGTGACCAGATCGCGGGCGGGCAGGGTGTCCGGGAGCAGGCCGTCGCCGATCGCGCTGCCCTCGGTGAGCACCAGCTCCACGCCCTGCTCGTGGGCCTGGGCCGCCTTGCCGAGCAGCAGCGCGGCCAGCACCGGCTCGCCGACCGCCGTCACCACCTGGTCGGTGAGCGCCTGGGCCAGCTCCAGCTCGGCGGTCGCGAACTCGACGGCCTCCTCGACCCGGCCCAGCTCGATCAGCGACACCACCGTGTGCAGCCGGTTCGCGGCCTCGTGCGCCTGCGCCCTGAGCGCCTGGGTGAAGCCGCGCTCGGAGTCCAACTCGCCTGACAGGGCCTGGAGTTCGGTGTGGTCGCGCAGGGTCACCACGGTGCCGTGCCGGTCCCCGGAGGAGACCGGCCGGCTGTTGAGCACCACGATCCGGTCGGCCGTCATGTGCACCTCGTCCACCCTCGGCCCGCGGGCGAGCAGCGCGCCGGCGAGGGCGGCGGGCAGCCCGAGGCCGGCCACCGGCCGGCCCACCGCGTCCTCGCCGAGCCCGAGCAGCTCCCGTCCGCCGTCGTTGATCAGCGCGATCCGCCGCTGCCCGTCGAGCATCAGGAGTCCCTCGCGCACCGCGTGCAGGGTGGCCTGGTGGTAGTCGTGCATCCGGCTCAGCTCACCCGCGTTCATGCCGTGCGTGTGCCGGCGGAGCCGTGCGTTGATCACATACGTGCCGAGCCCGCCGAGCGCGAGCGCCCCGCCCGCCATGACGGCGAGTGCCACCAGCTGTTTGCGCACCTGCTCGCTGATCCGGTCGATGGTGATGCCCGCACTCACGAGCGCCGTGATCCGGCCATGATCGTTCGGATCGCGTACGGGGGCCACGACCCGTACCGAGGGCCCGAGCACTCCCATGTGGACCTCGTCGAACGTCGCGCCGCGCAGGGCGGGGCCGGTGTCCCCGAGGTACTTCCTGCCGATCTCGCCCGGCACGGGGTGCGTCCAGCGGGTGCCGTCCGGCGCCATGACCACCACGAAGTCGACGCCGGTCGTGGTGCGCAGCGTCTCGGCGTACGGCTGGAGCGCGGCCGTGGGGTCCTGGGTGCGGGCCGCCGCCACCACCGCGGGCGACGCGGCGACCGAGGTCGCGGTGGCGATGGCCTGGCGGCGCGCGGTCTCCTCGGCCTGGCGGCGGTCGGTGACGTACGAGAAGAGCGCGCAGCCCGCCACGATCGCGGCGACCAGGACGACCTGCATGGCGAAGAGCTGGCCGGCGAGGGAGCGGGGTCCGGGAAGACGCATCCGGTAAGTGTGCTGGCTGGATCTGCATGAACGAAATGCACGTAACGGTGACCGGCGTCACAGCGTGCTGGATAGTCGCGGGGATCGCTGAATCGGGCCGTCGGGACACGGCCGCAGCCGCAACCGAGGAGGAACCCCCGTGGCAGAGCCAGCCGCCGCCCGCCGGGAACGCACCCACTACCTCTACCTGGCCGTGATCGGCGCGGTGGTGCTCGGCATCGTCGTGGGCTTCGCGGCGCCGGGGGTCGCCGTCGAGCTGAAGCCGATCGGCACCGGGTTCGTGAACCTGATCAAGATGATGATCTCGCCCATCATCTTCTGCACCATCGTGCTCGGCGTCGGCTCGGTGCGCAAAGCCGCCAAGGTCGGCGCGGTGGGCGGCCTCGCCCTCGGCTACTTCCTGCTCATGTCGACGGTGGCGCTCGCCATCGGACTCCTGGTCGGCAACCTCCTGGAGCCCGGCTCGAGCCTCCACCTGACCGAGGCGGCCCGGCACGCGGGCGCCAAGCAGGCGGCCGGCGCGAGTGAGTCGACGGCCGACTTCCTGCTCGGGATCATCCCGAAGACCATGGTGTCCGCCTTCACCGAGGGCCAGGTCCTCCAGACCCTGCTGATCGCCCTGCTCACCGGCTTCGCCCTCCAGGCGCTCGGCTCGGCCGGACAGCCGGTGCTGCGCGGCGTCGAGCACATCCAGCGCCTCGTCTTCCGCATCCTGGCGATGGTGATGTGGGCCGCGCCCGTCGGTGCGTTCGGCGCCATCGCGGGGGTGGTCGGCGAGACCGGCGTGGACGCCCTGAAGGCCCTCGCGGTCATCATGATCGGCTTCTACATCACCTGCGCCGTCTTCGTCTTCGTCGTGCTCGGCGCGATCCTCCGGCTGCTGACCGGCGTGAACATCTTCAGCCTCCTGAAGTACCTGGCCAGGGAGTTCCTGCTGATCCTGTCCACGTCCTCGTCGGAGTCGGCGCTGCCGCGCCTCATCGCCAAGATGGAGCACCTCGGGGTCAGCCGCTCGGTCGCCGGCATCACGGTGCCGACCGGCTACTCCTTCAACCTGGACGGCACGGCCATCTATCTGACGATGTCCTCGCTGTTCATCGCCAACGCGATGGGCAAGCCGCTGGCCGCGGGCGAGCAGATCTCGCTGCTCCTCTTCATGATCATCGCCTCGAAGGGCGCGGCCGGCGTCACGGGCGCGGGTCTGGCCACCCTGGCCGGCGGCCTCCAGTCGCACCGCCCCGAACTGGTCGACGGCGTGGGCCTGATCGTCGGCATCGACCGCTTCATGAGCGAGGCCCGCGCGCTGACCAACTTCGCGGGCAACGCCGTCGCCTGCGTGCTGGTCGGCACCTGGACGAAGGAGATCGACCGGGCCAGGGTCGACGAGGTCCTCGCGGGCCGCCTGCCCTTCGACGAGGCGATGCTGACCGCGGGCGAGCCGGAGCTTCCGGAGCAGCGCGACGAGCCCAAGTCGGCTTCTGTCGTGGGGAGTTGACGTCCGTCTCGCTCAGCCGCACGCCGCCGTCCGCAGGCAACGGGACGGCGGCATCGGTGTCTTCGGGTCCGGGCCGCGGGCGTCAGCTGCCCAGGTTCTTCACCGCCTCGTAGTACGTCCACGCCGTCGCGTTGCACGACGCCTTCTTCGCCGTGCCGTACGCGCTGCACACGCGCTTGAGGTCCTCGTACAGGGCGCTGTCGACGCGGGCCTTGTTGGCGGGGAACTGGCCCGCCGCCTTGTAGTTGCGGTACCCGAAGTCATGCCGGGCACAGGACGACTTGAACGGGAAGCCGAAGGGGTTGTCGGGGGACTTCGAGCAGTAGTCCGTCGACCAGTCGAAGCCGTACGCCGCCCACTTGGCCTGATTGGCGCGCGCGGCCTGGAACGCGTTCGAGCTGCTTGCGCTGGTCTGCGTGAAGGAGGCGAGTACCTGCGCCTTGTCGGCCGGGGCTGCCTGGGCGGGGGCGGTGGCGAGGGCGGCGATGGCGAGTGCCGCGGTCGCGGTCACGCTCAGGGTGGTACGACGGCGCATCCTGAACCTCCGTGGGGCGAGGGGCGATTGACGTGCCGTCACTCTGTCCCCACGGACTGTGCCCGCGCTACAGATTCACTGGAGGCTGAAAAACACTGCGCGGGACGGCCGCCCCGGCGCCCGACGGGCCGCGGTTAGCGGCTCAGCGCCGCCGTCACGATCTCGGCCGTACGGGACGCGGGGACGCCCGCCGAGAGCAGCAGGGTCGTCGCCGCCGAGCGGCCCGCCTCGGGCGCGGCCAGCGCGCCCTCGTTGACCGCCTCCATGAGCCCGAACAGGGCCTGCTCGTGCACATAGGCGAGCGCGGCGGGTGGCAGCGGGGAGGTGAACACCCCGGCGCTCAGCCCGCGTTGGAGCAGATCCACGCACTCCTTGCGGACCGGCGCGAGGCGCTGCTTGAGGCCGGCCATGGTGACGCTGCGCTGGGCCAGGGCGACCAGGAGGCGGTAGCGGTCGGCGATCTCCCAGACCGCGAGGGTGGCCCGGGCCAGTGCCTCGGCCGGGTCGGTGACGCCCTCGCGCCCCTCGCGGTGGGCGTCCGCGACGGTCTCGGCCGCCTCGTCCACCAGCGCCGAGATCAGCGCGTCCCGGCTCGGGAAGTGCCCGTACACCGTGCGCCGCACGACGCCCGCCGCCCGCGCGATCTGGTCCATCGACGCGTCCGGGTCGTGCACCAGCTCGGCGAAGGCCACCTCCATGATGCGGCGGCGGTTCGCGTCGGCGCGGCCCCCCGAAGGGGCGGCAGGGGTAGCAGTCACAGCCCCATTTTGCACAGCGCCGTGCAGGGGCGTAAATTGCACAGCAGTGTGTAATTGCACAGCGATGTGCAAGTAGATCTTCCGGAGGGAGTCCCGGACTTCCCCCGGTGCAAGGCCGAGAAAGGGTGGGACATCGTGGGTCTCGTCATCAACCAGCCCGTCGAGAAGATGGGGGCGCCCTACCGGCGGCGGTGGTGGGCGCTGCTCGTGCTGTGCCTCAGCCTGCTGATCATCGTGATGGCCAACACGGCGCTCACGGTGGCGGCCCCCGACATGACCAAGGACCTGGGGCTCAGCAGCTCCGACCTCCAGTGGGTCATCGACGGCTACACCGTTCCCTACGCGGCGCTGATGCTGCTGCTCGGCGCGATCGGCGACAAGTACAGCCGCCGGGGCGCGCTCGTGCTCGGGCTCCTCGTCTTCGCGGGCGCCTCCGTGGCCGGCTCGCTCGTCGACAGCTCGGCCGGGGTCATCGCCTCGCGCGCCGTCATGGGCGTCGGCGCCGCGCTGATCATGCCCGCCACCCTGTCGCTGCTTGCCTCCACCTTCCCGCGCGGCGAACGCGCCAAGGCGATCCTGCTGTGGACCGCGACCGCCGGCATCGCCATCGCGGCCGGCCCGCTGGTCGCGGGCGCCCTGCTGGAGAACCACGGCTGGGCCTCGACGTTCCTCATCAACGTGCCCGTCGCGCTGCTCGCGGTGGTCGGCGCGTTCGTCCTCGTACCGCCGTCCAAGGCCGCCCACCACGACCGCATCGACTACGTCGGCGGCCTGCTCTCGGTGGTCTCCGTCGGCGCGCTCGTCTACATGATCATCCAGGGCCCGCACTTCGGCTGGGACGCCAAGGCGATCGGCGCCGCGGTCGTCGCCGGCCTCGGCCTCGTGCTCTTCGTCCTGTGGGAGCTGCGCCACCCGCGGCCCGTCCTGAACGTGCGCCGCTTCGCGCACCGCATGTTCTCCGGCTCGCTGCTCGCCGTCGCGCTGTTCTTCCTCGCGGTCTTCGGCGCCTTCTACTTCCTCACCCAGCACCTCCAGTTCGTGCTCGGCTACACCCCGCTGGAGACCGGCGTCCGCATGCTGCCGCTGGCCGGTGCCGTCTTCGTGGGCTCGGCCCTGACCGGGTTCCTCACCCCGCGGCTCGGCATGAAGGTCACGGTCAGCGCGGGCATGGTCGCCGGTACGGTCGCCCTCGCACTGCTCACCCGCGTGGACGCCACCTCGGGGTACGGCGACTTCCTGGCCCCGCTGATCATCCTCGGCGTGGCCATCGGGCTCGCCCTGTCGCCCTGCACCGACGCGATCATGGGCGCCTTCCCGGAGGCCGAACTCGGGGTCGGCGGCGCGGTCAACGACACTTCGCTCGAACTCGGCGGCTCGCTCGGCATCGCCATCCTCGGCTCGGTGCTGGCCAAGTCGTACTCCTCGCACCTCGCGGACGCGACGGCCGGCACCAAGCTCCCCGCCTCCGCGCTGAGCACCGCGCAGGACTCGGTGGGCGCCGGGTACGCCGTCGCCCAGGGCATCGGCGAGCAGGCCAAGCAGCTCGGCGCCCAGGCCCTGCACGCGGGCTCCCCGCAGCAGGCGGCGCAGCTCAAGGCGCAGGCCGAGCAACTGGCCGCCGGCGCCCAGCAGATGAGCCACGCGGTCGGCTCGGCGTTCTCCGACGCGGTGGCCCGCACCAGCCTGATCGGCGCGGTGATCCTCGGCGTCGGCACCGTCCTGGTCGCCGTCCTGCTGCCGCGGCGCGGTCAGGGCGAAGCGCAGAGCGGCGGTGCCGAGCGGGAGCCGGAGCGCGAGACGGCCGCGACCGGCGTCTGACGCCCGCCCCCCACCCCGAGGTGTCCGCCCGCACTTCGCCGCTTGCCTTGACGTCGGCGTGAAGGCTTACGGTCCTTCGTATGCGCATCGGCGAACTCGCGGCGCGGGCGGGCACCACCACCCGCACGCTGCGTTACTACGAGTCGCGCGGCCTGCTGGCCGCGCGGCGCACGGACAACGGCTACCGCACGTACGACGAGGACGACCTGCGGATGCTCCAACAGATCCGGACCCTTCAGGACTTCGGGTTCGAGCTGGAGGAGACCCGTCCGTTCGTGGAGTGCCTGCGGTCCGGCCATCCCTCCGGGGACAGTTGCCCGGCGTCGCTCGCGGTCTACCGCCGCAAGCTGGCCGAGCTCGACGTGCTGATCGGCGAACTCGGCTCCGTACGGGACCGGGTCCGCGACGAACTGGCGCGGGCCGAGGCCCTGGCGGTGGCGCAGGCGGCGGACGCCCCGCCGCCGCGCTGCGAGCTGAGTTCGGACGGGCCCGCCGACGCGCACCGGATCCGCCCGGACACGGGTGACGAGGAGTGAGGGGATGACGCGATGATCAAGGCAGCAGGGGTGGACGAGGTCACGGACGAGACGTTCGCCGACGAGGTGATGCGGCCGGGGCTCCCGGTGCTGGTGGAGTTCACCGCCGACTGGTGCCCGCCGTGCCGGCAGATCGCGCCCGTCCTGAGCGCGCTGGCCGAGGAGGAGGCGGACCGGCTGAAGATCGTCCAGTTGGACGTGGACACCAACCCGCTGACGACGACCCGCTACGGCGTCCTGTCGATGCCCACCCTGATGGTCTTCGTCGACGGGGAACCGGTGAAGTCGATGGTGGGCGCCCGGCCCAAGCGCCGGCTGCTCCAGGAGCTCGAAGACGTCCTCTGACGAGGAAACGTCCTTCGCGCGGGAACCGCCTGACGCGGGCCCAGCTCGCGGGCCCGAGCAAAGAAAAATGCCCCGGATGAATTGACATCCGGGGCATTCTCTCGCGTATATTAGGCGTTTCGTGTCTGGCTATTACAGCAGCACGAGTAAAGCCTTATGGAAGCACTGTACCGCGTCAGGAGTGGAATTGTCAACCGAGGAATTTCGGAAGGAACAGCAATTCATCACCGACCTCTACACCCGCCTCGACGAGCTGCGGGACCAGGCCGAACGGGCCGTGCGGTCGGCGTTGACGCAGGTCGGGACCGGTCAGCAGGCTCGGCTTGAGCGGGACGTCATGGTCGCCGAGCAGTCCGGCCTGCTCGGCGCGCTCAACTCCGGGGAGAACGGGCTGTGCTTCGGAAGGCTCGATTTCCAGGACGGCACCGCACATCATGTGGGCCGGATCGGAATTCGCCGGAATGACCGGGAGCGGACGCCCCTGGTGATCGACTGGCGGGCCGAAGTGGCCCGGCCGTTCTATCTCGCCACGGGCCATTCACCGATGGGCCTGCGCCGCCGGCGCCACATCACCACCGAGGGCCGCACGGTCACCGCGCTGCACGACGAACTCCTCGACCTGAGCGACACCGAGCGCACCGGACACGAGGGCGCCAACGCCGACGAGGTGCTGCTCGCCGCGCTCGACGCCGCCCGCACCGGGCGCATGCACGACATCGTGCAGACCATCCAGGCCGAGCAGGACCGCATCATCCGCGCCCCGCACCGCGGCGTGCTCGTCGTGGAGGGCGGCCCCGGCACCGGAAAGACCGTCGTCGCGCTGCACCGGGCCGCCTACCTCTTGTACGAGTACCGGGAGTTGCTGGCCCGCCGCGCCGTGCTCGTCGTCGGACCCAACCCCGCGTTCCTCGGCTACATCGGCGATGTGCTGCCCTCGCTCGGCGAGACGGGCGTCCTCCTGTCGACGATGTCCGAGCTGTTCCCCGGGGTGCACGCGACCGGTAGCGACACGCCCGGGGCGGCCGAGGTCAAGGGCCGCGCCGCCATGGCCGACGTGCTCGCGGCGGCCGTGCGGGACCGCCAGACCGTGCCCGAGCGGGCCATCGAGGTGCCGCACGACGGATACGGCACGCTCCAGCTCGACCGTGCGATGGCCGAGGACGCCCGGTGGCGGGCGCGCGAGAGCGGCCTGCCGCACAACCTGGCCCGGCCGCACTTCGCCTTCCACATCATCGACGCGCTCACCGCGCAGCTGGTCGAGCGCATCGGCGCCGACCCCTTCGGCGGGCCCAACCTGCTCGGCCCCGACGACGCCGCGCAGATGGGCAAGGAGATCGCGACCAGCGGCGAGGTGCACGCGGCGATCGCCTCGCTCTGGCCGCACCTGAACCCGCGGGACTTCCTGGCCGACTTCCTCGCCGAGCCCACTCATCTCCCGGACGAGGAAGCCGAGTTGATCCGCCGCGAGGGCGGTGAGTGGACCCCCGGCGACGTGCCGCTGCTCGACGAGGTGGCCGAGCTGCTCGGCGAGGACGACAGCGCGGCGCGCGCCGCCGCGGAGGCCGAGCGCCAGGAGCGGATCGCCTACGCGCAGGGCGTGCTCGACCTCTCCGCCGGCTCGGAGTCGTACGAGTTCGAGGACGAGGAGTCCGAGCTGCTCGCGGCGCACAACATCATCGACGCCGAGCGGATGGCCGAGCGCCACGAGGAGGCCGACCACCGCAGCGCCGCCGAACGCGCGGCGGCCGACCGGACCTGGGCGTTCGGCCACATCATCGTGGACGAGGCGCAGGAGCTCTCGGCGATGGCCTGGCGGCTGCTGATGCGACGCTGCCCGACCCGTTCCATGACCCTGGTCGGCGACCCCGCGCAGACCGCCGAAGCGGCCGGGGTGGGGTCCTGGGAGCGCATCCTCGCCCCGTACGTCGCCCCCGGCAGTTGGGAGCACGTCCGCCTCGGCGTCAACTACCGCACCCCCGCCGAGATCATGACGGTCGCGGCCGAGGTGTGCCGGGCCGCCGACCCGTCCTTCGTCCCGCCGAGCTCCGTCCGCTCCACGGGGGTACGCCCCTGGGCCCGCCGCGTCACCCCCGAAACCCTCGCCACGGCGGTGTCCCAGGCGGTGGCCACCTCCCGCGACACCGGCCGCCTGGCGGTCATCGCCCCGGCGCCCCTGCACCCCGCCCTCCGCGAGGCCGTCCCCGAGGCGTCCTTCGGCCCGGTCCCCGACCTGACGAGCGAGGTCGTCCTCATCGACCCCCGTCAGGCCAAGGGCCTGGAGTTCGACACGGTGCTGGTGGTGGAGCCGGGGGAGTACGGGGTGAGCGACCTGTACGTGGCCCTGACCCGGGCGACGCAGCGCCTCGGTGTGCTGCACACGGCCCAACTGCCGGGCACGCTGAGGGGGTTGGAGCCCCGGTAGGCCCTACCGAGCCGTGCCCCCTTCTCTTCAGGCGCCGCCGTCCTGCTTGGCCAGTGCTATGAGGGTGGTGAAGGCGGAGGGGGTGAGGGTGAGGGTGGGGCCGTCGGGGTTCTTGCTGTCCCGGACGGGGATGATGTGGTGGGTGTGGGCGAGGTTGGTGGCCACTTCTACGCACTGGCCGCCGTTGTCGCTGTAGGAGGACGTGCACCAACGGGGGTTCGGCTCGGTTGTCACGGGTTCCCTTTCGCGATCGCTGCGCCGGGGGCGGGCTCCCTCGGGGCCCGGAGGGGAGGGGCCCGCCGTGAAATGGGCTACGCGGTGCCGCCCTGCTTGGCGAGTTCTATGAGGGCGGTGAACGCGTGGACGGACAGGGTGAGGGTGGGGCCGTCCGGGTTCTTGCTGTCGCGGACGGGGACCACGCCGTGGGTGGGAACGAGGTTGGCGGCGACCTCGACGCACTGGCCGCCGTTGTTGCTGTACGAGGACGTGAACCAACGGGGGGTCGCTTCGGTTGTCACAGGGCGCCCTTTCGTATGTCTCTGATCATGGCCACGGATGCCGCCTGGGAATGCGCTTCGGCCTGTAGCTGATGGTAGGCGGTCAACATGGGCAGTACGCCGGTGCTTTCGCGTTCGAGATGGCCGCGCTGAGAGGACTCGGCGTACGACATGAGCGAGCGGTCCGCGAGGGTCAGCACCGTCACCGGGAGGTCGAACGGCCGTCGTTCCCCCATGGCGAACGGGGCGATCTGGAACACCGTGTTGGGGAGTTCTGCGAAGGCGAGGAGACGGTCGAACTGGGCGGCCATGACGGCCGGTTCACCGATGGACCGGCGCACGCAGCTCTCGTCCAGGACGACGAACAGCAGGGGCGGTGAGTTCCTGACGAGCGCCGCCTGACGCTCCGCCACCAGCGCCACGCGCTCACTGGCCTGCTCTGGCGTGATCGCTCCGCGCTTGACGGCGCCCGCGGCGAGGACCGATGCGTACTCGGGCGTCTGGAGCAGGCCGGGCACGACGCCGACCTCGTACAGCCGGATCTCCGCCGCCCGGCTCTCGTGCCCCACGTACTCGGGGAAGCCCTCCAGCAGCGCGCCATGGCGGATCTCGCGCCAGTCCCGCTCGAAGGTGTCGAGCACGCCGACGAGTCCCAGGGCGATGTCGGCACTTCGCGCGAAGCGAAGAGTAGGCATCTTGCGACCGGTTTCCACGGCGGACACATGCGTACTGGAGTAACCGATGTGGGCGCCCAGCTCCTCCTGCTTCCATCCGCGTGCCTCGCGCATCCCGCGCAGACGGGCCCCGAACGCCGCCTGCGGGCTGCTGTCCGGCTCCAACTCCTTCCGGTTCACGCCCCCTTCACCAGCCTTCCGTGCTTAGCCGACACGTTGAGTGAATGCCGACTCTAGGCCACGCTCACTCCCGTCGGTAGCCGTTTCGCTACGGAGAGGAGTCGTCCGTGTTCGGGAACCGGAGCGCTCACGAGGGGCCCAGTCCAGAGGTGCTCAGGGCCGTACTGGCCGGTCTGCGCAGGCGGTTGGAGCCGGAGGAGCAGGCCCTGCCCGAGGTGCTGCCCGTCCCCGGGTGCGACATCTGCCGGGCGGCCAGTGGTGCGCGGGCCGGGGCGCACATGGCGGGGAGCCCCGTCGCCGTCCGCCAGGCGACCCACATCATCCGAAGCCATCCGCACGGTGCGGGCGCCTTCCTCAACCTGGACGCATGGGAGTTGGCGGAGTTCGCGCGACCCCGGCCGGGGTCGGTCGACCCCCGCGTGTGTGCGGAATGCGCGCTGATCAAGCTGCTCGCGGTGGAGGTGGTGGCGGCGGACAGCCGGGCGCTGGCCGCGCGCTGGGCGGAACTCGCCTATCGGCACGCGGAGTTGGGGCACCCGTCGGACCGCCGCCGCACGCAGCGCCGGCCGGGGAGCAACTCTCCGACCCCCTGACAGCGAGGGGCAGTGCGGACGACCATGACGGCATGGAACGACCGAGGCGAATGATCGAGTGCGGGGACTTCGTCCTGCGCAGTTGGCGGGGGCAGGACGACTTCGCCGCTGCGTGCCGATTGATCGAGGAGTCGCTGGACCACTTGCGCCCCTGGGAGCCGTGGGTCGCCCGTCACAGTGCGGAGCGCACCCGGGACTTCCTCGCGATCTCCGAGGCGAAGTGGGTGAGTGGTGACGTGTACAACTACACGATGGCCCAGGACGGCGCCCTCCTGGGCATGTGCCAGACGTACCGCGCGCCGGAGCCCGGGGGGAGGCGCATCGGGTACTGGCTGCACCCGGCCGCCACGGGCCGGGGCATCGCGACGCGGGCGGCGGCGGCCCTGGCGGAGGAGATGTTCGCCCTGCCGGACGTGGAGTACCTGGAGATCGTGCACGACCTGTCCAACGCCGCCAGCGCGGCGATACCGAACCGGCTGGGCTTCACGAAGATCCGACAGGAACGGAGCACGCTGCCGCCGGCGCCGTCGGGGAGCGGGACGGAGGTGGTGTGGCGTTTGGGCCGGCCGGGGGAGCGGGTGGGGCGGCTGTGAGGTGCGGCGGGGGTCGGAGTGCCCGGGGCGAGGTGTGGCGGGCCCGGGTCGAGTGCGGGCCGTGGTCGCTTCTCGCGCAGTTCCCCGCGCCCCTAAAGCCGTCGGTTGAGTGCGGGCCGTGGTCGCTTCTCGCGCAGTTCCCCGCGCCCCCAGCAGGGTCGGTGCTGGGCAGGACCAGGTCACCTCGGCCCTTCCTGCGCGGTTCCTCGCGCCCCCAGCAGGGTCGGTGCTGGGCAGGACCAGGTCACCTCGGCCCTTCCTGCGCGGTTCCTCGCGCCCCCAGCAGGGTCGGTGCTGGGCAGC
>NZ_JBIDBD010000015.1:86327-155803 GCF_043202815.1 Streptomyces sp. NPDC048111
TCGCGCCCCCAGCAGGGTCGGTGCTGGGCAGGACCAGGTCACCTCGGCCCTTCCTGCGCGGTTCCTCGCGCCCCCAGCAGGGTCGGTGCTGGGCAGCATCGGGGACCTCAGCCCGTCCGGCGATTGAGGACGAGCGCCGTTCAGGCGCGATCGGGGTGCGAGGGGCGGAGCCCCTCAGGGGGTCTGGGGCGCAGCCCCAGGGCTCAGCCGGGTCGATGCGCTGTACGGGTGGGCGGGTGGGCAACCCCCCGGGGTAGGGGCGGAGCCCCAGGGCCAGGCACCCTCCGACCCCGCTGCACGGGCGGGCGGGTGGGCAAGCCCCCCGGGGTATGGGGCGGAGCCCCAGAGGACCCCAACCCCCCGCACCGAGAAGGGGGTTGGGGGCGAACCCCAACTGCCTAAGCAGGAGGCGCCCCCGTGGATTCGCGGGGCTGGAGCCGGGGCAGCGGGTCCTGGAGTTGGCGCGGGGCGCCCCCGTCCAGCAGGGCCAGCAGTTCGGACGCCGCCCGCTCCCCGAACGCATCGGCCTGCCGCACCAGCGCCGTGAGCTGGGGATGCAGCGTGTGGCAGATCGCGGAGTCCTCCCAGGACACCACCGACACGTCCCGCGGAATCCGCAGCCCCCGCTCCGCCGCGACACTCACCGCCGCCACCGCCATCACCTCGTTGTCGCAGACGAGGGCCGTCGGCGGAGCGGGCGCCGAGAACAACCGCCGGGCCGCCTTGGCTCCCTGACGGTCCGTGAAGTCGGTGGTGACGGAGACGGCGTGGTCGAGGCCGAGCCGGCGGGCCGCGGCCCGCAGCGAGGCGATCCTGCGCGCCGTGTGGGCGAAGCCCGGCGTCCCCGCGATGTGGCCGATGCGGCGGTGCCCGAGCCCGTACAGGTGCCGCACGATGAGGTCCATCGCCCCCGCGTCGTCGGCCCAGATGTTGGACAGCCGTGCCTGGCGCGGGAGTTGGGGCGCACCGGGGTTGCCCGGCGCCTCCATCCCGCCGATGATCACGGCCGGCAGGCCGAGTACCGCGAGGGTCTCGGGGCGCGGGTCGGACACCCGGGGGTCGACCACGATGACCCCGTCGACCCGCCCCTCCGCCCACCAGCGCCGGTAGAGCTCGCACTCCGCCTGGACGTCGTCGACCATCTGGAACACCAGCGCGTGGTCGCGCGGCGCCAGGCTCGCCTGGATGCCCGAGACGAGCTGGAGGAAGAACGACTCGCCGCCCAGGCTGTCCGCCGGGCGGGCCAGGACCATGCCGACGGCCCCCGCGTTCTCGCCGGACAGCGCCCGCGCCGCGGAGCTCGGCCGCCAGCCGAGCCGGTCGGCGACCCGTATGACCCGGCGCCGGGTCGAATCGGACACGCCAGGACGGTTGTTGAGGGCGAAGGAGACCGCGCTCGTGGAGACGCCGGCCTCTCTGGCCACGTCCTTCATCGTCGGGCGGCGGGGCGGTGGCGCATCGCTTTCGAGCTCGCTCATGGGGTGATGGTAACGCGGTTTAGTCGAACGTCACTAAACCGCCTTAGTTCGCCGCCAACATTCAGGACTTTAGTCCCTTTTAGTTTTGCTGACCTGCGCGTTTAGCCAAAGGGCCCACTTATTCGCTATTGACGGCCAATTCCTGCGCGCTGCATGGTGTGCGGCAACGTCATCGGGACGAGGCGAAGGAGCCAGCCACTCATGTCCATTCATCGCAGTGTCGCGATCCGGACGGCCGTCGGACTCGGCGCGGCCCTCTCGCTCACCGTGCTCACCGCGTGCGGTGGGGGCGGGGGCGGCAAGGGCTCGGCCACCGACGGAAAGATCGAGGGCGAGATCAAGTTCCAGACCTGGAACCTCCGCGCCAATTTCAAGGACTACTTCGAAGGCGTCATCAAGGACTTCGAGAAGGCGAATCCCGGCACCACGGTCAAATGGGTCGACCAGCCCGCCGACAACTACGCCGACAAGCTCAGCGCCGACGCCACCGCCGGCACCCTTCCCGATGTCGTGAACCTCTCGCCGGACCTCGCCTATCCGCTGGCCAAGGCCGGCACCCTGCTCAATCTGGACCAGGACAAGGTCGCCGCCAAGTTCAGGCCCGAGTACCTGGAGGGTGCCTGGCACGGCTTCGACATGCCGGGTCTCGACGGCTCGTACGCCTTCCCCTGGTACCTGAACACCGGCCCGCTCTTCTACAACAAGACCATGTTCAAGGACGCCGGCCTCGACCCCGAGAAGGCGCCCAGGACCTTCGACGACCTCTTCGCCGACGCCGCCCAGTTGGCCAAGAAGGGCAAGGCGACGCTGGCCCAGCCGCCGACCGTCGAGGACTTCGGGCGCTACGGCGTCGACATCATGAGCAAGGACGGGACGAAGTTCACCTTCAACGACGCCAAGGGCGTCGAGTTCCTGACGAAGTATCAGGAGATGTTCAAGGAAGGCGGTCTGCACAAGCAGGCACTGACGCTGACCGCCGAGACGGCCGGGCAGAAGTTCCTCCAGCAGGAGGTCGCCATGAACCCGGGCAGCGCCCACGACCTGGACACCTTCAAGAAGAACGCGCCCTCGCTCTACAGCAGCCTCGGCATCACCGACGTACCGACCAACACCGGCAAGCAGAACATGTACCTCCAGGGCCTGTCGGTCAACTCGCAGAGCAAGAACGCCGCCACCGCCCTCGCCTTCGCGCACTTCGTCACCGACCAGAAGAACCAGGAGGACTTCGGCCACAAGGTCGCCGTCTTCCCCAGCACCAAGGGCTCGCTCGACAAGGAGTACTGGACGAAGGCCGACGGCTCCGAGGAGGGCAGGATCCGGGTCGCCTCGGCCAAGATGCTCCCCACCGCCGTCAACTACACGCCGGTGCTGTTCAGCGACGAGATGAAGACGGTCCTGCGCAACGAGATAGCCAAGTGCCTCCAGGGCAAGCAGTCGCCCAAGGAGGCCCTGGACAGCGCGGCGAACCAGATGACCAAGCTGATCCAGCAGAAGTGACCCGGCGGACCGAGACATGAGCACCCCCACCCCGAACCGGCGGTCCCCGCGATGAGCACCTCCACCCCCGCCGTCACCGCCGAGGGGGCCGCGCCCCGCCCGCGCGCCGCGGCCCCCGGGCGCCGCGCGGGCCGCGCCGCGGGCCGCCCGGCCGGCCGTACGCACCGGGCGACCAGCCCCTGGCTGTTCCTGGCCCCCGGCCTCCTGATCACCCTCGCCTTCAACCTCTACCCCTTCCTCGCCACCGTCTGGAAGTCGTTCACCGACGCCCGCACCCTGACCCCCGGCACCTTCGTCGGCCTCGACAACTTCACGGCGCTGCTCGACGACGAACAGTTCTGGGTCGCCCTGCGCAACAGCGCCCTGTACGTGGTCGTCGTCGTGCCCTGCCTGGTCCTGCTGCCGCTGCTGCTCGCGCTCCTGGTGCAGCGGCACATCCCCGGCATCGCCTTCTTCCGGTCCGCCTACTACACACCGGTCGTGGCCTCCGTGGTCGTCGTCGCCCTGATGTGGGTGTGGATGCTGGACGACCGCGGCTTCATCAACGGCGTCCTGCGGATGGTGGGCGTCGACCCGGTGCCGTTCCTGTCCAACCAGTGGCTGCTGCTGCTCAGTTCGATGGCCCTGACCGTGTGGAAGGGCCTCGGCTACTACATGATCATTTACTTGGCGGCGCTCGCGAACGTACCGAGGGAACTGCACGAGGCCGCCGAGGTCGACGGCGCCGGACCGATCCGCCGCTTCGTCTCCATCACCATGCCCTCCGTACGCTCCACGATGGTCCTGGTCGGCGCGCTCTCCTCGGTCTCCGCCTTCAAGGTCTTCAGCGAGGTCTTCATGATCGCGGGCCCGACCGGCGGGCCCGGCGGCGCCGACACCACCCTCGTCATGCTCATCCAGCGGGCCGGCACCGGCCTCCAGGGCCGCACCGGCTACGCCTCGGCCATGTCGATCGTGCTGTTCCTGCTGACCCTGGTCCTGATGCTCCTGGTGCTGCGGGCCAACCGGAAGGACAAGGACTGATGGCCACCGCCGCGCCGCGCCCCGCCGCTCCCCGCCCCCTCGCCCACCGCCCCGCGACCCCCCGCCGCACCCGCGCCCCGCGCTGGCGCACGGCGCTGCGCTACGCGGCCCTCGTCGCCGTGCTGCTGGTCATGATCGGGCCGTTCCTGTGGCAGCTGTCCACCTCGCTCAAGGGCACCACGGAGGACATCTACACCTCGCCGCCCCGGCTGCTGCCCGAGCACCCCACCGTCGCCAACTACCGGGACGTCGCGGACATCATCCCGGTGTGGGACTTCATCCTGAACTCCCTGAAGGTGGCCGTCAGCAACGTCCTGACCAATGTGATCGGCGCCGCCATGGCCGGCTACGCGCTCTCCCGGCTCCGCTTCAAGGGGCGCGGCGCGGCGGGCCTGGTCTTCGTCCTCGCGCTCCTGGTGCCGATGGAGGCGACCATGCTGGCCCAGTTCGCCACCATGCGCTCGCTCGAACTCAACAACACGCTGGTCGCCGTGGTGCTGCCCGGCTGCATCGGCGCGATGAACGTGCTCCTGATGCGCAACGCCTTCGACAACATCCCGTACGAGATCGAGGAGGCGGCCATCGTCGACGGGGCCAACGTGTGGCAGCGCTTCACCCGTATCGCGCTGCCCGCCGTGAAGGGCACCCTCGCGGTCGTCGCGATCTTCTCCTTCATGGGCGCCTGGGACGACTTCCTGTGGCCGCTGATCGTGCTGTCCGACTCCGACCACTTCACGCTCACCGTCGGCCTCAACTTCCTGCACGGCACGTTCTCCAACAACCAGCGCGTCGTCGCCGCGGGCACCATCATCGCGGTCGCCCCGCTGATCGTGATGTTCGCCTGCCTCCAGCGCTTCTTCTTCCGCGGGGTCGGCGAGGGCGCCGTCAAGGGCTGACCCCGCCCCCGCACGTGCACCTCCAACTCCCCAGGCCCAGAACTACCTTGGAGTCCACCCCATGGCCGCCCCGCGCTTCGGCGTCAACTACACGCCCAGCCAAGGCTGGTTCCACCACTGGCTCGACTACGACCCGGACGCGATACGCGCCGACCTCGACGCGATAGCCGCGCTCGGCCTCGACCACATCCGGGTCTTCCCGCTCTGGCCCTACTTCCAGCCCAACCGCACCCTGATCAGGCCCCGCGCCGTCGAACACCTCCTCGACCTCGTGGACGCGGCAGGCGAGCGCGGCCTCGACGTCAACGTCGACGGACTCCAGGGGCACCTGTCGAGCTTCGACTTCCTGCCCGCCTGGACCAGGACCTGGCACCGCCGCAACCTCTTCACCGACCCCGCGGTCACCGACGGTCAGGCCGTCTATCTGCGCACCCTGGCCACCGCCCTGGCCGACCGTCCCAACTTCATCGGCATGACGCTCGGCAACGAGATCAACCAGTTCTCCGCCGGACCCCATCCCGACCCCGACCGGGCGAGCGAGGCCGAGATCGACGGCTGGCTCGGGCGCATGCTGGCGGCCTGCGAGGAGGGCGCGCCCGGCCGGCTGCACCTGCACGCCGAGTACGACGCGTGCTGGTACCAGGACGACATGCCCTTCACTCCGGCCCAGGCCGCGCGGCACGGCGCGGTCACCGCCGTGCACTCCTGGGTGTTCAACGGCACCGCCCAGCGCCACGGCCGCGCCTCGGTGCCGAGCGAGCACCACGCCGCCTATCTGATCGAGCTGTCCAAGGCGTGGGCCGACGACCCGCGCCGCCCGGTCTGGCTCCAGGAGGTCGGCGCCCCGGCCCCCCTGGTGCCGCCCGCCCATGCCGCCGCCTTCACCGCGGCCACCGTGGAGAACGCCCTGGACTGCCCCGATCTGTGGGGCATCACCTGGTGGTGCTCCCACGACGTCTCGCGCGACCTCGCCGACTTCCCCGAACTCGAATACGGGCTCGGCCTGTTGACCAACGACCAGCGCCCCAAGGACACCGCCGCGGTGCTCGCCCGGACCGCCGCCGCCCTGCGTGACGGCGCCCGCCCGTACGCCCCCGACCCGCGCACCACCGCGCTCGTCGTCCCCGCCGACCCGGCCGCCCGCTCCGTCTGCGGACCCGGCGGTCCCGTCTTCGAGGCGTTCTTCCGGCTCACCGCCGACGGCGCCCGCCCCACCACGGTCCTCACGACCCGCGCCGACGACCGGGAACACCTCGCGGCCCGGGGCATCACCGAGGTCGTCACCCCCGCCCAGGTCCGGTAACGCTCCCCGCCCAGGAGGCATCCCGTGCACCATCCCACCCGACGCGCCGTGGTCCTCGCCGGCGCCGCGGCGGCCCTCAGCCCCGCGCTGCCCGCCCTGGCCTCAACGCCGGTACCCAGCAGGGCGGTTCAGCCCTACGCCTCGTACTGGTACCCCGATTCGCTGCCCGCCGGGAGCCCCGGTGAAGGCATCACCTGGCGCAGCCTGATGTCCTGGCGCGCGGACCGCGACGCCGACCTGGCCTTCAACGCGGCGTCCGTGCCGCTCGCCCCGCGCTTCACCCCCGTCGCGGCGAACGCGACCGCCCGCGCCGGGCAGGCCCGCGTCCAGTCCCTGGTCTCCTTCGGCCCCACCGCCGGCAACCCCTCCCAGGGGGCACCCACCGCCGACCACTACGCGCTCACGCACTGGGCGTACATCGACGAGCTGGTCTTCTGGGGCGGCTCGTCCGGCGAGGGCCTGATCCTCGCGCCGAACGCGCCCGTCGTGGACGCGGCCCACCGGCACGGCGTCCGCGTCCTGGGCAACGTCTTCCTGCCGCCCGCCGCGTACGGGGGACAGCTCCAGTGGACGCGCGACCTCGTCCAGAAGGACGCGGCGGGCCGCTACCCGCTGGCCGCCCGGCTCGTGGCGGTCGCCGCCGCGTACGGCTTCGACGGCTGGTTCGTCAACGCCGAGACCGACGGCGGCGACCCCGCGCTCGCCGCTGACATGCTGGGCTTCGTGAAGGAGCTCAAGCGACTCGGCGCCGCCAGGGGGCAGCGCGTCACCTGGTACGACGCGATGACCAGCAACGGTTCGGTGAGCTGGCAGGGCGCCCTCAACGACCGCAACCAGACGTACTTCGAAGCCGCCGACAGCATGTTCCTCGACTTCCGCTGGTCGCCCCGGACGCTCGCCGCCTCCGCCGAGCGGACGCGTCAACTCGGCCGCAGCGGCCGCGAGTTGTGGGCCGGCATCGACGTCGAGTCCCGCGGCTGGGAGACGCCGGTGGACTGGGACGCCATCGTGCCGAACGCGGGGCGCCACATCACGTCGTACGGGTTCTACCGCCCCGAATGGACCCGGTCCCACCTGCCCGCCGGCCGCACCCCGGGCGACTTCCACGCCGCCGACGACCGCTTCTGGACGGGGTCCTCCCTGGACCCCTCGCGTCCGGACACGGCGGCGGCGTGGCGCGCCCCGGCCGTCGCCGTCGCCGACCGCTCGACGGTGTGCGGGCTGCCCTTCGCCACCACCTTCAACACCGGCCACGGACTGCGCTGGTACGAGGCGGGCCGGGTCACCTCACCCGCCGAGTGGAACCACCTCGGCCTCCAGGACCGCCTGCCGTCGCGCCGCTGGGTCACCCGCACGTCCGGCCAACACCCCACCGTCGCCTTCGACTTCGCCGACGCCTGGCGCGGCGGCAGCAGCGTCCTGGTCTCCGGTGCGCCCGGCGCCCCGGTCACCCTCGACCTGTATGCCACCCGCCTCCCGCTGTCGCGACGCACCGTCGTCGAGCTCACCCACCGGGCCGACGCGGACGTGACGGTCGAACTGGCCGTCGCCACCGCCGAACCCGCCCGCCCCGGCGACCCCCAGCCCTACCGCTGCGTGCCCGCCGGCACGCTGACCGCGGGCAGCACCTGGACCACCACGCGCATCCCGCTCCCCGGCGCGTCCGGCACCGCCCGCGCGATCGGGCTGCGCCTGACGGCCCCCGGCGCCCTGGCCTATCGGATCGGCGCCCTCGCCGTGCACGATGCGGTACAAGTACCGTCCAAGCCAAGGGAGTTGCGCGTGTCGGTCGGGCCGGACGGCATGCGTTTCAGTTGGCGCGGCGCCCCCGGCCCCGTACGCCACTACGAGCTGCACCGGATCCTGCCGGACGGCACCCGCCGCTTCCTCGGCGGCGCCTGCCAGAGCGCGTACTACGTGCCCGGTGCGGTACCCGAGCAGGGCGAGAGGGCGGCCCGGTTCGAGGTGCGGGCAGTGGGTGAGCTGTACACCGCGTCGGCCCCGGCGTCCGCCGTCCATCCCTGGTAGATCCACCCCTTCCGAAACGGAGCACCCCTCATGCATGACGACCGCGGCCTGGTCGAAGCCCGCCTCAAGCGCGTTCTGGACGAGCGCGTCCGCCCCGCCGTGTACCCGGAGTCGGTGCCGCTCGACGTCGCCGTCTGGAACGCGCCGGGGGAGCCCGTCGCCGTGGCGGAGGGCCTGGCGGCCCCGGTGACACCGGTCGCGGTCGGCGACATGTGGGGCCCGCCGTGGGGCACCAGCTGGTTCCGGGTGACCGGGACGGTGCCCGAGGCGTGGGCGGGCCGGACGGTGGAGGCGCTCCTCGACCTCGGCTTCGACGAGAACATGCCGGGCTTCCAGTGCGAGGGCCTGGTCTACCGCCCCGACGGCACCCCGGTGAAGGGCCTCAACCCGCGCAACCAGTGGGTGCGCATCGGGGCCCCGGTCGACGGCGGCGAAGAGGTGCGCCTGCACATCGAGGCCGCCTCCAATCCGGTCCTGCTCGACTACCACCCCTTCGTGCCGACGAGCCTCGGCGACATCGAGACCTCGCACCGCGACCCGCTGTACCGGCTGACCCGCATGGACCTCGCGGTGTTCGACGAGACGGTGTGGCGCCTGGTCATCGACCTGGAGGTGCTCGGCGAGCTGATGGCGGAGCTGCCCGTCGACTCGGGCCGCCGCTACGACGTCCTGCGCGCCGTGGACCGGGCGCTCGACGCGCTCGACCTCCAGGACGTGAACGGCACCGCGGCGGCGGCCCGTGGGGAGCTGACCGGGGTCCTGTCCTCACCCGCCGAACCGTCGGCGCACCGCATCAGCGCGGTGGGTCACGCCCACATCGACTCGGCGTGGCTGTGGCCGCTGCGCGAGACGGTGCGCAAGGTGGCGCGGACGACGTCCAACATGACCGCGCTCCTGGACGAGGAGCCGGAGTTCGTCTTCGCCATGTCCCAGGCCCAGCAGTGGGCGTGGATCAAGGAGCACCGGCCCGAGGTGTGGGCGAAGGTGGTCAAGGCGGTCTCCGACGGGCGCTTCGTGCCGGCCGGCGGCATGTGGGTCGAGGCCGACACCAACATGCCGGGATCCGAGGCGATGGCCCGTCAGTTCGTGCACGGCAAGCGGTTCTTCCTCGACGAGTTCGGCGTCGAGAACGACGAGGCGTGGCTGCCCGACACCTTCGGCTTCGCCGCGGGCCTGCCGCAGATCATCAAGGCGGCCGGCGCCAAGTGGCTGCTCACCCAGAAGATCTCGTGGTCGCAGACCAACAAGTTCCCGCACCACACCTTCCAGTGGGAGGGCATCGACGGCACCCGGATCTTCACCCACTTCCCGCCGGTCGACACCTACAACTGCGCCATGAAGGGCAGTGAAATCGCCCACGCGGCAAGGAACTTCAAGGACAAGGGCGTCGCCCGGCACTCGCTCGCGCCGACCGGCTGGGGCGACGGCGGGGGTGGCACCACCCGCGAGATGATCGCCAAGGCGGCGCGCCTGCGCGATCTGGAAGGCAGCGCCCAGGTCGTCTGGGAGACCCCGGCCGACTTCTTCGCCAAGGCGGAGGCCGAGTACGCGAACCCCCCGGTGTGGGTGGGCGAGCTGTACCTGGAGCTGCACCGGGCCACGCTGACCAGTCAGGCCAAGACCAAGCAGGGCAACCGGCGCAGTGAGCACCTGCTGCGCGAGGCAGAGCTGTGGTCCGCGACGGCGGCGGTGCGCGACCCCGAATTCGCCTACCCCTACGCCGACTTGGACCGCATCTGGAAGACGGTCCTGCTCCACCAGTTCCACGACATCCTGCCGGGCTCGTCGATCGCATGGGTGCACCGGGAGGCGGAGAAGACGTACGCGGCGGTGGCCGCCGAGCTGACCGCCCTCATCGAGCGGGCCCAGCGCGCACTGGTGGGCGAGGGCGCCCAGGCCCTGGTGTTCAACGCGGCCCCGCACCCGCGGGACGGCGTGGCGGCGGGCGGCGCGGCGGTCGCGGCGGCGGTCGCGGCGGCCGGGCCGTCGCCCCGCCCGGACGGCGGGTTCGTCCTCGCCAACGAACGCCTGCGGGTGGAGATCGACGCCCGCGGCCTGGTGGTCTCGGCGTACGACCGGCTCGCGGGGCGCGAGACGATCGCCCCGGACCGCCCGGCCAACCTCCTCCAGCTCCACCCCGACTTCCCCAACATGTGGGACGCCTGGGACGTGGACGCGTTCTACCGCAACACGGTGACCGACCTGACGGAGGCCGACGAGGTGACGGCCGGCGACGGCGCCTCGGTCCGGGTGGTGCGCTCGTTCGGCTCCTCGAAGGTCACCCAGACCCTCGCCCTGGCCCCCGGTTCCTCTCGGCTCGACGTCTTCACGGAGGTGGACTGGCACGAGACGGAGAAGTTCCTGAAGCTGGCCTTCCCGTTGGACGTGCACGCCGAGCGGTACGCCTCGGAGACCCAGTTCGGCCACTTCTACCGGGCCACGCACACCAACACGAGCTGGGAGGCGGCCAAGTTCGAGGCCTGCAACCACCGCTTCGTGCACCTGGAGGAGCCGGGCTGGGGCGTGGCCCTGGTCACCGACTCGACGTACGGCCACGACGTGACCCGCACGGTGCGTACCGAGGACGCGGGCACGACCACGACCCTGCGGGTGTCCCTGCTGCGGGCTCCCCGCTTCCCCGACCCGGAGACCGACCAGGGTCTGCACCGCTTCCACCACGCGCTGGTCCCGGGCGCGACGATCGGGGACGCGGTGCGCGAGGGGTATGCGGTGAACCTTCCCGGGCGCCGGGTGCTCGGTGCCGGGCCGGTCGCCCCGCTGTTCACCGTCGACAGCGACGCGGTCGTGATCACGGCGGTGAAGCTGGCGGACGACGGGAGCGGTGACGTGGTGGTCCGCTTCCACGAGGCCCACGGCGGCCGGGCCCGCGCGACCCTGACCCCGGACTTCGCCGCGGCATCCGTCACCACGACAGACCTCCTGGAACGCCCCCTGACAGCCCCCGAACCGACCCCCGGCCCGGTGCCGGTGACCCTGCGCCCCTTCGAACTGCGAACGCTGCGGTTCGGGCGGGGGTAGCCCCTGCCGACCTGCGGGACAGGCCGAGGGCCCGTGCCCGGACGAGTCGTCCGGGCACGGGCCCTCGGCTTGTGTCGGCGGATCAGTTGTAGGGCTTCAGGATGGTGTTCGCGGCGAAGCTCCAGTTCGCCGGTGTGGTGAACGCGTAGCCGCTCGCGGCGCCGTTGAGGGTGGCATCCGGTCTGGTCGTCCAAGTGAGCATCTTGGAGGTGCCGTCGCTGTACCCGTACATGGCGCCGAGGCCGTCGAAACCGCACGGACCACTTGTCGTCTTCGTACGTGGATTACAAGCAGCGGGTGTCAGCGGGCTTGTTCCAAGCACCCGGACTGCAAGAGCTGGAACGGGAGTCACGTCTCCTACAGCAATGCGAGCGTAGATCGCGAAGCGGCTGAGAGAAGGAAGAAGCAGGAAACCGAGAATGCCAAGAAAGGCGTTTGGAGCAGTATCGAGAGCGGCCTCGGCCACAGTGTTTCGAGCCTTGTGCGTGGGGATTTTCAAGACTCCTGGGACGCCCTGAAGGACACAGTGGTCGAGAACCGGCACTGGCTGATCGACAAGGGTTTCGGATTCTTGGCAGCGGCAGGAACGTTCGCTTGCATGGCATCGGCTGTATGTGGTGTCGCGATCCTCATCACGAGCGCCGGGGTGCTGCTCGCCTCTGGTATCGCGGCTCACAGAGCCGCTGCGTCAGACGATGAACGGGACACCGATAGGGGCAATCCGTGCGAAGTACGGCCAAGGCGGGTTCTTCGCTTGCCGGTGTTTCACGACCGGGGCTGCCCGGTGCGGCGGTCGAGCAGGTGGGGCGCACGCTGAAGGACTGGCTCTTCTAACGGCTGCCCCCTCCCTCGTTGCCTATGATGCGCGGGAGGGGAGCAGGTCGTTGAGCCAATCAGCATGTGCTCTGGAGTCCGAGGAGTCGAATTCTGTGGCTGCGAAAAAATATTTAGGCGTGATGAAGAACTGGGAAAGACCACCGGTTCCGCTCGAGGACGAGCAGTGGGTATCGCAATTCGAGGCAGCCAAAATTCTCGGAATCTCCGTGGTGCGCGTCGGATGGCGTGTGGCCTGCGGGCATCTTCAGCCGGCGGACAATGAGCGAGGGGGTGCGGGGGTTTCGCTGGCAAGCGTCCACGCGGAGAAGGAGTGGCGTGCGACAGCACGCAAGAGGTCGAAGGCGGCCCGAATGCTGAAGGACTTTCTTCGGGGCTTCTGACAGCGCCGGAAACCCATGCTGTCGCGCAGGGCTCCGGCACGGGGTGACTGGCCGCCGTGCCGGAGGTGGCGGCCCGGTGGTGGGCAGTGCTCACCACCGGGGCGCTGCCCTGCGGGGGAACGAGCGCTCTTATGCTCCGTGGCAGGTCTCGGGGATGGGGGTGGGGAAGATGGTCCGCGTCGTGGACGGTCCGACCTCGGAGGAGAAGCAGAGCTGGATCGCGGTCTGTGCCGTCCGGTACTGCGTGACGTTCGCGATCGGATGGATCGTGACGGCGGCCATTGCCCCGCCCGGGCAGGACCCGCACCGACCGGATGCCTTCGTGGCGATGTCGAGGTGGGCGTCGTTCAAGGACTACCTGTCCGCGGGCCCCGGAATCTTCTTGTTGATCGCGGTGCCGTCCCTGATCATCCTCTTGATCATCGGGCATCGGGGTCAGCGGATGCAGCCGGAGGAGATACGGGTGATGACGGGTTTCCTGTTGTTGCTCCCCACCCTCTTCCTTGCCCTCGGCGGTGGAGTCCTGCTGCTGGTCACCGCGGTGTTCCAGGGCGGGTTCGGCGCGGTCATGCCGGGGCCGCTGGCCCCGAGAGAGGACTGACGGGCTCGCCTCGACCCTCCCGGCGTGCCCCGGCACGGGCCGGCGGTGGGAGAGCGCCCCACCAGGGCCGTGTCCGCCGGCTACGCCGGGTGGTCGGGCTCGGCGAGCAGGTCGTCGATGAGCTGGAGCCGCGTCTCGGGAAAGCGCTCGGCGATGGCGTCGCTCATCAGGGCGGCGCCCTCGGGATCGGGCATCGCACACTGCTCACGGCTCTCGGCATCGGGCCACCGCGCGTACGCCACCCACGTGCCGTCGTCCGCCCGGTGCAGCCGGGACCCGTAACTTCCGCACCGCTCGTGAATGGCCTCGGTCACCCGATGCCATCCGTCGCGGAACTGCTGCTCCTTGCCGGGCTTGAGACTCCACCGGTAGATCACTGCGAACATGCCTGCTCCCCCTCGTTCGTGGGCCGTCCCGAAGCATCGTGCGCGTCGGATACGGCCCGATGAACAGTAGGGACAGGAGGGGTGGTGTGGTGTGACGAGGGTGATGTGTTCAAAGTGTGTGGTCGGCTTCTATGCTCTGAGGTCGTTCAGGTAGGTCGATGCTTCCTCCTGACCGGCAGGGGCCCCGGGCTCCCGTCGTTTCTGAGGTGGGGGTTGCAGCGTGCTCGATCACGACGTTCCGGCGATATCCGGGCCCCGGCAGCGCGCCGGGCATCGGCGCCCGGCCCTGACCGGGGCCGTACCACCCCCGCGCGGGCGGGTCTTCGCGCTGGACGGGCTGCGGCTGCTGGCCGCTCTGTCGGTGGTGGCGTACCACTACACGGCGCGGGTGGGCAGCTGGCCGAAGAAGCCCGAGACGGTCTTCCCGGCGCTGTTCCCGGTGACCGCCTACGGATGGCTCGGGGTGCACCTGTTCTTCCTGATCAGCGGGTTCGTGATCTGCATGAGCTGCTGGGGCAAGCCGCTGCGGGACTTCTTCGTCTCGCGGGTGGTGCGTCTGTACCCGGCGTACTGGTTCGGAGTGCTCGCCACTACGGTGACCCTCGCGGTGTTCCCGAAGGGGAACCGGCACCTGCCGTGGACCGACGTCCTCACCAACCTCACCATGCTGCAAGAACCCCTCGGCGTGCCCTCGGTCGACGGCGCGTACTGGTCACTCTTCGCCGAACTGCGCTTCTACGTACTGTTCGCGGCCCTCGCCTGCTGGGGACTGACCTACCGCAGGGTGCTGGTCTTCTGCTGTGTGTGGGCGACGGCAAGCATGCTGTGTGCGAAGGCGGAGCCCGGGCCGCTACGGCTCCTGGTGATGCCCGAGTACAGCTGGTACTTCATCGCCGGCATCGCGTTCTACCTGATGTACCACTTCCGCCCGAACCTGATGCTCACCGGCATCGTGCTGCTCTGCTTCGCGGCAGGTCTGCCCGCCACCCTGAAGATGTGGCGCAGCACCGGTGTCTACGTCGGCCGCCTGGTTCCGGCCTGGCCGGTCGTCCTTATCCTCGCGCTGTCCTTCGCCCTGCTCGCCCTCGTCGCCACCGGCAAACTCTCCTGGATCCGCTGGAGCTGGCTCACGTATGCGGGCGCCATCACCTACCCCCTGTACTTGACGCACCAGATGATCGGCTGGGAGCTCTTCCACACCTTCTCGGGCCGTATCGCGACCTATCCCCTCCTCGCCCTGGTCACAACGGGCTTGGTGCTCATGGCCTGGCTCATCCACCGCTGCGTGGAGCGGCCCCTGGGTCGAAGGCTCAAGCGGGGGCTCATACCGGCCTGAGGCTTCCTGCCGCGGTCGGTGAACGCGAACTCACCCCGAGCGCGACGATCGGGGACGCGGTGCGCAAAGGGTACCGGGGCACTGTCCTGCGGGGGGAACGAGCGGGCACGGCCTGCTTCGGAACCGTCAGAACCACCCGCCGGATCTGCGGCTCGCGGGTGGTTCTGGGCCCGGAATGGGTGGTGGTGAACCCCGTCTTCAGCGGGCGGCGTACGCATCGCACGTGACGCCGCCCGTCATCGCGTACCGGGCCGACTCGACCCGTCACACCCCCCGCAGCCAAACAGTCCCCAGCGGCGGCAGTGTCACCGTCAGGGAGGTCGGGTGGCCGTGGGAGGGGGACGGCTCCGGTTTCAGGGGGGTCGGGTTGGTTACGCCGCCTCCGCCGTAGCGGGTCTCGTCCGTGTTCAGGATCTCCTGCCACGCCGGTACCGACTCCGGTACGCCCAGGCGGTAGTCCGCCCGGACGACGGGGGAGAAGTTGGAGACCGACAGGAGCGGGGTGCCCTTCGCGTCGTGGCGCAGGAACGCGAAGACGTTGTCCTCGGCCGCGTCGCCCGCGATCCAGGAGAAGCCCGCGGGGTCGGTGTCGCGCTCCCACAGGGCGGGCTCGGAGGCGTACACCGTGTTCAGGTCGCGGACCAGGTCGCGTACGCCCCGGTGGTCCGACTCCGCGCTGTAGGACGGGTCGAGCAGCCACCAGTCCGGGCCGTGGCCCTCCGACCACTCCGCGCCCTGCGCGAACTCCTGCCCCATGAACAGGAGTTGCTTGCCGGGGTGGGCCCACATGAAGCCCAGGTAGGCGCGGTGGGTGGCGCGCTGCTGCCACCAGTCGCCGGGCATCTTGGAGACGAGCGCGCGCTTGCCGTGGACCACCTCGTCGTGCGAGATGGGCAGGACGTAGTTCTCGCTGTACGCGTACACCATCGAGAACGTCATCTCGCTGTGGTGGTACTTGCGGTGCACCGGCTCGTGCTGCACGTAGCCCAGCGAGTCGTGCATCCACCCCATGTTCCACTTCAGGCCGAAGCCGAGGCCGCCCTGGTCGGTGGGCCGGGTCACGCCGTCCCAGGCGGTGGACTCCTCGGCGATGGTCACGACGCCGGGGCAGCGCCGGTACACCGTCGCGTTCATCTCCTGGAGGAAGGCCACCGCGTCCAGGTTCTCGCGGCCGCCGTGCTCGTTCGGGGTCCACTCGCCGTGCTCGCGCGAGTAGTCGAGGTAGAGCATGGAGGCCACCGCGTCCACCCGCAGGCCGTCGACGTGGAACTCCTCGCACCAGTACGTCGCGTTGGCGACCAGGAAGTTGCGGACCTCCTTGCGGCCGTAGTCGAATTCGAGGGTGCCCCAGTCGGGGTGCTCGGCGCGCAGCGGGTCCTCGTGCTCGTACAGGGTGCGCCCGTCGAACCGCGCGAGCGCCCAGTCGTCCTTGGGGAAGTGCGCCGGCACCCAGTCCACGATCACGCCGATGCCCGCCGCGTGCAGTGCGTCGACGAGGAAGCGGAAGTCGTCCGGGGTGCCCATGCGGGAGGTCGGCGCGTAGAAGCCCGTCACCTGGTAGCCCCACGACCCGCCGTACGGATGCTCGGCGACCGGCAGGAACTCGACGTGGGTGAACCCCAAGTCCTTGACGTAGGCGGGCAGTTGATCGGCCAGCTGGCGGTAGGTGAGGCGGGGGCGCCAGGAAGCCAGGTGGAGCTCGTAGACCGAGAAGGGCGCCTCGTGCACCGGGCGGGCGGAGCGCCGCGCCATCCACTCCTCGTCCCGCCACACGTGGTGCGACTCGGTGACGATCGAGGCGTTCGCCGGCGGCACCTCGGCGCGCCGCGCCATCGGGTCGGCCCGCAGGGTGTGGCTGCCGTCCGGGCGCATGATGTCGAACTTGTAGAGCGCGCCGTCACCGATGCCGGGCAGGAACAGCTCCCACACCCCGGTGGAGCCGAGCGAGCGCATGGGGTGCGCGGTGCCGTCCCAGTAGCTGAAGTCCCCGGTGACGCGCACCCCTTGGGCGTTCGGCGCCCATACCGTGAAGCGGGTGCCGGTGACGCCCTGGTGGGCCATCGGGCGGGCCCCGAGCGCCGTCCACAGCTCCTCGTGCCGGCCCTCGCCGATCAGGTGCAGGTCGAGGTCGCCGAGCGAGGGCAGGAAGCGGTACGGGTCCTGGACCTCGATCTCGCTGTCCTCGTAGGTGACCAGCAGGGTGTAGTCGGGGATCTCGCTCAGCGGGAGCACCCCCGAGAAGAGCCCGTCGCCGTCGTCGTGGAGCACTGCCCGCAGCCCCTTGCCGAGCACGGTGACGGCCTGCGCGTACGGGCGCAGCGCCCGGAACGCCACCCCGCCGCGCACCGGATGCGCGCCGAGCAGGGAGTGCGGGTCGTGATGGCCGCCCGCGAGCAGGCGCCCGCGGTCCGTCGCGTCGAGGGCGGGCGCGGGCCGTACGCCGCGGCTCGCGGCGCGGCGCGGCGCGGGCGGCGCCTTGACGGCCTTCGCCCCGGCCACGGGTTCGGTGGTGCGCTGGGCGGACTTGGCGGAGTTGCGGGCGGGGCGGGGGGTCACGGGGTCTGCCTCCTCAAGTGGCGTACTGCGCGGGCGGGTTCAGGCACCGGCGAGCCGGCGGATGGCAGCCATCGGCACCGGCAGCCAGTCGGGGCGGTGCCGGGCCTCGTAGAGCACCTCGTACACCGCCTTGTCGGTCTCGTACGCGCGCAGCAGCCGGGGGGTGTCGCGCGGGTCGGAGCCCGACCGTGCCGCGTAGCCGTCGCAGTACGCCGCCCGGCAGTCGGTGGCCCACCCCGGGTTCGCGGGGCGTGCGGTGCGGGCGGCGTAGTCGAAGGAGCGCAGCATGCCCGCGATGTCGCGGACGGGGGACTGGGGGCGGCGGCGCTCGGCGATCGGGCGGGCCGGTTCGCCCTCGAAGTCGATCAGCGACCAGCGCCCGTCGGCGGGCAGCAGCGCCTGGCCCAGATGGAGGTCGCCGTGCACGCGCTGGGCCGTACCGGCCGACGGGAGCCCGGCGACCGCCTCGAACGCGCCGCGCAGCCCCGGCACGTACGGCGCGAGCGCGGGGACCGCCTGGGCGGTGGCCTCCAGGCGCTCGGTCATCGCGGCGGCGATCAGAGCCGTCTGCGGACGGCCGAGGGTGACCGGGGCGAACGCCTCGGCCAGCGCCAGGTGCACGTCGGCGGTGGCCCGGCCCAGTTCGTAGGCCTGCCGGGTGAAGGGGCGCCCGTCGGCGAGCGAGGCCAGCGCGAGCGTCCAGCCGTCGTCGGCGCCGCGCAGGAACGGCTGGAGCACGCCGAGGGTGGCCTCCGCGGGCTCGGAGGTGCCGAACCAGGCGGCGGGCGCGGGCACCCGGTCGCAACCCTGGCGGGCCAGGGCCCAGGGCAGCTCCAGATCCGGGTTCACGCCCGGCTGCACCCGCCGGAACACCTTGAGAATGAACGTATCTCCGTAGACGAGCGAGGAGTTGGACTGCTCGACGCCGAGCAGGCGCGGGGTGAGGCCCGGCGGCACCTTCACGTCCGGATCGTGCTCGAAGGTGAGGGGGCCCACGGTGCCGGGCGTACGCAGGCGCTCCATGAGCAGGGCCGCGGACTGCGGGTCCTGGAGGGCGTCGTACACCGACCGGCCGGCCAGCGGGCCGTGGCTCGCGCGTCCGATCAGCGCGGGGGCGAGCCGGGGCGGCAGCTCCTCGCGCACCCCGATCAGGAGCTGGTAGCAGTCGGCCGGGCCGGACGCGGTGCCGGCGGTCAGCGGCTGCGGGCCGTGCTCGGCGCGTACGAGCAGATGCAGGTGGCCGGGCAGCAGCTCGGTCGTGGTGAGCAGGGTGAAATCGGTGACGGGCCGCCCCTTGCCCGCGAACCAGCGCTGCCGGGGCAGCCATTCGTGCAGGAGGGGGGCGAGCGAGCTCAGCAGTGAGGTGGAGGGGAGGCCGGTGGTACGGGGCGGTGCGGCCTTCGGCATGGCGGCGCATCCTTTCCCCGGGCACACAATCGATTTGCGCAGAGTGTCCCGGATTCCAACAAGAAGCTGTCCGGCGGCGCGCGGGGGTTCGGCTTTCCGGGTGCCCCCGGGCGGTGCGGCCGAAACCGCTCCGCCCGGGGCGCCGGGTCAGGCGAGCACGGGGTCCTTCCGCAGCCGGAACCAGTAGAAGCCGTGTCCGGCGAGGGTGAGCAGATAGGGCCATTCGCCGATCGCGGGGAAGCGCACCCCGCCGATCAGCTCCACCGGGTGCATCCCGTTGAAGGCCCGCAGGTCCAGCTCGGTGGGCTGGGGGAACCGCGAGAAGTTGTGCACGCACAGGACCAGGTCGTCGCCGCACTCCCGCAGGAAGGCGAGGACGGCCGGGTTCGACGACATCAGCTCGGTGTACGAGCCGAGGCCGAACGCGGGGTTCTGCTTGCGGATCTCGATCATCCGCCGGGTCCAGTGCAGCAGCGAGGAGGGCGAGGCCATGGCCGCCTCGACGTTGGTGACCTGGTAGCCGTAGACCGGATCCATGATCGTGGGCAGATAGAGCCGGCCGGGGTCGCAGGAGGAGAAGCCCGCGTTGCGGTCCGGGGTCCACTGCATGGGGGTGCGCACCGCGTCGCGGTCGCCGAGCCAGATGTTGTCGCCCATGCCGATCTCGTCGCCGTAGTACAGGATCGGCGAGCCGGGCAGGGACAGCAGCAGCGCGGTGAACAGCTCGATCTGGTTGCGGTCGTTGTCGAGCAGCGGGGCGAGCCGGCGCCGGATGCCGATGTTGGCCCGCATCCGCGGGTCCTTGGCGTACTCGGCGTACATGTAGTCGCGCTCTTCGTCCGTGACCATTTCGAGGGTGAGCTCGTCGTGGTTGCGCAGGAAGATGCCCCACTGGGCGTTCTTCGGGATCGCCGGGGTCTTGGCGAGGATTTCCGAGACCGGATAGCGGGACTCGCGCCGTACCGCCATGAAGATGCGCGGCATCACCGGGAAGTGGAACGCCATGTGGCACTCGTCGCCGCCCTTGGCGTAGTCGCCGAAGTAGTCGACGACGTCCTCGGGCCACTGGTTGGCCTCGGCGAGCAGCACCGTGTCCGGGTAGCTCGCGTCGATCTCGGCGCGTACCCGCTTGAGGAACTCGTGCGTCGCCGGAAGGTTTTCGCAGTTGGTTCCCTCCTGCTGGTACAGGTAGGGCACCGCGTCGAGGCGGAAGCCGTCGATGCCCAGGTCGAGCCAGAAGCGCAGCGCGGAGACGATCTCCTCCTGCACGGCCGGGTTCTCGTAGTTGAGGTCCGGCTGGTGCGAGAAGAAGCGGTGCCAGTAGTACTGCTTGCGGACCGGGTCGAAGGTCCAGTTGGACGTCTCGGTGTCGACGAAGATGATCCGGGCGTCCTGGAACTGCTTGTCGTCGTCGGCCCAGACGTAGTAGTCCCCGTAGGGGCCCTGGGGATCCTTGCGCGACTCCTGGAACCACTCGTGCTGGTCGCTCGTGTGGTTCATCACGAAGTCGATGATCACGCGCATGCCGCGCTGGTGGGCGGCGTCCACGAACTCGACGAAGTCGGCGAGGTCGCCGAACTCGGGGAGCACGGCCGTGTAGTCCGAGACGTCGTAACCGCCGTCACGGAGCGGGGATTTGAAGAACGGCGGCAGCCAGAGGCAGTCGACACCGAGCCACTGGAGGTAGTCCAGCTTGGCCGTGATGCCCTTGAGATCCCCGACGCCGTCGCCGTTGCTGTCCTGGAAGGACCGCACGAGCACCTCGTAGAACACCGCACGCTTGAACCATTCGGGATCGCGGTCCTTGGCGGGGGTGTCCTCGAAGGTGTCGTGGACGGGCTCGTTGACGATCATGGTGTGGGTGACCCTCCGATCGGCGGGGACGGTCGCAGGACCAGGATGTGCGCGGGCGCTCGGCCCGGCTCCAGGCGCACATAGCTGTTCCTGCCCCAGTGGTAGGTCTCACCGGTGAGCTCGTCGCGCACCGGGACGGACTCGTCCCACGCGAGGCCGAGTGCCGGCATGTCCAACGAGACCGTGGCCTCCTGGGTGTGGTGGGGGTCGAGGTTGGCGACCACCAGAACGGTGTTCGACCCCGAGCGCTTGCTGTAGGCGATCAGGGCGTCGTTGTCGGTCGTGTGGAAGTGCACCGAGCGCAGCTGCCGCAGGGCCGGATGGCGGCGCCTGACGCGGTTGAGCGTGGTGATCAGCGGGGCGATGGAGCGGCCCTCGCGTTCGGCCGACTCCCAGTCGCGGGGCCGGAGTTGGTACTTCTCGGAGTCCAGGTACTCCTCGCTCCCCGGCCGGGCCGGGGCGTTCTCGCACAGCTCGTACCCCGCGTACAGGCCCCAGGACGGGGAGAGGGTCGCGGCGAGCACGGCCCGCACCTCGAAGGCCGGGCGCCCGCCCTCCTGGAGGTAGGCGTGCAGGATGTCCGGGGTGTTCACGAAGAAGTTGGGCCGCATGTAGGAGGCCGACTCGCCCGCGAGCTCGGTGACGTACTCGGTGAGTTCGTGCCGGGTGTTGCGCCAGGTGAAGTACGTGTACGACTGCTGGAAGCCGACCTTGGCGAGGGTGTGCATCATCGCGGGGCGGGTGAACGCCTCGGCCAGGAAGATCACGTCGGGGTCGGTGCCGTTGATCTCGGCGATGACCTTCTCCCAGAAGACCACCGGCTTGGTGTGCGGGTTGTCCACCCGGAAGATCCGTACGCCGTGGCCCATCCAGAAGCGCAGCAGCCGCACCGTCTCGGCGATCAGGCCCGGCATGTCCTGGTCGAAGGCGATCGGATAGATGTCCTGGTACTTCTTGGGCGGGTTCTCGGCGTACGCGATCGAGCCGTCGGCGCGGTGGTGGAACCACTCGGGGTGCTCGGTGACCCAGGGGTGGTCGGGGGAGCACTGGAGGGCGAAGTCGAGCGCCACCTCCAGGCGCAGGTCGCGGGCGGCGGCCACGAAGGCGTCGAAGTCCTCCAGGGTGCCGAGATCGGGGTGGACCGCGTCGTGGCCGCCCTCGGCCGAGCCGATCGCCCAGGGCACGCCGACGTCCCAACGCTTCGCCTTCAGGCTGTTGTTGGCGCCCTTGCGATGGGTGGTGCCGATGGGGTGCACGGGTGGCAGATAGACCACGTCGAAGCCCATCGCCGCGATGGCGGGCAGCCGCTCGGCCGCGCTGCGGAAGGTGCCGGAGACCGGCTTGCCGCGGCTCTTGACCACGGCGCCCTCCGAGCGCGGGAACAGCTCGTACCAGGAGCCGAACAGGGCGCGCTCGCGCTCGACGAGCAGCGGCATCCGGGCGGAGGAGGTGACGAGCTCGCGCAGCGGATGCGTGGCGAGGGCCTCCTCGGCGTCCTGGGCGCGGGCCGCCGCGAGCCGGGCGGCCGGGGTGCGGCGGGTGTCGCGCAGGGCGTCGGCCACCGCGAGGACCGCCTCGCGGCGCCCCTTGGCCTTGGGCACCCCGGCGGCGGCCCGCTCGTACAGCGCGGCGCCCTCGGCCAGGACCAGCTCGGTGTCCTGGCCCGCCGGGATCTTGATGCCGGCCTGGTGGTGCCAGGTGGCGACCGGATCGCTCCAGGCCTCGACGGCGTACGTCCACAGGCCCTCGGCGTCCGCGACGACCTCGGCGCCCCAGCGGTCGGTGCCGGGGGCGAGCTCGCGCATGGGGAGGTAGGGGCCCGGCCTGCCGCCGGGGTCTCTCAGCACGACATTGGCCGCGACGGCGTCGTGGCCCTCACGGAAGACGGTCGCGGTGACCCGGAAGCTCTCCCCGGTCACCGCCTTGGCGGGCCTGGTGCCGCACTCGACGGCGGGGCGCACGTCGAGCACGGGGATGCGGCCGATTGACGCGTTCGGGTTCACGGTCTCACCTGTGGGTGATGGGTAGGGTTTGCCGCGTTTGCGGGAATCTGTCCTTTTTAACTGTTCCGTTGACGGCTGACCGGCTGCGGGCATGGCCGCTCCTGTCCGCGTTCACTCGAATGGCGTGCGGGAGAGAGTGCGGGTATCCGTTACCGGAGGAGCCTTCCACGGTGTCCGGGCGGGCATTCCGGCGGTTCGTTAACTACCTGCGCGTAACGGCGGGGACAAGGAGTCCGGTGCCGGCTTGCGCCGACAACGGCTCGAACATCGCCTACCCCGAAGACGGATGACGGCACATCAGGGAGCCGGACGCGTTCGGGCCCGCGGCGCCCCTGGCCGCGGGGCGCGGTGGGTGCCGGGGGCGCACCGGCGTTACCTTCGGGGGTGAAGGAGGGGCGCACATCGCGGTGTGCCCGCCCCGGAACGTAGGTCCCCTGCGAAGGTGGAAGCGTGAAGGCAATCCGTCGATTCACCGTGCGCCCTGTCCTGCCCGACGCCCTCCGGCCGCTCAACGACCTCGCCCGCAATCTGCGCTGGTCCTGGCACACCGAGACCCGAGAACTGTTCCAGTCCGTGGACCCCGACGGCTGGCGGGCGGCGGGTGAGGACCCGGTGCGCCTGCTCGGCGCGGTCGGCGCCGCCCGGCTCGACTCGCTCGCCCAGGACCGCCGCTTCCTGCGCAGACTGACCGCCGCCGTCGACGACCTCGACGACTATCTGCACGGCCGCCGCTGGTACCAGGAGCAGGACGGTGAACTCCCGTCCGCCATCGGCTACTTCTCGCCCGAGTTCGGCATCACCGCGGCCCTGCCGCAGTACTCCGGCGGCCTCGGCATCCTCGCCGGGGACCACCTCAAATCCGCCAGCGACCTCGGGGTACCGCTCATCGGGGTCGGCCTGCTCTACCGGCACGGCTACTTCCGCCAGTCGCTCTCGCGGGACGGCTGGCAGCAGGAGCACTACCCCCTGCTCGACCCCAACGAGCTGCCCGTCTCCCTGCTGCGCGAGGAGGACGGCAGCCCCGTACGCGTCTCGCTCGCGCTGCCCGGCGGCCACGCCCTGCACGCCGCCGTCTGGCAGGCCCGGGTCGGCCGGGTGCCGCTGCTGCTGCTCGACTCCGACGTCGAGGAGAACGCGACCCGCGAACGCGACGTGACCGACCGGCTCTACGGCGGCGGCAGCGAGCACCGGCTGCTCCAGGAGATGCTCCTCGGCATCGGCGGGGTGCGCGCGCTGCGCACCTACTGCCGCCTCACCGGCCACCCCGCCCCCGAGGTGTTCCACACCAACGAGGGCCACGCGGGCTTCCTCGGCCTCGAACGCATCCGTGAACTCGCCGACGAGGGGCTGGAATTCGACGCCGCTCTGGAGGCGGTGCGCTCCGGCACGGTGTTCACCACCCACACCCCGGTGCCCGCCGGGATCGACCGCTTCGACCGCGAGCTGGTCGCCCGCCACCTCGGCGACGACGGCGAGCTGCCCGGGGTCGACGTGGAGAAGATCCTGCGGCTCGGCATGGAGACCTACCCCGGCGGCGAGCCGAACCTCTTCAACATGGCCGTCATGGGGCTGCGCCTGGCGCAGCGCGCCAACGGCGTCTCGACGCTGCACGGCGCGGTCAGCCGCCAGATGTTCGCGGGCCTGTGGCCGGGCTTCGACGCGCAGGAGGTGCCGATCACCTCGGTCACCAACGGCGTCCACGCCCCCACCTGGGTGGCGCCCGAGGTCGTGCGGCTCGGCGCCCGCCAGGTCGGCGCGGGCCGCACCGAGGACGCGCTGAGCGTGGGCGGCGCCGAGCGCTGGGACGCGGTCGCCGACATCCCCGACACCGAGATCTGGGAGCTGCGCAGGAACCTGCGCGAGCAGCTCGTCGTCGAGGCCCGGGAACGGCTGCGCGCCTCCTGGCGCCAGCGCGGCGCGGGATCGGCCGAACTCGGCTGGATCGACGGGGTGTTGAGCCCCGACGTGCTCACCATCGGCTTCGCCCGCAGGGTCCCCTCGTACAAGCGGCTCACCCTGATGCTGCGCGACCGGGACCGGCTCATGGAGCTGCTGCTGCACCCGACGCGTCCGGTGCAGATCGTCGTCGCGGGCAAGGCGCACCCGGCCGACGACGGCGGGAAGCGGCTGGTGCAGGAGCTGGTGCGGTTCGCCGACGACCCGCGGGTGCGCCACCGCATCGTCTTCCTGCCCGACTACGGCATGGCGATGGCGCAGAAGCTCTACCCGGGCTGCGACGTGTGGCTCAACAACCCGCTGCGCCCCCTGGAGGCCTGCGGGACCAGCGGCATGAAGGCGGCCCTGAACGGCTGCCTCAACCTGTCCGTCCTGGACGGCTGGTGGGACGAGTGGTTCGAGCCCGACTTCGGCTGGGCGATCCCCACCGCCGACGGCGCGGCCACCGACGAGGACCGGCGCGACGAGCTGGAGGCCAACGCGCTCTACGACCTCATCGAGGACCGGGTCGCGCCGCGCTTCTACGACCAGGGCGCGTCCGGCCTGCCGGACCGCTGGATCGAAATGGTCCGCCGCACCCTGACCACGCTCGGCCCCAAGGTGCTGGCCGGGCGCATGGTGCGCGAGTACGTGACCCGGCTGTACACCCCGGCCGCCGCCGCCCACCGGTCCCTCGACCCGTCCGGCGCACGGGAGTTGGCGCAGTGGAAGGGGCGGGTGCGGGAGGCCTGGCCGCGGGTCGCGGTCGATCACGTGGAGGCGCTGGCCCCGGCGGCGGCCGCTCCGGGCGGCACCGCCGAGCTCGGCTCCACGCTGGCGCTCAGGGTCCGGGTCGCGCTCGGCGACCTCGCGCCCGACGACGTCGAGGTGCAGGCCGTGGCGGGCCGGGTCGACGCGGCCGACGCCATCGTGGACGCCTCGACGTTCCCGCTGAAACCGGCCGGCGGCCCCGACCTGGAGGGCCGCTGGACGTATGAGGGGCCGCTCGCGCTGGACCGTACGGGGCCCTTCGGATACACCGTGCGCGTCCTGCCGGCCCACCGCCGGCTCGCCGGCCACACCGAGCTGGGCCTGGTGGCCGGGCCGACCGGGGCGACCGGCGAAGGGGCGGGCGTGCTCATGCGCTGAGCCCGGTCCGCCCGGGCGCGGACATGGGCGGTGCCCGGAGCCTCGTGGGCTCCGGGCACCTTCACTTTCCGGCCAGCCGCCTGGTCAGAAGGTGAGTTTCCAGAGGGTGGACGTCACGGCGTCAGGGACGCGCGAGGTCCGGCTCGTCCGGAAGCGGACCGGTTCAGAAGGTGAGCTTGAAGTCGGTGACGGTGCCGACGTCCTGCCGTGCCTTGTCCTGGACCTTGAGCTTCCACACACCGTTCGCCGCGACGCTGGAGGCGTTCACGGTGTACGTCTTGTCGAGGTTCCGCGTCGAGTCCGACGAGGAGCTCTTCAGACGGAACGTCGTGCCGTTCGGGGCCACCAGGTCGATCTGGAGGTCACCGATGTAGGTGTGCGTGATCTTCACGCCGACCTGGAGCGCCGACGGCGCGTTGCCCGTGATGCCCGAGACGGTGACCGGGTCGGTGACCGCGGCGCCCGGGTAGTCCGGGATCGCCACACGGGTGGTGGACTCGAAGACCTTGCCACCGGGGTCGGTGCCGCCGCCGTGGCGGGCGCCGACGTTGATGGCGGCCCAGGCGTCGGTGATGTTGTTGACCTCGGCGCTGCCCGCGCCGTACAGCTCGGTCGCCGCGGCGATGGTGCCCGCGCGGGCCCCCGCGTAGTCCGTGCTGGAGTTGAACTTGGTGGTCAGGGCCTTGTACCAGATCAGCTGGGCCTTGTCGCGGCCGACGCCGGTGACCGGCAGGCCGTCGGAGGTCGGCGAGTTGTAGGTCACGCCGTTGATGACCTTGGTGCCGCTGCCCTCGGAGGCCAGGTAGAACCAGTGGTTCGCGGGGCCCGAGGAGTAGTGCACGTCCAGGTTGCCGACGCCGTTGTACCAGCTGTCCGCGGACCCGCCGTCCTTGCTCGGCTTGTCCATGTAGCGCAGCGGGGTGCCGTCGCCGTTGATGTCGATCTTCTCGCCGATGAGGTAGTCACCGGGGTCCGAGGCGTTGTTCGCGTAGAACTCCACCGAGGTGCCGAAGATGTCGGAGGTGGCCTCGTTCAGACCGCCCGACTCGTCGGCGTACTCCAGGCCGGCCGTGGCCGCGGTGACGCCGTGGGACATCTCGTGGCCCGCCACGTCCAGCGCGGTCAGCGGGTCGTTGTTGCCCGAGCCGTCGCCGTACGTCATGCAGAAGCAGCTGTCGTCCCAGAACGCGTTGACATACGCGTTGCCGTAGTGGACGCGGGAGTAGGCGCCGACGCCGTCGCCCCGGATGCCGCTGCGGCCGAAGACGTTCTTGTAGAAGTCCCAGGTCGCGCCGGCGCCGTAGGCGGCGTCCGCACCGGCCGTCGCGGCGTTGGAGTTGGTGCCGTCGCCCCAGGTGTCGGTGGTCTGGGTGAACAGCGAACCGGTGCCGGACGAGCCGTGGTTCAGGTTGTACGTCTTGTGGCCGCCGCGGGGTCCGTCGGTCAGCGTGTAGTTCGACCCGCTCTGGGTCGTGTTCAGCGTGACCTGGCCGCTGTAGCGGGTCTTGCCGACGCCGGTCTCGATGGCCTGCCACTGGTGCAGCTTGGCGCCGGTCTTGGCGTCCGTGATGACGTGCAGCCGGTTCGGGGTGCCGTCGTCCTGCAGTCCGCCCACGACGGTCTCGTACGCCAGGGTCGGCGCGCCCTTGACCATCCAGATGACCTTGCGGGCGCTGTCGGCCTTGTCGGCCTTCGAACCCGCGGCCTTGGCGGCCTTGAGGGCCGTGTTCGCGGCGGCGGCCGGCGCGTTGTCGGGGGCGCTGGTCGAAACGCCCTGCAGCTGCGCGTTGTTGGCCTTGATGACGCCCTTGGTCTTGCCGGCCGCGGTGTCGACCATCAGGTCGCCGCCGAGGACGGGCAGGCCCTGGTAGGTGCGCTCGTAGCGGGTGTGGATCGTGCCGTCCTGGTCCTTGGAGACGTCGTGGACGACGAGGTTCTCCTGTGCGCCGAGGCCCAGCGACTTGGCGGTGGCCGCCGTGGTCGAGGTGGCCTGGCGTATGAGCTCGGCACGCTGGGAGGGGCTCAGGCTCGCGGGCAGGGCGCCCGGATTGCGTACCGCCTGGGCCTTGAGGGCCGCGGTGGCCGCGGAGTCGTCGGGGCGTGCGCTGGCGCTACCTGCCTGGACGCCGACACTGAGCATGGCGGCTGCGGCGATCAGGGCGCCGGTGGCGGTGGCACGACGACGATGCGTGGATCTCACGCGAACTCCTTCTGCGAGGGGGTTCCGGTCGACTGGGTGGGGCCGGCCGGGCAGAGCAAAGCGGAGCATGTGCGGCAACGAACTGTTGTGCGTGGAAACTTCGTGCGTGGAACGGGGGAAGAGTGCCAGCAGTGGAGAACCGGTGTCAGGAGCGCGTCAAGAACTTGGCCGAAAACCGTCCGCTGTCCGAAGGTCGTCGTTCGTTAAGCGGACGTTTCGCGCGTGCTCACCGCAAAGCCGTACGAGTGTCGTGCCTGGCCCTCCCCCCGAACCGGCACCAAGTGCCCGGTGTACACAACGTGTTCGAACGGGGCGCGCCCATCGCCGGTCCCGTCCGCCGACACGATGGCCGCAAACCGACCCCCGCCGACCCGCCCTCGCGGCACGGGGTGCCGATGGGGGGCGCGGAAACTCCCTCGTGCCGCCGACGATCACCCCGGTACTGTTCGGGCGCCCGGCCGGACAGTGCGAGGAGCAGCGCCATGAACGACCCCCGTATCGGACCGCCCCACTTCGGGGACGAACGCGAGACGCTGCGGGCGTTTCTCGACTACCAGCGCGCGACGCTGGCCATGAAGTGCCGGGGGCTGAGCGACGACGAGCTGCGCAGCCGCTCGATGCCGCCCTCCACGCTGACCCTGCTCGGCCTGGTCCGGCACCTGGCCGAAGTCGAACGGGCCTGGTTCCGGCGGGTGTTCGAGGACCACGACGTGCCGATGGTGTGGTCGGACGAGATCGACTTCCAGGCGGCGTACGACGCCAGTGCGTCCACCCGGGCCGAGGCGTTCGCCGCGTGGGAGGACGAGGTCGAGCACTCCCGGCGCATCGAGCGCGAGGCCGCGTCGCTCGACCTCGCCGGCCGCCAGCCGCGCTGGGACGAGGACGTGTCGCTGCGCATGGTGATGGTCCACGTGCTCCTGGAGTACGCGCGCCACAACGGCCACGCCGACCTGCTGCGCGAGGGGATCGACGGCGAGGTCGGCGCCTGAGCGGCGCCCCCGGCCACCGGGCGGTGGTGCCTCACTCGGCGCGGGCGGTTCCCAAGTGCCTCTGTAGAAAGTCCAGTTGAGCCTCGGCTGCCTGCTGGTGAGCCGCGAGGAACGGCGCGTAGTGGGTGCCCGGCAGATGGACGACCTCGGCCCGCGGCGCCCGGCCGGCGGCGCGCAGCGCGGGCCCGGGCAGGGCGCTGGCGTCCTGGTCGCAGACGACCACCAGGAGCGGGCAGCGCACCCTCGGGGCGTGGCGGCCCGGGCGGTAGCCGCCGATCCGCAGCGCGATCCGGGCGGCGACCGTCCGCTCCCAGGCGGTGTGCCTGCCGTCCGGATCGAGGGCCCGGTCGGCGTCCGCGGCGTCGGGGGTGGTGAGCGAGGCGACGGCGCCGCGGGGGCCGGCCGTGGGCACCAGGAGCGGCGGGCGCCCGACGAGGCCGCCCAGCGCGTCGGCGAGGCCCAGAGCCATCAGGCGCACCACGGCGGACGGCGTCATGGAGCGCAGTGCGTGCGGCGCGAGCGCACGGCCGTCGACCACCGGGGTCTGGGCGATGGCGCAGGCCAGGCGCGGATGGTCGGCCGCGACGTGGAAGAGGTGGCCGCCGGCGAGCGAGAAGCCCCAGGCCGCGACCCGGTCCGGAGCCACGCCGGGGAGCCCCGCCGCGCAGTCGATCGCCGCGTGCCAGTCGGCGACCTGCTCGTCGAAGCGGACGATCTGGCGCGGTGCGCCCCCGCTCTCGCCGAACCGCCGGTGGTCGAAGGCGAGTACGGCGAAACCGGCGTCGTGGAACCGCGCGGCGAACAGCTCCGACGCCGGTTCCTTGGTGACCGAGGTCCCTCCGGCCATGACCACGCAGCCGCCGTTGGATCCCGGGTAGTACCAGGCGGCGCACGAGGTGTCACCGCTGGCGAACCGGACCTTCTCCCGCTGTCTGGACGTGTGCACGAGGACCTCCGCGAAGGATCCGCCGGGCCTGCGCCCGGGCGAGGTGGATGCCTCCATCCTTGGGCCGGTCCTGCCGCAACGGCCGTTGCCGGGGCCCGTCATGGGCGAAACTGGTCCTCATGGCGCGCACATCGGCGGATTCGGTACTGAGCCTCCTGGACCAGCGGCTGGTGGCCGCGTTGCAGTGGGACGGCCGGCTCACCGCCGAGCGGGCGGCCCAGGTGCTCGGCACCGGCGCCGCCACCGTGCGCCGCCGGCTGCGGGCGCTGGGCGCCGAGGGCACCCTGCGAGTTGTGGTCTCACCCGTGGCGCGACCGCGCGCCGGCGGCTCGGCCGGTGCGCTGTTCCTGCGCCTCCGGGTACTGCCGGGGAAGCTCGACACGATCGTGGCCGCGCTCGCGGCGCGCGAGGACATCCCGTTCATCGACGTCACCACCGCGGGCGACGAGATCTTCGCCGTGGCCCGCACCGAGCCCGGGTCGAGCGATCCGCTGGTCTTCCGCCAGCTGCCCGCCACCCGGGCGGTGACGGCCCTGGAGAGCGCGACCATCCTGCACGTCTTCCGGCTCACCTCGGAGTGGCGCCACCAGGTCCTGACCGCCGCCGAGCGCGAGGCCCTGGCCCCGGCCCCGGTCGCCCCGGCCGCCACCGCGCCGGGCCCGTACGGAATCGAGGCGGACGCCCTGGAGCAGGCGCTCATCGACGCCCTCACGCCGGACGCCCGGCTGCCGGCGGCGGCCCTCGCGGCCCGTACCGGGCACCCGGAGAGCACCGTGCGCAGGCGCCTGGCCCACCTGGCCGACCAGGGGCGCCTGGTCACCCAGGTCCTGGTCGACCCGCACCGCCTCGGGCTGCCCATCGAGGCCAAGCTCCTGCTGCACGTGGCCCCGGACCATCTGGCCGCGGCCGGTCAGGCGCTCGCCGCGCACCCGGCGGTGCACGGCGCGTTCGCGACCTCGGGCCCCTCCAACCTGCACGCGGCCGCGTACTTCCCGGACCTCGCGGCGCTCTACGGCTTCCTCTCCCGCGATCTGGTGGGCCTCGGCATCAGCCACGTCGAGACCGCCATCGTGAGCCGCGCCGTCAAGCGCACGCCGCTGCCCGCCCGCCCCCGGTGAGCGGCCCCGCCCGCACCGCTCAGGCCAGGCTGTCGCGCCAGGCGCGGTGCAGGTCGGCGAAGCGGCCGGTGCCCGCGATCAGATCGGCGGGGGAGCCGTCCTCGACCACGCGGCCGTGCTCCATCACCAGGACCCGGTCGGCGATCTCGACCGTGGAGAGCCGGTGGGCGATCACCACCGCGGTCCGGCCGTCGAGGACGGTGTGCATGGCGCGCTGCACCGCCCGCTCACCCGGGATGTCGAGCGAACTGGTCGCCTCGTCCAGGATGAGCACCGCCGGGTCGGCGAGCAACGCCCGTGCGAACGCGACCAGTTGGCGCTGGCCGGCCGAGATGCGTCCGCCCCGCTTGCGCACGTCGGTGTCGTAGCCGTCCGGCAGCGAGGCGATGAAGTCGTGCGCCCCGATCGCCTTCGCGGCCTGCTCGATCTCGTCCCGGGTGGCGTCGGGGCGGCCGATCGCGATGTTCTCGGCGACCGTGCCGGAGAACAGGAACGCCTCCTGGGTGACCATGACGACCCCGCGCCGCAGGTCCCGTACGGAAAGCTCGCGCAGATCCGTGCCGTCGAGCAGCACGCGGCCCGCCGTCGGGTCGTAGAAGCGGGCCAGGAGCTTGGCGAGGGTGGACTTGCCCGCGCCGGTCGAGCCGACCACGGCCACCGTCTGGCCGGCCGGGATGCTCAGGTCGAAGCGGGGCAGCACCTCGCCCCCGGTGCGGTAGCCGAAGCCGACCTGCTCGAAGTCGACGCGGCGGCCCGGGAGCGCGGCCGTGGTCGCGGGCAGCGGCGTGGGCCGGGCCGGCTCCGGAACGGACGGTGTCTGGGCGAGCAGCCCGGCCACCTTCTCCAGGGACGCGGCGGCCGACTGGTAGGAGTTGAGGAACATGCCGAGCCGGTCGATGGGGTCGTAGAGGCGGCGCAGATACAGCACCGCCGCCGCCAGCACGCCCAGTTCGAGGCCGCCGTCGGCGACCCGGGTGGCCCCCCACAGGACCATCGCCGCCACCGCCGTGTTGGCCACCAGACGCGAGCCGACCACATAGCGCGCCATCTCCAGGAGCGCGTCCCCGTTGGTGCGTTCGTGGCGCCGGTTCAGCTCCCGGAACTCCGCGTCGTTGGCCCGCTCGCGCCGGAAGGCCTGCACCGGGCGGATGCCGTTCAAGGTCTCGGCGAACTTCACGATCACCGCCGCGATGGCCGTGGAGCGCGCCGCGTACACCGTCCCCGCCCGGCGCTGGTAGCGGCGGATCAGGAAGTGCAGCGGCAGATAGGAGGCGACGGCGAGCGCGCCGATGCCCCAGTCGAGCCAGAGCAGCATCGCGCAGATGTAGACCGAGGAGAGGATCACCCCGATCAGCTCCTGGAGGCCCTCGCTCAGCAGCTCGCGCAGCGACTCGACGTCGGTGGTGGACCGCGAGATGAGCCGGCCCGAGGTGTACCGCTCGTGGAAGTCCACGCTCAGCGCCTGCGCCTGGCGGAAGATCCGGCCGCGCAGATCGAGGAGCACGTCCTGGTTGACGCCCGCCGAGACCCGCACGAACGCGTACTGGAAGAATCCGGAAGCCAGTGCGCTGACCAGATAGCCGGCGCCGACGGCGATCAGCGGCCCGTAGTCGTGCGCCCGGAACGCCGGCACGCCCCGGTCGATGGCGTACGCCACGAGCAGCGGGCCCGCCTGGGCCGCGGCCTGCTGCACGACCAGCATCAGCGTGGCGAGCGCCACCCGCCGCCGCAGCGGACGCAGCAGCGACCTGAGCAGTGCGCCGGTGGCCCCGGCGGGCGCCGGCAGCTCGTCGCGGTCGAAGGGGTCCTTCGTGGGGTCCTTCGCCCGGCCGGGCTCCAACTCCCCGTCTCCGGCGGCCTGTTGCTCCCCGACGGTCGTGGTCATCGTCCGCCCTCCCGCTCGTCGTCGTGGTGTTCGTCGGTCCCGGACATCAGGTGGGCGTACTCGGCGTTGCCGCGCAGCAGTTCCTGGTGGGTGCCGACCGCGGTGATGCGGCCCCCGGACAGCAGCGCCACCCGGTCGGCCAGCATCACCGTGGACGGGCGGTGCGCCACCACCAGCGCGGTGGTGTCCGCGAGCACCCGGCGCAGCGCCGCCTCCACCAGGCCCTCGGTGTGGACGTCCAGGGCGGACAGCGGGTCGTCGAGGATCAGGAACCTCGGCCGCCCCACGACCGCGCGGGCCAGCGCGAGGCGCTGGCGCTGCCCACCGGACAGGCTCAGCCCCTGCTCGCCGACCTGGGTGTCCACCCCCTGCGGCAGGTCCCGTACGAACTGGGCCTGCGCGATGTCGAGCGCCCGCTCCAGGTCGGCCGCGTCGCCGCCGCCCATCAGCACGTTGTCCCCGACGGAGGCCGAGAAGAGCGTGGGCTCCTCGAACGCCATCGAGACGAGCCCGCGCAGCCGCTCCCGGGTGAGGTGCGCGATGTCCTGCCCGTCGAGCGTGATCCGCCCCTCGGTCAGCTCGTGCAGCCTCGGCACCAGCGCGGTGAGCGTGGTCTTGCCCGAGCCGGTCCCGCCGACCAGGGCCATGGTCTCCCCGGGCCGGATGTGCAGGTCGACCCCCGACAGGACGGGCGCGCTCCCGCTCTCGGCATCGGGATACCGGAACCCGACCCCCTCGAACCGGATGCCCCGCTCTTCGGCCGCGACCGCTTCGCCCCGGGCCGGCGCGTCCGGCGCCTCGGTCTCCTCCCGCGCGTCCATCGCCTCGAAGAACCGCGCCGTCGCCGTCGCCGACTCCTGGCTCATCGCGAGCAGGAACCCGATCGACTCCACCGGCCAGCGCAGTGCGAGCGCCGTGGACAGGAACGCCACCAGCGTTCCGGCCGAGAGGTCGCCGTCGGCGACCTGCACCGTGCCGAGCACAAGCGCCGCCCCGATGGCGAGTTCGGGGATCGTGGTGATCAGGCCCCAGAGCCCGGCGAGCAGCCGCGCCTTGGCGAGTTCGGTGCCGCGCAGGCGTGCGGAGAGCTCGCGGAAGGCCAGCGCCTGGCTGCGGTGCCGCCCGAACCCCTTGATGATCCGGATGCCGAGCACGCTCTCCTCGACGACCGTCGTCAGATCGCCCACTTGGTCCTGCGCCCGCCGGGCGACCAACGAGTACCGGGTCTCGAACAGCGAGCAGAGGACGACCAGCGGGATGACGGGCACGAGCAGCACGAGCCCGAGGCTCCACTGCTGCGACAGCAGGATCGCGAACCCGGCCAGGATGGTGACCCCGTTGACGAGCAGGAAGGTCAGCGGGAACGCCAGGAACATCCGCAGCAGCATCAAATCCGTGGTGCCGCGCGACAGGAGCTGGCCCGATGCCCAGCGGTCGTGGAAGGCGACGGGGAGCCGCTGGACGTGCCGGTAGAGGTCGGCCCGCATGTCCGCCTCGACGCTCGCGAGCGGCCGCGCCACCAGCCACCGCCGGAACCCGAAGAGCGCCGCCTCCGCGATCCCGAGCAGCAGCAGGTACAGCGCGCCGAGCCACACCCCGCCGGGGTCGTGCTCGGCCACCGGTCCGTCGACGATCCACTTCAGGACGAGCGGGATCACCAGACCGAGACAGGAGGCGACAACGGCCACAAATGCCGCACTGAACAGGCGCGTTCGTACGGGGCGCACATACGGCCACAGCCGCAGGAGCGAGCGCGTGGCCGACTGGTCCTTGGTGGGTGCATGTGTTTCGGACATCGAAGCCGAGCCTACGGACGGGCACCGACAGTGCCCAGCGAGTTTCGGACGGGCCCGGCTGGTCCGCCGACCCCAGGACCGTTCGGGCGGCCCGCGTCCCGGGGGGTCGTAGGTCCCGGTCAACCGATCGGTTGATGCGCGGTCGAGCGCGATGGGCGATGTGGCGGACCCCCGCCGACCGGGATTCTCGAGCCATGGCAATCATCGAGGTCGACTCAGTACGCAAGGCATACGGGCCGAGGCCCGCGGTCGACGGCGTCAGCTTCGCGGTCGAGGAGGGCGAGATCTTCGGGATCCTCGGCCCCAACGGCGCCGGGAAGACCACCACCGTCGAATGCGTGGAGGGGCTGCGGGTCCCGGACGCCGGGCGGATCCGGGTCGCCGGGTACGACCCGGTCGCCGACCACGACGAGGTGACCCGCATCCTGGGCGCCCAGCTCCAGGAGAGCGAGCTCCAGCCCAAGCTGACCGTGCGCGAGTCCCTGGAGCTGTACGCCTCCTTCTACCCGGACCCGGCCGACTGGCGCCCCCTCGCCGAACGCCTCGGCCTCGCGGAGAAGCTCACCACCCGCTTCGCCAAGCTGTCGGGCGGCCAGAAGCAGCGCCTGTTCATCGCGCTCGCCCTCCTGGGCAACCCGCGCGTGGTGGTCCTCGACGAGCTGACCACCGGGCTCGACCCGCGGGCACGGCGCGACACCTGGGAGCTGATCGAGGACGTGCGCCGCGGCGGGGTCACCGTGCTCCTGGTCACCCACTTCATGGAGGAGGCCCAGCGCCTCTGCGACCGCATCGCCGTGATCGACAAGGGGCGGATCGCCGCCCTCGACACCCCCTCCGGGCTGATCCGGCGGGCGGCCGGCTCCACCGTCATCTCCTTCACGCCCTCCGCCCCGCTCGACGACCTCGCGCTCGCCGGGCTGCCGCAGGCCGCCGCCGTCGAGGAGAAGCAGGGCCGGGTGACCATCCACGGCACCGACGAGACCGTCAACGCCGTGATCACCCTGCTCGCCCGGCACCACATCACCGCCCACCAGCTCCGTGTCTCCGAGGCCACCCTCGACGACGCGTTCCTCGACCTGACGGAGGCCTCGGCATGACCAGCACCCTCACCCCGCCGCGCTCCACCCGGGCCGCGCGCACCGCGCGCCCCGCCGTCGTCGCCGTACTGAGGACCGAGGCCAAGCTCTTCCGGCGCGAGCCCGCCGGGCTGTTCTGGATCATGGTCTTCCCGACCGTCCTGCTGATCGTGCTCGGCTCGATCCCGGCCTTCCGCGACCCCGACAAGGCGCTGGGCGGCATCCGCTTCGTCGATGCCTACGTCCCCGTAGCCGTGCTGATCTCCATGATCATGGCCGGGCTCCAGGCGATGCCGCCGGTCATCACCGGCTACCGCGAACGCGGCATCCTGCGCCGGATGTCGGTCACACCGGTACGGCCGTCCGCGCTGCTCGGCGCCCAGATGGGACTGCACGGCGCCGCGGCCCTCGTCTCGGCCGTCCTCTCGCTCGCGGTGGGCCGGACCGTCTTCGACGTGGCGCTGCCGCGCCAGCTGTTCGGGTACCTCGTCGCGCTGCTGCTCGCCGTCCTGAGCGCGCTCGCCCTCGGCGCCCTCGTCTCCGCGCTCTCGCGCACCTCCAAGGTCGCCAACGCGGTCGGCTCCGCGGTGTTCTTCCCGATGATGTTCAGCGCCGGCGTCTGGCTGCCGGTGCAGGCCATGCCGGACACGCTCGGCCGGATCGTGGAGCTGCTGCCCTTCGGCGCCGCCGCCCAGGCGTTGAGCGAGGCCGCGGCCGGCGGCTGGCCCGGCTGGGACCACCTCGGCATCCTCGCCCTGTGGACGGTGGTCCTCTCGACCGCCGCGACCCGCTGGTTCCGGTGGGAGTGAGCGCCGTGTCCTTCGGGGGCGGCGCCCTCGACGCCCCGGCCGTGGACGAGACTGACCCCATGAGCGACGGGGTGAGCACGGCCAGGCGGGATCCGGTGGAGGAACGCTGGGCGGCCTTCCACCGGTGGGGGCCCTACGGACTCCTCCTGGTCGGCACGCTGGCCGCCGCGGCCACCGCCGACCTCCTGATGAGCAGTGCCGACCGCTGGGCCGCCTTGGCCCTGGTCGGCTCCGCCGTACTGCTCCAGCTGTGCTGGGGACGGCTGCGCCGCACCCGGCCGGGGCCGGGCGCGGCCGCGGCCGTGTACTACTTCCTGCGCTGGGGTCTGGCCTTCGCGCTGACCTGGCTCAACCCGTTCTTCGCCTTCTACGCCGTCTGCGGCTACTTCGGCGCGCAGGTGCTGCTGCCCCGGCGCCTGGTCAAGGTCGGCCTGTTCGCCAGCGCCGTCACCATGGCCGGCTCGCAGTCCGGCGGGCTGCCGCCGAAGGGGTCCATGGGGTGGGTGCTGTTCGGCGCGGTGCTCGTCATCAACGTCGTCCTCATCACCGTGTTCAGCCACCTCGCCGCCCAGGAGGACGAGCGGACCCGGGTGCAGGGCGAGACGATCGCCGAACTGGAGACCACCAACGCCCGGCTCCAGCAGGCGCTCGACGAGAACGCCGCCCTGCACGCCCAACTCCTGCTCCAGGCGCGGGAGGCGGGCGTCGCCGACGAGCGGCGCCGGCTCGCCGCCGAGATCCACGACACCATCGCCCAGGGCCTGGCCGGCATCATCGCCCAGCTCCAGGTCGTCACCAGCAGCACCGACCCGGCCCTGGCGCGCGAACACCTCGCCAGCGCCCAGGCCCTGGCCCGGCACAGCCTCGGCGAGGCCCGCCGCTCCGTGCAGAACCTCAGCCCGCTCGACCTCGAACACGACGTGCTGCACGAGGCGTTGAAGAAGACCGTCACCGAATGGGGCGCCCGGCACGAGGTGCGCGCCGACTTCACCGTGACCGGCACCGCCGTCCAGCTCCACGAGGAGATCGAGGCCACCCTGCTGCGCATCGCCCAGGAGGCGCTCGCCAACGCGGGCCGCCACGCGGGCGCCTCCCGCGTCGGCGTCACGCTGTCCTTCATGGGCGACGAGGTCTCCCTCGACGTCCGCGACGACGGCCGGGGCTTCGACCCGCTGGACCTGCCGGCCCGTTCGGGCACCGGGGGCTTCGGGCTCGACGGCATGCGGGCCCGCGCCGAACGCATCGCGGGCGCGGTCACGGTGGAATCCGAACCCGGCCATGGCACCGCCGTCTCGGCCCGCGTACCGTTGGTCCCCCATGACCACTGACGCCACCATCACCCTCCTGATCTGCGACGACCACCCGGTCGTCCGCGACGGTCTGCGCGGCATGTTCGCCTCGGCCGACGGCTTCGAGGTGCTCGGCGAGGCATCCGACGGCGTCGAGGGCGTCGACCTCGCCGAGCGGCTCGACCCGGACGTCGTCCTGATGGACCTGCGGATGCCGGGCGGCGGGGGAGTGGCCGCCATCGCGGAGCTGACCCGGCGCCGGCTGCGCTCCAAGGTCCTGGTCCTGACCACGTACGACACCGATTCCGACACCCTGCCCGCGATCGAGGCGGGCGCGACCGGCTATCTGCTCAAGGACGCCCCGCGCGAGGAGCTGTTCACCGCGGTACGGGCCGCCGCCGCGGGCCGCACCGTGCTCTCGCCCGCGGTCGCCTCACGGCTGGTCACCGCGGTGCGCCGGCCCGCCGCCCCCGCGGGCGAGCCGCTGTCGGCGCGCGAGCGCGAGGTGCTCGAACTCGTCGCCAAGGGCACCCCCAACCGCGAGATCGCCCGCGCCCTGTTCATCAGCGAGGCCACCGTGAAGACCCATCTGACGCACCTCTACGGCAAGTTGGGCGTCAAGGACCGGGCGGCCGCGGTGGCGGTGGCGTACGACCGGGGCATCCTCGGCTAGGCCGTCCCTCCGGGGCCGGGCCGCATCCGCGGGAGACGGACCGGCCCGGCGTCACCCCGTCACCTTCAGGACCAGCACCGAGCGGGCCGGCAGGGTCACCATCTCGCCGCCCCGGTGCACGACCCCCGGCTCCTCGGCCTGGTCCTCCCGCGAGGTGTCCACGACCAGTTCGTAGGAGGCCGCCCACGGGGGCCCCGGCAGGACGCAGTCCGCGGGGCGGTCCGCGGCGTGCAGCAGGATCAGGAAGCTGTCGTCGGTCACCGGCGCCCCCCGGGCGTCGCGCCCCGGGATGTCGCGCCCGGACAGGTACAGGCCGAGCGTGGCGGCCGGCGCGTACCAGTCCCGCTCGGTCATCTCCTCGCCGCGCGCGGTGAACCAGGCCAGGTCCCGCAGTCCGTCCGCGGCCTGGGCCCGCCCCGAGAAGAAGGCGCGCCGCCGCAGGACCGGATGGCGGTGCCTCAACCGTACGAGCCGGGTGGCCAGTTCGAGCAGCTCGCGCGAGCCCGGCTGGTCCAGGAGCGACCAGTCGAGCCAGCTCACCTCACCGTCCTGGCAGTAGGCGTTGTTGTTGCCGCCCTGGGTGCGGCCCAGCTCGTCCCCGGCCACCAGCATCGGCACGCCGGTGGACACCAGCAGGGTGGTGAGCAGATTGCGCAGCTGGCGCCGCCGCAGCGCGTTGACGCCCGGGTCGTCGGTCTCGCCCTCCACCCCGCAGTTCCAGGCCCGGTTGTCGTTCGTGCCGTCCCGGTTCCCCTCGCCGTTGGCCTCGTTGTGCTTGCGCTCGTACGACACCAGGTCGCGCAGCGTGAAGCCGTCGTGCGCGGTGATGAAGTTGATCGACGCGTACGGGCGCCGGCCGCCCCAGGCGTACAGGTCGCTCGAACCCGACAGGCGGTAGCCGAGGTCGCGCATGTCGGGCAGTGCGCCCCGCCAGAAGTCCCGCACCGCGTCGCGGTAGCGGTCGTTCCACTCGGTCCACAGCGGCGGGAAGGCGCCCACCTGGTAGCCGCCGCTGCCCACGTCCCACGGCTCGGCGATGAGTTTCACGCGGCGCAGCACCGGGTCCTGGGCGATCACGGCGAGAAAGGGCGACAGCATGTCCACGTCGTGCATCGAGCGGGCCAGCGCCGCCGCAAGGTCGAACCGGAAGCCGTCCACGCCCATCTCGGTCACCCAGTAGCGCAGCGAGTCCGTGATCAGGCGCAGCACATGGGGCTGGACCACATGGAGCGTGTTGCCGCAGCCCGTGTAGTCGGCGTAGCGCCGGGCGTCGGACTGGAGGCGGTAGTAGCCGCGGTTGTCGATGCCGCGCAGGGACAGCGTGGGGCCCAGCTCCCCGGCCTCGGCGGTGTGGTTGTAGACCACGTCCAGGATGACCTCGATGCCCGCCTCGTGCAGCGCCCGCACCATCCGCTTGAACTCGCCCACCTGCTGGCCCGCGGTGCCGCTCGCCGAATAGCCCGCGTGCGGGGCGAAGTAGCCGATCGAGTTGTAGCCCCAGTAGTTGCGCAGGCCCCGCCGCAGCAGATGGTCCTCGTGCGCGAACTGGTGCACCGGCAGCAGCTCGACCGCCGTCACGCCGAGCCGCACCAGGTGCTCGATCGCCGCCGGGTGCGCGAGGCCCGCGTACGTGCCGCGCAGCGGTTCGGGGATCTCCGGGTGGAGCCGGGTGAAGCCGCGCACGTGCAGTTCGTAGATGACGGAGTCGGACCAGGGGGTCTTGGGGCGGCGGTCGTCCGCCCAGTCGTCGTCGTCCAGGACCACCACGCCCTTGGGGACGTGCGGCGCCGAGTCGCGGTCGTCGCGCACCGTGTCGGCGACCTGCTGCTGCGGCCAGTCCCGCACGTGCCCGTACACCTCGGGCGGCAGCACGAAGTCGCCGTCCACGGCGCGCGCGTACGGGTCGAGCAGCAGCTTGGCCGGGTTCCAGCGGGCCCCCGTCCACGGGTCCCAGCGCCCGTGCACCCTAAATCCGTACCGCTGCCCGGCCCGTACGCCCGGCACGAAGCCGTGCCAGATCCCGTGGGTCAGCTCGGTGAGCGCGAGCCGGGTCTCGGTGTCCGCCGCGTCGAACAGGCACAGCTCGACCGCCTCGGCGCCGCCCGCCCACAGCGCGAAGTTGGTGCCGGCCACCCCGTCGGGGCCGACCCTGAAGCGCGCCCCGAGCGGTGTGGGGGCGCCCGGCCAGACGGGAGGGCGCAGGGCCCCCGGTTCACCCCGGTGGCCGTTCACGGCGGGGCGGAGCGGGTGCTGCCCCTCCGTACCGGGCGCACCGCCCATGGCCTCCCGCACTGCCTTCTGTTCGGCTGCGCTCGACACCTGACGGCCTCCCGCGGCTCGGCGCCGGGCAGCCGCGGCGTCCCGGCCGCGGCTCCCCAGCGTGTTCCTGCACCTGTTCTTCCCGCAACAGCCCTCGTACTCACGTTTCCCCCGGCGGGGGGCGGTCGTTGGGCCGGTCGTGACAGACGTACTGAAGCGGGCAGGGGCGGGCGCGGCCGCCGCCCTGGCATGGGCAGGACTGACGGCGGTCCTGGTGACCGCGCTGACCGGGTGCTCGGGCGGCGCCCTGGACATCGGCGACATCGGCGGCAAGCCGTTGACGCCGCAGGAGGCCATTGTGGTGACTCCGGACGACGGGGCCAAGGCGGTCTCGGCGGACCAGAAGGTGGAGGTGCGGGTGCCGGGCGGGCGCCTGGAGCGGGTGAGGATGATGAAGACGGAGGACGCGCAGCCCGAGGAGGTGCGGGGCCGGATCTCCGCGGACGGGCTGGCCTGGACGCCGTCCGCCGGCGCACTGCAACTGGCCGCGCGCTACACGCTGGACACCGTGGCGCTCGACGGCCACGGCCGCCGCCAGGCCCGCCACACGAGCTTCACCACCTTCGTGCCCGAGCACCGCTTCATCGGGTACTTCAAGCCGGAGAACCGCTCCACGGTGGGCGTCGGCATGATCGTCTCGTTCAACTTCAACCAGGCGATCAAGGACAAGGCGGCCGTCGAGCGGGCCATCCGGATCACCGCGCAGCCGCCGGTGGAGGTCAGGGGCCACTGGTTCGGCAAGGACCGGCTCGACTTCCGGCCCGAGAAGTACTGGGCTCCCGGCACCAGGGTCACTGTCGACATGCACCTGCGGGACGTGCTCGCGGCCCCCGGGGTCTACGGCATCCAGGACAAGACGATCGCCTTCACCGTGGGGCGCGACCAGGAGTCCCTGGTGGACGCGGAGGCGCACACCATGGAGGTGCGGCGCGGCGGCGAGCTGGTCTCCACCCTGCCGATCTCCGCGGGCTCGCCGAAGAACACCACGTACAACGGCAAGATGATCGTCACCGAGATGTACGACGTGACGCGGATGAACAGTCAGACCGTCGGGTTCGGCGGTGAGTACGACATCCCGGACGTGCCGCACGCCATCCGGCTCACCAACACCGGCACCTTCCTGCACGGCAACTACTGGGCCCCCTCCAACACCTTCGGCAACTCCAACACCAGTCACGGCTGTGTCGGTCTGCGCGATGTGAAGGGGGGCAGCTCGGACACCCCGGCCGGCTGGTTCTTCGACCGCACCCTCATCGGGGACGTGGTCGAGGTCGTCAACTCCCATGACCGCCAAGTGGCTCCGGACAACGGGCTGAGCGGCTGGAATCTGGACTGGCCGAAGTGGAAGGCGGGCTCCGCGCTCTCCTGAGGCGCGCGCACCTCCGCACGCGCGCCCCTGACCGTTCCCGGTTGCCGAACCGGGAACGGTCTCTGTGTTTTGCCTGAGAGTTCCAGGAAAAGTTGGGACTGAACGGTGACATGGGAGGGGCGTGCGGGGCTCGTCCGGTGTGATTGTCTTGCGCCGTGCGTGCGCGAGGACGTGCGCGGGGGTGCGTTGAGTGCGGGTGGCGGAGCCACACCGTGCGAGGGGAGAAGAAGTCGTGAACGGGCAGCCTATTTCGGGCGCTTCGGCGGGGGCCGGACGGCGCGGGCGCAGGGGCGGCGCACTGCTGTCCCTCATCTTCGGGGCGCTGCTGCTCCTGGTCACCGCCTGCGGCGGCGGCGACGGAGCCGGTTCCAAGGCCAAGGACGGCGGCGCGGACACCGCCTCGGACACCAAGGCGTCCGAGGCCGTGGTCACCATCGTCCCGGCGGACAACGCCAAGGACGTGGCCACCAGCGGCACGCTGAAGATATCCGCCGACAAGGGCAGGCTGACCGCGGTGGCCGTCGCCGACAGCAAGGGCAACGCGGTCGCCGGGAAGATATCCGCCGACGGTCTCGGCTGGGCCCCGGACCAGCACCTCGCCTCCGCGACGCAGTACAAGGTCCACGCGGTCGCCCAGGACACCAAGGGCCGCGAGTCCGCCAAGGACACCACGTTCACCACGCTCGTCCCGAAGAACACCTTCATCGGCCAGTACGTGCCCGAGGACGGCTCCACCGTCGGTGTGGGCATGCCGGTCTCCATCAACTTCAGCCGGGGCATCACCAACCCGGCGGCGGTGAAGAAGGCGATCACCGTCACGGCCGAGCCGTCCGTCCCGGTCGAGGGCCACTGGTTCGGCAACGACCGCCTGGACTTCCGCCCCGAGCACTACTGGGCGCCCGGCACCAAGGTCACCGTCAAGATGAACCTCGACGGTGTCGAGGGCCGGCCCGGGGTCTACGGCAAGCAGACCCGCACCATCCACTTCACCATCGGCCGCTCCCAGGTCTCCACCGTCGACGCGAGCGCCCACACCATGAAGGTGCAGCGCGACGGCGCGCTCCTCAAGACCATCCCGATCAGCGCGGGCTCCCCGGCGAACACCACGTACAACGGGCAGATGGTCATCAGCGAGAAGTTCAAGGTGACGCGCATGAACGGCGCCACCGTCGGCTTCGGCGGCGAGTACGACATCAAGGACGTCCCGCACGCGATGCGCCTGTCCAGCTCCGGCACCTTCATCCACGGCAACTACTGGGGCGCCTCCTCGGTGTTCGGCTCCGCCAACACCAGCCACGGCTGCGTCGGTCTGCGCGACGCGCGCGGTGCGGGCGACCCGTCGACCCCGGCCGCCTGGTTCTACGACAACTCCCTCATCGGCGACGTGGTCGTGGTCAAGAACTCCAAGGACAAGGTCATCCAGCCCGACAACGGTCTCAACGGCTGGAACCTCTCCTGGTCGGAGTGGACCAAGTAACCCACGCCTCGGGCGCGACGGGCCCGGTGCCGTGCGGCCGGATCGCGGGGGTGGCCCCCACGATCCGCCCACGCGCCGGGCCCGTCGGCGTTAGTGCCCGTTAACCTGCCTCCATGACTGAGACCGTGAAGCTGGAAGTTTCCGAGGGCGTCGCCACCATCCGCCTGGACCGCCCCCCGATGAACGCCCTCGACGTCGCGATGCAGGACGGGCTGCGCGAGCTGGCCGAGCAGGCGACCCGGCGCGACGACGTGCGGGCCGTGGTCCTGTACGGCGGCGAGAAGCTGTTCGCGGCCGGCGCGGACATCAAGGAGATGCAGGCGATGGACCACGCGGCGATGGTCGTACGCGGCCGTGCGCTGCAGGACGCCTTCACCGCCGTCGCCAAGATCCCCAAGCCCGTCGTCGCGGCCGTGACCGGCTACGCGCTCGGCGGCGGCTGCGAGCTGGCGCTCTGCGCGGACGTCCGCATCGCGGGGGACAACGCCAAGCTCGGCCAGCCCGAGATCCTGCTCGGCCTCATCCCGGGCGCGGGCGGCACCCAGCGGCTGGCCCGGCTGGTCGGCCCGTCCAAGGCCAAGGACCTCATCTTCACCGGCCGCCAGGTGAAGGCGGACGAGGCGCTCGCCATCGGCCTGGTCGACCAGGTGGTGCCCGCCGCCGAGGTGTACGAGCGGGCCCTGGCGTGGGCCGCGCGCCTCGCGAAGGGCCCGGCCATCGCGCTGCGCGCCGCCAAGGAGTCGATCGACGCGGGTCTGGAGACCGACCTCGACACCGGTCTCGCGATCGAGCGCAACTGGTTCGCGGGCCTGTTCGCGACCGAGGACCGCGAGCGCGGCATGCGCAGCTTCGTCGAGGAGGGCCCGGGCAAGGCCAAGTTCGTCTGATCGCCGGGGGGTTGGGGCGGCGGTCGGGTCAACCACCGCTGTACATGTGAGGGCGGTGTGTACACCCTGTGGGGGGATTAGCACAGCCTTAAGGGCGGCTTAACGAAATCCCGGCCGGAACGCTTGGTGATCATGCATGCGCACCACGTCACCGCAGGTCGGAAGGGGTGTTGATCTCCCTCGACTGCCCCCGTCATATGCCAAAGGGCGCCTTCGGAACGTCAGCTTCCGGAGGCGCCATTCCTTCGGAACCGCCCCGGAGGCCGCCCAGGGCCGCCATGATGGAGGCATGGCGGGGCTGGAGGGTGTGGAACAACCGGCGCAGCGCGTCAGTGCGACCGCGGCACGCTGGATGCCGTCCGCCGATGACGAACTGGCGCTGAAGGCACTGGAGTTGTTCGGGAATCCGACGGAGGAAGAGGTCCGGCTGCCCTCGCGCCCGGAGTCCGCCGCGACGGCACGCCGGATCACCCAGTCGGTGGTGCTGCGCCAGTGGGCGCTCTCGCCCACCCTGGCCGAGCACGCCGTCCTGCTCGTCTCCGAGCTCGTCGGCAACGCGGTCCGGCACACCGGCGCCCGCGTCTTCGGCCTGCGGATGCTGCGCCGCCGGGGCTGGATCCGGATCGAGGTCCGCGACCCCTCGCGCGGGCTGCCCTGTCTGATGCCGGTGCACGAGCTCGACATCAGCGGCCGGGGCCTCTTCCTGGTCGACAAGCTCTCGGACCGCTGGGGGGTCGACCTGCTGCCGCGCGGCAAGACCACCTGGTTCGAGATGCGGGTGGCCGACCGCTGAGCCGACCGGTGAACGGGCCCGGCATCACAGAAGCCCCCTGGCTGCCGGGTGCGGCGCCGCGGGGGCTTCTGTGGAGCGCCGAGGATCTGGGGGGGTGTGATCCACGGCGACTGAGGACGACCTGGCCCGGGTCAATGGGGGTCGTGGCTCCGACTATGACAGATGGGCGGCCCATCCTCAAAAGTCCCCAGTCGGACATAACGCCTCAAACCATCACAGTTTAACTGTGAATCGTAGGTGAGCTACAGCACTCACCTTCCAAACCATGAATAACTATCGAGGGCGCTGAGTGAAACAGCGATCTCCGAGGCCCCGGGGGTTTCCGAATCGATGCGACCCGCAATCGTCCTGAAGTGGGTCAATCGTTACGAACCGCCCTTCGGCCCACTTAAATGTCCATGTGCTGAATCCAGAACCCCGTGCGGTCGACCGCCGCAGCGCCCTGCGCGCCGGGGCGGGCGCGGCCATCGTGGGGGCGTTCACGACGGGCTGCTCCGGCGACCGCGGCGGCGCCCGGCCGCCCGCCCCGCCGAAGCCGCCGTCGTCCGCCTCCGCGGCGGCCGCCGCCCGCCCCAAGGCGCCCCGCCCCGCACCCGCCCCCCGGGCCTTCCCCGGGCAGCCGGTGCAGATCAGCAGCGGACCACGGGCCCGTGCCCAGGTCGCGCTCACCTTCCACGGCCAGGGCGATCCGAAGATCGCCACCACCCTGCTCAGCGAAGCCGAGAAGGCCGGGGCCAAGGTCACCGTCCTCGCCGTCGGCAGCTGGCTCGACGAGCAGCCCGCGATGGCCCGCCGCATCCTGGACGGCGGCCACGAACTGGGCAACCACACCCAGCGCCACATCGACATCTCCGCCATGGACGAGGCGGAGGCCTACGCCGAGATCACCGGCTGCGCCGACCGCCTGCGCCGCCTCACCGGCTCCATCGGGACCTGGTTCCGGCCCTCCCGCACCCAGGACGCGACACCGCTCGTTCAGAGACTGGCCCAGCGGGCGGGGTATCCGCACGTCCTGTCGTACGACGTCGACTCGCTCGACTTCACCTCGCCCGGCGCCTCGGCCGTGACCCGTAACGTCACCGGGCAGATCCGCAACGGATCGGTGGTGAGCCTGCACTTCGGCTATGCGGACACGGTCGCCGCGCTGCCCGTCCTCCTCGCCGAACTGGAACGCCGCCGACTGCGCGCGGTCACGACCACGGAGCTGCTGACCTGATGCCGACCGTAAAGAAGACGACCACCGCGCTGCTCGCGGCGGCCCTGCTCGCGGCCCTCGCCGGCTGCGGTTCGGGCGCCGACCACCAGGACGAGGCGATCGGCACCAGGCCCGCCGCGCCGCCCGCCGTCGCCAAGAAGCCCGTGGTGCCGCAGGGCCTGCCCGGAATGCCCCCCGTGCTCGACCCCAAGGACGCCTACGCGGCGGACCGGCCGAACGCGCTCCAGCCGGCCGTCAAGAACTTCCTGCCGCGCGTGTACGTGCCCAACACCAACTCCAACACGGTGTCCGTGATCGACCCGGCCACCTACAAGGTCATCGAGACCATCCCGGTCGGCCACCAGCCGCAGCACGTCGTGCCGTCCTGGGACATGAAGACGCTCTGGGTCAACAACGACCTGGGCGACTCGCTCACCGCCATCGACCCGGCCACCGGAAAGACCGGCCGCACGGTCCAGGTGTCCGACCCGTACAACCTCTACTTCACGCCCAACGGCAAGTACGCCGTCGTCATGGCCTCGATGGACCGCGAGCTGGTCTTCCGCGACCCCGTCACCATGAACCGGGTCAAGACCGTCCCGGTGACCTGCGCGGGCGTCAACCACGCCGACTTCTCCATGGACGGCCGGTACTTCATCGTGTCCTGCGAGTTCTCCGGCGAACTCCTCAAGGTCGACACCGAGCAGATGAAGATCGTCGGCCAGCAGAAGCTGCCCTTCGACGGCGCGATGCCGCAGGACGTGAAGATGTCGCCGGACGGCAAGACGTTCTACGTCGCCGACATGATGGCGCACGGCATGTGGGTCCTGAACGGCGACACCTTCGACAAGCCCACCCTGCTGCCCACCGGCAAGGGCTGCCACGGCCTCTACATCAGCCGCGACTCCAAGGAGATGTACATCTCCAACCGGGGCGAGGGCACCATCTCCATCTTCGACTTCACCCAGAACAAGCTGACCAAGAAGTGGGAGCTGCCCGACGGCGGCAGCCCCGACATGGGCGGTGTCTCCGCCGACGGCAAGGTGCTCTGGCTCTCCGGGCGCTACAACGCCGAGGTCTACGCCATCGACACCTCCACCGGCAAGGAGCTGGCCCGCATTCCGGTCGGCTCGGGCCCGCACGGTCTCGCCGTCTATCCGCAGCCCGGCCGGTACTCCCTCGGCCACACCGGCATCTTCCGCTGATCCGGCGCGCGGGCTCCCGGCCGCACCGTGCCCCGGGGCCCGCCGGCCCCGGGGCACCCGGCCGTCACCACAGCACCGGAAGCCGCTCCGGCAGGCGCTTGATGAAGCCCGTGCGCCACACCAGCTGTTCGGCCGGGACGGCGAGCCGCAGCCCCGGCATCCGGTCCACCAGCACCGACAGCGCCGTCTCGGCGTGCAGCCGGCCGAGCCCGGTGGCCGGGCAGAAGTGCCGCCCGGCGCCGAAGGACAGGTGCGGGTTGTGCTCGCGGTCGAGGTCGAGGCGCTCGGGGTCGGTGAAGACGGCCGGGTCGAAGTTGGCCCCCTCCACCAGGACGAGCACCAACTCGCCCTTGCGCACCAGGACTTCGCCCAGCTGGACGTCCTCGAGGGCGAGCCGGGGCAGCCCGTCGCCGATGGACAGGTTCCAGCGCAGCAGCTCCTCCACGGCCCGGCCCATGCGCTCCGGGTGCTCGCGCAGATACCCGATCAGCTCCGGGTGCTGGAGCAGGGCCAGGATCGCGAGGACCAGGAACGCCGAGGTGGAGACCGCGCCCGCGCCGAACAGGGAGACCGCGACCGTGGCCAGCATCTCGTCGGTCAGATGGGCGGACTCGCGGTCCTCGCGCAGCGCCCCGAGGCGCCCGAGCAGACTGTCCGGCGGCACGTCGGGCGCGTTCAGGCGCTCCACCATGTAGGCGAGGTCCTTGTACCAGTTGAGGCCCGCGCCCTCGAAGGCGTGCGCGCTGGTCATGAACGCGGTGTCGAGCCCCGACATGAGCCGGCGCCAGTCCGTGAACGGCAGCCCGATCACCTGGCAGTGCAGCGCGGCCGAGAAGGGGTCGGCGAACCCGGCCCGCAGATCCGCCGGCGGGCCCTCGGCGAGCAGCGCGTCGACGAACTCGCCGGCCCGCTGGCGCAGCCCGGCCGTGAGGCCCTCGGCGCGCGGGCTGAGGGACTTCATGACGGCGGAGCGCAGGCCCGCGCTGTTGATGTTGCCCATGTTGTTGACGACCTCGGGCGGGATCGTCAGCGCGTACTGGCGCGGCACCCCGGCGGCGGCGGTGTCCTTGAGGCTGAACCGCTCGTCCTCCAGGACCTGTCGCGCCAGCGCGTGTGTGCTCACCAGCCAGGCGTGGTCGCCGGTGAGCGTGCGGACGCGTGCCACCGGCCGCTTCTCGCGCAGCCAGGCGCACTCCTCGGGGAGCACGTCCGCGCGGCGCGAGAGCGGGAAGTCGAGTACGGGCTCGGCGGTCATGCGGGGATTCCTTCCGGGCGCACCACGGCGTGGGCCTGGTTGCGGGAGGCCCGCAGGCCGCCGCCCTTGGCGTACAGGAGGTCGGTCAGCGGGATCGGGGCGTGGTAGCACGACACCGAGGAGGGGACGCCGAGGATGCCCGGGGTGTCCAGGAAGAAGGGGAGTTCCGCGGCGATGTAGTCGAGGCAGGCGGCGAGCTGGCGCTCGCTGGGGGCGGGCCCGCCGGCCTTCGTGGCGAGGAAGTGGGCCGCCATGCGCCCGCAGGCGGCGGCGAAGGCCGGGTCGGTCGCCAGGAAGTGCCGCACCCGTCGGTGCAGCAGGCCGTACACCGGGTTCTGGGCGAACTCCGAGAGTCCGTGGACGCCGACCGGGGTGCCCGCCGGGTCCGCCTCCTGGACGCCGCGCACGATGCGGCGGCGGACCGCCTTCAGCTCCTTCGACGCGCGGCGTGCCGCGTGGTCCTCCTCGTAGCCGAGCGCGCTGAACAGCTCGGCGACGTGGAGGTCGGCGTACACGAGGTCGATGCGGGAGAACCGTGCCGAAGCCCAGCGGACGAGTTCGGTGATGCGGCCGGCGCTGAAGTAGCTGTTTCCCGGACTCACCCCGATGAGGACGTGGTCGCCCTCGTCCCATATGTGGTGGCAACTTCGCGTGAAGGGCCGCACGGTAAATGCCTCAGTTGTGATGGCCACAGCTGTAACGCCCCAGCGCCGCTAGTCCCTGGGAGCCCTGTGCTCCCGGTGTGGCGGCGACAGCAAGAAGTTATCCGCCGGTGGCGGAGCGTGAGGAAGCGCGGACGTGAACTTGGCGCGAACTCCTCTTTGTCGGGCGCGAAAGTACCCCTTCCGTATTTCGAACAGTCAGAGTGGAGAAGTTCGCAGGTCAGCGACGGTTCGTCAGGGCGCGATCAGCAGTGCCTCGGAGGCGACCGGCCGGAAACCGGCGGCCTGGAAGGTGCGCACGCTGCGCGCGTTGCCCGGCGACTGCTGCGCCCAGAGCACGTCGTCGGGTACCAAGTGGCGTGCAGCCAGGGCGAGTTGACGTCCGATCCCGCGGCCCCGCGCGCTCTCGTCGAGCTCGATGGCGGTCTCCCAGCGGCCCGCGACACCGCGTCCGAGGATCAGCACACCGCCGTCCGCCGCCCACACCCGTACGTCGTCGCGGTACTTCAGGGCCCGGGCCACCCGCGGGTGCGCCGGGTCCTCGATCTCCCGCAGCTCCAGCGGCGGTTCGCCCGGCAGGGCGGGCGCGCAGGTCAGCAGATCGACACAGCTCATCGTCCGGCCGGTACGGGCCAGCAGGGCGGCGAGGAAGCCGGGGTGCATCGAGGCGCCCAGCGGATCCGCGCCCGTCGCGGCCAGGGCGGCCCGCAGCCAGTCCTCGTCCTCGTCCAGGAAGATCACCGAATGCGCCGTGAAGGCCAGCACGCCCGCGTCGCGCCGTCCCGGCTGCGCCACCAGCGTCGTCCTGCCGTCCGTCGGCGGGAAGCGTCCGCCGGCGGCTGCCGCCAGGATGTCGCCGAGTGCCTCACCCATGTCGTCCCCGTTTCCTCGCTCCGGCCCCGAAACCTCCTCCTGCGGAAGGCCGGGCACCCTGCCCATGATCGACGACGGGCGGGACGTCCTCACCACCGGGCGGGGGCCGGGTGCCTCGCAGCCGGCCGCCGCATCGCGCGGGCACATCGACGGCTAATCTGACCCGCGTCAGAAACGCACCAAGCAGTAGCACCAACAAAGGGGTGGACCCAGTGGCGGACATCGAAGAGGCGCGCAAGGCCTTCGCGAGGCTCGACGTCGACGGCGACGGACGCGTCACCGCGAGCGAGTACAAGACGGTCATGGCGCAGCTGGGCGACTTCCACGTCACCGAGACCGTGGCCCAGGCCATCATCAGGGCCAAGGACGCCAACGGCGACGGAAAGCTCTCCTTCGAGGAGTTCTGGGCCTCGCTGAACAAGTGACGCCGCACGGCGCCGGTGGCGTGCCCGCGCTCGCGCGGTACGCCGCCGGGGCCGGCCCGGAATAACCTCCCGGGCCCCACCGGTTGCCCGGAGCGTGCCAACGCACTCTCTCCGGAAGGCCAGCTCATGAAGATCGGCATCATCGGCGCGGGCAACATCGGCGGCAACCTGACCCGCCGGCTCACCGCCCTCGGCCACCAGGTGTCCGTCGCCAACTCCCGCGGCCCGCACACCCTTTCCGCCCTCGCCGAAGAGACCGGGGCCACCCCGGTCACCGTCGCCGAGGCAGCCGACGGGGCGCAGGTCGTGGTGGTCACCATCCCGCTCAAGCACGTGCCCGACCTGCCCAAGGGCCTGTTCGACAAGGCCGCCGACGGCGTCGCCGTCATCGACACCGGGAACTACTACCCCAAGGAGCGCGACGGCCGCATCGACGCGCTCGAGGACGAGGCCGGCCTCACCGAGAGCCGCTGGACCGAGCGGCACATCGGCCACTCGGTGATCAAGGTCTTCAACGGGACGTACGCGCAGGACCTCCTCGACCGGCCCCGCCCCCAGGGCGACCCCGAGCGCATCGCGGTGCCCGTGGCGGGCGACGACGAGGCCGCCAAGCGCCTGGTCCGCGCGCTGGTGGACGAGCTGGGCTTCGACACGGTGGACGCCGGCGGCATCGACGACTCCTGGCGCCAGCAGCCCGCGACGCCCGTCTACGGCCTGCGCGGCGGCGTCGAGGAGGTCACCGAGGCCCTGGCGGCGGCCCCCAGGGAGAGGCCGGCCGCGCACAGCTTCTGAGGGCCCCGTCTAGCGCGTGTTCTAGCACTCGATGATGTTGACGGCGAGGCCGCCGCGGGCCGTCTCCTTGTACTTGACGCTCATGTCGGCCCCCGTCTCCTTCATCGTCTTGATGACCTTGTCCAGGGACACCTTGTGGCTGCCGTCGCCGCGCATCGCCATCTTCGCCGCGGTGACGGCCTTCACGGCCGCCATGCCGTTGCGCTCGATGCACGGGATCTGGACCAGACCGCCGACCGGGTCGCAGGTCAGGCCGAGGTTGTGCTCCATGCCGATCTCGGCCGCGTTCTCGACCTGTTCGGGGGTGCCGCCCAGCACCTCGGCGAGCGCGCCCGCCGCCATCGAGCAGGCGGAGCCGACCTCGCCCTGGCAGCCGACCTCGGCGCCGGAGATCGAGGCGTTCTCCTTGAACAGCATGCCGATCGCGCCCGCGGCGAGCAGGAAGCGGACGATGCCGTCCTCGTCGGCACCGGGCACGAAGTTCATGTAGTAGTGCAGGACCGCCGGGATGATGCCGGCGGCGCCGTTGGTGGGCGCGGTCACGACCCGGCCGCCCGCCGCGTTCTCCTCGTTGACCGCCATCGCGTACAGCGTCGCCCACTCCATGGCGTGCGCCTCGGGGTTACCCTCGGCGCGCAGCAGGCGGGCGGTGGTGGCGGCGCGGCGGCGGACCTTGAGGCCGCCGGGCAGGATGCCCTCGCGGGACATGCCGCGCGCGACACAGGCCTGCATGACCCGCCAGATGTCGAGGAGCCCGGAACGGATCTCCTCCTCGGTGCGCCAGGCCTTCTCGTTCTCCAGCATCAGGGCGGAGATCGACAGACCGGTGTCGCGGGCGAGCCGCAGCAGCTCGTCGCCGGTGCGGAAGGGGTGCTTGAGGACGGTGTCGTCCGGCACGATCGGGTTGTCGCCGGCGACGGCGTCCTCGTCCACGACGAAGCCGCCGCCGACCGAGTAGTACGTCTTCTCCAGGAGCAGCGCGCCCTCGGCGTCGTAGGCGAACACCGTCATGCCGTTGGCGTGGTACGGCAGGGCCTTGCGGCGGTGCAGGACCAGGTCGTCGTCGTAGGCGAAGTCGATCTCGTGCATGCCGAGCACGTTGAGCCGCCCGGAGTCCTTGATCCGCTCCACCCGCTCGTCGGCGCTCTCCACGTCCACCGTGCGCGGCGAGTCGCCCTCCAGGCCGAGCAGCACCGCCTTAGGGGTGCCGTGGCCGTGGCCGGTCGCGCCGAGCGAGCCGTACAGCTCGGACCGTATGCGGGCGGTGTGGGCGATCAGGCCCTCGTTCTTCAGCCGCGCCGCGAACATCCGGGCCGCCCGCATCGGGCCGACGGTGTGAGAGCTGGACGGGCCGATGCCGATCGAGAACAGGTCGAAGACCGAGATGGCCACGGGAGACTCCTTGTGGGGGTTGGTAGACGCCGTTGTCTGCCGGGGTATCGCAGAGCAAAGCTGGCACAGCATGGAATGGGGCACCGCGCTCACTGCCCAGTGTGCGCGGTGCCCCGGGGCTTCGTACGGAATGAACCGAGAACGAAAGCGTACGAAACTACTTCAGGCCGGGGTACAGCGGGTGCTTGGCGGCCAGAGCGGACACCCGGGCCGACAGCGCGTCCTTGTCGAACTCCGGCTTCAGGGCCTCGGCGATGATGTCGGCGACCTCGCGGAAGTCCTCGTCGCCGAAGCCGCGGGTGGCGAGCGCCGGGGTGCCGATGCGCAGACCCGAGGTGACCATCGGCGGCCGGGGGTCGTTCGGGATGGCGTTGCGGTTGACCGTGATGCCGACCTCGTGGAGACGGTCCTCGGCCTGCTGGCCGTCGAGCTCCGAGTTGCGCAGGTCCACCAGGACCAGGTGCACATCGGTGCCGCCGGTGAGCACGTCCACGCCCACGGCCTTGACGTCGTCCTGGACCAGGCGCTCGGCCAGGATCCGGGCGCCGTCCAGGGTGCGCTGCTGGCGCTCCTTGAACTCGGGCGAGGCCGCGACCTTGAAGGACACCGCCTTCGCCGCGATCACGTGCTCCAGGGGGCCGCCCTGCTGACCCGGGAAGACCGCCGAGTTGATCTTCTTGGCGAGCTCCTGCGTCGACAGGATGACACCGCCGCGCGGACCGCCGAGGGTCTTGTGCGTGGTGGTGGTCACGACGTGGGCGTGCGGCACCGGGTTGGGGTGCAGGCCCGCGGCGACCAGGCCCGCGAAGTGGGCCATGTCGACCATCAGGTAGGCGCCGACCTCGTCCGCGATCCGGCGGAAGGCGGCGAAGTCCAGCTGGCGCGGGTAGGCGGACCAGCCGGCCACGATCAGCTGCGGCTTGGACTCCTTGGCCAGGCGCTCGACCTCGGCCATGTCGACCTGGCCGGTCTCGTCGACGTGGTACGGGACCACGTTGTAGAGCTTGCCGGAGAAGTTGATCTTCATGCCGTGGGTCAGGTGGCCGCCGTGGGCCAGGTTGAGACCCATGATCGTGTCGCCCGGCTTGAGCAGCGCGAACATGGCGGCCGCGTTGGCCTGGGCGCCCGAGTGGGGCTGCACGTTGGCGGCCTCGGCGCCGAACAGCGCCTTGATGCGGTCGATCGCGATCTGCTCGACCACGTCGACGTGCTCACAGCCGCCGTAGTAGCGGCGGCCCGGGTAGCCCTCGGCGTACTTGTTGGTGAGGACCGAGCCCTGGGCCTCCATGACCGCGACCGGAGCGAAGTTCTCCGAGGCGATCATTTCGAGGGTGGACTGCTGACGGTGGAGCTCGGCGTCGACGGCGGCGGCGACGTCCGGGTCCAGCTCGTGGAGGGGCTGGTTCAGAAGCGACATCAGACGATCCCTGTATCCCTGTTGGTCCGGCTCAGCCGGCGAAGTCGGTGTACTCGTCGGCGGAGAGCAGGTCGCCCGGCTCGTCCGTGACCTTCACCTTGAACAGCCAACCGCCCTCGAACGGGGCCGAGTTGACGAGGGACGGGTCGTCCACGACGTCCTGGTTGGCGGCGACGACCTCGCCGGTGACCGGGGAGTACAGGTCGCTGACCGACTTGGTGGACTCCAGTTCGCCGCAGGTCTCGCCCGCGGTCACCGTGTCACCCACCTCCGGAAGCTGTACGTACACGACGTCACCGAGCGCGTTGGCCGCGTGCTCCGTGATGCCGACCGTCGAAACGCCCTCCTCGGCGCTCGACAGCCACTCGTGCTCCTTGCTGTAGCGCAGCTGCTGCGGGTTGCTCATGACCTGAATTCTCCTGTACGCGGGGGAGTGCTGCTGACGTGGTCTCGACGAGTGTCTCGGACGGCGAGACGCGAGGGGTGGAGCGGGAGGGAGGCGCGCGTCACTTCTGGCGCTTGTAGAACGGCAGCGCGACGACCTCGTACGGCTCGTGCGTCCCGCGGATGTCGATGCCGACCCCGGCGGTGCCCGGCTCGGCGTGAGCGGCGTCCACGTACGCGATGGCGATCGGCCGGCCCAGCGTCGGCGACGGCGCGCCCGAGGTGACCTCGCCCACGACCTCGCCGCCGAGCACGACCGAGAACCCGGCGCGCGGCACCCGGCGGCCCCCGGCGATCAGACCGACCAGCTTGCGCGGCGGGTTCGCGGCGGCCTTCTCGGCGGCGGTCTCCAGGGCGGCGCGGCCCACGAAGTCGCCGTCCTTCTCGAACTTGACGACCCGGCCGAGCCCCGCGTCGAAGGGCGTCAGCGCCGTGGTCAGCTCGTGCCCGTACAGCGGCATGCCCGCCTCAAGGCGCAGGGTGTCGCGGCAGGACAGGCCGCACGGCACGAGGCCGGCCTCCTGGCCGGCCTCGGTCAGCGCGCGCCACAGCTGCTCGGCGTGCTCCGGCGCGACGAACAGCTCGAAGCCGTCCTCACCGGTGTAGCCGGTGCGGGCGATGAGCGCGGGGACGCCGGCGACGGTGCCGGGCAGGCCCGCGTAGTACTTCAGGCCCTCCAGGTCGGCGTCCGTGACGGAGGCCAGGATGCCGGGGGACTCGGGGCCCTGCACGGCGATCAGGGCGTAGGCGTCGCGGTCGTCGCGCACCTCGGCGTCGAAGCCGGCCGCGCGCTCGGTGATCGCGTCGAGCACGATCTGCGCGTTGCCCGCGTTGGCGACCACCATGTACTCGGTCTCGCCCAGGCGGTAGACGATCAGGTCGTCGACGATGCCGCCGTCCTCCTGGCAGATCATCGTGTACCGGGCCCGGCCGGGGCCGATGGTGGCGATGTTGCCGACCAGCGCGTAGTTGAGCGCCTTCATGGCCTCGGGGCCCGTGACGGTGATCTCGCCCATGTGGGAGAGGTCGAAGAGACCGGCGCGGGTGCGGACCGCGGTGTGCTCGTCGCGCTCGCTCCCGTAGCGCAGCGGCATGTCCCAGCCCGCGAAGTCGGTCATCGTGGCGCCCAGCGATCGATGCAGTGCGTCGAGCGCGGTGAGGCGTGGGGCATTGCTCATGGATGGTGCTCCTGGGTCCCGGGACATGTCGGTCGAAGACATCCTCCCCATCTGTCATCGGAACCTGAGAGGTTCACCGGCGCGCGTCGCGCGGCACGGCTTGCACCTTGGGTGGGACCGCCCGGCAGGGGACGGCCCGCTTTTCAGATCTGCCTCACCCGCGCGGTACGGGGCCTGAGAGATTCAAGGGAGGAACTTGCTCCTTCGGCGCCCCAGCTCACAGCTGCTGAGGACTCTCCCGCGCGGATTCGAACGGCCGGTATGCAGTTGGCGCGCACATCATTGCACGCATCCCGGAAGCGGCATATCGCCGGTGACCTATTACCGGCTCTTTACACTCCCTGGGCAAGGGACGCGCCAAGCGAACAGGGGGGAGAGCCATGACGCCGGAACGGAAGACGGGCCGGGTGCGGGAGGTGGCCGCGCCGCAGCGCGGGGCCGGGCAGCAGGACGGTGCGGGCCCAAGGGTGCCGGGCCCGCGCCCCGCGGTGCACGAGGCGGTGCGCGACCTGCGGGGGCGGCCCGGGCGCACCCCGGCCGAGCTGCTCTTCGACGCGGGGGACGTGGTGGTCGTCTCGGGGCTGCCCGGCAGCGGCAAGACGACCCTGATGCGCCGCACCGTCACCGCTCGGCGCATCGACTCCCAGGACACCCGGCTCGCCTGGCAGCGCCGGCTGCCCGGCATCCCGTACGTCCTGTACCGCCCGCTCACCCGCACCGCGCACTTCGTCAGGACCTGGTGGGCGCTGCGCTCCGGCGACAGCCTCGTGGTGCACGACTGCGGCACCCAGGCCTGGGTGCGGCACTGGCTCGGCCGCGGGGCGCTGCGCCGGGGGCGGGCGCTGCGCCTGGTCGTGCTCGACGTGCCGGCCGGCACCGCGCTCGAAGGCCAGGCGAGCCGGGGGCGCTGGGTCTCGCGGTACGCCTTCGCCCGCCACCGCGGCGCGGCCCGCCGTCTGATAGCCCAGGTGGAGGCCGGGCGGTTGCCGACCGGCTGCGCGAGCGCGGTGCTGCTCGACCGGGAGTCGGCGTCGGTACTGCGCCGGATCGGCTTCGCCGAGTAGCGCCGCGGGCACCCGCCGCAGCCTTTCCCCGCGCGCCGCCCTCGGCGCTAGGGTCGTGGGGCACGACAGCAGTCGGGGGAGAAGGACGGCACATGAACTTTCCGCAGCACGCGTTCGCCCATCCGCACGGCGGCGGGGGCTGGCCGGGCAACGAGCTCGAAGAGGCCCTGGCGGCGGCGCTCGGCCACCCCGACGCCGGGCCCCGCCTCATAGAGGTGCTCGGCCGCAACGCGGTGTGGGTGCCGCTGCCCAACGGCGGAAGCCAGGACAGCAGCGACCTGGACCTGCCGACCATGGAGCTCGACGGCGCGCCCTATGTGCCCGTCTACAGCTCCGAGCAGCAGTTCCTGCAGTGCGTGGGACCCCATATGTCGTTCGCGGTGGCGCCCGCCGTCGAGTTCGCCCGCGGTCTGCCGCCGCAGCTGGGCATCGTGGTGAACCCGGAGGGCGCGGTCGGCATGCCCCTACCGCCGCCCGCCGTCGCCGAGCTGTGCCGTACGGGGCGTACCGCGCTCGACGGACCCGCGTCCGGAGCCCGGGTACGTCTCTTCGAGCCGGACTGGCAGGACGACCCGGTCGACTTCCTGGCCGCCGCCGCCGAGGAGTTCGAGGCGATCGGTGTGGTGCTCAGCGCCCGCCGCGCGCTCGCCTCCATCGAAGGGGAGTCGCCCACCCTGTTCATCGGCGTGGAGTTCGCCACCTGGGACGGGGCCGGGCGGGGCGCCCCCATGGAGGCCCTCGGCCGCGCGCTGGGCCGGGTCCCGGTCGCCTGGCCGGTCAATCTCGTCCTGCTCGACGTGACCCAGGATCCGGTCGCCACCTGGATGCGCGACCAGGTGCGCCCCTTCTACGCACGGGCCCAGTAGCGGCCGCGGGCACGCCGCGGACGGGCGGGCCGGGCTTTCGCGTCCCGGGCAGGATCCGCCGGGCAGGCCCTAACCTGGTTTCATGACCCTTGCAGCCCCGCGACCGCACGCGTGTGCCCGGGGCTGCGGGACGGCGCAGGCGTCGGCACGGTGGATCGAAGAGGGGCGGAACCCAGGGTGAGCGCGTCAGGCACCGCGGCGGCCGGGCAGGTCGAGCACATGCTGCGCCAGGTGACGCCCGGGCGCTACGACGTGTACGAGGCGCTGCTCCACGCGCTCGCGGACCCCGCGTCCGGTCAGATCTGGATGCTCCTGTGGAACGGCAGGCCCGGCTCCCCGGACGCCCAGTACGGGAACATGGAGGTCGACGGCGTCTCGTACGCGCCCTGTGTGACCTCGGCGCAGGAGCTCGCCGCCAGTGGCTGGAACCGGGCGCACGAAGTGAGCGGCGCCCTCGACATCGCCCGCACCCTCTACCCCGACCGCTACGGGATCTGGCTCAACCCGCACGCCCCGGGCGGCGGCGTCGGCGTGCCGTGGACGGACCTGCGCCGGATCGCCACGGGCCTCGACCGGATGCCCGCCGGCCCGCTCCGCATCTCCGAGCCGGCCGTGGAGATCCCGCAGTTCTACGCCCTGCTCACCCAGCACGCGCACCGCACCCCCGCCGTCCGCTCGCTGCGCCGCGCCTGGGTGCAGCCCGCGCTCGGCACGCCGTACCTGGCGATCGGGCTCGACCTGTACGACACCGGGCCGCGGTCGGTGGACGAGGTGCGGGCGATGATGCAGCAGTCCATCACCGCGGTGCCGGAGGGCCTCGCGGTGTCCACGGTCGCGATGGCGGACGAGTACGACCCCGTCGGCATGTGGCTGAAAACGGGCACCCGGCCCTTCTACGACCGCGAGGCGCACGCCTCCCCGGCCCCCGGCGCGCCCGGCTACGGCTACCCGCCGGCCGCCCCGCGTACCTACTGAGCGGGGGCGCGGGCCCCGGCCCAACCGGGACAGACCCCGGCAACTCCCCTGTCACGTAAGGGGAATGTCCGTTCTGGTGGGGCGAAGACCGCAATGGGCTCGAGCGCCGCATGCGCCCCAACTTCCCCATGTCCGCCCCTGGTTCAGATGCGTCCGGATAACGGAAACCCCCTTTCCGCATCACGTTTAGGCATACATTCGCCGTCAGGTCTGGCGGGTGATCGCGGGCCCATTGAAGACTCCCGGCATGCAGGGCCGTTCGGGCCCTTGTGCGAGCAGCTCGACCCGCTGCCCGGTGTCGCCCCCCGCTCGCACTGCTGATGGGAACGCGCCGCTACAGCGGCAAGTGCGGGCCGGTCACCGCCGGTTGAGAGGGGTCCTTGCCACGATGACGGCACCATTGCACGACACACCCGCCGACGCGGACCCGACCGCGGACGTCAGTGTCACGCCCAGTGGCGAGACCAGAGCGGTCGAGGGACGTTCGCTGGGCCGTATCGCCTGGAACCGGCTGAAGAAGGACAAGCTCGCCCTCACCGGTGGCATCGTTGTCGTGTTCCTCGTCCTCGTCGCGATCTTCGCGCCGTTGCTCGTCGACGCGTTCGGCCATCCGCCCGAGGAGTTCCACGAGGACCAGATCGACCCGCTGCTCTCCACCCCGGTCGGCAGCTGGGGCGGCATCAACTCGCACTTCCTGCTGGGAGTCGAGCCGGTCAACGGACGCGACGTGTTCAGCCGCATCGTCTACGGCGCGCGGATCTCGCTGCTCGTGGGCTTCCTCGCGGCGGTCTTCGCGGTCCTGGTCGGCACCGTGCTCGGCGTGATCGCCGGTTACTTCGGCGGCTGGCTCGACGCGATCATCAGCCGCGTGATGGACATGCTGCTCTCCTTCCCGCAGCTGCTCTTCATCATCGCGCTGATCTCCGTGGTCCCGACCCAGATGTTCGGGCTCAGCGGCACCGGAGTGCGGCTGCTCGTGATGATCCTGGTCATCGGCTTCTTCGGGTGGCCGTACGTGGGGCGCATCGTGCGCGGCCAGACGCTGTCGCTGCGCGAGCGCGAGTACGTCGAGGCGGCGCGCAGCCTCGGCGCGGGGCGCGGCTACATCCTGTTCAAGGAGCTGCTGCCCAACCTGATCGCGCCGGTCACCGTCTACATGACGCTGATGATCCCGACGAACATCCTCACCGAGGCGGCCCTCAGCTTCCTGGGAGCGGGCGTCAAGCCGCCCACCGCCTCCTGGGGACAGATGCTGTCGACGGCGATCGCGACGTACCAGTCCGATCCGATGTTCATGATCATCCCGGGTCTGGCGATCTTCATCACCGTGATGGCGTTCAACCTCTTCGGCGACGGCGTCCGCGACGCCCTCGACCCCAAGGGCTCCCGCTGATGCGGGACTTCACATACTCCGGCCCGGCGCACCGCACGGGCCGCGACACTCAAGGCGCCCACTACGGAGGAAGCGAGATCGTGACAACCCAAGGCTCATCAAGGCGAAAGACAGCCGCCGGCGCGGCCATCGTCGTCGCGGCTCTGCTGTCCACCGCGGCCTGCGGCGGGAGCGGCAGCAGCGACAAGGGCGGCAAGGCCCCCGGCTTCAACGCCGCGAACAGCAAGGTCGCCAACGCCTCCGCGAAGAAGGGCGGCGAGCTCAAGTTCGTCGGCACCCAGGACGCCGACTCCTGGGACCCGCAGCGCGGCTACTACGGCTTCATGTGGGACTACGCGCGGTACTACACGCGCACGCTGATCAGCTACAAGCCCGCCCCGGGCAAGGAGAGCGAGACGCTCGTCCCGGACATCGCGACCGGTCTCGCCGAGGTCTCGCCGGACAAGAAGACGTACACGTACCACCTGAAGGACGGCGTCAAGTGGGAGGACGGCAAGCCCGTCACCTCCAAGGACGTCAAGTACGGCATCGAGCGCATCTGGGCGCAGGACGTCATCTCCGGCGGCCCGGTGTACCTGAAGGACGTCCTCGACCCGACCGGTGAGTACAAGGGTCCCTACAAGGACACCTCCGCCGACAAGCTGGGCCTGAAGGCGATCGAGACGCCGGACGACAAGACCATCGTCTTCAAGCTCCCGGCGCCCAACGTCGACTTCGAGCAGATGCTGGCCATGCCCTCGGGTTCGCCGGTCCGCCAGGACAAGGACACCCAGTCGAAGTACGGCCTGAAGCCGTTCTCGCTCGGCCCGTACAAGTGGGAGTCCTACTCGCCCAACAAGTCCATGGTCCTGGTCCGCAACGACCAGTGGGACGCGAAGACGGACACCGTCCGCAAGGCCCTGCCGGACAAGATCAGCCTCACCCTGCTGACCAGCGCCGACGACATGGACAACCGCCTGATCAACGGTGACTACGACGTCGACATCAACGGCACCGGCCTCGGTGCGGCCGGCCGCACCAAGGCGCTCCAGCAGCACAAGGGCAACGTCGACAACCCGGACACCGGCTACATCCGTTACGCGGTCTTCCCGCAGACGGTGGCCCCGTTCGACAACGAGCACTGCCGCAAGGCCGTCATCTACGCGGCCGACCACAAGTCGCTCCAGACCGCCCGCGGCGGCCCGCAGGCCGGTGGTGACATCGCCACCAACATGCTGCCGCCGATCATCAGCGGTTCGGACCCGAAGTACGACCCGTACGGCGTGACCGCCAACGACGGTGCCGCGAACATCGCGAAGGCCAAGGAAGAGCTCGCCGCGTGCGGCAAGCCGGGCGGCTTCTCGACGACCATCGCGGTCCGCAACAACAAGCAGGTCGAGGTCGCCACGGCGCAGTCGATGCAGGCCGCGCTCGCCAAGGTCAACATCAAGGCCGACATCGACCAGTACGACGGCGCGCAGACGACCGGCATCATCGGCAACCCCGAGGTCGTCAAGAAGAAGAACTACGGGATCATCATCATGGGCTGGGGCCCGGACTTCGCGTCCGGCCAGGGCTTCCTGCTCCCGCTGGTCGACTCCAAGTACATCCTGCCGAACGGCAACAACAACTACTCGATGCTGAAGGACCCGGCGATCGACAAGCTCTTCGACGACGCCATCGCCGCGTCGACCCCCGAAGAGGCCGCGGGCATCTACAAGCAGATCAACCAGAAGGTGTCCGAGCACGCCGTCTACCTGCCGTTCGTCTTCGAGAAGAACGTCAAGTGGCGCAGCTCGCGGCTCACCAACGTCTACACGACGACCAACAACAACGGTTTCTACGACTACGCCTCGCTCGGCGTCGAGAAGTGACCGTCGTCCAATCGCTCCGCCGGCGCACCCGCCGCTAGGCACGAAGGGCAGGTGAAGGCCGTCGTGTGACGGGTCGGGGGTACCGCAATCCGGTGCCCCCGGCCCGCCGCCGGGCCGAGAGCAGTGCTCGCATATCTCATCAGGCGGTTCGCCGCCGCCATCGTGATGCTGCTGATCGTCATGCTCGTGACGTTCGGCATCTTCTTCCTGGTTCCCAAGTGGACGGGCGTCGACCCGGCCACCATGTACGTCGGCAAGCAGTCCGACGCAGCTGCTCTCGAAGCGGTCCGCTCCAAGCTGGGTCTCGGCGACCCGATCTTCGTGCAGCTCTTCGACTTCGTGAAGGGCATCCTGGCCGGCCGCGACTACACCGGCGGCGGCTCGACGATCCACTGCGACGCCCCGTGCTTCGGCTACTCGTTCAAGAACGAGCAGGCGATCTGGCCGGTGCTCAAGGACCGCTTCCCGGTCACGCTGTCGCTGGTCATCGGCGCGGCCATCCTCTGGGTCGTCTTCGGTGTCCTGACCGGCGTCGTCTCCGCCCTCAAGCGCGGCTCGCTGTGGGACCGGTTCTCGATGACCGTCGCCCTGGCCGGCGTCTCGCTGCCGATCTACTTCACGGGCCTGCTCTCGCTGGCGATCTTCACCTACGGCCTGCACTGGCTCGACGGCCAGTACGTGCCCTTCAGTGATTCACCAGGCGGCTGGTTCAGCGGTCTGCTGCTGCCCTGGATCACCCTGGCCTTCCTCCAGGCCGCGATGTACGCCCGCCTCACCCGGGCCACCATGCTCGAAGTGATGGGCGAGGACTACGTCAGAACCGCCCGCGCCAAGGGCCTGAGCGAGTCCACCGTCATCGGCAAGCACGCCATGCGCTCCACCATGGCGCCGATCCTGACCGTGCTCGGCATGGACATCGGCGCCCTGATCGGCGGCGCGATCCTGACCGAGACCACCTACAGCATCCCGGGCCTCGGCCAGGCCGTGCTCCAGGCCATCAACGACCGGGACCTGCCGGTGATCCTCGGCGTCACGCTGATCACCTCGGCGGCGGTGATCTTCGCGAACCTCGTCGTGGACCTCCTGTACGCCGTGATCGACCCCCGAGTGAGGCTCGCATGACCGACCTGAACAAGACCGGCGCCGCCGTCGGCGAGCCGGTCGCGACGGAGCGGCCCTCGAACGCCTTCCTCGACGTGCGCGACCTGAAGGTGCACTTCCCGACCGACGACGGTCTGGTCAAGTCCGTCGACGGGCTGAGCTTCTCGCTGGAGAAGGGCAAGACCCTCGGCATCGTGGGCGAGTCCGGTTCCGGCAAGTCCGTCACCTCGATGGGCATCATGGGCCTGCACACGGCCGGCCAGTACGGCAAGCGCCGGGCCCGGATATCCGGTGAAATCTGGCTCAACGGCCAGGAGTTGCTCTCCGCCGACCCGGACGAGGTGCGCAAGCTGCGCGGCCGGGACATGGCGATGATCTTCCAGGACCCGCTGTCCGCGCTGCACCCGTACTTCACCATCGGCAAGCAGATCGTCGAGGCGTACCGCGTCCACCACGACGTCGACAAGAAGACCGCCCGCAACCGGGCGATCGAGATGCTCGACCGGGTGGGCATCCCGCAGCCCGACAAGCGGGTGGACTCCTACCCGCACGAGTTCTCGGGCGGCATGCGCCAGCGCGCGATGATCGCGATGTCCCTGGTGAACAACCCCGACCTGCTGATCGCGGACGAGCCGACGACCGCCCTCGACGTCACCGTCCAGGCGCAGATCCTCGACCTGATCCGGGACCTGCAGAAGGAGTTCGGCTCCGCGGTCATCATCATCACCCACGACCTGGGCGTCGTGGCCGAGCTGGCCGACGACATCCTGGTGATGTACGGCGGCCGGTGTGTGGAGCGCGGCCCCGCGGAGAAGGTCTTCTACGAGCCCCGCCACCCGTACACCTGGGGCCTGCTGGGTTCGATGCCGCGCATCGACCGCGAGGAGACCGAGCGCCTCATCCCGGTGAAGGGCTCCCCGCCGTCCCTGATCAACATCCCGTCCGGCTGCGCCTTCAACCCGCGCTGCCCGTACGCCGATGTGCCCAAGGACAACATCACCCGGACCGTGCGTCCCGAACTGGCCGACGGCGGCAGCGGTCACTGGACCGCCTGCCACATGACGCCCGACGAGCGGGAGCGCATCTGGACCGAAGAGATTGCGCCCAAGCTGTGAGCGAGGACAAAGGCGTGACGGACAACGAAGCGGCGATTCCCGCGCAGAGCAAGGGTGCGGTCCTGACCACGTCGGGGTCCGCCAAGGAGGCCGCCCCGGGCGAGGTACTGCTCAAGGTCAGCGGTCTCCAGAAGCACTTCCCGATCCGCAGCGGTCTGCTCAAGCGGCAGACCGGTTCGGTCAAGGCGGTGGACGGCCTCGACTTCGACGTGCGGTCCGGCGAGACGCTCGGTGTGGTCGGCGAGTCCGGCTGCGGCAAGTCGACGATGGGGCGGCTGATCACCCGGCTGCTCGAACCGACCGGCGGCACCGTGGAGTTCGAGGGGCAGGACATCACCCACCTCGGGGTGCGCGGCATGCGGCCGATGCGCCGCGACGTGCAGATGATCTTCCAGGACCCGTACTCCTCGCTGAACCCGCGGCACACGGTCGGCGGCATCATCTCGGCGCCCTTCAAGCTCCAGGGCGTCGAGCCCGAGGGCGGCGTCAAGAAGGAAGTGCAGCGCCTGCTGGAGGTCGTGGGCCTCAACCCCGAGCACTACAACCGCTATCCGCACGAGTTCTCCGGCGGCCAGCGCCAGCGCATCGGCATCGCCCGCGCGCTCGCGCTCAAGCCGAAGCTGGTCGTGGCGGACGAGCCGGTCTCCGCGCTCGACGTGTCGATCCAGGCGCAGGTGGTCAACCTGCTCGACGACCTCCAGCAGGAGCTCGGCCTGACGTACGTGATCATCGCGCACGACCTGTCGGTCATCCGGCACGTGTCGGACCGGATCGCGGTCATGTACCTGGGCAAGATCGTGGAGTTGGCCGACCGCAAGTCCCTGTACGCGGCGCCGATGCACCCCTACACCCGGGCCCTGATGTCCGCGGTGCCGGTGCCCGACCCCAAGCGCCGGGGCATGAAGAGCGAGCGGATCCTGCTCAAGGGCGATGTCCCGTCCCCGATCTCGCCGCCGAGCGGCTGCCGGTTCCACACCCGGTGCTGGAAGGCGACCGAGCTCTGCAAGACGCAGGAGCCGGTGCTCGTGGAGCTGAAGCCCGGTCAGCGGGTGGCCTGCCACCACCCGGAGAACGCTCCGGACCAGGCACCGGGCGAGGCGGTGCTGCCGGAGGCCAGGGAGTCGATCGAGATCGTGACGATCGGCGAGGCTGCGCCGGTGGGCGCGGAGGGCGCGGCCGAGGCGGAGCCGGTGGCCGAAGCGGCACCCGTGGCCGAGGCGGCACCCGTGGCCGAGGCGGAGCCGGTGAGCGAGGCGGCGCCGAAGGTCGAGAAGCCGGCGGCCGGGACCGACTCGACGCCCAAGGGCGAGAGGCCGGCAGCCGGGGCCGACGCGGAGACCGGGGCCGGCTCGACGGACGGGGCCGACTCGGCGGACGGTGAGGGCGGAACCGGACCGGAGGGCACCGCTCAGGAGTCAACCGGCAAGTAGGCCATGACAGTTCGGCAAAGTCATGTCCATGCCGAAGCGGGAGAGTGCAGAGTCTGCGTGACCGTACCTACGGCACGTTCGAAGGGCAGGCTCACATGGCACTCTCCCGTTCGGCACGTCGCACCTCCCGCTGGCTCTCCCTCGCCACCGCGGTGGCCGCCGGGTTCACCATCGCCGCGGCACCCGCCGCCTCACCCGGCGCCCCGGGCATCGGCGACCCGTACTTCCCGAACATGGGCAACGGCGGCTTCGACGCCCTGCACTACGACCTCGGGGTGAGCTACAACCCCGATTCGGGGCGCCTGGACGGGCGCACCACGGTGACGGCGCGGGCCACCCAGAACCTGTCGCGCTTCGACCTCGACCTCCAGAAGCTGACGGTAGACGCGGTGCGGGTGAACGGGAAGCCGGCCGACTTCAGCAGAACCGGTGACGAGATCGTCATCACCCCGCGCCACCGGATCAACCGGGGCCAGGAGTTCGAGGTCACCGTCGTGTACGGCGGGGTGCCGCAGGCGCTGAACGGGCCCATCGTCTTCGGCTCGGACTACGGCTGGATGAAGACCAAGGACGGCGTCTTCGTGGCCTGCGAGCCCAACGCCGCCTCCACCTGGTTCCCCTCCAGCGACCACCCGTCCGACAAGGCGACGTACGACATCCGCATCGACGCCCCCAAGGGCCTCACCGGCGTCTCCAACGGCCGCCTGGTGGACTCCCACGACCGCGGGGGCCGCTCCTACTACCACTGGCGCGAGTCCAGGCCGATGGCGACCTATCTGGCCACCGCGTCCATAGGCAAGTTCGATGTGAAGACGGGCCGTACGCCCGGCGGTACGCCCATCTACGTGGCCATCGACCCGGTGCTCGCCAACCAGAACAAGGTCGACGTGTACGCCGTGACGGCCGAGGCCACCGACTACTGGTCGAAGACCTTCGGGCCGTACCCCTTCGAGGTGACCGGCGCGGTGGTCGACGACATGCCGCAGGCCGGGTTCTCCCTGGAGACCCAGTCCAAGCCCAGCTATTCGGCGGTGCGTTCCGAGTCGACCATCGTGCACGAGCTGGCGCACCAGTGGTTCGGCGACTCCGTCTCGGTCGCCCACTGGGACGACATCTGGCTCAACGAGGGCTTCGCGACGTACGCCCAGTGGCTGTGGGCCGAGCACCGCGGCACCCGGAGCGCGCACGACTCCTTCCTCGCCGCCTACAACTCGATCCCGGCCGACGACGACTTCTGGAAGATCGAGGTCGCCGATCCGCAGCGCGACACGATGTTCTCGGACGCGGTCTACGAGCGCGGCGCGATGATGCTCCAGGAACTCCGCGAAACCATCGGTGACCGGGCCTTCTTCAAGCTGCTCCCGGCCTGGACCAAGGCCCACCGCTACCAGAACGCCGACACCGACGACTTCGTCCGGCTGGCCGAGAAGGTCTCGGGCAAGCAGCTCGACGGCCTCTTCGACAAGTGGGTTCGCGACACGGGCAAGCCCGCGCTCTGAGCCCGGCGGGTGAGGGGGAGTGCTCCGCGATGAGTAAAAATGCGGGGTGCTCCACTCACTGTTCAGTCCCTCCGTCCAGCACGCGCTGGACCTCGTCGGGATCTTCGTCTTCGCGATCTCCGGCGCGCTGCTCGCCGTGCGCAAGAACTTCGACGTGTTCGGCATCGCGGTGCTCGCCGAGGTCACCGCTCTGGGCGGGGGACTGTTCCGCGACCTCATCATCGGGGCGGTGCCCCCGGCCGCCTTCACCGACCTCGGGTACTTCGTGACCCCGCTGCTCGCCACCGTCCTGGTCTTCTTCCTGCACCCCGAGGTCGAGCGCACGCAGACCGCGGTCAACGTCTTCGACGCGGCGGGGCTCGGCCTGTTCTGCGTCGCGGGCACCACCAAGGCGTACGACTACGGGCTCGGCCTCACCTCGTCGGCGGTGCTCGGTCTCGCGACGGCGGTGGGGGGTGGTGTGCTGCGCGACGTCCTCGCCAACGAGGTGCCCTCGCTGCTGCGCTGGGACCGCGACCTGTACGCGGTGCCCGCGATCGTCGGCTCCACGATGATCGTGCTGTTCATCCGCTTCGACCTGCTCACCGCCGGGACCAGCGGGCTCGCCGCGGCCACGGCGTTCGTGCTGCGCATCGCGGCGCTGAAGTACCACTGGCGTGCGCCGCGGGCCTGGAACCGGCGGAGCTCGACGCTGGAGGAGGTCTGAGCCGGAGGGGTTCGAGGGCGCCCTGCCCGTCCGGCGAGGGGGCAACCCCAGAAAGCTACCGCTCAGTAATTTATCGGTGTACGGTGCTGCCCATGGCACAGGCATCGTCACCGGTACTCCCCGCCGCGATCGGGGACAGCGAGTTCGACCGCGACACCGCGGTCACCCTGCGGGAAGCGGGGGTCTATGACGCCGAGCTCTCGGCGGGCTGGACCATCATCCACGCCGTCAACGGCGGCTATCTGCTCGCCCTGCTCGGCCGCGCGCTCGGCGACGCGCTGCCGCACCCGGACCCGTTCACCGTCTCCGCGCACTACCTCACGCCGTCCGTGCCGGGGCCCGCGGTCATCCGCACCCAGGTGGTACGCACCGGCCGCACCCTCTCCACCGGACAGGCCTCGCTCTTCCAGTACGACGAGAGCGGTGCGGAGGTCGAGCGCATCCGGGTCCTCGCCTCGTACGGAGACCTCGACGCGCTCAGCGACGACGTGCGCACCACGGCGAAGCCGCCCGCCATGCCGCCGCTCTCGCACTGCATCGGCGCCACCGACGCGCCCGACGGCAGCCGGCCGCCCATCCCCGGCAGCTCGGCGATCACCGACCGTCTGATGCTCAAGCTCGACCCCACGACGCTGGGGTGGGCCGTCGGGGCGCCCTCGGGCAAGGGGGAGATGCGCGGCTGGTTCGGGCTCGCCGACGGGCGCGACGCGGATCCGCTCTCGCTGCTGCTCACGGTGGACGCGCTGCCGCCGACCTCCTTCGAGCTGGGGCTCAAGGGGTGGACGCCCACGGTCGAACTGACCGCGCACATCCGGTGCAGGCCGGCGCCGGGGGCGTTGCGGGTGTCCATCACCACGCGGAATCTGGCCGGGGGGTTTCTTGAGGAGGATGCCGAGGTCTGGGACTCGGCGGACCGTCTGGTGGCCCAGTCCCGCCAACTGGCCCGGGCGCCCCGAGCCTGAGCCCTCTGCGGGGCTCGCCCGCCCCCGGGGGGGTTTGCCCACCCACCCGCCCGTGCAGGGGGTCGGATAGGCCCGGCCCCCTGGGGCTCCGCCCCAGACCCCGACGGCGCTTGCCCACCCGCCCGCCCGTGCGGGGGGTTGGAGGGCGCCTGGCCTTGGGGCTCCGCCCCAAACCCCGGGGGGTTCGCCCACCCGCCCGCCCGTGACGGGGGTTGGCTGGCCCGGCTCCCTGGGGCTCCGCCCCAGACCCCGGGGGGTTTGCCCACCCGCCCGCCCGTGCAGCGGGTTGTACCGGCTGAGCCCTGGGGCTGCGCCCCAGACCCGCTGAGGGGCTCCGCCC
>NZ_JBIDBD010000016.1:0-154209 GCF_043202815.1 Streptomyces sp. NPDC048111
AGCCCCCGCCGGGGTCCGAGGGGCGGAGCCCCTCAGCGGGTCTGGGGCGCAGCCCCAGGGCTCAGCCGGTTCAACCCGCTGCACGGGCGGGCGGGTGGGCAAACCCGCCGGGGTCCGAGGGGCGGAGCCCCTCAGCGGGTCTGGGGCGCAGCCCCAGGGCCAGGCACCCTCCAACCTCCTCCACGGGCGGGCGGGTGGGCAAGCCCCCTCGGGGTCTGGGGCGGAGCCCCAGGGAGCCGGGCCCCCAACCCCCCGCACGGGCAGGTGGGCAAACCCCTGCAAGCCCCGATGAATAGGTACCCGTACTCAGGCGCACCCCCCCAACCCCCCCGCACTATCGATCGCATGCTGTCGTCCGACCCCGAGAACGAACCCCCCAAGGAACTCCGCGACGCCCAGGCCATGATGCGCAGAGCAGGACTCTTCCTCGCCCTCGCCATGGTGATCGCGATGGTGGTGGTCAACCTCCACTGACCCCGCCCGGCACCCCGGGGGCAGCCCGCACAAGGAGGCCCCGGCACCCTGCCCGGCACCCCGGGGACAGCCCGCACAAGAAGGCCCCGGCGCCCCACCCGGCACCCCATAGGTAGCCCCCGCGGGCAAGCCCGGGCCCCACCGACACCCCCCACCCACAGCCCCCGCAGGGAGACCCCGGCGGCGGCCGAAGCAAGGAACCCGGCGGCCTACGATGGCGGGCATGACTGCTGCCCGCCGCCTCGTCCTGGCCTCCCAGTCCCCCGCCCGCCTCGGGCTGCTCCGGCAGGCCGGCCTCGCCCCCGAGGTCATCGTCAGCGGCGTCGACGAGGACGCCCTCACCGCCCCCACCCCCGCCGAACTCGCCCTGGTCCTCGCCGAGGCCAAGGCCGACGCCGTCGCCGCCCGCCCCGAGGCCACCGGGGCCCTGGTCATCGGCTGCGACTCCGTACTCGAACTGGACGGCCTCGCCCTCGGCAAGCCCGCCGACGCCGAGGACGCGACGGCCCGCTGGAAGTCCATGCGCGGCCGTTCGGGCGTGCTGCGCACCGGACACTGCGTGATCGACACCGCCACCGGCGGACGGGCCGCGGCGACCGCCTCGACGGTCGTGCGGTTCGGCGAGCCCAGTGACGAGGAGGTCGCGGCGTACGTGGCGACCGGTGAACCCCTGTACGTGGCGGGCGCGTTCACCCTCGACGGCCGCTCGGCGCCCTTCGTCGACTCGATCGAGGGCGACCACGGCAACGTCATCGGCCTGAGCCTGCCCCTGCTGCGCAAGCTCCTCGCCGACCTCGACGTCCGGATCACCGACCTCTGGTCCTGACCCGCGCGGACCAGCCGGGCAGGCGGCCCGAGGACGGCCCGGCCCCCACGGCCGGGCCGAGGCTCAGGCCGCCGCCGGCGTGCCGTTCGGGGCCGGCGGCGGCCCGTCCTCGGGCGCGGGCTCCGGCTCCGGCCCGCCCCCGGGCAACAGCCCCGGGCGCTCCCGTACGTACGCCAGGAGTACGAGCACGAGCAGCGCGAACACGACCATGAAGAGGGCGAACGCGGCCCAGCCCACCAGGCCGACGGTGAACGCCGCCAGCACCGCGTGCACCACCGCGCAGGCGATCAGCGTGATGCGGGCGACGCGGCCGGGGGCACGGTCGCGGATGCCGATGAGCAGCAACAGGACCGCGCAGACGGCGAGGAAGAGCCCGAACAGACCGCCCGCGACCCACGCCCCGACGGATATCGCGTGCGGATCGACTCCGGCCATCGACATGTTCTGGTCGCGGGCGAGCAGGCCGAGCACCCAGTTGACCAGCACCACACCGCAGGCCTCGACGAAGAGAATGAGCGCGGTCACGATGGCGATCGGTCGGCGCACCACGCGCGACACCCCCTGTTACCCCTAGTACGGCTGTGGCGCGCACGCTACTAATCGGTAATGGTTCGTACAAGGGTCCGGACAACAATGGGCGGGGCCGGAGTCCGAGCGTCCCGCCGCGCGGGGTGCCGATCGCAAAGAATCTTGCACCACTTCGTAGGGACCCGACAAAGAAACCCGGGGACCTGCTGGGCCCCGGGACAGAGACCTTGACCACACCCCACCGCTACTGTGCGGTACGGAAGCCCGGCGTACCGTGGTGCGACAAGGGATTTCGCGACTTGAGCGTGCCTCGAATCACACTCCGTGTGGGCAAGCTCACCATTGGGGACGGGTCGTAAGCCAGTGTGCGGCTTCCCTAAACTCAGCTTGTTTCAAGGAGGGAGCCATCGTGCGCAAGGTGCTCATCGCCAACCGTGGCGAAATCGCTGTCCGCGTTGCCCGGGCCTGCCGGGATGCCGGAATCGCGAGCGTAGCCGTCTACGCCGATCCGGACCGGGATGCACTGCATGTCCGGGCAGCGGACGAGGCATTCGCCCTGGGCGGTGACACCCCGGCGGCCAGCTATCTGGACATCGCCAAGGTGCTCGCGGCCGCGGCCGACTCGGGAGCCGACGCGGTCCACCCGGGTTACGGATTCCTTTCCGAGAACGCCGAGTTCGCCCAGGCGGTACTCGACGCGGGCCTGACCTGGATCGGCCCGCCCCCCCACGCCATCCGCGACCTGGGCGACAAGGTGGCGGCCCGTCACATCGCCCAGCGCGCCGGCGCCCCGCTCGTCGCGGGCACCCCCGACCCGGTCTCCGGTTCGGACGAGGTCGTCGAGTTCGCCAAGCAGCACGGCCTGCCCATCGCGATCAAGGCGGCCTTCGGCGGCGGCGGACGCGGCCTCAAGGTCGCCCGCACCCTCGATGAGGTCCCCGAGCTCTACGACTCCGCCGTCCGCGAGGCCGTCGCCGCCTTCGGCCGCGGCGAGTGCTTCGTCGAGCGCTACCTCGACAAGCCCCGCCACGTCGAAACCCAGTGCCTGGCCGACCAGCACGGCAACGTCGTCGTCGTCTCCACCCGCGACTGCTCGCTCCAGCGCCGCCACCAAAAGCTCGTCGAGGAAGCCCCCGCCCCCTTCCTCACCGAGGCCCAGAACGCCGAGCTCTACGCCGCCTCCAAGGCAATCCTGCGCGAAGCCGGCTACGTCGGCGCCGGCACCGTCGAATTCCTCGTCGGCACCGACGGCACCATCTCCTTCCTCGAGGTCAACACCCGCCTCCAGGTCGAACACCCGGTCACCGAAGAGGTCACCGGCATCGACCTGGTCCGCGAGATGTTCCGCATCGCCGACGGCGAGGAACTCGGCTACGACGACCCGGTCATGCGCGGCCACTCCTTCGAGTTCCGCATCAACGGCGAAGACCCCGGCCGCGGCTTCCTGCCCGCCCCCGGCACCGTGACCCGCTTCGCCCCGCCCTCCGGCCCCGGTGTGCGCCTGGACGCGGGCGTCGAGTCCGGCTCGGTCATCGGCCCCGCCTGGGACTCCCTGCTCGCCAAGCTCATCGTCACGGGCGCCACCCGCGAACAGGCCCTCCAGCGCGCCGCCCGCGCCCTGGAGGAGTTCACCGTCGAAGGCATGGCCACCGCCATTCCCTTCCATCGCGCGGTCGTCACCGACCCCGCGTTCACCGCCGACCCCTTCACCATCCACACCCGGTGGATCGAGACGGAGTTCGTCAACACCATCCCCGCCTTCACGGCCACCGCCGATGCCGAGACCGACGAGGAGCCCGGCCGCGAGACCGTCGTCGTCGAGGTCGGGGGCAAGCGCCTCGAAGTCTCCCTGCCGTCCTCCCTCGGCATGAGCCTGGCCCGCACCGCCGCGGCCGGCGGCGCCAAGCCCAAGCGCCGCGCCACCAAGAAGGCGGGCTCCGCCGCCTCCGGCGACACCCTCGCATCGCCCATGCAGGGCACGATCGTCAAGATCGCGGTCGAGGAGGGCCAGGAGGTCAAGGAGGGTGACCTCATCGTGGTCCTGGAGGCCATGAAGATGGAGCAGCCCCTCAACGCTCACCGCTCGGGCACGGTGAAGAGCCTCTCGGCGGAGGTCGGGGCATCTGTGTCCTCCGGCGCGACGATCTGCGAAATCAAGGACTGACCTTGGCGTGACGCCCAAGAGCCCCGGCCGCACCAACCGCGCCCGGGGCTCTTCTGCCCCCCTCGCGCAGTTCCCCGCGCCCCTCAACCCCTCGGTCGGGTGCGGACCGTGCTCGCTTCTCGCGCAGTTCCCCGCGCCCCTGGCGGCACTAGTGCGGGCCCGGGTGTGTCGGTGCCCCCCACCTCGGGTCGTCGGCGGACCGGCGGTCGCTGCTCGCGCAGTTCCCCGCGCCCCTGGCAGGGCCGGTGCTGGCCCGCATGTCGTATCCAGGCTGCCCTGCGCAGTTCCCCGCGCCCCTGGCAGGGACGGTGCTGGGCTGCATGTGCGTCCCAGCCTGGCTTGCGCAGTTCCCCGCGCCCCTTGGCGGCATGGTGCGGGCCAGCATCGGCATCCTCAGCCCGTCCGGCGATTGAGGACGAGCGCCGTTCAGGCGCGACCGGGGGTGCAGGGGGCGGAGCCCCCGCGGGGTCTGGGGCGGAGCCCCAGGGCTCAGCCAATCCAACCCCCCGTACGGGCGGGTGGGTGGGCAGCTCCCTGGGGGTCTGGGGCGCAGCCCCAGGGCTCAGCCGATGCAACCCCCCGCACGGGCGGGCGGGTGGGCGAACCCCCCGGGGCCCGAGGGGCGCAGACCCTCAGGGGGTCTGGGGCGGAGCCTCAGAGGGCGGTGGCATGCTGGGGGGATGGCAGGCACACCCCCAGGCACCCCCCGCCCCCTCAGGGCAGACGCCCGCCGCAACCACGCCCGCCTACTCACCGTCGCCCGCACCGCCTTCGCAGAGCGCGGAGCGGACACTTCCCTGGAGGACGTGGCCCGCAGGGCAGGCGTGGGCATCGGCACCCTGTACCGCCACTTCCCCACCCGGCACGCCCTGCTCAGCGCGGTGTTCCAGAGCGAGGTGGACGTACTGCTCGACCGGTCGAGGGAGCTGCTCGGGTCGGACCGGCCGTGCGCCGCTCTCATCGAGTGGCTGCGCGCGATCATCACGCACGCCGGGCTCTACCGCGGCCTGGCCAGGGCCCTCATGTCGGCGTCCTGCGACGCGAGTTCGGCGCTGGCCCAGTGCAGCGAGCCGATGCGCGAGGCGGGCGACGCCCTGCTCGCGCGGGCCCGGGAAGCCGGTTCCGTACGCGCCGACGTGACCATCGCCGACCTCATGCAGCTGACCAACGCCATCGCGCTGGCGGCCGAACAGACCCCGGACGACCCGGAGTTGGCCGACCGCCTGCTCGCCCTGACGTACCGGGGCCTGAAGGGCTAGGGCCCACCCGCGCCGAACGCACCCCGGCCGATCCCGCCCGGGGCCGAACCCACCCGAACCACAGGGCCACCCCGGCCCACCGAGCACCAGCGCCGGACCGGCGCGCAACCCCCACCGGAGCAGACCCCAGCCACCCGGCGCGGGGGCACCCCGTACCCGTAATCCGCACCCCGTCCCCGTAACCCGCACCGCACCCCTCAGCGCCGCCGCAGGTCCGCCACGCGCGCCCGCTCGGCGGAGCCCTGCGGCTCGCCCATCGCCGTCGCGCTGCGCAACTGCGGCCCCGCGCCCGGCGCGTGGGTGCGGCGCTGGCCCGGCAGGGGCATGTCGCGGCGCGGGGGGCGGCCGGGCACGCTCTCGCCCGACGCGGCTCCCGAAGACCCGGCCACGGCGATCTGTACGCCCTGGTCGGCGAGGGCCTGCAACTCGGTGGCGGCCCGGTCGTCATGGCCGGGGGGCTCGTCGGTGACCAGGCGGGTGATGACGTCCGTCGGCACCGTCTGGAACATGGTGTCGGTGCCGAGCTTGGTGTGGTCGGCCAGGACCACCACCTCGGCCGCGGCCTGCACCAGCGCCCGGTCCACGCTCGCGGAGAGCATGTTGGAGGTGGACAGACCGCGCTCGGCGGTCAGACCGCTTCCGGACAGGAAGGCGCGGGAGACCCGCAGGCCCTGGAGGGACTGCTCGGCGCCACTGCCCACCAGGGCGTAGTTGGAGCCGCGCAGGGTGCCTCCGGTCATGACGACCTCGACCCGGTTGGCGTGCGCCAACGCCTGTGCCACCAGAAGGGAGTTGGTGACGACGGTCAGGCCGGGGACCCGCGCGAGCCGGCGGGCCAGCTCCTGCGTGGTCGTCCCCGCGCCGACCACGATGGCCTCGCCCTCTTCGACGAGTCCGGCGGCGAGGTCGGCGATGGCCGTCTTCTCCGCCGTGGCCAGATGGGATTTCTGCGGGAAGCCGGATTCACGGGTGAACCCGCCGGGTAGTACGGCACCACCGTGCCGTCGGTCGAGGAGTCCTTCGGCCTCCAGGGCCCGCACGTCCCGCCGTACGGTCACTTCGGAGGTCTGGACGACGCGGGCGAGCTCACGGAGCGATACCGCTCCGTTGGCGCGCACCATTTCGAGGATCAATTGGCGACGTTCTGCAGCGAACACGAAACTGACAGTAACTTGGGCGCCTGAATGTTTTCAGCGGTTTGCGCCGAATAACGGAAGGTGCACCCAAAGGGGGTCGCCGAGTGGTATAGGCGCCGCGCGGATCCGTACGGTCCGCGCTCCCCTCGCCAACCCCCTTTCCCACCAGGGGAGTTACGCCTCGCCGGCCTTCTTGCGGGTGTGCAGCTGACGGGCCACCTCGGCGATCGAACCCGACAGCGACGGGTACACGGTGAACGCATTGGCGATCTGTTCCACCGTCAGGTTGTTGTCGACCGCGATCGAGATCGGGTGGATCAGCTCGCTGGCGCGCGGCGCGACGACGCAGCCGCCGACGATGATGCCGGTGCCGGGGCGGCAGAAGATCTTGACGAAGCCGTCGCGGATTCCCTGCATCTTGGCGCGCGGGTTGCGCAGCAGCGGGAGCTTCACGACCCGGGCGTCGATCTTGCCCGCGTCGACATCGGCCTGGGTGTAGCCGACGGTGGCGATCTCGGGGTCGGTGAAGACGTTGGAGGAGACGGTCTTCAGGTTCAGCGGGGCCACCGCGTCGCCCAGGAAGTGGTACATCGCGATGCGGCCCTGCATGGCGGCGACCGAGGCGAGCGCGAAGATGCCCGTCACGTCACCGGCCGCGTACACGCCGGGGGCGGAGGTGCGCGAGACCTTGTCGGTCCAGATGTGGCCCGACTCCTTGAGGCGGACGCCCGACTCCTCCAGGCCCATGTTCGCCGTGTTGGGGATCGCGCCGACGGCCATCAGGCAGTGGCTGCCGCTGATGACCCGGCCGTCGGAGAGCGTGACCTCCACGCGGTCCCCGACGCGCTTGGCCGACTCGGCACGCGAGCGGGCCATGACGTTCATGCCGCGGCGGCGGAACACGTCCTCCAGGACGGCGGCCGCGTCCGGGTCCTCGCCGGGCAGCACGCGGTCGCGGGAGGAGACGAGGGTGACCTTGGAGCCGAGCGCCTGGTAGGCACCGGCGAACTCGGCGCCGGTGACGCCGGAGCCGACCACGATGAGCTCCTCGGGCAGCTCGTCCAGGTCGTACACCTGCGTCCAGTTGAGGATCCGCTCGCCGTCGGGCTGCGCGTCGGGCAGCTCGCGCGGGCTGCCGCCGGTGGCGATCAGGACGGCTTCGCAGGTGAGCATCTCCTCGGTGCCGTCGGCGGCGGTGACGATCACGTCGCGGGTGCCGTCGATGCCCTGCGGTCCGGCGAGCCGGCCGCGGCCGCGCATCACCCGGGCGCCGGCGCGCGTGACGGAGGCGGTGATGTCGTGGGACTGGGCCAGCGCGAGGCGCTTGACACGCCGGTTGACCTTGCCGAGGTCCACCCCGACGACCCGCGCGGACTGCTCCTCGGGCGGCGTGTCGTCGGCGACGAGGATGCCCAACTCCTCGTACGAAGAGTCGAAGGTGGTCATCACCTCGGCCGTCGCGATCAGGGTCTTCGAGGGCACGCAGTCGGTGAGCACCGACGCCCCGCCCAGACCGTCGCAGTCGACGACGGTCACCTCCGCGCCGAGCTGGGCGCCCACCAGGGCCGCCTCGTATCCGCCCGGTCCGCCACCGATGATCACGATCCGCGTCACGAAAAAGTCCGCCTCGTAGTGTCGATCCCGGCCTGCCTGCCCGCCCGGCCGGGGGTCCGGGGCGGGGCCCCGGGGGAACGCAGTACGTACCTCATTGTCCCGCACGCTTCAAGAGTCCTCGCCCCGGGGGCGCCATTCGGCCGCCCGGGGCCCGGCCGGCCGGATCCGCCGGGGTCCGGCGGGGCGCCGGTGGCGGCGGGCCGCGGGAACGGCCCGCGCGGGCCACTGTCGTACCCTCGTCACCATGTCGCTCTACGCCGCGTACGCCGGCAACCTGGATCCGCGGCTGATGACCCGCCGCGCCCCGCACTCACCGCTGCGCGGCACCGGCTGGCTCAACGGCTGGCGCCTGACGTTCGGCGGGGAGCAGATGGGCTGGGAGGGCGCGCTCGCGACGATCGTCGAGGCCCCCCGCTCCCAGGTCTTCGTCTCCCTCTACGACATCGCGCCGCTCGACGAGGAGTCGATGGACCGGTGGGAGGGCGTCGGCCTCGACATCTACCGCCGGATGCGGGTGCGGGTGCACACCCTGGACGGCGAGGAGGCGGCCTGGCTCTACGTCCTGAACGGGTACGAGGGCGGTCTGCCCTCGGCGCGGTACCTGGGCGAGCTGGCCGACGCGGCGGAGTCCGCGGGCGCGCCGCACGACTACGTGATGGAGCTGCGCAAGCGGCCCTGCTGACCCGGCCGCAGGTCAGGGGTGCCCGGCGGCGCGACGCGGCCGGGCTTTCGTGCGAAGCCACAAACGGATCGGACAGTTCCGTTATCCTTCACATCTACGCGCGTAGGACTTCAGCGGTTACGCTCGTGCGCGTACTTCTTCTTTACCGGGGGAAAACCCCCCGGACCCGGCCGGACAGTCACCGGGCGGGACGACGTTCCTTCGCGAGGCGAGAGACTCAGTGAACGCATCTGCCACCCCGGACCTGCTCCAGGACCCCCACGCCGCCGCCGACGCGGCCGCCGCGCGTCTGCGCGAGCTGACCGGCGCCGAGACCCACGACGTCGCCCTGGTGATGGGCTCCGGCTGGGCGCCGGCCGTCGACGCGCTCGGCGCCCCCGAGGCCGAGTTCCCCGTGACCGAGCTGCCGGGCTTCCCGGCGCCGGCCGTCGAGGGACACGGCGGCAAGATCCGCTCGTACAAGATCGGCGACAAGCGGGTCCTGGTCTTCCTCGGCCGCACCCACTTCTACGAGGGCCGCGGCGTGGCCTCCGTCTCGCACGGCGTGCGCACCGCCGTCGCCGCCGGCTGCAAGACCGTGGTGCTCACCAACGGCTGCGGCGGTCTGCGCGAGGGCATGCGCCCCGGCCAGCCGGTCCTCATCAGCGACCACATCAACCTCACGGCCACCTCGCCGATCATCGGCGCCAACTTCGTGGACCTGACCGACCTGTACTCGCCGCGCCTGCGCGCGCTGTGCAAGGAGGTCGACGAGACGCTGGAGGAGGGCGTCTACGTCCAGTTCCCCGGCCCGCACTACGAGACCCCGGCCGAGATCAACATGGTCCGCGTGCTCGGTGGCGACCTGGTCGGCATGTCGACCGTCCTCGAAGCCATCGCCGCCCGCGAGGCCGGCGCCGAGGTCCTCGGGATCTCGCTCGTCACCAACCTGGCCGCCGGCCTGACCGGCGAGCCGCTCAACCACGAAGAGGTCCTCCAGGCCGGCCGCGACTCGGCGGCGCGCATGGGCGAGCTGCTCACCCGCGTGCTCGACCGCATCTGATCCCTCCGCGGAGCCCCGAGCCCTTCCGCACGCCCACCCGTACGCCCTTCCCGAAAGGCTGACAACGTGACGCAGGACCTGATCGCGCGGGCCCAGGCCTGGCTGGCCGAGGACCCCGACGCCGAAACGCGCGAGGAGCTGGCCAAGCTCATCGAGAGTTCGGCGGACGCCGAGCACGCCGCGGAGCTGGCCGCGCGGTTCAGCGGCACGCTGCAGTTCGGCACCGCCGGGCTGCGCGGCGAGCTGGGCGCGGGGCCGATGCGGATGAACCGTTCGGTCGTCATCCGCGCGGCCGCCGGACTCGCCGCGTACCTGAAGGCCAAGGGCCAGGGCGACGGTCTCGTCGTCATCGGCTACGACGCGCGCTACAAGTCCGCGGACTTCGCGCGGGACACCGCGGCCGTCATGGTCGGCGCCGGACTGCGGGCCACGGTCCTGCCCCGGCCGCTGCCCACGCCCGTACTCGCCTACGCCATAAGGCACTTGGGCGCCGTGGCCGGCGTCGAGGTGACGGCGAGCCACAACCCGCCGCGCGACAACGGCTACAAGGTCTACCTCGGCGACGGCTCGCAGATCGTGCCGCCCGCGGACGCGGAGATCGCCGCCGAGATCGCGGCCGTCGCCTCGCTGCACGACGTGCCGCGGCCCGAGTCCGGCTGGGAGGTGCTCGGGGACGAGGTCCTGGACGCCTATCTGGCGCGTACGGACGCGGTGCTGACCCCCGGCTCCCCCCGCACCGCGAACGTCGTCTACACGGCGATGCACGGCGTCGGCAAGGACGTGCTGCTCGCCGCGTTCGCCCGGGCCGGGTTCCCCGAGCCGGTCCTCGTGGCCGAGCAGGCCGAGCCCGACCCGGCGTTCCCGACGGTCGCCTTCCCCAACCCGGAGGAGCCGGGCGCGATGGACCTGGCGTTCGCCACGGCCCGGCGCGCGGACCCGGACATCGTCCTCGCCAACGACCCGGACGCCGACCGCTGCGCGGCCGCGGTCAAGGACCGCGACGGCCAGTGGCGGATGCTGCGCGGCGACGAGGTCGGCGCGCTGCTCGCCGCCCACCTGGTCACCAAGGGCGTCACGGGCGTGTTCGCCGAGTCGATCGTGTCGTCCTCGCTGCTCGGCCGGATCGCCGAGGCGGCCGGGCTCGGTTACGAGGAGACGCTCACCGGGTTCAAGTGGATCGCCCGCGTGGACGGGCTGCGCTACGGCTACGAGGAGGCGCTGGGCTACTGCGTCGACCCCGAGGGCGTGCGCGACAAGGACGGCATCACGGCGGCCCTGGCCTTCGCCGAGCTGGCCTCCGTCCTGAAGGAGCAGGGCCGCACGGTCCTCGACCTGCTCGACGAGCTGGCACTGGCCCACGGACTGCACGCCACCGACCAGCTGTCGGTCCGCGTGGAGGACCTCACGGTGATCTCGGACGCGATGGCGCGCCTGCGCGAGCAGCCGCCGACCGCGCTCGCGGGCCTCGCCGTGACCAGGGCGGAGGACCTGACGGAGGGCACCGAGCAGCTGCCGCCCACCGACGGTCTGCGCTACTACCTGGAGGGCGCCCGCGTGATCGTGCGTCCCAGCGGCACCGAGCCCAAGCTCAAGTGCTACCTGGAGGTCGTGGTGCCGGTCGCCTCGGCCGACGAGCTGGCGGCGGCCCGCGCCCGGGCCGCCGAACTGCTCGCCGGCATCAAGAAGGACCTGGCGGCCGCCGCCGGCATCTGACGGACGGCTTCAGCGGCGGGACCGGGGCGGTGGTCGACGGAGCACCGCCCCGGTCCCGCTTTCGGGTGATTTCGTACGGCAGTTGACGCAGCGGTGCGGCACCGGGCGGGGACTTGCGAGAAAGGGTGACCCCCGTACCTCTCGCCGTGCCCGAGCCAAGGAGCTGTCGCCGTGGCCCCGACCGCGCCGCCCCCAGCATCGACCACGGTCCGCCGCGGCCCCGTCCCCGCCGCCCGCCGGCACCCCGCCCCGCACGGCACGGCGAGCCGGCCGCCGGCCGCGGAGCGGGCCCGTACCGCACTGCGCCTCGCGGGGCCCGCGCTGCTCGGCTATCTCGCGGTGCGCCTGCTCGGCACGCTCGTCCTCGCCCGGTGGGCGCACCTGCGCCACCACGGGCTCTGGCCGACTCTCGCCACGTCGTGGGACTCCAACTGGTACCTCGGCATCGCCGACCACGGCTACACGCACGTCCTGCGCGCCGGGGACCTGAACAACCTCGCCTTCTTCCCGCTGTACCCGGCCCTGGTGAAGGCGGCGGCGGCCGTCACACCGGGTTCGCGCGCGAGCGTCGCCCTGGCACTGGCCGTCGCGTGCTCGCTGGTCGCCGCGTGCGGGGTGTTCGCGGTGGGCGAGTGCCTGCACGGCCGGCGCACGGGCACCCTGCTCACCGTCCTGTGGGGCGCGATGCCGGTCGGCGTCGTGCAGTGGATGGGCTACACCGAGTCGCTGTTCACCGCGCTGACGGCCTGGGCCCTGTACGGCGTGCTGCGCCGGCACTGGGTGTGGGCGGGGTCGCTGGCGGCGCTCGCCGGTCTCACCCGGCCGACCGGCATCGCCGTCGCGGCGGCGGTCTCCCTGGCCGCGCTCGCGGCCCTGGTGCGCGACCGGCGCCTCGCCCCGCGCCCGGTGCTCGGCGGCCTGCTCGCCCCGCTCGGCTGGTGCGCGTACGTGGCGTGGGTGGGGGTGCGGCTCGGGCGCTGGGACGGCTACTTCGCGGTGCAGAGGCTCTGGTCCAACGAGTGGGACGGCGGGATCGGCACCCTGCGCGACATGCGCGCCATCCTGGTCTACGCGAACCGGCCGCCGCTGTTCCTCGCCCTGGTCACGCTGATCCTGATCGCCTCCGGCGCGCTGTACCTGCTGTCCGTCGCCGACCGCCAGCCGCTGGTGCTGCTGGTCTTCACCGGCGCCCTGCTGCTCGTCGTGCTCGGCAGCGGGGGCGTCTACTTCCCGCGGGCCCGCTTCCTGGTGCCGGGCTTCCCGCTGCTGCTCCCGCTCGCGCTGGCGCTGGCCCGGACCCGCCGCACGACGGCCGTCCTGGTCCTGGGGGCCGCGGCCCTGTCGTCGGCCTGGCTGGGCGCGTACATGCTCCTGGTGTGGCCGGGGCCGCCGTGACGGGCCGCGCCCCGGCCGGGGCGGGCCCCGGCCTCAGCCGATGGCGAGCAGGACCACGAACAGGAGCGCGCCGGCGACCGCGGGCGCGATGACCTCGTACGCCCAGCGGACGCTCACCGGGCCCTGCGCACTCTCCCGCGCGGCGCTCTGCTCGGCGAGCTCGCGCAGGGCGCGGATGGCCTGGTCGGTGGGCGCCATCCGCGCCCCGGTGTCGGTGACGTCGGTGGTCAGCGAGGTGCCCGTCTGGCCGTCGACCGTGGCGTCGCGCACCTGGCGGCGGGCGGCCCGCTTGCGCTGGCGCAGCGAGACGGGGATGGCCCACAGCTGGTACTTGCCGCCCTCCTGGTCGAAGACCTCGCTGGAGTAGCCGGCCCGTACGTCCGCCACCGACGCCCAGGGCAGGGTGATCGTGCGGAACGGGTTGCGCACCAGGAGCCGGTCCGCGCCCGCGAACACCGCCGGGCGGAAGCTGAAGGCGACGATCAGCGGGACCGCGCACAGCAGCACGGCGAGCGACAGCCAGGGCGCGTTGCCGTGGCCCTGGATCACGGCGTCGACGCCGAGCCAGATGCCGATCGCGAGCAGCAGCGCGCCGCCGGCGATACCGGCGGCGGAGCGGTAGGTCCGGTCGGCGTAGGCCGGCTCGGTGGGCGGCGTGGGGCTCGTCATGGCCCGATTCTGCCTCACGCCCCCGCGGCCGGGTTCGCTCAGGCCACCAGATCCGCGTACACGATGATGTTGTCGGGGCGGTGCCCGCCGGTGAGCTCGCCGCCGCAGGTGATGATCCGCAGCTCCGGGCGGTCGGTGTTCCCGTACACCTTCTGGGTCGGGAAGGTCTTCTTGTCGACCTGTTCCAGGGCGCGGACGCGGAAGGCGAGGGTGCGCCCGTCGGCGCGGACGACCGAGACGGTGTCGCCGGCCCTGACGCGGGAGATGTCCTTCAGGACCGCCGGGCCCCTGACGGTGTCGAAGTGCCCGATGAGCACGGCGGGGCCCTGCTGGCCCGGGGTGACCCCCTTGTCGTACCAGCCGATCCGGTCGGCGTCGGCGACCGAGGGCACCTCGACGGTGCCGTCGTCGGCGAGCCCGAGGTGCAGGACGGGCCCGGTGTCCACCCCGGCCGACGGGATCCGCACCCGGACCGGCTCGGAGGCGGGCAGGGCGGCGGCCTTCGGAGCCGCGGGCGCACGGGAGGCGGTGGAGACGGTCGGGGGCGGGGTGGCCGCGGGGGTGGCGGACCCGCAGCCGGCGGCCGTGAGGCCGGCGCCGAGGACGAGCAGGACGGCGGCGGCCGAACGGGCCGTGCGCGTAGGGGACATGGGGCGCTCCGGGCCGGCGAAGGAAGGGCGAAGGGGGGCGAAGGGCGGGGGCGAAGTGAGGGGGCGAAGGAGGAAGGCGGGCCTCCTGGAGGAGGCCCGCCCGGGCGGGTCGTTCCCGGCGGCCGGGCTCAACACCCGGCCTCAGCAAGCTAGTTGCTCGCGCCGGCGCGGCGGCGCAGGACGAAGACGCCGGCTCCGGCGGCGGCCACGGCTGCGGCTCCGCCCGCGATCAGCAGGCCCTTGTCGCCACCGCCCTGCTGGAACTCGGCACCGGCCGCGACCGCGCCCTTGGGCACCACCGTGGTCTGACCGCCGTTCTGCGCCGGGGAGTTGGCCGCGGCGGCGGCCGGGGTCTTGGCCGGGGTGCCGTTCACGGCGCAGCCCTTGGGCAGGGTCGGGAACGCGGTGTAGCGGTAGGGGGTGCCGCCGCCCTGGGTGCGCTGGCCGAGCTTCGGGGCGCTGGTGCGGGCGCCGTCCACGCGGATGCCCTGGCCGCTGACGGGGTGGGCGGCGTCGACCGTGGCGAGCACCTTGAGGCTGCTGTCGCGCAGCGAGGCCTTCGCGCCCTGCGGGCTGTTGGTGAGCTTCACCGACATGCCGTCGTGGAAGACGCTGGGCACGATCTCGGTCACCGTGCAGCCGGAGCGGCCGTTGGTGAACTCCGAGACGAGCCTGCCGGTCGTGGAGTTCAGCGCCACGTGCATGCCGTGGACGTAGCCGTCCACGTCCTCGCCCACCGCCTCGGTCCCCAGGATCAGGACGACCTTCCCGTTGGTCGCGAACTCGGCCCGGTAGTGGCCGGTCGAGAACCGGTACACCGCCACGCTCTCGCCGTTGACCAGCTTGTACGTGGTGGTGCCCGGGTCGATGCAGGACTTGGGCAGCGCCGGGAAGTCCTGGGACTTCCAGGGGGCGTCGCCGCCCTGGCTGCGCTGGAAGAAGACCGCCTTGCCGCCCGTGTGCGCCTCCAGCTTGATGCCGGCGCCGAGGTTGGCGGGGTGGGCGCGGTCGACGGTGGCGACGGTCTTGCCCTGGTCGTTGCGCAGCTCCGCCTTCGGGCCGTCCGCGAGGTCGTTGGTGAGCGTGACGAACATGTGCGGCTGGACCGAGGCGACGTCCTTGGTGACGTGGCACTTCTCGGTGGACGAGGCGGCCGGCGCCGAGGTGGCCGCGAACGCGGTGGCCGGGGCGAGGAGGGCGCCCGCGAGGGCGGCGGTGGCGATCGCGGCGCGGAGCGGGGTGCGGGCGTAGGTCGACATGAACGACTCCGTGGAGCTGGGCGGCCGAGTGGCCGGAGAAGGAAGAAGAAGGAGAGGTCGCATGCCGCCTCCTCTGCCGGGTGGGGCCGTTGAGGCTGGGCGGGGCTGCAAGAAGAAATCTATGGATCACCTGTACGAGAAGGGTCCGCTCCGTGTCACAGGCGCGTGACAGAGCTCACCTCCGCTCACCTGAGCCCCGGGGGCTGTACAGGCAGCTACGCGCGTAGATATGCTCATCTGGTGACCATGCCCACCAATGCACCTGCAGCTGCCTTCGCCGACGCGACCGCGTCCGACGGCGCGCTGCGCCGCTTCCTCCACGGGCTCCCCGGCATCGACCCGGTGGGTCTGGAAGCGCGCGCCGCGTCCCTCGGCACCCGTTCGATCAAGACCTCGGCCAAGGCGTACGCCATCGACCTGGCCATTTCGATGATCGACCTGACCACCCTGGAGGGGGCGGACACCCCGGGCAAGGTCCGGGCGCTCGCCGCCAAGGCCGTCCACCCCGACCCGACCGACCGCACCACCCCGCACACCGCCGCCGTCTGCGTCTATCCGGACATGGTGGCGACCGCCAAGGAGGTGCTGAAGGGCTCGGACGTCAAGGTCGCGTCCGTCGCCACCGCCTTCCCCGCGGGCCGCGCGGCGCTGGCGGTGAAGCTCGCGGACGTGCGGGACGCCATCGAGGCGGGCGCCGACGAGATCGACATGGTGATCGACCGGGGCGCGTTCCTGGCCGGCCGCTACCTCAAGGTGTACGAGGAGATCGCGGCCGTCCGCGCCGAGTGCGGCGACCGGGCCCGGCTCAAGGTCATCTTCGAGACCGGCGAGCTGTCGACGTACGACAACATCCGCCGGGCCAGCTGGCTCGGCATGATGGGCGGCGCCGACTTCATCAAGACCTCGACGGGCAAGGTGGCGGTCAACGCCACCCCGGCCAACACCGTGGTCCTGCTCGAAGCCGTACGCGACTTCCGCGCCCAGACCGGCACCCAGGTCGGCGTGAAGCCCGCCGGCGGCATCCGCAACACCAAGGAAGCCATCAAGTTCCTGGTCCTGGTCAACGAGACGGTGGGCGGTGACTGGCTGGACAGCCACTGGTTCCGCTTCGGCGCCTCCTCGCTGCTCAACGATCTCCTGATGCAGCGTCAGAAGCTGGCGACCGGCCGCTACTCCGGCCCCGACTACGTGACGGTGGACTGATCACCATGACCATGGAAAAGCAGACGGCCGCGTTCGACTACGCGCCCGCCCCCGAGTCCCGCTCGGTCGTCGACATCGCGCCGTCCTACGGCCTGTTCATCGACGGCGAGTTCACCGAGGCCGCCGACGGCAAGGTCTTCAAGACCGTCTCGCCGTCCACCGAGGAGGTCCTGTCCGAGGTCGCCCGGGCGGGCGCCGAGGACGTGGACCGCGCCGTCAAGGCCGCGCGCAGGGCGTTCGTGACGTGGTCGGCGCTGCCCGGCTCGGAGCGCGCCAAGTACCTGTTCCGCATCGCGCGGATCATCCAGGAGCGCAGCCGCGAACTGGCCGTCCTGGAGACCCTGGACAACGGCAAGCCGATCAAGGAGACCCGCGACGCGGACCTCCCCCTGGTCGCCGCGCACTTCTTCTACTACGCGGGCTGGGCCGACAAGCTCGACCACGCCGGGTTCGGCAACAACCCGCGCCCGCTCGGCGTCGCCGGCCAGGTCATCCCGTGGAACTTCCCGCTCCTGATGCTGGCCTGGAAGATCGCCCCGGCACTCGCGACCGGCAACACGGTCGTCCTGAAGCCCGCCGAGACCACCCCGCTCTCGGCGCTGTTCTTCGCGGACATCTGCCGCCAGGCCGGCCTGCCCAAGGGCGTCGTCAACATCCTCACCGGGTACGGCGACGCGGGCGCGGCCCTGGTCGAGCACCCGGACGTGAACAAGGTCGCCTTCACCGGCTCGACCAACGTCGGCAAGGCCATCGCGCGTTCCGTCGCGGGCACCGACAAGAAGGTCACCCTGGAGCTGGGCGGCAAGGGCGCCAACATCGTCTTCGACGACGCCCCCATCGACCAGGCCGTCGAGGGCATCGTCACCGGCATCTTCTTCAACCAGGGCCAGGTCTGCTGCGCGGGCTCGCGCCTGCTGGTCCAGGAGTCGATCCAGGACGAGCTGCTCGACTCGCTCAAGCGCCGCCTGTCCACGCTGCGCCTCGGCGACCCGCTGGACAAGAACACCGACATCGGCGCCATCAACTCCGCCGAGCAGCTGGCCCGCATCACCGCGCTCACCGAGACCGGTGAGGCGGAGGGCGCCGAGCGCTGGTCCGCCCCGTGCGAACTGCCCTCGGCGGGCTACTGGTTCGCCCCGACGCTGTTCACCAACGTCACCCAGGCGCACACCATCGCCCGCGACGAGATCTTCGGCCCGGTCCTGTCGGTGCTGAGCTTCCGCACTCCGGACGAGGCCGTCGCCAAGGCCAACAACAGCCAGTACGGCCTGTCCGCCGGCATCTGGACGGAGAAGGGCTCGCGCATCCTCGCCGTCGCCGGCAAGCTCCGCGCCGGTGTCGTGTGGGCCAACACGTTCAACAAGTTCGACCCGACCTCGCCGTTCGGCGGCTACAAGGAGTCGGGCTTCGGCCGCGAGGGCGGCCGGCACGGCCTGGAGGGCTACCTCGATGTCTGAGACTCCGACGCGTCTGAGTGTCTTCAAGACCTACAAGCTGTACGTGGGCGGGAAGTTCCCGCGTTCCGAGAGCGGCCGGGTGTACGAAGTGGTCGACAGCAAGGGCAAGTGGCTGGCCAACGCGCCCCTCTCCTCGCGCAAGGACGCGCGGGACGCGGTCGTCGCGGCCCGCAAGGCGTTCGGCGGCTGGTCGGGGGCGACCGCGTACAACCGCGGCCAGATCCTCTACCGCATCGCCGAGATGCTGGAGGGCCGCAAGGACCAGTTCGTGCGCGAGGTCGCCGAGGCCGAGGGGCTCTCGAAGTCCAAGGCCGCCGCGGTCGTGGACGCGGCGATCGACCGCTGGGTCTGGTACGCGGGCTGGACCGACAAGATCGGTCAGGTCGTGGGCGGGGCCAACCCCGTCGCGGGCCCGTTCTTCAACCTCTCCACGCCCGAGCCGACCGGTGTCGTCACGGTGCTGGCCCCGCAGGACTCCTCGTTCCTCGGCCTGGTCTCGGTCGTCGCGCCCGTCATCGCGACCGGCAACACCGTGATCGTCATCGCCTCCGAGAAGGCGCCGCTCCCGGCGCTCTCGCTCGGCGAGGTGCTGGCCACCTCCGACCTGCCGGGTGGCGTCGTCAACGTCCTGTCCGGCAGGACCGCGGAGATCGCGGCACCGCTGGCCGCGCACCAGGACGTCAACGCGATCGACCTGACGGGTGCGGGCGCCGAGCTCGCGCGCGAGCTGGAGATCGCGGCGGCGGACAACCTCAAGCGCGTGCTGCGCGCCAAGGCCGTGGACTTCACGGCGGACCCGGGCACCGAGCGCCTCACCGCGTTCCTGGAGACCAAGACCGTCTGGCACCCCACGGGCTCCCTGGGCGCCTCCGGCTCCGCGTACTGAGCCATACCGAAGGGCCCCGCCGATGTCGTCGGCGGGGCCCTTCGCGTACGCGTCAGCCGGGCAGCAGTCCGGTGACCGCGCCCACGACCGGCAGGTCCCCGACGGCCGCGCCGCTGGTCACCACTCCGGTCACCGCGGTCGTCGAGACGGGCTGGAAGTCGGCGATCTGGGTGCCCACTCCATTGGTCAGCGGGTCGACCCCGGTGTTGGCCAGCGGGTCGAGCCGCAGCCCCTTGGCCGGTCCGAAGACGTGCCCGACGGCCCCGGTCACCCCCTGCGCGGCCGCCGCGAGGTCGGTGACCGTCGCACTCTGACCGGTCGTGTGGGCCGGCGCCGCCTGGGCGGCCTGACCCGCGCCGGCCAGGGCCGCGCCGGCCGCGGTGATGGTGAGCCCGGCCCGCAGCAGCGCCCGGTGGCGCATCCCTCCGGCGGGGCTCGACGCCTCGTGTTGTCCCATGGGATCCCACTCACTCTCGTACGAAATGGCGTAATCGCGCGAACGCGAAGCGTAGTTGAGATGTGATGCTCGATACCAACGGCATCCCCGGGGGGTCCCACTCACGGGTGCATGCCCCAGACTGGTGTCCCGTGAGTTCATCTGCCATCGCGACGCGCGTCGTGCTCCTTTCGGGGCCCTCCGGCTCCGGCAAGTCGTCCCTCGCCGCCCGCACGGAACTGCCCGTGCTGCGCCTCGACGACTTCTACAAAGAATGCGACGACCCGACCCTGCCGACGGTGGCGGGCAGTTCGGACATCGACTGGGACTCCCCGCTGTCCTGGAACGCGGACGCCGCGGTCGCCGCCATCACCGAGCTGTGCCGCACCGGGCGCACCGCGGTGCCGGTCTACTCCATCGCCACGAGTTCCATCACCGGCACCACCGAACTCGGCATCGGCCGCACCCCGCTGTTCATCGCCGAGGGCATCTTCGCCGCCGACATCGTGACGCGCTGCCAGGAACTCGGGGTGCTCGCGGACGCGATCTGCCTGCGCGGGCGGCCCTCCACGACGTTCCGCCGCAGGCTGCTGCGCGATCTGCGCGAGGGCCGCAAGTCGGTGACGTTCCTGCTGCGCCGCGGCTGGCGCCTGATGCGCGCCGAACGCGCGATCGTCGGCCGCCAGACGGCGCTGGGCGCCCACGCCTGCGACGGGCGCGAGGCGCTCGGCCGCATCGCCGGCGCGGCGGCGGGCCGCTCGCGCACGACGGCCGCCGCGTAGGCGCTTCGGCGCCGCACACCGAAGCGGCGGGGCCGATGGCCCCGCCGCTTCCCCCGTGTCCCCCCGTTTTCCCCGTTACCGTGGACGGCCCCCGTGTCCCCCGTGGACCGTCCGCGGCCCCTCCCCCCGCCCTCAGGCCACCAGCTCGCCGAAGGACTCCTCCTCGTCACGGCCGAAGCTGAGGACCTCGTCCTCGCGCAGCCGGCGCAGCGAGCGCCAGATGCTGGACTTCACCGTGCCGACACTGATGTCGAGTATGTCCGCGATCTCCGGGTCGGTGCGGCCCTCGTAGTAACGCAGGACCAGCATCGTGCGCTGGAGTTCGGGCAGACGGGCCAGCGCCTGCCACAGCACCGCGCGCAGTTCGGTGCCGCGCATCGCGTCCGTGTCGCCCGCCGTCTCCGGCAGCTCCTCGGTCGGGTACTCGTTGAGCTTGCGCCGCCGCCAGGCGCTGATGTGCAGATTGGTCATCGTGCGGCGCAGATAACCGCCGACCGCGGCCTTGTCGCTGATGCGGTCCCAGGCCCGGTAGGTGGAGAACAGCGCGCTCTGGAGCAGGTCCTCCGCCTCGAAGCGGTCACCGGTCAGGTGGTAGGCGGTGGCGTACAGGGAGGCGCGGCGCTCCTGGACGTAGGCGGTGAACTCCGCCTCCGACAGGCCGCCGTGTCCGGCCGGTGCCTCCCGGTACGCCGCCTCCCCGTTCTTCTGCGGCTTGTTCCCCGCGGCCGGAACCGCGGGGGCGTCAACGACCGTCATGAAGGACGTGTGCTGACGCCCGGCGCCGCGAGCGCACCCCCGTACCCCCGCGCCGGCGCCGGACTTCTCGGTGCTCCGTGCGACGTCGTGGAGACGCGTCACAACTGCGCTGGAGTTGGTGCTGTGCAGTGCGTTCATCTCGCGCCCCCCGTCGGTGGAGTCTGTTTCATCGGCGTGCCTGGTTACGAGGAAGAGCCTGCCCGGGCCACTTCATCGAGCTGTCCGCCGAGTGTCACAGGCCTGTCACAGGGGCCTGTGAAGGTGGCGTCGGAGGCCCGGGAGCGGACGGGGGTCGTACTCCTCTCCCCCATGGGCCAGAATGACCTCTGTGCCTTTCCTGTTGCTGATCGAGGACGACGACGCCATCCGCACGGCCCTCGAACTCTCCCTGTCACGCCAGGGCCACCGTGTGGCCACCGCGGCGACGGGAGAGGACGGCCTGAAGCTGCTGCGCGAGCAGCGGCCGGACCTGATCGTGCTGGACGTGATGCTGCCCGGGATCGACGGCTTCGAGGTGTGCCGCCGGATCCGGCGCACCGACCAGCTGCCGATCATCCTGCTGACCGCGCGCAACGACGACATCGACGTGGTGGTGGGCCTTGAGTCCGGTGCCGACGACTATGTGGTCAAGCCGGTCCAGGGACGGGTGCTCGACGCCCGGATCCGGGCGGTGCTGCGGCGCGGCGAACGGGAGGCCACCGACTCGGCGGCGTTCGGCAGCGTGGTGATCGACCGCGCCGCGATGACCGTCACCAAGAACGGCGAGGACCTCCAACTCACGCCCACCGAGCTGCGGTTGCTGCTCGAACTGAGCCGCAGGCCCGGTCAGGCGCTCTCCCGCCAGCAGCTGCTGCGACTGGTCTGGGAGCACGACTACCTCGGCGACTCCCGCCTGGTGGACGCCTGTGTGCAGCGGCTGCGCGCCAAGGTGGAGGACGTGCCGTCCTCGCCGACCCTGATCCGCACCGTCCGCGGTGTCGGCTACCGCCTGGACACGCCCTCGTGATCCAGCCGCACCACCTCCGTACCCCCGATAAGCAGGGCAAGTGAAGCGAGCGATACTCGCCGGGCTGCGCTGGACCAGTCTGCGGCTGCGCCTCGTCGTGGTGTTCGCGCTGGTCGCGCTGACCGCGGCCGTCTCCGCGTCCGGCATCGCGTACTGGCTCAACCGCGAGGCCGTCCTGGTCCGTACCCAGGACTCGGCGCTCAACGACTTCCGGCAGGGCATGCAGAACCGGGCGGCCTCGCTGCCCCTGCAACCGGCCGAGCACGACCTCCAAGTGGCCGCCCAGCAGATGGCGGACAGCAGCAACTCCCGTTACAACGTGCTCCTGGTGGCCGAGCGCGCCCCGGGCAAGCCGATCGTGGGGGCCTCCGACGTGGACGGCTTCACGCTGAAGGACGTGCCCGCCTCGCTCCAGGAGGCGGTGAACAAGAAGCAGAAGGTGACGGGCAGCAACGCCTACCCGTACCACCTGTTCTGGCAGCGGATCACGCTGCACGGCCGGCCGTACCTGGTGGGCGGTACCAAGATCATCGGCGCCGGCCCGACCGGCTACATGCTGGCCCCGCTCGACCAGGAGCGGCGCGACCTCAACTCGCTCGCCTGGTCCCTCGGCATCGCCACCTTCCTCGCGCTGCTCGCCTCCGCGCTGCTCGCACAGGCGGCGGCCACCACCGTGCTGCGGCCGGTGCAGCGGCTCGGGGACGCGGCGCGCAGGCTCGGCGAGGGCAAGCTCGACACCCGTCTGCGGGTGTCCGGAACCGATGAACTCGCCGATCTGTCACGGACGTTCAACCGCACGGCCGAGGCGCTGGAGAAGAAGGTCACCGACATGAGCGCGCGCGAGGAGGCCAGCCGCCGCTTCGTCGCCGACATGTCGCACGAGCTGCGTACGCCGCTGACCGCGCTGACGGCCGTCGCCGAGGTCCTCGACGAGGAGGAGGACAGCCTCGACCCGATGATCGCGCCCGCGGTACGGCTCGTGGTGTCCGAGACGCGCCGCCTGAACGTCCTGGTCGAGAACCTGATGGAGGTCACCCGCTTCGACGCGGGCACCGCCCGACTGGTCCTGGACGACGTGGACATCGCCGACCAGATCACCGCCTGCATCGACACCCGGGCCTGGCTCGACGCGGTCGAACTCGACGCGGAGCGCGGCATCATGGCCCGTCTGGACCCGCGCCGCCTGGACGTGGTGCTCGCCAACCTGATCGGCAACGCCCTCAAGCACGGCGGCTCGCCGGTGCGGGTCGCGGTGCGCGTCGAGGGCGAGGAGCTGGTGATCGCGGTCCGCGACCACGGACCCGGCATCCCCGAGGACGTACTGCCGCACGTCTTCGACCGGTTCTACAAGGCGAGCGCCTCGCGGCCGCGCTCGGAGGGCAGCGGGCTCGGCCTGTCCATCGCGATGGAGAACGCGCACATCCACGGCGGCGACATCACCGCCTCCAACTCCCCCGAGGGCGGCGCCGTGTTCGTGCTGCGGCTTCCGCTGGACGCCACCGAGCCCGCCGCGGAGACGCCGGAAGGGGGCGCGGCGCAGTGAGAGGCCATCACCGCCGGGCAGCTGCCGCGCTGACCGGGCTGCTCGTCCTGGCCGCCGCGGGGTGCGGGATCCGGCCCACCTCGGTGCCGGTCGACGCCGGGCCCGCGCCGTCGCGGGTGCCGTGCGAGGTGCCGGGTGGCGCGGTCGCCCCGCAGTTCGAGGGCGTCACCGTGCACGTTTATCTGGTGTGCGGGACGCAGCTGGTCACCGCGCAGCGCTCGGTGCGGATCCCGGAGAACCGGGGCGCCCAGGACCGGCTCCGCTTCGCCCAGGCCCTCCTCGACGAGCTCATCGCCACGCCGTCGGGGGACGAGAAGGACGCCGGGTTCACCACCGAGGCCAAGGGGCCGCTCACCGTCGGCGCGGCCCGCGCGAACGACCCGGCGGGCGCACTGCGCCTGAGCCGCACCCCCGCGGACCTGTCCGCGCTCGCCCTGTCCCAGCTGGTCTGCACGTACGCGGAGAACATCCCGGCCACGCCCGACACCCGGCAGGTGGTGCTCGGCGGGCCGGGCGAGGACCCGGCGCGCGGCTACACCTGCACGCCGGAGATGAAGTCGCACCCCGACAGCGCGGCCACCCTCGGCGACATCCCCCGCCCCGGCCACACCTAGGGCGGGCGGGGCCCCGGGGGGCTGGGCGGCCTGAATCACGTCGGCCCTGCGGAACCGTTCGCGCCACGGGCTGCGTCTTGGGGGGCGTGCAGCAGCGTCATGGTCAGGACGGCAGCGCCGTCATCAGGTTCCGCGTGGTGGGAGGCGTCCTCCTCCTCGCCCATCTGCTGCTCGTGGCATGGACCGCGCTGCGGCCACGCGATGTGATGTGGGTGACGGCCACCAATCTGACGCCCTTCGCCGGCATCAGGGCCGACCTCGCGCTCGGCCCGCTGGAGGCCGCGCACCGGATCGGCGAGGGCCTCCTGCTGCTGGCTCCGCTCGGGGTGCTGCTGCCGATGGTGGGGGGCCGCCTGCGCGTGTCCCCGCTCGCCTCACTGGTACGCACCGTGCTGGCCGGAGCCCTGATCTCGCTCGGGATCGCCCTGCTGCAGACGGCCGTGCCCGGACAGGTCCCGGACGTGGACTCGCTGCTCCTGAACACCGCCGGAGTGGCGCTCGCCCACCTCGCCGTGGTGCCCGCGGGACGACGCGGCCTCCGTCGCAGGAACCAGCGCGAACAGCGTGCTCCCGTCCTTCGGGAGGATGCCCCTCAGGGACGTACCCCGACAATTCCCAGGGTCGGCATGGCCCCGTAGTCCGACGCCGTGACGCACGCCCGGCGGGACCATGGGAGACATCACCAGGGAGCCGGCACCGGCCGCTCCCCCACTCCAGCTCCGAAGGAGCCCGCCATGAGCGCCCCTCTTGTCCGCCCCACCGAAGGCCGCTGGATCGGCGGAGTGTGCGCAGCGCTGGCCCGGCGCTTCGGCACCTCCGCGAACACGATGCGGGTCATCTTCGTGGTGTCGTGCCTGCTGCCGGGTCCGCAGTTCCTGGTCTATCTGGCGATGTGGGCGCTGTTCCCGTCCGAGAAGTCCCGGCGCGCCGCCTGGTAGCTCTTCCGGTCGCCTCCGGTCGCCTCCGGGCGTGCGGCCCGGGCCCAGCGCACACACACCTGCGCACACACACGTGCACACACACCGCCGGGGCGCACACCCGTGAGCCGGGTGTGCGCCCCGGGGGGACGCGCGGGACGGTTCAGCCGGTGAGGCCGCCGCCGGTGAGGTTGCTCGCCACCGGGCCGGTCGGCAGGCCGCCGAGCAGGCCGCTCACGGGGTCGCTGCTTTCCTTCTTCTGGCCCGCCGTCTGCTGACCCGTCAGGGCCTCGGGGGAAGCCGCGGGCACCACCTTGGACAGGGTGCCGAGCGGGGTTCCGGCGGTCACGGTCGACAGCGCGCCGAGGGCCGGGAGCGCGGGAACGGCGGAGGCGGTCCCGGCGGCAGCGGCGGCGAAGGCGGCACCGAGGGCAACGACACCGAGCGTCTTGGCAGACTGCTTCATCAGAAATTCGTCCTTGCGATGGGGAGGTGAGCGGCTCGCCAAGGTAGTCAGCGCGGCGCTCGCACCGCAAACATGTGAAAACGGCCGCGCGTTCACACACACGGCCGTTTTCCTATACCTAAGATCAGCCGCCCGCGCTCGCAGAACCGCTGGTCGTGGCGGTCTGCTGGAACAGCCATTCGGATTTCAGCTCGGCATATCCGGGCTTGATCACGTCATTGATCATGGCCAGTCGTTCATCGAAAGGAATGAATGCTGATTTCATCGCATTGACCGTGAACCACTGCAGGTCGTCGAGCGTATAGCCGAAGGCGCTCGTGAGGTGCTCGAATTCCTGGCTCATGCTGGTGCCCGACATCAGGCGGTTGTCCGTGTTCACGGTGGCCCGGAAGTGCAGCTTGCGCAGCAGCCCGATGGGGTGGTCCGCGTAGGAGGTGGCGGCCCCCGTCTGGAGGTTGGAGGTCGGGCACATCTCCAGCGGGATCCGCTTGTCGCGCACGTACGAGGCGAGCCTGCCGAGCTTCACGCTCCCGTCCTCGGCGATCTCGATGTCGTCGATGATGCGCACCCCGTGGCCGAGCCGGTCCGCGCCGCACCACTGGAGCGCCTGCCAGATCGACGGCAGGCCGAAGGCCTCGCCGGCGTGGATGGTGAAGTGGTTGTTCTCGCGCTTGAGGTACTCGAAGGCGTCGAGGTGGCGGGTGGGCGGGAAGCCCGCCTCGGCGCCGGCGATGTCGAAGCCGACGACGCCCGAGTCCCGGTAGGAGTTGGCGAGTTCGGCGATCTCCAGGGCGCGGGCCGCGTGGCGCATCGCGGTGAGCAGGGCGCCCACCCGGATGCGGTGGCCGGCCGCGCGGGCCCGCCGTTCCCCTTCGCGGAAGCCCTCGTTGACGGCCTCGACGACCTCGTGCAGGGTGAGGCCCCGCTCCAGGTGCTGCTCGGGCGCGTACCGCACCTCGGCGTAGACGACGCCGTCCTCGGCGAGGTCCTCGGCGCATTCGGCGGCCACCCGGAACAGCGCGTCGCGGGTCTGCATGACGGCGCAGGTGTGCGCGAAGGTCTCCAAGTACCGTTCCAGGGAGCCCGAGTCGGCGGCCTCGCGGAACCAGATGCCGAGCTTGTCGGCCTCGGTCTCGGGCAGTCCGTCATACCCGTTCTCGCGGGCGATGTCGATGATGGTCCCAGGACGCAGACCGCCGTCGAGGTGGTCGTGGAGCAGCACCTTCGGGGCACGGCTGATCTGATCCGGGCTGGGTACGGATGCGGTCTGGCTCGTCATCTGCGCACTCTAGTCCCTACGCGCGTAGATCACCGGGCGTCCCGGCACCGTCGATACGTAACAGTGACCGTGCGGACGGGTGGCGTACACCCGGGCTTCTGAGACTGTTCTGCCATGGCACAGCAAGCGATTCCCCTGCCTGCTGCCCGACTCGGACGGGCCGTCGGTGCGACCGGCGCCGGCGCGACGGTCAGCGGTGTGGTCCTGGTGCTGCCGGACGGCGACCCCGTCTCGGCACGCCGGCCCTCCCCCCTCGCCTACGCGGCGGCCCTGCCGCTGGCCCGCAGGCTGGCCAGGGACGGCCGTACGGAGGGCCTGGTGACCCATGTCGTGCGCTACCGCGGCCAGGGCTGGAACGGCGGCGACGCACGGCTCGCCACGGACACCGCGTGGGCGGCGGACGAGGTGGTACGGCGGTACGGCGACGTGCCGGTGTGCCTGGCCGGGCACGGCATGGGCGGCCGGGCCGCGTTACGGGCGGCGGGACACCACGCCGTCAACTCCGTTCTGGCACTGGCCCCTTGGATTCCCGAGGACGACCTGGCGGCCGCATCGGAGCCGGTCAAGCAGTTGGTGGGCCGGCGCGTGCTGATCGTGCACGGCACCAATGACACGCGCTGCGACCCGGAGCTCTCCTACCGCCTCGCCGAGCGCGCCAAGAAGGCGAACCGGGACACCTGCCGTTTCGAGGTGCACTCGGACGGCCACGCCCTGCGCCAGCACCGGCCCGAAGTCCACGCCCTGGCCGCGGACTTCGTCTTCGGCACGCTCTTCTCCCGCCCGTACGCCCGCCCCGTCACCGACGCCTTCGCCGCGCCGCCCCCGCTCGGCCTGCGCATGCCTTTGGCCGCGGGCTTCGGCAAGTCCCTTCGCCACTAGGTCGGTTGGGACTGCCCGAAGAACAGAAGCCGGACCGCCTTCCCCTTCCTACTCGGGGATCAGCTTGCCCCGCCGGGAGAGCAGGAAGGACTTGAAGGCGGCCACCGGCGGGGTGTCCGGGTGCCCGTCGAGCCAGGCCACCCCGATCTCGCGCACCGCGCGGGGCGCGGTGACGGTCAGCTCGACGACACCCGGCCGGGCGACCGCGGGCGGCGGCAGGAGAGCCACCCCGAGCCCGGCGGCGACCAGGCCGCGCAGCGTCTCGGCCTCCTCGCCCTCGAAGGCGATGCGCGGCGCGAACCCGGCCTGCGCGCACAGGTCGTCGGTGATGCGGCGCAGCCCGTAGCCCGGCTCCAGGGTCACGAACGTCTCGTCGGCGGCCTCCGCGAGGCGCACCCGCTTGCGGCTCGCGAGCCGGTGGTCGTCCGGTACGACCAGCCGCAGCCGCTGCTCGTCCAGACGCCGGGCCGCGAGATCGGGCGCGTCCGGCACCGGCGAGGTGAGGCAGAGGTCGAGCTCACCGGCGCGCAGCCGCTCGATCATCGCCTCGCCGTAGTTCTGGACGAGCGTGAACCGGATGCGGGGGTGGTCGACCCGGAAGGCGCGGATGAGGCCCGGCACGGTCTCCGAACCCATGGTGTGCAGAAAGCCGAAGGCGACCTTGCCGGCGGCCGGATCGGCGTCGGCGCGCACCAACTCGGCGGCCCGGCCGACCTCGGCGAGCGCCCGCTCGGCCGAGCCGAGGAAGGTGCGGCCCGCCGCGGTGAGTGAGACGGTGCGCCCCTTGCGGGCGAACAGGGCGACGCCCAGGTCCTCCTCCAGGCGGACCATGGCGCGCGACAGGGTCGACTGGGGCACCCCGAGCTCCTGCGCCGCCCGGGTGACGTGCTCGTGCCGGGCCACTCCCGCGAAGTAGGCGAGGCGCGGCGCCAGGGCCATGGCGGCGTCCTCCATGGATTCTTCGTAACTGTTCAATGACACGCGCGTCCCTGACCTCGCCTGATGCATGAGTGGAACGATTGTCGCCCATCTGTGCATTGGACGCATCAATGCAGGCAGGCCTACGGTTTCGACATGCCTCCCGCCAGTACCGGGGCGTCCACCACCGTGGCCGCCTCCACCTCGCCGTCCCCGCACCAGCTCACCCCGGGCGCCGCCGGCTACCGCCGGATGAGCTTCGCGCTCTTCGCCGCCGGCGTCGCCACCTTCGCCCTCCTCTACTCCACCCAGGCCCTGCTGCCGCTGATCTCCGCGGACCTCGGGGCCACGGCGAGCGCGGCCAGCTGGACGGTGTCGGCGGCGACCGGCGCGCTCGCCCTGTTCGTGCTGCCGCTCAGCGCGCTGTCCGAGCGGTTCGGGCGGGCCCGCATGATGACGGTGTCCCTCGCGGTCGCGGTGGCGGTGGGCCTGCTCGTGCCGTTCGCGCCGAACGTGGGCTGGCTGGTCGCGCTGCGCGCGGTGCAGGGCGCGGCCATCGCGGGCCTGCCCGCATCGGCCATGGCGTACCTCGCGGAGGAAGTGAAGCCGAAGGCGCTGGTCGCGGCGATCGGCCTGTTCGTGGCGGGCAATTCGATCGGCGGCATGAGCGGCCGCATCCTCACCGGCTGGGTCGCCCAGGCCTGGGGCTGGCGGGCGGCGCTGCTCGCGGTGGGCGCGCTGGCCGCGGTGTGCGCGGTCGTGTTCCGGCTGCTGCTGCCCAAGGCCCGTCATTTCACGCCGGGTTCGCTGAACCCGCGCGCCCTGGTCCGCACCGTGCGGGGCCACCTCGCCGATCCGCTCCTGATGCGCCTGTACCTGATCGGCGCCCTGTTCATGACGGTGTTCGGCGCGGTCTACACGGTGATCGGCTACCGCCTCACCGCGGCGCCCTTCCACCTTCCGCAGGGCCTGATCGGCTCGATCTTCCTGGTGTACCTGGTCGGCACGGTCTCCTCGGCGGCCGCGGGCAAGCTCGTGGCCCGGGTCGGCCGCCGGGGCGCCCTCTACCTGGCGGTGTCCACGACCGCGGCGGGCCTGCTGCTCTCGCTCGCGAGCTCCCTGCCGGCGATCCTGGCGGGTCTGGTCCTGATCACGGCGGGCTTCTTCGCGGGCCACGCGGTCGCCTCGTCCTCGGTGAGCCACACCGCCAAGCACGGCCGCGCCCAGGCGTCCGCGCTCTACCAGTCCGCCTACTACCTGGGCTCCAGCGCGGGCGGCACGCTCGGCGCGGTCGCCTTCCACGCGGCGGGCTGGCCGGCCACGGTGCTGCTCGGCGTCCTGGCGGTGCTCGGTGTCGTCTCGGTCACCCTGTACGGCTCGCACGCGGCCCGCGCCGAGCGCCGCACCCACCGTCTGCACTTGGCACACGCCCCGCACTGACCTGCGCCTTCTCCGGTTCACGCGCGATTGTCAGTGGGGTCGGGTAGCTTCCGAAGTGCTGGTATTCGCGCAGCACGACACGGGGTGGACCGATGAGTGAGCTGGCAGCGGCGGCGGATCTGGACGTACGCCTCGAAGAGCACCGCAGAGAGCTGACGGGGTACTGCTACCGGATGCTCGGCTCCGCCTTCGAGGCGGAGGACGCGGTGCAGGACACGCTGGTGCGGGCGTGGCGCAGCATCGACAAGTTCGAGGGCCGCTCCTCGCTGCGCTCCTGGCTGTACCGGATCGCGACCAACGTGTGTCTGGACATGCTGACCGCGGGCAACAAGCGGGCCCGCCCCATGGACCTGACGGCGGCCACCCCGGTGGCCAACGCCCAGCTCAACTCCCGTCCCGAGGTGACCTGGCTGGAGCCGGTGCCGGACGGGCGCGTGCTGCCCACGATCGAGGATCCGGCGGAGGCCGCGCTGGCCCGCGAGTCGGTGCGGCTCGCCTTCGTCGCGGCGCTCCAGCACCTGCCGCCCAAGCAGCGCGCGGTGCTGATCCTGCGCGAGGTGCTGGCGTGGAAGGCGGCGGAGGTGGCCGAGCTGCTCGACACGACGGTCGCCTCGGTCAACTCGGCGCTCCAGCGGGCCCGTTCGACCCTGGCCGAGTCGGAGCCGAAGCAGTCGGACGCGGCGGACCCGCTCGACGAGGAGCAGCAAAAACTCCTGGCCCGGTACGTGGCGGCCTTCGAGGGCTACGACATGACGGCGCTGACCGCCCTGCTCCACGAGGACGCGACGCTGTCCATGCCGCCGTACGACCTGTGGCTGCGGGGCCACGACGACATCGTGGGCTGGATGCTGGGGGTGGGCTCGGTCTGCCGCGGCTCGCGCCTCCTGCCGACGGTGGCCAACGGCACGCCCGCCTTCGCCCACTACCACCCGGACCCGGCGGGCGGGTTCACGCCGTGGGCGCTGATGGTGATCGAGACGAGCGGGGGCAAGGTGTCGGGCATCTGCAGCTTCCTCGACACCGAACGCTGGTTCCCCCTCTTCGACCTCCCGACCCGCCTGGACGCGGAGGGCGAGCCGGTGCGGGGGGCTTGAGGGGGCGTCGCCTTCCGGCGCGGGGTGCGCCCCGGGGGGCCGTTGCCTTGGGAAGAGGGCGCCGGGCCCAACCCCGCCCGGGATCCGGTGCGAGGCCTCACGAAGAGTCCAGCCCGACCAGATCGAGCAGCGCCACGACCCCCGCCCCCGCATTGCGCAACACCACCCGCCCCCCGGCCCGCCGCGCCGTGAGCCGCAGCCTCGCCACCGCTTCGACCACGGCCAGGTCGGCCCGGCTCACCGCGCCGAGATCGCACACCACCACCCGGGCACCCGCGCCGTACAGCCCGCGCAGCCGTTCGCACAGGAGGGGTACGTCGGCGATGGTGAGGGGGTCGGGGAGGGAAAGGACGGCGGGCTGCTCCGGGGGATCGATGGCTTCCACACCGATGCAGACCCCGAGCCCTTCCGGAACTCATCGGTAGGCCGGAGCGCACCGGCGCCCGCCCCGCTCAATCGAGGGGGAACACCCCGGTGTCCAGAGCAAGTCCGAACGGCTCGGGAAGCAGGACGACCTCACCGAACTTGGCCGTTTGCAGGACGCGGTAGACACCACCCTTGGGCTCGCCGTAGAGAGTCGTCGTGGGGCCGGCCGGAGCCCACCGGTCGATGAGGAGGTAGAGGGGGACGCCGGCAGCGGCATAGACCGCCGCCTTCGTCACACGGTCGTGAACGGCGTTCGCCTTCGAGGTGATCCCTCCGGGATGACCCCGAGCAGAGCCCTGTGGACCCTGGCCGCAATGCTGTTGTGCCGGTTCGCCGGGGCTGGTGACACGGTGACGATCCCCTCGATGATCTCCACCTTGCAGCCCTCAGGCGCATCCGTCCCCTCCCAGAGACGGACGAGGTCGTCCCAGCCCTGGCCGGGCTCGTGGCCAACCGTGAGTGCGCTCGCGGCGGTCTCCCTACGTCGGTTCGTCACGCAGTCCAGCATGCCGAACGGGACCGGCGATGGTCCACCGATCCCGTTCACCCGTGCGAGGAGGACGCGGGGCTAGCGCGCCTGATCAGCTTCGCCTGCTGCGCCTAGCGCATGGGGAAGTCGCTGGTGTCGACCTCCAGGTCGAACGGTGCGGGCAGGAGCAGCTTCCCGCCGTATTCCACCGTTCCGAGGACCCGGTAGGTGCCGTGTTCGGGTTCGCCGTAGAGCGTGGCGGTCGGCCGGCCCGAGTGCCAGGGGTCGAGCAGCAGATACAACGGCACGCCGGACTTGGCGTACCCGTGCGTCTTGGTCACGCGGTCATGGTTGGCGTTGCTCTTCGAAGTGATCTCCACGACGAGTTCTGCGTCCTCGGCGGCCGTGCGGCCGTCCGGACCCTGGCTCAGTCGTGATCGCGACATCATCACAAGGTCGGGCATGTACAGCCCCCCGCTCTGCTGGAGGGCGAGACCCAGCGTCTGGTAGATCGCCCAGCCGTCCGGCAGCACTGTGAGGAGTTGCTGTTGCACGAGCCAGGCGGTGTCGTTGTGGTCATCGGACGGCGGTGGTGACACGGTGACGATCCCCTCGATGATCTCCACCTTGCAGCCCTCGGGTGCGTCCGTCTCCTCCCAGATCCGGACGACGTCGTCCCACTCGTGGCCGGTGCCGGAGTGGTCGACGGTGAGTGCGCTCACGGCGGTCTCCCTACGTCGGTTCGTCACGCAGTCCAGCATGCCGAACGGGACCGGCGATGGTCCACCGATCCCGTTCACCCGTACGAGGGCGTCAGCCCAGAACCGCAGGTCAGGCGATACGTTCCCGCACGATCGGGGTCGCCGAGAACGCCGTCCCGGCGGGAGCCACGTCGTACGAGTCGCCCAGGGACTCCAGCGCGTACGCGAACTTCTCCGGGGTGTCCGTGTGCAGGGTCAGCAGGGGCTGGCCCGCCGTCACCGTGTCGCCGGGCTTCGCGTGGAGCTCGACGCCCGCGCCCGCCTGCACCGGGTCCTCCTTGCGGGCGCGGCCCGCGCCGAGGCGCCAGGCGGCCACGCCGATGTCGTACGCGTCGAGGCGGGTCAGGACGCCCGAGGAGGGGGCGGTCACGACGTGCTGCTCGCGGGCGACGGGCAGGGTCGCGTCCGGGTCGCCGCCCTGCGCCGCGATCATCCGGCGCCACACGTCCATCGCGGAGCCGTCGGCGAGGGCCTTGGCCGGGTCGGCGTCCTTGATGCCCGCCGCGTCCAGCATCTCGCGGGCCAGCGCGATGGTGAGCTCGACGACGTCGGCGGGGCCGCCGCCCGCCAGCACCTCGACGGATTCGCGGACTTCGAGGGCGTTGCCGGCCGTGAGGCCGAGCGGGGTGGACATGTCGGTGAGCAGCGCCACCGTCTTCACCCCGCTGTCCGTGCCCAACGCGACCATCGTGGACGCCAGTTCACGCGCGTCCTCGATGTTCTTCATGAAGGCGCCGGTGCCGACCTTGACGTCGAGGACGAGGGAGCCGGTGCCCTCGGCGATCTTCTTCGACATGATCGACGAGGCGATCAGCGGGATCGCCTCCACCGTGCCGGTGACGTCGCGCAGCGCGTACAGCTTCTTGTCGGCCGGTGCCAGGCCGTCGCCCGCCGCGCAGATGACCGCGCCCGTGGTGTCCAGGACGTTCAGCATCTCCTCGTTGGAGAGCAGCGCGCGCCAGCCGGGGATCGACTCCAGCTTGTCCAGGGTGCCACCGGTGTGGCCGAGGCCCCGGCCGGAGAGCTGCGGCACGGCCGCGCCGCAGGCGGCGACGAGCGGGGCGAGCGGCAGGGTGATCTTGTCGCCGACGCCGCCGGTGGAGTGCTTGTCGGCGGTCGGGCGCGAGAGCGAGTCGAAGTTCATGCGCTCGCCGGAGGCGATCATGGCCGCGGTCCAGCGCGCGATCTCGGTGCGGTTCATGCCGTTGAGGAGGATCGCCATGGCCAGGGCGGACATCTGCTCGTCGGCGACCACGCCGCGCGTGTAGGCGTCGATGACCCAGTCGATCTGCTCGGGAGACAGCTCGCCCCGGTCTCGCTTGGTGCGGATGACGGAGATGACGTCCATGGCATTCCTTCCGGCTTGGTGCACGTTGGTACGTACGCGACTCTACGCGCATAGAGGGGAGTTGAAGGAGCGGCCCCCGCACGGGCTGTGCGGGGGCCGCGAGGTTACTTCAGGTGGTCCGGGCCGAAGGCCTGGGGCAGCATCTCCGCCAGGGTGAGCACACCCTCGGGGGTCTCCAACAGCAGCTCAGGGCCGCCGAATTCGAAGAGCAGCTGACGGCAGCGCCCGCACGGTACGAGCACGTCGCCGAGCCCGTCCACGCAGGTGAAGTGCGTCAGCCGGCCGCCGCCGGACAACTGGAGCGCGGAGACCAGCCCGCACTCGGCGCACAGGCCGATGCCGTACGAGGCGTTCTCGACGTTGCAGCCGGTCACGGTGCGCCCGTCGTCGACCAGGGCCGCCGCGCCGACCGGGTAGCCCGAGTACGGCGCGTACGCACGGGACATGGCCTCGCGCGCCGCCGTGCGCAGGGCGTCCCAGTCGGGCGTCGGCGTCACTTGCCCTGGCCCTTCCGGTAGCGCATGCCGTCCGCCTTGGGCATCCGCAGCCGCTGGGCGGAGAGCGAGAGGACCAGCAGCGTCACGACGTACGGGGTCGCGCCGACGAAGTCGCCGGGCACGTCGTCGGTGACCAGGTACCAGACCAGGATGAGCGCGGCCATCACCGCGCTGATCGCGGCCTGGAGCATCGCCTTCTTGTACGCCTTCCAGCCCGCGAGGGCCGCGAGGAGCACGACGAGCAGCAGGAGCAGGGCGTGCACGGTGGTGCCGCCGTTGCGCAGCTGGAGCGCGTCGGAGAAGCCGAACAGGCCCGCGCCCATGGCGAGTCCGCCCGGACGCCAGTTGCCGAAGATCATCGCGGCGAGGCCGATGTAACCGCGTCCGCCGGTCTGGTTCTCCAGGTAGATGTGCGAGGTGACCAGCGCGAGGAAGGCGCCGCCGAGACCGGCGAGGCCGCCCGAGACCGCGACCGCCGCGTACTTGTAGGAGTACACGTTGACGCCGAGCGACTCGGCCGCGATCGGGTTCTCGCCGCAGGAGCGCAGCCGCAGGCCGAAGGCCGTCTTCCACAGCACCCACCAGGTGCCGACGAAGAGCGCGGCGGCGATGACGGTCACCCAGGAGACCTCGGTGACCAGACCGCCGATGATGCCGGCGAGGTCGGAGATCAGGAACCAGTGGTGGTTCTGGAGCGATTCGAGGCCCGAGGACAGGCCCGGGATGCTGAAGCTGGGCAGCGAGTCGGCCGGCGGGGACTGCTTGGGGTTGCCGCCCTTGACCTGGGCCTCGCCGCCGTTGAAGAACAGCTTGGCGAGGTACTGCGTGACGCCGAGGGCCAGCAGGTTGACCGCGACACCGGAGACGATGTGGTCGACGCCGAAGGTGATGGTGGCGACCGCGTGGATCAGACCGCCGAGGACGCCGAAGCCGATGCCCGCGAGCAGGCCGAGCCAGGGGCTGGTCTGCCAGCCGACCCAGCCGGCCCCGAAGGTGCCGAGGATCATCATGCCTTCGAGGCCGATGTTGACCACGCCGGCCCGCTCGGACCACAGACCCGCCAGGCCCGCGAGCCCGATCGGCACGGCGAGGCCGAGCGCGGCGCTGATCTGGCCCTCGCTGGTGAGCTGGTCGGCGCCGGTGATCACGCGTACGGCGGAGACGAGGATCAGCGCGCCCGCGATGATCAGCAGGACCTGCGCGAGGGAGAACTTGCGCTTGGCGTTGCCCCGCTTGACCCCGGCCGGAGGCGGTGGGGTCGTGGTCGTATCGGTCGTGACGCTCATGCCGTCACCTCCGTCTCGGTCTTGGCGGCCTGGGCCGCGAGCTCGGCGCCGACGCGCTGCTGCTGGCGCTTGAGGCCGTAGCGGCGGACGAGTTCGTAGGCGATCACGACGCACAGGACGATGACGCCCTGGATCACGCCGAGGATCTCCTTGTCGTAGCCGATCACTTCGAAGTGGCCGGTGGTGCGCTCCAGGTAGCCCCAGAGCAGGGCGGCGAGCGCGACGCCCACCGGGTGGTTGCGGCCGAGCAGGGCGATGGCGATGCCCGTGAAGCCGAGGCCGAGCGGGAAGCTGTTGTCGAACTGGTGGCTGTCGTTGAGCAGCGTCGGCATGCCGACGAGACCGGCCACCGCACCCGAGATGATCATGCTGGTGACGATCATCTTCTTGACGTTGGCACCGCTCGCGGCGGCGGCGGACTCGGACTGGCCCACCGCCCGCAGGTCGAACCCGAAGCGGGTGCGGCCGAGCGTGAACCAGTACGCGACACCGACCAGGACGGCCACGACGATGAAGCCCCACAGCTGTCCGGCCGGGCCCATGTCGATGGTGAAGAACCACGACGACTCGGGGAGCGGCTTGGTCGAGACGAGCGTGCCCGCCTCGTCGAGCTGGCCGAGCCGGTCGGGCTGGAGCAGATAGGCGATGATCGCGGTCGCGATGGCGTTCAGCATGATGGTCGAGATGACCTCGCTGACGCCCCGGGTGACCTTCAGGATGCCCGCGACCGCCGACCACATCGCGCCGACGAGCATGGCGACGATGATGATGACCGGGATCTGCACGATGCCCGGCAGGCTCATCGCGCCGCCGACGACGGCGGCCAGGAACGCGGCGAGCCGGTACTGGCCGTCGACGCCGATGTTGAAGAGGTTCATCCGGAAGCCGATGGCCACCGCGATGCCCGCCAGGTAGTACGTCGTCGCCTTGTTGAGGATGTAGACCTGGCTGTCGCTCGCCGAGCCGTACGACAGCATGTCGTTGAAGGCCGGGAACGGGTTCTTGCCGGTGGCCAGGATGATCAGGGCGGTGACGACAAGGGCCGCGACGAGCGCGAGCACGGGGGCCGCGATCGCGAGGAGCAGCTTCTCCTTGTCGATGCGGGAGGTGAGCTTCTTCATCGGTCCTCTCCCCCAGTGTTCTGCTGGTGCTCCAGGTGGCCGCTGGCGGCGCCGGTCATGGCGGAGCCCAGTTCCTCGGGGGTGATCGTGGCGGGGTCGGCGTCGGCGACCAGACGGCCCCGGTACATCACCCGCAGGGTGTCGGACAGGCCGATCAGCTCGTCCAGGTCGGCGGAGATCAGCAGAACGGCGAGGCCCTCACGGCGGGCTTCGCGGATCTGGTCCCAGATCTGCGCCTGGGCGCCGACGTCCACGCCCCGGGTGGGGTGCGCGGCGATCAGCAGCTTGGGGTTGTGGCTCATCTCGCGGCCGACGATCAGCTTCTGCTGGTTGCCGCCGGACAGCGACGCCGCGGTGACCTCGATGCCGGGGGTGCGCACGTCGTACTCGCGCACGATCCGCTCGGTGTCCTGGCGCGCGGCCTTGTTGTCGAGCAGGGGGCCCTTGGAGTTCGGCTTCTCGGTGACGTGGCCGAGGATGCGGTTCTCCCACAGCGGCGCTTCCAGGAGCAGGCCGTGGCGGTGGCGGTCCTCGGGGATGTAGCCGACGCCGTTCTCGCGGCGCTTGCGCGTGGGGGCGGTGGAGATGTCGGTGGTGTCGAGCGTGATGACGCCGCCGTCCGGGATGCGCATGCCCATGATGGCCTCGACGAGCTCGGCCTGGCCGTTGCCCTCGACGCCGGCGATGCCGAGCACCTCACCCTTGTGGATGGTGAAGGAGACCGAGGACAGCACCTCGCGCACCACGCCGTCCGGGTCGGTGGCGGCCAGCCGCAGGCCCTCGACCTGGAGCATCGGCGTCGTGGTGACGGTCGACTCGCGGGTCTCGGGCGAGGGCAGCTCGCTGCCCACCATCAGCTCGGCGAGCTGCTTGGTGGTGGTCGTGCGGGGGTCGGCGGTGCCCACCGTGGTGCCGCGCCGGATCACCGTGATCTCGTCGGCGACGGAGAGGACTTCGCCGAGCTTGTGCGAGATGAAGATGACGGTCAGGCCCTCGGCCTTGAGTTCGCGCAGGTTGTCGAAGAGCGCCTCGACCTCCTGCGGGACCAGGACCGCGGTCGGCTCGTCGAGGATGAGGGTGCGCGCGCCGCGGTAGAGGACCTTGAGGATCTCCACGCGCTGGCGGTCGGCGACACCGAGGTCCTCGACCAGGACGTCCGGGCGGACCCCGAGGCCGTACGCGTCCGAGATCTCCTTGATCTTGTTGCGGGCCCTGGCGCCGATGCCGTACAGCTTCTCACCGCCGAGGACGACGTTCTCCAGGACGGTCAGGTTGTCGGCCAGCATGAAGTGCTGGTGGACCATGCCGATGCCGAGCGCGATGGCGTCCGCGGGGCTGGAGAGGGCGGCCTGGGTGCCGTCGATGGCGATGGTGCCCTCGTCCGGCTTCTGCATGCCGTAGAGGATCTTCATCAGGGTCGACTTGCCGGCGCCGTTCTCACCGCACAGGGCGTGCACGGTGCCCTTGCGGACGGTGATGTCGATGTCCTTGTTGGCGACGACACCGGGGAATCGTTTGGTGATGCCGCGCAGTTCGACGGCGGGAGGGCTGGACGCGTTGATGGCGCACTCTCCTCGTGGGCAGGAGCAGGGGGGCGGGGAGCTTCCGGGGAAGCCGGAAAGCGTACTGATGTGCCACGCCGGGCCCCCGGCGTAGTAGTTCAGCACACTCACGGCGCGCCAACTCCGGCCTACGCGCGTAGAGTTGACACTTCGTTACGGCCCGGTGAGCAGGGCGGTCCCTGCTCACCGGGCCGAGGAGTGACGGGGGCGGTCAGGGACCGCCGTGGGTCACGGGGTCGTCTTGACCTTGATGGAGCCGTCGACGATCTTCTTCTGGGCCGCGTCGAGCTGCGACTTCAGGTCGTCGATGTAGCCACCGCTGGTGGCGAGCGAAACGCCGCCCTTGGCCAGCGGGTAGCTGTTGGTGCCGACCAGCGGCTTGCCGTCCTTGATCGACTTGATCAGGTCGTAGACGCCGATGTCGACGTTCTTGACGACCGAGGTCAGGATCGAGTTCTTGTACTTGGACAGCGAGGCCTGCTCGTGCTGGTCGGAGTCGACACCGATCGCCCAGGCGCCCTTCTTGCCCGCGACGGCCTCGATCGCACCGGTGCCGGAGGAGCCGGCCGCGGTGTAGATCACGTCGGCGCCGTTGTCGAGCATGCCCTGCGCGGCTTCCTTGCCCTTGTCGGGGCTGGCGAAGCCGGAGGTGTCCGAGCCGTGCGAGAGGTACTGGTTGTCGACCTTGACGTCCGGCTTGGTGTCCTTGACGCCCTGGTTGAAGCCCGCCTCGAACTTCTTGATCAGGGGGACGTCGACGCCGCCGATGAAGCCGACGTGGTTCGTCTTGGTCTTCAGCGCCGCGGCGACACCCGCGAGGTAGGAGCCCTGCTCCTCGGTGAAGACGATGTTGTCGACGTTCTTCGGGCCCTCGACGACGGAGTCGACGATGCCGAAGGTGACGTTCGGGTACTTGCCCGCGACCTTCTTCATCGAGTTCGCGTAGGCGTAACCGATGCCGATGACCGGGTTGTAGCCCGCGCCCGCGAGGTCGGTCAGACGCTGCTCGCGGTCCGCCTCGGTGTCGGTGGTCTTGGCGGTCAGCTCCTTGACGGAGCCGCCGAACTCGGCCTTGGCCTTGTCGATACCGCGCGCGGCGGAGTCGTTGAACGAGTGGTCGCCACGGCCGCCGACGTCGTACGCGACACCGATCTTGACGCCCTTGCCGCCGGTCGACGACGAGGAGCTGCCCGAGTCCTTCTGCGAGGACGTGGAGCCACAGGCGGTGGCGGAAAGCGCGAGCGCGGCGGTGGCGATACCGGCCGCTGCGATCTTGGATACCCGGCGCAAGAGGAGGTCCCTTCAAACCTGAACCGAGGCGCCCCTACCGGCGCTGGTTTCGCGTCGGATCGTAACGCGCGTAGATGTCGCGTAAAGCCCTGTTCGTAAGCCGTTATCGAATCGCCGCGAACAGGGGATGAAGTGTCCGGTTACGAGCGGTTGCCGTCGAGGAGCGCCGCGGCGGTGAAGAGTTCGACCCCGACCTTGATCGCCGTCTCGTCCGCGTCGAAATCACCCCGATGGAGGTCAAGGCGGGCGTGCGAGCCCGGCGTGCGCACCCCGAGGCGGGCCATCGCCCCAGGTACGTGCTCCAGGTACCACGAAAAGTCCTCGCCACCCAGTGACTGCTCCGTGTCCTCGATCGCATGGAGGCCACGGCGCGCCGCCATGGCGTCGTGGATCAGCTCCGTGACGACCGGATCGTTGACGACCGGGGGCACCCCGCGGACGTAGTTGATCTCCGATTTGGCCCCGTGCAGGGTGGCCACCTCGTCGATCGCGGCGTGTACGAGGTCGGGCGCGTCGCGCCAGGCCGCGAGGTCGAGGCAGCGCACGGTTCCGGCCAGCTCGGCGTGCATCGGGATCACGTTGCAGGCGTGGCCCGCCTCGATGCGGCCCCAGGTCAGGGCGAGCCCCGCGCGGGCGTCGATGCGGCGGGCCAGCAGCGCGGGCACGTCGGCGGCGACCCGGGCCACGGCGGTCACCAGGTCCGTCGTCAGGTGCGGGCGCGCGGTGTGGCCGCCCGGGCCGTCCAGGGAGACCTCCAGGCGGTCGCAGGCCGAGGTGATGGGGCCGTGCCGCAGGCCGATGCGCCCGGCGTCCACGCGCGGGTCGCAGTGCACCGCGATGATGCGTCCCACGCCGTCCAGGACGCCGGCCGCGATGGCGTCGGCGGCGCCGCCGGGCAGCACCTCCTCGGCGGGCTGGAACAGCAGCCGCACGGGGGCCGGAAGGAGGCCCTCGCGGTGCAGGCCGGCGAGGACCAGGCCGGCGCCGAGGACCGTGGTGGTGTGCACGTCGTGGCCGCAGGCGTGGGCCCGGTCGGGCACCGTGGAGCGGTAGGGCACGCCGGTCTTGGCGTCGGGGATGGGCAGCGCGTCGATGTCCGCACGCAGGGCGAGCATCGGATGCACGCCGTCCCAGCTGCCGATGTCACAGCTGAGCCCGGTGCCGGAGGGCAGCACGCGCGGTTCGAGGCCGGCCGCTTCGAGGCGGGCCTTGATCGCGGCGGTGGTGCGGAACTCCTGGTTGCCGAGCTCGGGGTGCATGTGCAAGTCCCGCCGGAAGGCGACGAGTTCGGCGAACAGGGCCTCGCTCAATTCGCCGGGCAGCGGTGCTCCGCCGGGCTGATCGGCTTCGGACGACTCACGGGACATCAACTGGTTCACTCGTTGAGGGTAGGCCTCTTGACGGTCCAACTGGCTCGCGATCAACAAAAGTTCAGCCGCATAGGGGAAAGAAAGCTGGTCGCGCGGCGCATGTCGATCGCGTCACGTGGGTAAGGTGTTTCGTTCTTCCGCCCGATGACCTGGAACGGGCGCTCCCTCCTCGGGGCGAGGCGCCGCCGTCCTCCAGGAGGAGGCCGCAGGCGGCACCGGTCTCAGGCCGCCACCGTCGCCAGTCCGTGGGCCTTGCGCGCCGTTCCCGTCACACCGTCCAGGAAACCCTGGGCGCGCGGCGAGGCACGTTCGGTGAGCCAGCGCGGGTCGATGTCGCAGACCACGACGCGCACCCCGGTGCCCGCGAGGGCGAGCGGGAGGGTGTGCACCACGGTGGAGGGGAAACTCAGGACCGTACGGCCCACCGGGCCGCGCCGCGCGATGAGTTCGAGCGGCAGATCGGGGCGCACCACTTCGAGCCCGGTCCTGGCGTGCAGGGCGTGCAGCTTCTCGGCGGACTCCCTGCGGTGCGCGAAGTAGCGGGTCACCCCGTGCGTACGGGCCAGCTGGGTGACCGCGGCCAGATAGCTCTCCGGGTCGACCACCCCGGTCTCCACCAGCGAGGTCCCCACCAGATCGGCCCCCTTGGTCAGCCGCGGCGGCCCGAAGCCCGCCCGCGTCCAGCCGAAGGTGTTGGGGGTCACGGTGACGCCGTCGGGCGCCTCGACCGGCATCGCGCTGAACACCTCCACGCCGCGCCGCGGCGCCGGGGTCAGGCGGCGCCGGGCGGCCGCGGAGACCGGCGCGAACACCAGGTCGCGCAGGCCGGCCCGGCTGCCGCGGCGGTGCCAGCGCACCAGGCGTTCGCCGCGCGCGAGCTGCTGGACGAACTCCATGGTGGCCGTCCCGTCGTCGACGACCACCAGGTCACGGGCGCGCGAGACGGTGAGCAGCAGCTGCACGTAGCGCGAGAACGGATCGCCCATGACGACGCGCTCGGCCCGGCGCAGCAGGGGGGTGAGCCCGCCGATGGTGGCCAGCGGCGCCGTGGGGCCGCCCCGGGCCTCCTCCCAGCGCACCTTCGTGCCCGCGTCGCGGGCCAGCTCGGCCATCCGGCGCAGCTGGCCGCGCGACATGGGGTCGGTCGGCGAGAGCACCACGACGGTCAGGCCCGACAGGTCGGGCGCCGCGCCCCGCTGCTGCGCGGGTACGCCGTCGAGCAGCGGACCCGGCGAGTGCGCCCACTCCAGGACGTTGAGCAGCTGGACCGGGCTCTCCACGAAGGCGAGGGTGGCGGAGGTGTCCCGAGGCACGGCGGGCCCGCCCCCTCAGACCGCGGCCGGAGCGCGGTCCGAGGCGCGCTCCCCGCCCTCGGCGGCCTCGGCGGCCTCGGCCTGGGCGACCACGCCGGCGACGCGGCGCAGCTTCTTCATCGGGGCGAGTTCGGAGTCGTAGACCTTCTTGACGCCGTCGCCGAGCGCCGCCTCGATGGTGCGGATGTCGCGGACCAGTCGGGTGAGGCCGCCCGGCTCGACGGAGGCGGCCTGGTCGGAGCCCCACATGGCGCGGTCCAGGGTGATGTGGCGCTCGACGAAGGCGGCGCCGAGCGCCACCGCGGCGAGGGTGGTCTGCAGGCCCGTCTCGTGGCCGCTGTAGCCGATCGGCACATTGGGGTACTCGGCCATCAGGCTGTTGATCACGCGCAGGTTCAGCTCGTCGGCCTTGGCCGGATACGTCGAAGTGGCGTGGCACAGAAGGATGTTGTCGCTGCCGAGCACCTCCACCGCGTGCCGGATCTGCTTCGGCGTGGACATGCCGGTGGAGAGGATGACGGTGCGCCCGGTGGCGCGCAGCGCGCGCAGCAGCTCGTCGTCGGTCAGTGAGGCGGAGGCCACCTTGTGGGCCGGCACGTCGAACTTCTCCAGGAAGGCGACGGCCTCGGTGTCCCACGGGGAGGCGAACCAGTCGATGCCGCGCTCGGCGCAGTGCGCGTCGATGGCGCGGTACTCGTCCTCGCCGAACTCCACGCGGTGGCGGTAGTCGATGTACGTCATGCGGCCCCAGGGGGTGTCCCGCTCGATGTCCCACTGGTCGCGCGGGGTGCAGATCTCCGGGGTGCGCTTCTGGAACTTGACCGCGTCGCAGCCCGCGTCGGCGGCGGCGTCGATCAGGGCGATCGCGTTGTCGAGGTCGCCGTTGTGGTTGATGCCGATCTCGCCGGTGACGTACACGGGACGGCCCGGTCCCGCGATGCGGCTGCCGAGGGTGCGCAGACGGTTGCTCATGAGGGCGTTTCCTTAATCAGGCGGGGGTGTGGTGGGGAAGGGGGGTGTGGTGGGACTCGGGGGCGTACGGGGAGCCGGGGACGTCGAGTTCGGGTCCCAGGAGCCAGGCGGCGATCTCGCGGACCGCTCCTTCGCCGCCGGGGGCGCGGGTGACGGCACGCGCCGCGGCGCGCACCGAGTCGTGGGCACTGCCGACGGCGACGGGCCAGCCGGCGAGCGCGAAGCAGGGCAGGTCGTTGACGTCGTTGCCGGCGTAGAGCACGCGCGCGGGGTCGACGCCCTCGTCCTCGCACCACTGCTTGAGGGCGAGGTCCTTGCGGTCGATGCCGTGCAGCACCGGGATCTTGAGCTTGCGGGCGCGGGCGGCGACCACCGGGTTCTGCTCGGTGGACAGGATCAGGAGCTTCAGTCCGGCCCGGCGCAGGGCGGCGATGCCGAGGCCGTCGCCGCGGTGCACGGCGACCAGTTCGCGGCCCTCGGAGTCGATGAGGACCTTGTCGTCGGTCTGGGTGCCGTCGAAGTCGAGGACGACCGCGTCCACGTCGGCCAGGGCGGGCGCGGGCCGCCGGTCGAGGACGGGGGCCAGCGCGCGGGCCCGCTCCAGGTCGTGCGGCTCGTCGATCTCCAGGACCCGGGCCGGGTCGGTGCGCACCAGCGCGGTGCGGCCGAAGAAGCGGTGGCGGTGGGTGCGGAAGCCCTCGGCGTCCATCGCGTAGGCGGCGCCGGTCTCCAGGAAGTCCTGGGGGCGGTCCTGACGGCGGGGCCGGAAGGACTTGTCGTGGCCCATGCCCCGGCCGCCGCCGAGCTCGTCCTCGCGCCACAGGAAGCCGTGGAAGGGGGCGACGGTGACGGCGCTCGCGGCGCCGTCCTCGACGACCGCGGCGGCCACGCCCTCGACGTCCTCGCGGGTCAGGAACGGGCTGGTGCACTGCACGAGCAGCACCGCCCCGGTGTCCGGGTAGGCGTCCAGGGCGTGCAGGACGGCGGCCTCGCTGGTGGCCGTGTCGCCGGAGAGGCCGGCCGGACGGTCGACCACGTCGGCCCCGGCCGCGCGGGCCGCCGCCGCGATCGCCGGGTCGTCGGTGGAGACGGCCACGTCGGTGACCAGGCGGGCGGCCCGGCAGGCGAGCACGGCCCGCACCACCAGCGGCACCCCGGCGACCGGCGCCAGGTTCTTGCCGGGCACGCCCTTGGAGCCGCCCCGGGCGGGGATGACGGCGAGCACCCTGGGGCGCTCGGAGGCGTTCGGGGCCATCACAGCTCTCCCATCCGGCGGATGACGGGCGCGACCCGCTGCACCCCGTGGCGGTAGGCACCGCGCGCCGCGTCGCGCACGGCGTCCCTGATCACCCGGCGCAGCGCGCCGGGCTCGGCGGCCGGGGCCGCGCCCGCCGCCACCGTGCCGTCGGGGGCCAGGCGGTGGCGGGCGAGGATGCCCGGCAGATATCCGGGCGCGGTGGCGGCGGTGTAGTACGGCGCGAGCGGCGGCAGGCTCGCACGAGCGGCCAACTCCCGCACTCGCGCGCCGACTTGCTCGAAGGCGCGCTCGTACGCGGCGCCCGGCGCCACCCCCTGGGCGGCGAGCCAGCCGGGGTCGGGCGTGGGCCGGTGGCCGGTGTCGAGCAGGTCCCAGGAGGCGAGGCAGCCGGAGCCGATGAAGTGGTGGTTGCCGAGGGCCTCGCGCACGCCGAGGTCGGTGAGCACGGCCGTCGGCACACCGCGGTGCAGGGCTTCGAGGGCGGCCGTCGAGGACACCGTCACCAGGAGGTCGGTGCGGTCGAGGAGGTCGCCCATGTTCCCGTACGCGAGGGAGAAGTTGGCCGGTGCGTCCAGCCCCCTGGCGAGCTTCTGGAAGGGGTGTTCCTCGATGTGCGTGGTGTGTTCGCCGGGCTTGGAGCGGAGCTTGAGGACCACCTCGCGCTCCGGGTGGCGGCGCGCGTGCCCGATCAGGCGGGACAGCAGGTAACGCCGGTCGGCGCGGCTCTCCGGGACGGAGGGCTGGGCGGCGAAGACGACCGTGTCGCGGCCGGGCTCGGCCCGGTGGGCGGGGCCGCCGAGGAAGGGCAGCGCGGCTTCGGTGACCGAGGACGCGTCGGCGCCCACCCCTTCGTACACCGCCCGGAAGCGTCGCGCGTCGTGGGCCGAGTTGGCGAGTACGACGTCCGCGCCGTGCCGCAGGAGCAGTCCGTCGGCGAGCTTCTCGTAGACGACGCCCACATAGCCGGTGACGACCACGGGCCGCCGGGCGCGCCCGCGCAGCCGGGCCGCGAGCCCGTGCAGCGCGGCCTGCGCGGCCCCGCCGACCAGGGCGAGCACGACCACGTCGTAGCCGCGCCCGTCCGCACCGTCGGCGCCCAAGTCGCCGATCACGTCCAGGAATTGGGCCATCGTCACTTCGCGCGGCGCGTCCGTGCCCGCCGCCACCTCGGCCAGCTGGCGCGGGGTGGGGGTGGCACGGCCGCGCAGCAGGAAGCCGTCGATCGCGCGGGCGGCGGGGGCGGGGGCGGCGGTCCCGGTCCGGGGGGCCTGTCCGGCGAGGCGGCGTGCGGTGAGCGCACCCCATTTCCACCGGGTGTCCGAATCCGCGAGAACCGCGATCCGCAGCTGTGAATCGGTACGTGATGGCACGCCGTAGAAACTAGGAAGCCGTGCGGATTCGCGGCCCAACTCGACTGCAACAACGGGTTAACAGCGCGACTACTGACGGCACGCGGTGCGCCCGGGCGGGCCGGTTAACAATCCCGCCGCCGTTCGTTCACCCGGCATCTTGGTGGCGGACAGGACGAATGACGGACGACCCGCTTAGCGTCACCGCCGTGGTCAAGCTCTCCGTCATCGTGCCGTTCTACAACGTGCGCGCCTACGCATCCGACACCCTCAGGAGTCTGCGCGCCAACGCCCGCGACGACTTCGAGTTCCTGCTCGTCGACGACTGCTCGTCCGACGGCACGATCGAGCTGCTCGAACGCGCCGAGCGCGAGCTGCCCGGGGCGGTGCTGCTCAGACACGAACGCAACGGCGGCCTGGCCACCGCCCGCAACACGGGCCTGGACGCGGCCCGCGGCGAGTATCTGGCGTACCTGGACGGTGACGACTGGACCGCGCCCGGTCACTTCGCCCAACTCCTGTCCGTGATGGAGGAGTTGGGGTGCGACTTCCTGCGCACCGACCACGTCCAGGTGACCGGCCGGGAGCGCACGGTGCACCGGGTACCGCACGGCCGGCGCGGTGAGGTGATGTCGCCCCGCGAGGCGATCCTGCCGGCCACCCGCTCCACCTCGGTGGACTACGCGTTCGCCTGGGCCGGGATGTACCACCGCAGGCTGGCCGACCGCGGGCTGCTGCACTTCACCGACGGGCTGCGCACCGCCGAGGACCGGCCGTGGATATGGCGCCTGCACCGCGAGGCGGATTCGTTCGCGGTAACGGGTCACTTGGGTGTTTTCTACCGCCGCGGGGTCGCCTCCTCTTTGACGCAGATCGGCGATGTACGGCAACTCGATTTCCTTCGCGCTTTCGACCAGGTGATCGCGGAGACGGCGCAGGACCCGCAGGCGGACGAACTCCTCCCGAAAGCCGTGCGGACGTATTGCGCGATCATTTCCCACCACATGAGCAGCATCGAAAGGTTCGAACCGGCCGTGGCCAGACAATTGCGGTCCCTGAGCGCCGGGGCACTGCGGCGGCTGCCGCAGGACCACCTCAAGGACGCGCTGAACGCGATGGACGCGCGCCGCGCCGCCCGCCTGCGCCAGCTGCGCCACCGCCCGGCCGTCTCACGGGCGGGGGCCGCTGCCTGATGCGTACGACCCAGATCTTCGCGGCGTCCACCCTGTACGGCGTGGCCACGCTGGCCGCCGCCCTGGACAGCGGCTGCTTCCCCGCGGCGGACCGGCGGCTGCTGCTCGTCAGCGACAACGCCGCCGTGCCCGAGACGTCGGCGCCGCTGGACACGATGCCCGGCTTCGCACGGCTGCGCGCGCACTTCGACGGGGTGCTCTCCTGGAACGACACGATCGCCCCGTTCCACCCGGGCGGCTGGTCGCCCCGGCCCGACGACGCTCCGCTGTGGGAACGGCAGTTGAGGGCCCTGTGGGACCTCGGGGACGACCGGATCGAGCTCGCCCTCGAATCCATCCAGGTCAACCCCGCGCAGGCGGTGGCCCAGCTCTTCCCCGACGCGCCCGTGACCGTCTACGCGGACGGCCTGATGACGTACGGCCCCACCCGCAACAAGCTGGACCCGCTGATCGGCGGGCGGGTGCGCCGGGTGCTCCACCTCGACCTGGTGCCCGAGCTGCGTCCGCTGCTGCTGGGCGAGTTCGCGGTGCCGGGCGAGACGGTGCCGACGGCGGCCTTCCTGAAGACCGTCTCCGAACTGGCCGCGTTCGAGGACGAGTTGGGCGTCACGGCGGACGGCGAGCCGATGGCGCTGCTCCTCGGCCAGTACCTCTCCGCGCTGTCCATCCTGACCCCGGCCGAGGAGGAGGAGCTGCATCTGCGGATGGTGCGCGGCGCGGTGGCGCGGGGCCTGCGCAGGATCGTCTTCAAGCCGCACCCCTCGGCCCCGCCCGCCGGAGCGGCGGCCCTGGTGGCGGAGGCGGCGGCCCTCGGCGCCCAACTGACGGTTCTGGAGCGCCCGTTGCTGGCGGAGGTGCTGTACGAGCGGCTCTCCCCCGCACTGGTGGTGGGCTGCTTCTCGACGGCCCTCCTGACGGCGTCGGCGTTCTACGGGATCCCGGTGGCCCGGGTCGGCACGGAGCTGCTCCTGGACCGGCTCGCGCCCTACCAGAACAGCAACCGGGTGCCGGTGACGATCGCGGACGCCCTCCTCGCGCCCCTGGAGGGCGGGACGCCACCCTCCGTCGACCTGCCGGGGCTGATCGGCGCGGTGGGGTACGCGATGCAGCCTGAGCTGCGGCCCGATCTGCGGGGTGCGGCCGAGCGGTACCTCGCCACGTCCCTGGACGCGCACACCTGGCGGTACTTCAAGCGCCGCCGCCTGACCGTGCTCGCCCTGCCGGGCGCGCTCCCCTCCCAGCTGGGGTTCGTCCCGCGCAACGCGACCGTGCGCCGGATCGCCCGCCGCGCCCGCACGCTGGCCCGCCGGCGCCGCTGACGCCGCTGCCGACCCCGGCCGCCGTCAGCGGCGCGGCTGATAGCTGGCCTCGATACCCGCCACCAGGACGTTCAGGCCCTCCTCGAACCGCTCGTCGAACGACTCGAAGATCTCCGTGCCGGCCGCCGCCGCCAGCGGGTAGGCGGCCAGGCGCTCCGCGCGGGCCGCCAGGTCGACGGGCTCGCCCCCTTCGCCCGGCCGGGGCACACTGCCCTGCTCCTCGGCGACGAAGCCCATCGTGTAGGCGTACGCGAGCGTGCCGGCCCGTACCGCGTCGCGCAGCTCCCAGCCCTCCCGGCGCATCCGTTCGAGATAGACCTCCATGGACCGCGCGTGCTCGGTGCCGGTGAAACGGGCGCCGCCGTACACCTTCGCGCCGTCCCGGTACGCGAGCAGCATCGCGCGCAGGGCGCGGTTGACGGCCCGCAGCTGGTCCTGCCACGTGGCTTCGCCGGCACCGGGCACTCCGTCCGCGGCCATCCTCCGGTACATCACCGTCGCCATCTCGTCGAGCAGCGCCTGCTTGTTCTTGAAGTGCCAGTACAGGGCGGGCGCCTGGACGCCCAGCTCCTTGGCGATGGCCCGCAGGCTGAGCCCGTCGAGGCCCACCTCGTTCAGGAGCCTCAGCGCGGTGTCGGCGACCTGCGCCCGGTCGATCTTCGTCGTAGCCACCTTGACAATTTAACACCGTTAAGCGCAAGCTTCGAGGCATGGAATTTAACGCTGTTAAGGAAGCGGGTTCCGTCCGTACCGACGTGCTGATCGTCGGCGCCGGTCCCACCGGGCTCGTGCTCGCCATCGACCTCGCCCGCCGGGGCGTGCCCGCCGTCCTCGTCGAGCGGTCCGACCGGCTCTTCCCCGGCTCCCGCGGCAAGGGCCTCCAGCCGCGCACCCTGGAGGTGCTCGACGACCTGGGGCTCGCCGGGAGTGTGCGCGCGGCCGGCCGCGCCTATCCGCGGATGCTCGACCGCGTCGGGCCCGACGGCACCGGGCGCGGCCGCGAGTGGGACATGATCGGGCGCGGCACGCCCAGCGAGGGCGACCCCTACCCCGACGGTCTGCTGATCGGCCAGTCCCGCTTCCAGGAGCTGCTGTACGCGCACCTGAGGAGCCTCGGCGGCGCCGTGGAGTTCGGCGCCGGGATGACGTCCTTCGACCAGGACGCCGACGGCGTCACCGCTCGCCTCGCCGACGGCCGCACCGTCCGCTCCCGCTACCTGGTCGCGGGCGACGGCGGGCGGTCCGGCGTGCGCCGCGCGCTCGGGATCGAGATGCACGGCGAGAGCGTCGACCCGAAGCCGATGCTCGTCGCGGACCTGACCGTCACCGCGGACGCGGACGTGGACGACGTCAACTGGCACCTGTGGAACGGGAGTCCGGACGGCGGGGTGGCGCTCTGCCCGCTGCCCGGCGAGGCCGGGCTCTTCCAGCTGATCGCCCAGTACGCCGATGCGAACGCGGTCCCCGACACCAGCGCGGCGGGCGTCCGCAAGCTGCTCGCCTCCCGCACGCCCGTCACGGAGGCGCAGGTCATCGAGGTGCGCTGGGCCTCCGACTTCCGCCCGCGCGCGGCGCTCGCCGAGCGTTACCGCGCGGGCCGCGTCCTGATCGCGGGCGATGCCGCGCACATCCATTCCCCGGCCGGCGGCCAGGGCCTGAACACCAGCGTCCAGGACGCGTACAACCTCGGCTGGAAGCTCGCCCAGGTGCTCCGCCACGGCGCGCCGGACGCTCTGCTCGACAGTTACGAGCAGGAGCGCAGGGCCGTCGCGGCCGGCGTGCTCGGCATGACCACCCGGCTGCACCGCACCTTCCTCACCGGCGAGAACAGCCGCCGCCCCGACGAGGTGTCGCAGCTCGCCCTCCACTACCGCGGCGGTCCGCTCTCGGCCGGCCGGGCGGGCTGCCTGGAGGCGGGCGACCGCGCGCCGGACGGGCCGCTGCCCGAGGGCAGGATCTTCGACCTGCTGCGCGGTCCGCACTTCACCCTGCTCGCCGTCGACACGCCGGCCCCCGCGCTCGACCTCGACCTCGACCAGGTCCGGGTGCACGCACTGGGTCCGTACGCGGCGTACGGACGCGGTCTGTTCCTGATCCGGCCCGACGGCTACGTGGGCTGGGCGGGCGAGAGCGCCGCCGGTCTCGACGCCTACCTCACCTCGGTGGGCGTCCGGCGCCCCTGACGCCGAAACCGACGTCCGGGCGAACCCGTCGCGGCGCGAGGTGAACGGGGCGCGGCGGTCAGCGGAACTCCCTTTGCCCGGGCGGCGGTTCGGCTCCCGGCGGTCCTACTCTGTCGACGCCGGGGCCGGACGGGCCGCGGCGGAACGCCGGGAAGAGAGACGCCGTGACCAACACCCTGCCCCGGGTACGCAGCACCGACGGCGGGCCGCCGCTGCCACGCGCGGGCGCACCCGACCCGGTGGTGGCGCCGGTCTCCCGGCTCCGGGCGCTCGACGGACTGCGGCTCGCGGCCGCCCTGATGGTGGCGCTCTACCACTACGGCGGGCGCTCCGGCGACATCAGCCGGGGGTGGGGCGCCTCCCCCAAGAAGCTCTTCCCCGCCGCCCACGAGTGGTTCTCCTACGGCTGCCTCGGGGTGCAGATCTTCTTCGTCATCAGCGGGTTCGTCATCTGCATGAGCGGCTGGGGCCGCCCGCTGCGCGCCTTCTTCGCCTCCCGCGTGGCCCGGCTCTACCCGGCGTACTGGGCCGCGCTGATCCTGGTGACCGCGGTGTTCGCGCTGCCCTGGGTGGTCTACCGGGCCGTGACGCCGAGCGAGTTCGTGGTCAACCTGACCATGCTCCAGATGCCTCTCGGGGTGCCCCGGGTGCTCGGAGTGTGCTGGACGCTCTGGGCCGAGCTGCGCTTCTACGCGCTGTTCGCCCTCTGCGTCGTCCTGCCGGGGGTGACCCGGCGCCGGGTGGTGCTGTTCTGCGCGGGCTGGACCGTGGCGGCGGCGCTCACCGCGACGGCCCACCAGCCCTTCCTCGACGCGGTGTTCATGCCCCAGTACGCGCCGTTCTTCATCGGCGGCATGGGCCTGTACCTGCTGCACCGCAACCGGCGCGACGTCACCGCCTGGGGCATCGTCGCCGTCAGCTGGGCCATCGGCCAGCACTGGGCGGTCGCCGGTCTGTGGCACCGGCCGAACCCGGGGGCCTTCTCCAACCGGCACGCCACGGTGATCATCGCCATCGTCACGCTGGGCTTCGCGCTGGTCGGCGCCGTCGCGCTCGGCCACCTGCGGTGGGCCGACTGGCGCTGGCTCACCGTGGCGGGGGCCCTGACCTACCCGTTCTACCTGGTGCACGAACACCTGGGCTGGGTGGTCGTCGGCGTACTGCACCGCGGGCTGCGCATCCCCGCCCCGGCCACCTTCGCCCTCACCATCGCGGTGATGCTGCTGCTGGCCTGGCTGCTGCACCGCCAGGTGGAACGCCGGGCGACCCCGCTGCTGCGCAGGGCGCTCACCCGGCGGCCCGTCAGACCCCGCTGAGCGACAGCTTCACCGCGAAGCCGAGGAACAGCGCGCCCGCCGCCGACGAGGCACCGGCCGAGAGGCGCTTGCGGCGGCGGAAGGCGGCGGCCAGACGCGTCCCGCTGAATATCAGCGTCGACAGGTACAGGAAGCTGCCGAGCTGGAGCAGCGCGCCGAGCAGCAGGAACGACAGGGCCGGGTAGGCGTAGTCGGGCTGCACGAACTGCACGAAGAAGGAGATCATGAACAGGATCGCCTTCGGGTTGAACAGGCTCAGCATCAGCGCCCGCCGGTAGGGGCGCTCGCCCGCCCCGTCCGCCGCGGCGGCCTGGCCGTCCTGCGCCTGCTCGTGCCGGGTGCGCCACATGGCGCGCGCCTGGCGCAGCATGCCGACCGCGAGCCAGCACAGATAGCCCGCGCCCGCGTACTTCACCGCCGCGAACAGCAGCGGCGTCGTCTGCAGCAGCGAGGCGGCGCCGAGCGCGGACAGCGTCATGAGCACCGTGTCGCCGGTGAAGACGCCGGCGGCCGCCGCGTATCCGTCGCGCACCCCGCGGCGGGCGCCGACGGACAGCACGTACAGCGAATTGGGGCCCGGCAACAGGATGATCAGTGCGAGGCCGGCGAGATAGGTCGGAAGGTCGTGCACACCCAGCATGCGGCGAGTGTCGCACGCGGGTACGACAGCGGTCACACGCGTTTCATGGAGCGGACCGGACCGTTCCGCCCGGACCGGGGACACGGTCCCGGACCGCCGGCACCCGGCCCGGGATCACCCCCGCAGGGTGTCCGTCCCGCTCAGAACGCGTCCGTCGGCACGTAGGTGCCCCACACCTCGCGCAGCGCGTCGCAGACCTCGCCCACCGTGGCGCGGGCCCTGAGCGCGTCCTTCATCGGGTACAGGACGTTGTCCGTACCGCCGGCCGCCTTCTTCAGCGCGGCGAGCGCCGTGTCCACCGCGGCCTGGTCGCGCTCGGCGCGCAGGGTGGCGAGCCGGGCCGCCTGCTGGGCCTCGATCGCCGGGTCGACGCGCAGCGGCTCGTACGGGTCCTCGGTCTCGACCTGGAAGCGGTTCACGCCGACCACGACGCGCTCCCCGGAGTCGGTCTCCTGGGCGATGCGGTAGGCCGAGCGCTCGATCTCGCCCTTCTGGAAGCCGTGTTCGATCGCGCTGACCGCGCCGCCCAGGTCCTCGACGCGCTCCATGAGGGCGAGGGCCGCCGCCTCCACCTCGTCGGTCATCCGCTCCACGACGTAGGACCCGGCGAACGGGTCGACGGTGGCGGTCACATCGGTCTCGTAGGCGAGGACCTGCTGGGTGCGCAGGGCCAGGCGCGCGCTCTTGTCCGTCGGCAGCGCGATGGCCTCGTCGAAGGAGTTGGTGTGCAGCGACTGGGTGCCGCCCAGCACGGCCGCCAGGCCCTGGACGGCCACCCGGACCAGGTTGACCTCGGGCTGCTGGGCGGTGAGCTGCACGCCCGCGGTCTGCGTGTGGAAGCGCAGCATCAGCGACTTGGGGTTCTCGGCGCCGAACTCGTCCCGCATCACCCGGGCCCAAATGCGGCGCGCGGCACGGAACTTGGCGACCTCTTCGAGGATCGTGGTGCGCGAGACGAAGAAGAAGGAGAGCCGCGGCGCGAAGTCGTCGACGTCCATCCCGGCGGCGACCGCGGTGCGGACGTACTCGATGCCGTCGGCCAGCGTGAACGCGATCTCCTGCGCGGGCGAGGCGCCGGCCTCGGCCATGTGGTAGCCGGAGATCGAGATGGTGTTCCACTTGGGGATCTCGGCGCGGCAGTACTTGAAGATGTCGGCGATCAGCCGCAGCGAGGGCTTCGGCGGGAAGATGTAGGTGCCCCGCGCGATGTACTCCTTCAGCACGTCGTTCTGGATCGTGCCGGTCAACCGGTCGGCGGACACGCCCTGTTCCTCGCCCACCAGCTGGTACATCAGGAGCAGCAGCGCCGCCGGGGCGTTGATCGTCATCGACGTCGACACCTTGTCCAGAGGGATGCCGTCGAACAGGATCCGCATGTCGTCGACGGAGTCGATGGCGACGCCCACCTTGCCGACCTCGCCCGAGGCGATGGCCGCGTCGGAGTCGTGGCCCATCTGGGTCGGCAGGTCGAAGGCGACGGAGAGGCCCATGGTGCCGTTGGCGATGAGCTGCTGGTAGCGGGCGTTGGACTCGACGGCGGTGCCGAACCCCGCGTACTGCCGCATCGTCCACGGCCGGCCGGTGTACATCGTCGGGTACACCCCGCGGGTGAACGGGTACGAGCCGGGCTCGCCCAGTTTCTCGGCGGGATCCCAGCCGGCGAGGGTCTCCGGTCCGTAGACGGGCTCGATGGGCAACCCGGATTCCGACTCGCGCGCCATGTGCTGTGCCTCCCGCTAGAGCTTTGCTACTCGCTGGTACCCGACCCTCGCGACGGACTGTAGCGGGGGGCGTGCGCCGGATGGAGAGGCGCACCCTGGGAGCTTGCTCACAGCTTTCGTGATGCGGGTGGCCGCTTTTGCAACCATCGGGCCCGGGAATCTGTCTCTGGGGACACAGAGGAACAGGGGGGCGACCGATGCGCCGGAACCAACGCACCACTCTCATAGCCAGGACCCTCGCAGCGACCGCCGTCATCGCGGTGGCCGTGGGATGCGGGCCGCAGGGCGGCACGGCCGGCGCGGGCGCGCCCGCCACGCCGGGATCGCCCTCGGCCTCCGCGTCCTCCCGGGCCACGCCCTCCGGCCCGGCCTCCGCCTCCGCCTCGCCCTCCGACGACGGCAAGCCGGCCGGGAAGCCGGCGGCCTCGGGCTCCCCGGCGGGCGCGACGGCCGGGCCCGCGCCCAAGGTGGTGATGGCCGCCGGGTCGAAGGGCGCCCAGGTCAAGGAGCTCCAGGCGCGGCTCGCCCAGATCGGCTGGTTCGACGACACCCCGACCGGGACGTACGGGGCCGCGACCACGGCCGCCGTCAAGGGCTTCCAGGGCAAGCGCGGGCTGCCCGCCACGGGGTCCACGGACACCGTGACCTGGGACCGGCTGCTCGGCATGACGAAGAAGCCGACGGCGGACGAGCTGGCGGGCCGGGCGGTCAACAAGCCGGTCACCAAGCTCGACGCGCGCTGTATGACGGGCCGCGTGATGTGCATCAGCAAGACCAGCCGCACGCTGTCCTGGGTGATCGACGGCCATGTGCAGTCGACGATGGACGTCCGCTTCGGCTCGCAGTACACGCCGACCCGCGAGGGCGTCTTCAGCGTCTTCGAGAAGAGCCGCGACCACGTCTCGACGATCTACCACACGGCCATGCCGTACGCGATGTTCTTCAGCGGCGGCCAGGCGGTGCACTACTCGTCGGACTTCGCCGCGCGCGGCTACAACGGTGCCTCGCACGGCTGCGTGAACGTTCGGGACAAGGCCAAGATCTCGGCCCTGTTCGACCAGGTGCACATCGGCGACAAGGTCGTCGTCTCCTGGTGACCCGGCGCCGCCGGGTGACCGGCGGCCGGGAAGAGGGAGGGCGCGGGCGGGACCGGGGGAACGTGTCCCGCCCGCGCCATTCGCGCGGAGCCACGGGTACGGGGGGAACCCCGGCTCATCTGCGCAGCCGATGACCAGTCGGCTCATTCAGTACTGCGCCGCCGTCTCAAAAAACGTTACTGCGGGATGTCGTCCCCGCCGGGCGGGCGGCCGGACGGGCCGGGAAAGGTGGGGAAAGGCGCGCTGGTAGCGGCACGGGGGAAGGGTTCAGCGGGCGCGGGCCGTGGCGAGCGCGCCGGGCTTGAGCCAGTCCAGGACGGTGTCGCCGCGCGGACCGACCGAGCTCTGCTTTCCACCGCCACCGCCACCGCCGTGCTTCCCGCCGTCGCCGCCCTTGCCGTGGTCCTTGTCGCCGCCGCCCTTGCCGTCCCCGCCGGCGCCGCCCTTGCCGCCGGACCCGCTGTCGAGCAGCAGGTCGCAGAACGCCTTCACGGCGCCCGGGCCGTGGGCCGCGGATTCCAGGCTGCGGCGCTTGTCCGCGTCGAGGCTGCCGGCCCGGTAGGCGCGGCAGTCCTGGGTGGTCCTGGCGAGCCACTGACCGCCCTTCGCCCCGTCGCGGTCGTCGCCGGGGTCGCCCGGCTGCGGGGTGCCGTCCTTGCGGCCGGGTCCGGCGGTGCTGCCGGTGGCCGGGCCGCCGGGGCTCGCCGACCGCTGCGGGTCATCGGGCACGGGCGCGCCGGAGGACGGCACCGCGCGGTCGGGCTCGGGTGTGCCGGGCGGCAGGGTGCGCGAGGGCGAGGTGGCGACGGGGTCCGGGGTCACCGCGGCGGAGACCGACGAGGCGGGGGCCGGGTCCCGGTCGTCGAAGGTGAAGGGGCCGGGCAGCACGCCGGTGCCCGCGGCGACCGCGACGCCGCCGAGCGCACAGCAGGCGAGGGCGGCGGCCAGACCGAGTCGTACCGGAGCGAAGCGCCGGCGCCGGGGTGCCTCGGACAGCCGCGCCGCCCGTCCCACCCGTACGACACCGAGGGCTTCGCCGTCCCTGGCTCCGGCGTCCTTGGCTCCGGCGGCCTTGGCGGCGCCGTCGGCGCGGGCCGCGCGGAAGGCGGCCAGGGCGGCCTGTTCACCGGGGAGTTCGGTGGTGGCGGGCCCGGTGGGGGCGAGCGAGGACAGCAGGGCCGACAGCCGGGCGGACTCGTCGCGGGCCCGCTCGTCACCGGGCTCGACGCCTTCGCCGCGCAGCAGTCGCTCGGCGGCAACCCCGTCAAGCCACTCGTGCCGCTCGTCAGCCATCACATGTCCTTCTGCGTCCGGGCGCGCGATTGCGTCACACCGCGTTCCCTCGCACGCGGTGACGGCACGGCACCCAGCTCCTCCGCATCCTGGGCCACCACGTCCCCCGGGGAGCCGTCCGCACCCAGCAGTTCGGCGAGGCGCTTCAGGCCCCGGTGCGCGGCGGTCCGCACCGCGCCGGGCCGTTTGCCCAGGGTCCGGGCCGCGCTCTTGGCGTCCAGACCGACCACCACGCGCAGCACCACGGCCTCGGCCTGGTCCTGCGGGAGCTGGGCGATGAGCGCCATCGTACGTCCGGTGCCGAGCGCCTCCATCGCCTCGTCGGCGGTGTCACAGGCGGCGGGCCGGGCGGTCAGCTCGCTCTCGTCGCCGCCGACGGCGGGCCTGCGGCCGCGCATCCGGATGTGGTCGAGTGCCCGGTTGCGGGCGATCCGGGCCGCCCAGCCGCGGAAGCGGTCGGCGTCGCCCTCGAAGCGCGCGAGGTCACGGGCGATCTGGAGCCAGGCCTCGGAGGCCACGTCCTCGGTGTCGGGTTCGCCTACCAGCGTGCGGATGTAGCCGAGCAGGCGTGGGTGCACAGCACGGTAGACGGCCCGGAAGGCCTCCTCGTCCCCGTCCTGCGCCCTGAGTACCGCGGCGGTCAGCTCCGCGTCGTCCCCCAGCAATCCCTGCACCCTGTCTTGACTGACTGTTCCCGTGTCACCGCTGGTCATCTGTGCCGCGTCCCCGAACGCGAATCTGCACGCTACGGCCTCGGTGCCCCATACGTCCACGACTTGTACAACCTGCAACAACCCCCTGACACAGCGGGGTGTGACAGAAAACGCACGCTCGGCGCTGAAGGGAGTACGAGGCCGGCTCAACGGCCCCGTACGAAGACGGCCGGGGCCTCTCCTGTGGGGGGTGGCGGCCCCGGTCGTCCTTCGATCCCCGGGCCCGGCCTCCGAACCCCGGGCCCTCACGCCCGCACCCCGCGCCGCCCGGCCCGTGCCGCCGGCCCCGCGCCCGTCGAGTCGGGCGACCTCAGCCCAGCCGGTCCGCCAGGGACTTGAATTCCTCCCAGTCCATCGCGGGCGGCCGCGCGTCCCACAGCTTCTGGGCCGCCGCGCGCAGCGGCAGCCGGATGCCGCGGGCCACCTGCTCCTCGGTCTGGGCCCCGGGGATGTCCGACCACACGGCGAACCGGCCGCCGAGGATCTGCCCGGCGTACTTGGCGTCCACCGGCTTGGTCCCGCGCAGCACCAGCGGCGTCCACTCCTCGTAGATCCGCTTGCCCGTCGGGTACTTGAAGGTGTTCGGCTCGCCCAGCACGTAGTACAGGTACTCGTCGTTGAGGTTGACCAGCTTGCGCCCCTCGGCGAGCAGGGCCTCGGGCGGGCGCTGGCCGTTCTCCTTGCCGGTCCAGTACTCGGCCTCGCGGGACCGGTCGGCCGCGACCCTGCCCCCGGGGAAGAAGCCGTCGTTCCAGGCCTTGAAGGTGCGGTCGCCGGCGGCCGAACGCAGCGCCGCCTGGCGGTCGTTGAGCCAGCCCGTCGCCAGGTCCCGGATGGTCGCCTTCGGCCCGTACTTGGCGCGGGCGGCGTCCGCGAGACCCGGGTAGGAGGTCTCCGGGGACGTCACCACGAGCGCTTGGTACTCGTCGCCGCCCAGGTGCCAGTAGGCGCCGGGGAACAGCTCGGCGTACTCGCGCAGCAGGTCGTCGACGATGCGCCCGGACTCGGGGTTGGCGATGTCGATGGCGCCCTTGAGGGCCTTGCCGTCCTTGTCCCGCAGCTGGAGTTCGGGGTGGGCGGCGATCACCGCGCCGAGGTGTCCCGGCGAGTCGATCTCGGGGACGACCGTGATGTGCAGCTTGGTGGCGAGCGCGACGATCCGCTGGACGTCGCGCTTGCTGAGGTGGTCGCGCGAGACGACCTCGGGGTGGCTCGCGGACTCGACGCGCACGCCCTGGTCGTCGGAGAAGTGCAGACCGAGCTGGTTCATCTTGAGGTCGGCCATCTGCCGCAGCTGGTCCTCGATCCACACCTCGCTGTACGGCTTGCGCGCGATGTCGATGTTGAGCCCGCGCTGCGGCTTGTCCGGCCGGTCGTTGACGACGCCCTCGGGCATCACACCGCCGCCCTTGAGCGCCTGCTTCAGCGTGCGGGTGCCGTAGAACACCCCGGCGTCGTCCGGCCCGGCGATCCGCACCCGGCGGTCGCTCGTGGTCAGCACGTACGACTCGGGCACCGCCTTCTGCCCGGCGGGCGGCGGTGGCGTCAGGGACAGCTCGATGTCACCGGCGCGCGGCTGCCCGCCGAGGGCGTACCCGACGCCCAGCTCCTGCGCGAACAGCCTGCCCTCGTCGGCCAGGCCCGGGCTGCCGACGGCCACGATCACCCGGGTCGAGTCCACCGGCCGGAAGCCGGGCCCGCGGGCGGGCCGGTGCTCGTGCACGGAGGGGATGGTGCGCGGCGGCGAGGAGATCGGGTAGATCGGCGAGGGCGAGGGCAGGGCGGCGGAGGGCCGCTTGTTGTCGGCCGGGCCGCCGTGGCCGCCGTGGGTGTCGTCGTCCGGCCAGACACCGATGATCACGGCGAGCAGCGCGATGCCCGCCACGGCCGCCCTGAGCACCAGGGCGCGCCGACCGCGGGGCCGGTGCAGCCAGGCCGGGCGGGTCCTCGGGGCGCGCGGCTGGGAGGCCCGGGCCACCGCTGTCGGCGAGGCCGACCGCTGCGGGTCCCCGGATCCCGGCGTCCGGGCCCGTGACATCCTGAAACGCCACATCACTCAGATACCTCCCGTCCGACACCAGTATGGGCGAATCCGGCGACCCCGGACAGCCGAGGCCCTGACACGGAGCCGCGCCGGAGCACCGGGGAGCGCGTCCACCGCGCGCGGCCCGGAGCGCACGTCCGGGTGAAATTCGCGCAACCGTCGGGCGCCTTTCACTCCACGTGGATAGCGTGGCGGCACTCCCACCTCTCTTTCCACTCCAGTCTCCGTGCTCCGCAGCACGTCCTGTCCCGCAGGACCCGGTCCCGCGCAGTGTCTTCGAGGAGCCCACGCTGTCCAGCGATCCCCACGCCGGCCCCCGGAAGCGACCGCCGACACTTCATCACACTCCTCGTGCCCAGGGGCGGGCCCCCATACCGAATCAGAGCCGGGGCACACCCGTTCCGTCGGCCCCCGCGCACCCCGGCGGCCTCGACCGGTTCAACCGCGCCTCCGACGGCGCGGCCGAGGCGGCCCTGCTCGCCTGCTGCGCCAGCCGCCGCTGGGCCCTGCGGATCGCGGCCCACCGCCCCTACCCGGACCTGGAGGCGCTGCTCGCCGCGGCCGACGAGGCCAGCTACGACCTGAGCGCCGCCGACCTCGACGAGGCGCTGGCCGACGAGTCCTCGCCCGGCCTGCACGACAGCGCCCCGCAGACGGCGCGCACGGCGTTGGCCGCGGCCCACGCGGCGTACGAGAGCAGTTTCCGGCACGCCTTCGTGATCTGCCTCGACGGGGTCGACCCGGCCGAGCACCTGGACCGGGTCCTGAGCGGCATCAGGCTGCGGATGACCAACGACCCGGACGAGGAGCGGTCCATCGCCGCCGACGAGCTGCGCGGACTGGCCCGCGCCCGGCTCGCGCATCTCGTGGCAACGTCGTACGAACCGGACGCGCCGCACCCCGCACACGGCATTCTCTAGGCCGTATGAGGTTGTTTGATTGCCTGTTTGATCACACCTATGGACCCGGCGCGAGGGAACCGACATTGCGTCGCTACGATGACCGGGGCCGGTGGACCGTACCCGGCCGGGTCAGACCGACACTGAAGCCGGCCGGCCCTCAACACCGCTCCCGGAGGGTTCTTCCGTGCCGGCTGGAACGCTGTACCGCGGCCGGGAAGGAATGTGGTCCTGGGTGGCTCATCGAGTCACCGGCGTCCTCATCTTCTTCTTCCTGTTCGTACACGTCCTCGACACCGCTCTCGTGCGTGTCTCCCCCGAGGCGTACGACGACGTCGTTGCGACGTACAAGACGCCCATCGTCGCGTGTCTGGAATACGGCCTCGTCGCCGCGATCCTGTTCCACGCGCTCAACGGCCTGCGCATCATCGCCGTCGACTTCTGGGCCAAGGGCCCGCGCTACCAGAAGCAGATGCTCTGGACCGTCGTGGGCGTCTGGGTCGTGCTGATGGTGGGCGCGCTCTACCCGGTGCTCGGCCACGCCGTCCGTGAACTGTTCGGGAGCTGAGGACTGAGATGTCTGCCGAAACCTCTTCCGCTGCCGCGATCGGTGAAGTCGAGGGCGCGAGCCTGTACGACACCGACCACCCGGCCCCGCTCATCGAGGCCCCGCGCAAGCGCACCAAGAAGACCCCGAAGTCGACCCGTACGAACTTCGAGCTGTACGGCTGGATGTTCATGCGGCTGTCCGGCATCGTGCTGGTCGTCCTGGTCATCGGCCACCTGCTGATCCAGCTCGTCCTCGACGGCGGCGTCTCCAAGATCGGCTTCGCGTTCGTCGCGGGCCGCTGGGCGTCCCCGTTCTGGCAGATCTGGGACCTGGCCATGCTGTGGCTCGCCATGCTGCACGGCGCCAACGGCCTGCGCACCGTCATCAACGACTACGCGCAGCGGGACAACACCCGCTTCTGGCTGAAGATGCTGCTCTACACCGCCACGGTGTTCACCGTCCTGCTGGGCACGCTGGTGATCTTCACCTTCGACCCGAACATCCGCTAGGCCACGGGCTGAGGGACTGAGGAATTCTCTGATGAAGATCCACAAGTACGACACCGTCATCGTCGGCGCCGGCGGCGCCGGCATGCGCGCGGCCATCGAGTCGACCAAGCGCAGCCGCACCGCCGTGCTGACGAAGCTCTACCCCACCCGCTCCCACACCGGTGCGGCGCAGGGCGGCATGGCCGCCGCGCTCGCCAACGTGGAGGAGGACAACTGGGAGTGGCACACCTTCGACACGATCAAGGGCGGCGACTACCTGGTCGACCAGGACGCCGCCGAGATCCTGGCGAAGGAGGCCATCGACGCGGTCCTCGACCTGGAGAAGATGGGCCTGCCGTTCGGCCGCACGCCCGCCGGTGAGATCGACCAGCGCCGCTTCGGCGGTCACTCCCGCAACCACGGCGAGGCCCCGGTCCGCCGTGCCTGCTACTCGGGCGACCGCACCGGCCACATGATCCTCCAGACGCTCTACCAGAACTGCATCAAGGAGGGCGTGGAGTTCTTCAACGAGTTCTACGTCCTCGATCAGCTCCTGGTCGAGGAGGACGGCGTCAAGAAGTCCGCCGGCGTCGTCGCCTACGAGCTGGCCACCGGCGAGATCCACGTCTTCCAGGCGAAGTCGGTCATCTACGCCTCCGGCGGCACCGGCAAGTTCTTCAAGGTGACCTCCAACGCGCACACCCTGACCGGTGACGGCCAGGCCGCCTGCTACCGCCGCGGTCTGCCCCTGGAGGACATGGAGTTCTTCCAGTTCCACCCGACGGGCATCTGGCGCATGGGCATCCTGCTGACGGAGGGTGCCCGCGGTGAGGGCGGCATCCTGCGCAACAAGGACGGCGAGCGCTTCATGGAGAAGTACGCGCCGGTCATGAAGGACCTCGCGTCCCGTGACGTCGTCTCGCGCTCCATCTACACCGAGATCCGCGAGGGCCGCGGCTGCGGTCCCGAGGGCGACCACGTCTACCTGGACCTGACGCACCTCCCGCCGGAGCAGCTCGACGCCAAGCTCCCGGACATCACCGAGTTCGCGCGCACCTACCTGGGCATCGAGCCGTACACGGACCCGATTCCGATCCAGCCCACCGCGCACTACGCCATGGGCGGCATCCCGACCAACGTCCAGGGTGAGGTCCTCAGCGACAACACCACGGTCGTGCCGGGTCTGTACGCGGCGGGCGAGGTCGCCTGCGTCTCCGTGCACGGCGCCAACCGCCTGGGCACCAACTCGCTCCTGGACATCAACGTGTTCGGCAAGCGGGCAGGCATCGCGGCGGCCGAGTACGCGCACACCACGGACTTCGCCGAGCTCCCGGAGAACCCGGCGGCGATGGTCGAGGCGCAGGTCGCGAACCTGCTGTCGGCGACCGGCACCGAGCGCGTCTCGGTCATCCGCAAGGAGCTGCAGGAGACCATGGACGCCAACGTCATGGTCTTCCGCACCGAGCAGACGATCAAGACGGCGGTCGAGAAGATCGCCGAGCTGCGCGAGCGCTACAAGAACGTGTCCGTCCAGGACAAGGGCAAGCGGTTCAACACCGACCTCCTGGAGGCCATCGAGCTGGGCAACCTGCTCGACCTGGCCGAGGTCATGGCCGTCTCGGCCCTGGCGCGCAAGGAGTCCCGCGGCGGTCACTACCGCGAGGACTACCCGAACCGCGACGACGTCAATTTCATGCGCCACACCATGGCGTACCGCGAGGTCGCGGACGGCGGCAAGGACTCGATCCGCCTCGACTACAAGCCCGTCGTCCAGACCCGCTACCAGCCGATGGAGCGTAAGTACTGATGGCAACCCCGACCCTGGACAAGGCCGACACGACAGGCGCGCCGGAGCCCGGCTTCGCCGACTCGCCCTACATCACGGTCACCTTCCGCATCCGCCGCTTCAACCCGGAGATCTCCGAGGAAGCGACGTGGGAGGACTTCCAGCTGGAGATCGACCCGAAGGAGCGCGTGCTCGACGGTCTCCACAAGATCAAGTGGGAGATGGACGGGTCCCTGACCTTCCGCCGCTCCTGCGCCCACGGCATCTGCGGTTCCGACGCCATGCGGATCAACGGCAAGAACCGCCTCGCCTGCAAGACGCTGATCAAGGACATCAACCCCTCCAAGCCCATCACCATCGAGGCCATCAAGGGCCTCACGGTCCAGAAGGACCTGGTCGTGGACATGGAGCCGTTCTTCCAGGCGTACCGCGACGTGATGCCCTTCCTCATCACCAAGGGCAACGAGCCCACGCGCGAGCGCCTGCAGTCCCCCGAGGACCGCGAGCGCTTCGACGACACCACGAAGTGCATCCTGTGCGCGGCGTGCACCTCGTCGTGCCCGGTCTTCTGGAACGACGGCCAGTACTTCGGCCCGGCCGCGATCGTGAACGCGCACCGCTTCATCTTCGACAGCCGTGACGAGGCGGGCGAGCAGCGCCTGGAGATCCTGAACGACAAGGACGGCGTGTGGCGTTGCCGCACCACGTTCAACTGCACCGACGCGTGCCCCCGTGGCATCGAGGTCACCAAGGCCATCCAGGAAGTGAAGCGCGCGCTGATCACCCGCCGCTTCTGATTCCCGTACGGTCCGCGAAGGGCCCCGCACCCGGACGTTCCGTTTCCGGGCGCGGGGCCCTTTCGCGCGCGGGGGGCGCAGGGCAAGCCGCGCCGGCCCGGCCACAACCCTCGCGCCCCCGGACCGGCCCGGCCGATTAGGCTCTTGACGTGCCAGCACAGAACGCGCCCGAAGAGACGGACCCCACCGCGGACGGAGCCCGCCCCGCCAAGGGGGAGCAGACCCGCGCGCTCATCCTGGAGACCGCCATGCGGCTCTTCCAGGAACGGGGCTACGACAAGACCACGATGCGGGCCATCGCGCAGGAGGCCGGGGTCTCGGTCGGCAACGCGTACTACTACTTCGCGGGCAAGGAGCACCTGATCCAGGGCTTCTACGACCGGATCGCGGCCGAGCACCAGGCCGCGGTGCGCGAGGTGCTCGCGACCGAGACCGATCTGGAGGCCAGGCTCGCGGGGGTGCTGCGGGTCTGGCTGGACATCGCCTCGCCGTACCACGAGTTCGCCGCGCAGTTCTTCAAGAACGCCGCGGACCCCGACAGCCCGCTCAGCCCGTTCTCCGCGGAGTCGGAGCACGCGCGCGAGGCGGCGATCTCGGTGCACCGCGAGGTGCTGGCCGGCACGAGGACCAAGGTGCCGGCCGAACTCGTGGACGTACTGCCCGAGTTGATGTGGCTGTCCCAGATGGGGCTCGTCCTGTACTGGGTGTTCGACCGCTCCCCCGGGCGCGAGCGGAGCTACCGCCTCGCGGCACGGGGGGCCAAGCTGACCACCCGGGGCGTGGCACTGGCCCGCTTCCGGGTACTGCGGCCGCTCGTCCACGAGGTGCACGAGCTGTTCACGGACTTCCTGCCGGGGATGGCGCAGGCGGCGGCCGCCCGCAGGAAACCGTCCGGCAAGGGGTAGTGCGCCCGGGGTGGTTCGCCCGGGGGCGTACGGCGGAGAAGTGCGCCAGGGCGGTGCGGTGGCGGCTCACAGGCCGAGCGCCGCCCGCACCTCCTCGGCCACCTTCACGATGTCCCCCGAGGGCTCCGTCGCGTACGCCGGGTGCGTACGGACCCACTGGTCCTCCAGGGCGTACCAGTCGACCGGGGCCGGCGCCGTATTCCTGGCCAGGGCGGTCGTCAGGGCGGCGAAGCAGGTGCGCCAGCGGAGCGTGTAGAGGCCGCCGACCAGGCCGGACCACTCGCGGTTGGCGTAGTCGTGCAGATGGCCGCCGTCCGCACCGGCGCGGGGGCCCCACACCGTGAGCAGGGACACCGCGTCGTGGGCCAGGCGGTCCTTCTCCTGCGCGGTCGTGCCCCACGAGCGCGCGTCCGCGATCCAGCGGCCGAGGAGGTGGCGCGGGTCCGTCGCGACGACGCGCTCCAGGAGGGCCAGGTCGCGCATCCACTCGGCCGTGAGCGCGGCGAATGCCTCCTGGTCCCCGGCCCCGTACGCCTCCTTGATGCGCGGCAGCAGCCGGCGGGAGCGGTTGGAGAGGGTCTGGCGGGTCACGTCGAGCAGGTCGTAGCGGTAGGCCGACGAGGCGCGCAGGCCCGGCGCCACCGCGAGCATTGCGGGCAGCGCCCGCTCGAACTCGGCGCCGTCGTAACGCAGTTGGGGCGGCGACCAGGCGGCGGCCGAGGTCACCGAAAGATCGGGGCGGGCGCCGAACAGGCCGTCGGCGCCCTCGCTCCAGGAGTCGGCCCGCGTGGTGCCGTAGGCGGTGCGGCGCAGGACGTCCCAGGCGGTCGCCGCGTGTGCGTCGTCGGCGCCGTACCGCTGCCGGGGCCACCGCGCGAACCAGTCCTCCACATCGACCGGGCCGTCCGTCCAGGCCAGGTCGGAGAAGAGGGCGAAGGCGGCGGGGTTGTTGTCCGCGCCTTCGGGCATGAGGGCGATGCCGTCCAGGGCGCTGTCCGGCTTGGTGCGCCAACTCTCGTACAGCGAGGCCCAGTCCGGGACGTTGGCGCCCATCGCCGTGTGGCCGCCGAAGTTCCAGATGGAGCCGAACGCGTACGGCGTGCCCTCCCAGGACGCCTCGCGGTCGGTGACCGCGGGGAAGCGGTCGGAGAGGCCGTCGACGATGAACATCCTGCTGCGGTCGACCGCCTCGACGATCTCCCGGTGCGGGTTCTCCTGCCAGCCGAGGAGGGTCCAGATCGCGCCGGGTCGGGCCGTGCGCAGCGCCTTCTCGACGGCCCGGGCGGCCTCGCCGACCGGCACGTCACCGGGTGTGCCGCCCTCGTGCAGCAGGTCCATCTTGTACTGCGAGGTGACGCCCAGCAGCTCGGCCTGCACCCGGTAGAAGGTGGCCGCGACGCGGGTGAAGTGGACGGAGCGCGGGTCCAGCCAGTCGGGGCGGGCGAAACCGGCCCAGGTGCCCTGCGGCACCACGTGCGCGCCCGGGTTGCGGGTGGCGAAGCCCGGCGGGAGCGTACCGAAGTAGCCGGGCAGCACCGGCGTCATGCCGAGTTCGCGCAGCCGGGCGATGATCCGGCGCGCCAACTCGACGCGCTGGTCCATGAGTTGCGCGGACACCGGGCCGCCGAAGCCGGCCATGTTCTGGAGCAGCCACCAGGGCTGGTGGGCGGGCCCGGGCAGCCAGGCACGCAACTCCGCTTCGTGGTAGCCGTGCTGGAGGAAGGTGCGGTGGTAGACGCTGTCCGAGCCGAGGTAGACCAGCACCTCGTTGTAGCCGTGCAGGGCCAGGACGTCGAGCTCGCGTTCCCAGTAGGACCAGTCGTGATAGGGCCCGGTGTAACCGTCGTTGGTGTCGTTGAAGACGAAGCGGTGGCTGACGTTCGCCGTGCGCTCGACGGCCCCGGGCACCGCCGGCAGCAGCCGCGGCAGCCGGGTCTGCTCGCCCGCCCAGGAGATGTGGACGTCCGCCACGTCCCGCAAGTACCGGTGCAGTCCGGCGAGTTGGACGGCCGGCGTGGTGCCCTCGACATGGATCGCGCCGGCCCGGCCGGTGACCCGGTAGTGGTCGCGGCCACCGGCCGTGGGCACCGCCGTGAAGGTGACCTGGTCGCGGTGGGCGGGCAGCAGCCGGGCCAGCGCCCGCGCCGCGGGACCCCGGGCGGCCGCGGCCCCCGCCTCGGTGGCGAACCCGGCTTCGGCGCCCGCCCCGAGGGCGAGGGCCGAGCCGGCGAGTGAACTCAGGAGCGTACGACGGGAGAGACGCATCCTTCGACGGAAGCAGCGCACACGGGCGCGGTCAATGGAGCAGAACCGATGACCGGCCGGACAGCAGCCCTTTGGGTCAACGCGGGGCTCAGATCCAGCCGAGTTCCCACAGCCGCCACACGCCCGTGCCGTCCGAGAGGTACTGCGAGCCGCTGACGTCCTTGTTGCCCAGGACGTAGTTCTTGCCCTGCCACAGCGGGATCAGCGGCACGTCCTGCGCGACCTTCTCCTGGAGCGCCTTGAAGTCGTCGGCCGCGCGACCGCGGTCGGTGAACTCCTGGGACTGGCGGATGAGTTCGTCGACGCCCTTGTCGGAGTAGCCGTTGTGGAGGCTGTTGCCGGTGCCGACGAGCGGCTGACCGAAGTTGTCCGGGTCGGGGAAGTCGGCGAGCCAGCCGGCGGTGTACGAGTCGTACTTGCCCTCGGCGTAGTTCTGCTGCATCTTCGGCCAGTCCGGCTCGGCGATGAGCTCGACCTTGAACAGGCCGTCCTTCTCCAGCTGGGCCTTGAGCTGCTCGGCCTCCGCGCCGTTCGCGCCGAGCTTGCGGTACGCCATGTCGAAGTGGACGGGCAGCTTCTCGCCCGCCGACTTCAGCAGGTCCCTGGCCTTCGCCGGATCCGGCTTGGGGTAGGCGTCGAAGAACGCGGTGCTGTGTCCGGTGAAGCCCTGCGGGATCACCGAGTACAGCGGGTCGACGGTGCCGCTGTAGACGGCGGAGGCGAGCGCCGCGCGGTCCACCAGCGCCGCCGCGGCCTCGCGGACCTTGGCCTTGGAGACGGGGCTCGACGACTTCAGGTTGAAGTTGAGCTGACGGGTGTCGTAGCCCGGCGAGGTCGAGATGCGCAGGTCCGGTCCCGGTGACAGCTTGGCGAGCACCTCCGGCGGCATCTCACGGTGGGTCACGTCGACCTGCTTGGCCTGCCAGGCGGCGTTGAGCTGGTCGGCCTCGGCGAAGTAGCGGACCGTGATGGGCAGGCCGTGCTTGGTCACCGCACCCTTGTACGACGGGTTGGGTTCGAGCGTGGCGCTGACCGGCTGCCCGGAGGCGTCCTTCTTGTACTCCTTGAGGACGTACGGGCCCGAGCCGATCACCGAGTCCTCCTTGCGGATCGCGTCGGCCGGGTACTTGCTGCTGTCGACGATCGAGCCCGCGCCGGTGGCGAGCTTGGAGGGGAAGGTGGCGTCCTTGCTCTTCAGGTTGAACGTCACCGTGTCGCCCTGGGCCTGCACCGAGGCGAGCATGGAGAACAGCGGGGCCGGACCCAGCTTGTCGTTGATCTTCATCACGCGGTCGAAGGAGAACTTCACGTCCTCCGACGTCATCTTGCGCCCGCTGGAGAAGGTCACGTCGTCACGCATCACGCACTGGTACGTGGTGAGCTTCTGCCCGACGAAGGTGCAGCTCTTGGCGGCGTCCGGGACCGGGGTCGTGCTGCCCTGCCGGAAGGTGAGCAGCGACTGGTACACATTGTTGTAGATCGCCCAGGAACCGGCGTCGTACGCGCCCGCCGGGTCGAGCGAGGTGATGACGTCGGTGGTGCCGACGGCGATCGGTTCCTCCTTCGCCTGGTCGGACGGCAGCAGCTGCCAGCCCCCCACGCCGGCGACCACCACTGCCGCGCCTATCGCCACCATCCGCATACGGATCGACCGCATTTGCCGTGCTCTCCTCGGAACGCCCCACCCCTGCAGGCACGCGGAGTCAGCACGCCGTGCCTGTGATGACGCTCACCCAATCACACGACCTTCACATTGTGGAAGGGTCAACCTTCTTCTCACAGCCACTCGTTAGCCGAGCGTGACGGAGCGCTCCGTGTTCGCCTGCTCACGCCTCAGGTGGCGCAGCGAACGGAACCCGATGACGCCCACGCCCGTCCCCAGGAGAAACGAGGTGATGGCGAGCAGCAGATGGACCCAGAAGTAGGCGGTCGGGTCCCCGGCGGCGTCGAAGGCGAGCCCGCTGCCGTCCTTCCACAGGTTCTTCACGAAAGTGGTCCAGATGACCCAGCTCCACGCGCCGAAGGCGAGCAGGAACCAGGAGAGAGGGCGACTGAGTTTCATGCGTCCAGTATCGGACGCGGGCCCTCGACAGCTCCGCCCGGGTGGGAGCTCCCGGCGGGTCATCCATACGATGATCGGATCCGTGGCCGCAGCCTGTACGTTCTCGAACGTGTCTGCCCTGAACGTGAAGAAGAGCGGCTCGCGCCCGCGCGCGCCGAAGCCCGCCGGGCTCGCCCTGTCCGTCGCCGTGGCCGCCGCGGCCGTCCTGCCCGCGCTGGCACCGGCCACCGCCGCGGCCGAGCCCCGGGACGGCAAGCCGGCCGCCTCCGCCACGCCCGGCGCGCCGGGCAAGCGCAATGACGCGCCCCCGACGGGCATGTCGAGGATCGGCGGCGACCTGCTCGGCGAGGCCGGTACCCAGGTGCGGCTCGGCGCGGGTGCGCCGGTGCTGCCCAAGGACGTGACCGGACGGTCCTGGATCGTCGCGGACGCCGAGAGCGGCCAGGTGCTCGCCTCGCACAACCCGCACTGGCGGCTGCCCCCGGCCTCCACCCTGAAGATGCTGTTCGCGGACACCGTGCTGCCCGAGTTCCCCAAGGACCAGCAGCACACGGTCACCTCGGCGGACCTCGCCGGGATGGGCCCGGGCAGCAGCCTGGTCGGCGTCAAGGAGAACCTGTCGTACTCGGTGCACGACCTGTGGCTCGGGGTGTTCCTGCGCTCCGGCAACGACGCCGTGCACGTGCTGTCCTCGATGAACGGCGGGGTGGCCAAGACCGTCAAGGACATGCAGCACCGGGCCGACGACCTCCAGGCCCTCGACACCCATGTGATGTCGCCCGACGGCTACGACGCGCCCGGCCAGGTCTCCAGCGCGTACGACCTGACGCTGTTCGCCCGCTCGGGGCTGCAGAACAAGGACTTCCGCGAGTACTGCGCGACGGCGACCGCGAAGTTCCCCGGCGCCGCGGGCAAGGACAACAAGCGCGACGCCTTCCAGATCCAGAACACCAACCGGCTGCTCACCGGCGACCTCGGGCTCGCCCCGTACAAGGGCATCGCGGGCGTCAAGAACGGCAACACCACCAACGCGGGCGCCACCTTCACCGGGGTCGCCGAGCGGGGCGGCAAGGTGCTGCTGGTCACCGTCATGAACCCGGAGTCCACCGAGAGCCAGGCCGTCTACAAGGAGGCGGCCCGGCTGCTCGACTGGGGCTTCGCCGCGGCCGGCAAGGTGACCCCGGTCGGCGAGCTGGTCCCGCCGAAGTCGGCGGCGACCGGCGCCGCGACCGGCCGGGGCAGTGGTCGGAGCGGCGCCAAGGACCGGCCCGGGCAGGCGGCGACGGCCAAGGGCGAGAGCGGCGGCGTGGGCACGGCGCTCGCCATCGCGGGCAGCGCGCTGATCCTGGTCTCGGGCGCGGTGTTCCTGATCAACCGGCGCTGGCCTCTTCGGAAGCGGTGAGCTCGGGGTCGTCCTCCTTGGACGGGGTGGCCGTCCACGCGGCGCAGAACAGGAGCAGCTTCGCGGTGAAGTTGATCCACAGCAGCAGCGCGATGGGCACCCCGAAGGCCCCGTACATGCTCTTGGCGGCGACGCCCTTCATATAGCCGCCGAGCAGCATCTTCAGGAGCTCGAAGCCCACCGCGCCGAGCAGGGCCGCCACCATCAGGCGCCGGCGCGGGGGGCTCACCCCGGGCAGCAGCGTCAGGACGTACAGCAGGAGCAGGAAGTCCGCGAGGACGGCGACGGCGATCGCCGCGACGCGGAGCAGCACCCCGCCCGCGCCGGCCTCGTCGATGCCGAGCCGGTCGGCGGTCCAGCCGACCGCGGTCGAGCCGATGGACGAAGCCGCCCAGGAGGCGAGACCCGCGGCGCCGAGCCCGAGCAGCACGCCGCCGTCCTTGAGCTTGCGCAGGATCGGGTTCTCACCCTCGTCGACCTCCTCCACCTCCCACACCACGCGCAGACAGCCGCGCATCTGGGAGACCCAGCCGATGCCGGTGAACAGCAGCAGGGCGCCCGCGACGACGCCGACCGTGCCGGCGTTGTCGACCAGCGCCTGGAGGTCGAGCTGGTCGGAGATGCCGGGGACCTGTTCGGCGATGGTGTTCTGGAGCTTGTGCACCTGGTCGCCGGAGAGCAGCGCGGCGGCGACCGCGGCGCCGACGGTGAGCAGCGGGAAGAGCGCGAGGAAGCTGATGAAGGTGATGGCCGCGGCGAGCCGGGCCCAGAAGACGCGGTCGAGCCGCTCGTAGGAACGCCAGGCGTGGGTCCGCATGAGCCGGGCGATCCAGGGCCCCACGACAGGGAGTTTCTTCAGCCAGTCCATGACGTACGACTACCCTCTCCAGCTCGGCTGTGTCGTTCCGGAGGCAATCCTTCCGGGCCTCCCGGTTGCGCGCCGAAGACCAGCGTCCGCGTTCCCCAGAACCTGAGGCAGGTGGCGAGCGCCATGCCGAGGACGGCTCCCGAAAGGGTGTCGGCGCGCGGCGAGGTGAACCCGAGGCCGTAGTGCGTCACCGCGATGCACAGCAGCTGGACGAGGGCGCCGGCGACGTTCACGGCGAAGAACACCGCGTACGCGCGCGGGCCCGCCCGCCGGCCGCGATAGGTGCCGAAGGCGTTGCCGAGGTAGGCCACGGTGCAACCGGCCACGAACGAGAGGGACTTGGCGGTCACCGGGTCCCAGCCGAGCCCGGAGCGCAGCCAGACGAAGAGCCCGAGGTCGGCGGCGTACGCGCACACCCCGGCCAGCGCGAACCCGACGACCTCGGAGCGGGTGACGCTCACAGGTCGGTCACCGCGAGCGCGTACATGGCGACCCAGACCAGGCCGATGGCCGCGAGGGCCCGGTCGTGCAGGACCACGTCCTCGGGCGCCCCGGCGTTGCCCCGGTCGGCGAAGACGGCGTAGCGCAGGACGGCCCCGATGAACGGCACCATCGACAACTGCCGCCAGGGCAGCAGCGCCCCGTTGGCCACCCCGCCGGCCTCCAGGGCCCACATGCAGTAGGCGAGCACCGCGACGCCCGCCGCGAGCTGCCACACGAAGCGCAGATAGCCGGTGGTGTACTCGTCCAGGAGCGCGCGGGTGGCGGCTCCGAGGCCCTCCATCTGGACGGCCTCGGAGTAGCGCTTGGCGGAGACCATGAACAGCGCGCCGAATCCGGCGGTGATCAGGAACCAGCGGGACAGCGGGATGCCGAGCGCCACCCCTCCGGTCATGGCCCGCATCAGGAACCCGGTGGTGACCACGACCAGGTCGACCACCAGGACGTGCTTCAGCTTGACGCAGTAGGCGAGTTGCATGAGGACGTACGCGGTGAGCAGGGTGGCCGTCATGGCGTTGCAGGTCAGGGCCGCGGCCAGCGGGGCGAGCACGGCGAGCAGGCCGCCGGCCGCGTAGGCGGCGCCCACCGGCACCCGGCCGGCGGCCACCGGGCGGCGGCACTTGACGGGGTGGGCCCGGTCGGCCTCCGCGTCCCGGGCGTCGTTGATCAGGTAGACCGCCGAGGCCGCCGCCGTGAACAGGCAGAAGACCAGGGCGAGCCGGGCGATGTCGTGCGGGCTCGCGAGGCGGCCGGCGGCGGCGGGCGCGGCCACCACGAGTACGTTCTTGATCCACTGCCGGGGCCGTGCGGTACGCACCAGACCGCCGGGCAGGGCGAGCAGCCGCCGGGCCGAGGGGGCCCCGGCCCCGGTCTCGTCGAGCAGGACCACCGCGCGCTCGGTCATCGCCGCCCCCCTTCGAGCGGCTTGCGCATCCAGGCGGCGCCGGCCCGCGCGGTGGCGCCGCCGAGCAGCGCGCCCGCCGCGATGTCGCTCGGGTAGTGCACCCCGGCGACCATGCGGGACACGCACATCGCGGCGGCCAGCGGGGGCACCAGGTGTGCTCCGGCGGGCCGCAGCGCGCCGAAGGCGACGGCCGCGGCGGCGGCGGAGCTCGCGTGCGAGCTGGGGAAGGAGTGCCGCCCCGCGGTGCGCACCAGTGGTCCGGCCGCTCCCGGCGAAGGGCGCGGTCTGCGCACCACGCGTTTGACTCCCATGCTGGCGAGGTGGGCGGCGGCCACCAGGGCGGTGCCGCGCAGCCAGGCCGCGCGCCGGTCCCGGTCGGCGGCGGCGGCGGTGAGCCCGCCCGCCAGCCAGAGCGCGCCGTGCTCGCCGGCGAACGACAGCGCGCGGGCCGCGGCGGCCACCCGTGGATCGCCCGCGCAGTCGCGCAGCGCGGCCAGGAGCCGCTGGTCGGCTTCCGCGCACGACGGCTTTCGCATCTGTCACCCCTCGTCCGTGACGTCGGGCCACCAACTGGCCGTGGACCACGGGCGACTCTGCTGCGCACGGGCGGCCGCATCCGGAACGAATGGTTCAGACACCCTGATAATCACCCATTTCGGTGAGTGATTTCCTGAAGATTGATCGAGGTGGGTGGCTGAACGAATTGCACCGATTCAGGCGATAACGTCGCATTCATGTCTGTCGACCCGTCATCCGACACCGCACCGGCATCCGTGCCGGCACCCTGTGGCCCCCCGACGTCCGTGAGCGGATGGGGCCGCACCGCGCCCAGCACCGCCCGGCTGCTGCGCCCGCGCAGCTACGAGGAGGCGGCGGCCGCGGTCCGCGCGGGCGGGGCGCGCGGCACCATCGCCCGCGGACTCGGCCGCGCCTACGGGGACGCCGCGCAGAACGCCGGCGGCACGGTCCTCGACATGACCGGCCTCGACCGCATCCGCACCGTGGACGCCGAGAGGGGCGTCGTCGTCTGCGACGCGGGCGTCAGCCTGCACCACCTGATGGAAGTCCTGCTCCCGCTCGGCTGGTTCGTGCCCGTGACGCCCGGCACCCGCTACGTCACGGTCGGCGGCGCGATCGGCGCCGACATCCACGGCAAGAACCACCACGTCTCGGGCTCGTTCAGCCGCCATGTGCACGAACTCGACCTGCTCACCGCCGACGGAACCGTGCACACCGTGGAGGCCGGCACCGACCTGTTCGACGCGACCGCCGGCGGCATGGGACTGACCGGGGTGATCCTGGGGGCCACCGTCCAACTCCTGCCAGTTCGCACCTCGTTGATGTCGGTCGACACCGAACGGGCCGTGGACCTGGACGACTTGATGACCCGGCTCGAAGCGGGCGACCACCGCTACCGGTACTCGGTGGCCTGGATCGACCTCCTCGCGCGGGGCGCCAGGACCGGCCGGTCGGTGCTGACCCGCGGGGAGCACGCGCCGCTCGACATGCTGCCGCCCCGCGCCCGCCGCACCCCGCTCGACTTCCGGCCGCGCCGCCTCCCGGCCGCTCCTTCCTTCCTGCCCGAGGGGCTGCTCGGCCGCACCTCGGTGGCCGCGTTCAACGAGCTCTGGTACCGCAGGGCGCCGCGCCACCGCACCGGCGAACTCCAGCGCATCTCCACCTTCTTCCACCCGCTCGACGGGGTGCCGCACTGGAACCGCGTGTACGGCAGGGGCGGCTTCGTGCAGTACCAGTTCGTCGTCGGGCACGGCCACGAGGACACCCTGCGCACCATCGTGCAGCGCATCTCGCGGCACGGCTGCCCCTCCTTCCTCGCCGTACTCAAGCGCTTCGGCGAGGCCGATCCGGGCTGGCTCTCCTTCCCGCTCCCCGGCTGGACCCTGGCCCTGGACATCCCCGCCAACCTCCCCGGTCTCGGCGCCCTGCTCGACGCGCTCGACGAGCAGGTGGCGGACGCGGGCGGACGCGTCTATCTGGCGAAGGACGCCCGGATGCGGCCGGAACTGGTCGAGCGCATGTATCCGCACCTCCCCCGATTCCGCAGCCTGCGCGCCGAGTTGGACCCCGAGGGCGTCTTCCGCTCCGACATGAGCAGACGCCTCGGCCTGTGAGCAGGGTCCGGCACACGGCCTCAACTCCCCGCCCCCGAGAGGCCTGTTGACCCCCGCCCGCCACTCGACCCACCCACTCACCCACCCACTCACCCACCCACCCACCCACCCACCCATCCCGTCGCAGCCCACAGACCACCCGAAGGAGCTGACCTGATGAAGGACGCGTTCGGAACGCCCCAGTCGCTGCTCGTGCTCGGCGGCACCTCCGAGATCGGCCTGGCCACCGCCCGCCGTCTGGTGGCCCGCCGCACCCGTACGGTGTGGCTGGCGGGCCGCCCCTCCCCCGCCCTGGACGCGGCAGCGGCCGAGCTGCGGGCCCTTGGCCCCGACGTCCACACGGTCGCCTTCGACGCCCTCGACCCGGCCGCGCACGAGGTCGCCCTCGGCAAGGTCTTCGCGGAGGGGGACATCGACATGGTGCTGCTCGCCTTCGGGGTGCTCGGCGACCAGGTGAGCGACGAGGGCGAGCCGCTCGCCGCGGTGCGGGTCGCGCAGACCAACTACACCGGCGCCGTCTCGGCCGGACTGGTCTGCGCCAAGGCGCTCCAGGCCCAGGGCCACGGCTCGCTCGTGGTGCTGTCCTCGGTCGCCGGCGAGCGCGCCCGCCGCGCCAACTTCATCTACGGATCGAGCAAGGCCGGTCTCGACGCGTTCGCCCAGGGCCTCGGGGACGCGCTGCACGGCACCGGGGTGCACGTCATGGTCGTACGCCCCGGATTCGTCCGGACGAAGATGACGGCCGGGCTCGCCGAGGCGCCGCTGGCCACCACGCCCGAGGCGGTCGCGCTGGCGATCGAGGCGGGGCTGCGCAGGCGGGCCGAGCTGGTGTGGGTGCCCGGCGCGCTGCGGGTGGTGATGTCGGCGCTGCGGCACGTGCCGCGCGGCGTCTTCCGGCGGCTCCCGGTGTAGCGGGCCGGGACGCTAGCGCAGCGAGGGGTGGTCGAGCGAGGCGCCCTGGGCGGGGACGCCGAGCGCGCCGATGCCGAAGGGGTAGTCGCGCAGCTTGCGCCACACCCGGTCGGCGCCCTGCTCGTACAGGGCGAAGCCGCCGCAGGTCCAGGTCGCCGAGAACCCGGCGAGCGACTCGTAGGCCCGGTCCATCGCCTCTTCGGAGATGCCGTGCGCGACGGTGACGTGCGGGTGGTACGGGAACTGGAGCTCGCGCACCAGCGGGCCCGCCTCGTCCCGCACCCGCTGCTGGAGCCAGGCGCAGTCGCCCGCACCCTCCACCACGTTCACGAAGACGACCGGGGACAGCGGACGGAAGGTGCCGGTGCCCGCGAGCCGCATCGGGAACGCACGCCCGGCCGCGGCGACGGAGGCGAGGTAGGCCTCGATCTCCGGCAGGCAGTCCGCCTCGACCTCGTGCGGCGGGAGCAGGGTGACGTGCGTGGGGATGCCGTGCGCGGCGGGGTCACCGAAGCCCGCCCGCCGCTCCTGGAGCAGGCTGCCGTAGGGCTCCGGGACCGCGATCGAAACGCCGAGCGTTACGGTCCCCACGTCGTTCTCCTCCGTGCTGTGGTGTTGATGGTGTGCAGTGAGTGTGACGGCCCGGACGGCGGCTGACCAGAGCCCGGGGGCGGGCTCCGGCCACCGCGCCGCGTCCGGCGGTCCGGCCGGCTTGGCGGTCAGTGCTTGGCGGGCAGCAGTCCGACCTTGTCGTACGCGGTGGCCAGCGTCTCGGCGGCGACCGCGCGGGCCTTCTCGGCGCCCTTGGCGAGCAGCGAGTCCAGCGTCTCGGGGTCGTCCAGGTACTGCTGCGTGCGGGTCCTGAACGGGGTGACGAACTCGACCATGACCTCGGCGAGGTCGGTCTTGAGCGCCCCGTACATCTTGCCCTCGTAGTCCGCTTCCAGCTCCGCGACCGTGCGGCCGGTGAGCGTGGAGTAGATGGACAGCAGGTTGGAGACGCCGGGCTTGTTCTCGGTGTCGTACTTGATCACCGTGTCGGTGTCGGTGACCGCGCTCTTGACCTTCTTGGCCGTGGTCTTCGGCTCGTCCAGCAGGTTGATGAGGCCCTTCGGCGTCGACGCCGACTTGCTCATCTTGATCGACGGGTCCTGGAGGTCGTAGATCTTCGCCGTCTCCTTGAGGATGTACGGCTCCGGGACGGTGAACGTCTCGCCGAACCGGCCGTTGAAGCGGTCGGCGAGGTCACGGGTGAGCTCGATGTGCTGGCGCTGGTCCTCGCCGACGGGGACCTGGTTGGCCTGGTACAGGAGGATGTCGGCGACCTGGAGGATCGGGTACGTGAACAGCCCGACGGTCGCGTTGCCCGCGCCCTGCTTGGCCGACTTGTCCTTGAACTGGGTCATTCGGCTGGCCTCGCCGAAACCGGCCAGGCAGTTCATGATCCAGGCGAGCTGGGCGTGCTCGGGGACGTGGCTCTGGACGAACAGCGTGCAGCGCTCGGGGTCGAGACCGGCGGCGAGCAGCTGGGCGGCGGCGAGCCGGGTGTTCGCGCGCAGTTCGGCCGGGTCCTGGGGGACGGTGATCGCGTGGAGGTCCACGACCATGTAGAACGCGTCGTGGGACTCCTGCAGCGCCACCCACTGGCGGACCGCGCCGAGGTAGTTGCCGAGGTGGAACGAGCCTGCGGTGGGCTGGATTCCGGAGAGCACGCGGGGACGAGTCGAGGCCATGCCCACCATTCTCTCAGGTGCCCCACCCCCCCGAGAAACCCCAACCTTGTGACCGGCCCCACACCCCCCGGCCCCGGCCCATCCGCAGCCGCGCCCCAGGCCCGACGGGCGGCGCGCAGTTCCCCGCGCCCCTGGGGGTGCTGGGGGTGCCCGGGGTTCGCGCAGTTCCCCGCGCCCCTTGGCTCCGCGGTCGTGCGCGGACCGCGGTCGCTTCTCGCGCAGTTCCCCGCGCCCCTTGGCGGACCGGTGCCGGCCGGGGTTGCGCCGTTCCCCGCGCCCCTGGCAGGAGCGGACCGGCCCGGGGTTTGCGCCGTTCCTCGCACCCCTGAACCCGCTGTCGGCCTCGCACCGTGCGTGGCTGGTCGCGCAGTTCCCCGCGCCCCTTGGCGGCATGGTGCGGGCCCGCACCGGTCACATCAGCCCGTCCGGCGTTTGAGGACGAGCGCCGTTCAGGCGCGAAGGGGGTGCAGGGGGCGGAGCCCCCGCCGGGGTCCGAGGGGCGGAGCACCTCAGCGGGTCTGGGGCGCAGCCCCAGGGGCCGCACCCTCCAACCCCCCGCACGGGCGGGCGGGCGGGCAAACCCCCCGGGGTCTGGGGCGGAGCCCCAGGGGGCCGGGCCTATCCAGCCCCCCGCACGGGCGGGCGGGTGGGCAAGCTCGGCCGGGGTCTGGGGCGGAGCCCCAGGGGCCGGGCCAATCCAACCCGCTGCACGGGCGGGCGGGTGGGCAAGCGCCCAGGGGTCTGGGGCGGAGCCCCAGGGAGCCGGGCCCCCCAACCCCCCGCACGGGCGGGTGGGTGGGCAAGCCCCCTGGGGGCCGAGCTCCGCAGAGCGAAACCCCAGGGCCCGGGCGCGCCCGGCCTAGGGGCGGGGGAGGCCCGGGGCCGGGTAGGGGGCCAGGAACGTGGAGACCTCGGCGCGGATGCGGGCCAGGGCCGCCTCGTCCCCGCAGCCCGAAGCGGCAACCCCCCGATCGATCCACTCCGCCACCACCCCCATCTGCTCAACCCCCAACCCCCGGGACGTCAGAGCCGGCGTACCGATCCGGATCCCGGACGGGTCGAACGGCTTGCGCGGGTCGTACGGCACGGTGTTGTAGTTGACGACGATCCCCGCCCGGTCGAGCCCCTTCGCCGCCACCTTCCCCGGCACCCCCCGACCGGTCAGGTCGATCAGGATCAGGTGGTTGTCGGTCCCGCCGGACACCAGGTCGAAGCCCCGGGCGAGCAGCGCGTCCGCGAGCGCCCGGGCGTTGGCCACCACCTGGTGCGCGTACGCGCAGAACGACGGCTGGGCCGCCTCGTGCAGCGCGACCGCGATCGCCGCCGTGGTCTGGTTGTGCGGCCCGCCCTGGAGCCCGGGGAAGACCGCCTTGTCCAGGGCCTTCGCGTGCTCCTCGCGGGACATGAGCATCGCCCCCCGGGGCCCGCGCAGCGTCTTGTGCGTGGTGGTGGAGATGACGTCCGCGTACGGCGCCGGGGACGGGTGGGCGCCGCCCGCGATGAGCCCCGCGATGTGCGCGACGTCCGCGACGAGCACCGCGCCCGCCTCCTTCGCGATCTCCGCGAACGCGGCGAAGTCGATGGTGCGCGGCAGCGCCGTACCGCCGCAGAAGATCAGCTTCGGGCGTTCCTTGAGGGCGAGTTCGCGCACCTCGTCGAGGTCGAGGCGCCCGGTGTCGGCCCGCACCCCGTACTGCACCCCGCGGAACCACCGGCCCGTCGCCGAGACGCCCCAGCCGTGCGTGAGGTGGCCGCCCATCGGCAGGGCCATGCCCATCACGGTGTCGCCGGGCTCGGCGAAGGCGAGGTAGACCGCGAGGTTGGCGGGCGAGCCCGAGTACGGCTGGACGTTGGCGTGCTCGACGCCGAACAGGGCCTTGGCCCGCTCGACGGCCAGCTTCTCGACCTTGTCGATGTTCTGCTGGCCCTCGTAGTAGCGCCGGCCCGCGTACCCCTCGCTGTACTTGTTCTGCAGCACCGTCCCGGAGGCCTCCAGCACGGCCGTCGAGACGTAGTTCTCGCTGGGGATCAGGCGCAGGGTGTCCGACTGGAGCCGCTCCTCCGCGGCGACCAGACCCGCGAGCTCCGGGTCGGTGGCGAGCAGGGCGGGGTGTTCGAGGGGAAGGGGCATGGCGTCCTCCGGGTCCGTTGTCAGGTTCCCGGGGTGCCCAGGCGGGCGGCACCTCGTGCGGCAGGCCGCGCACGGCTCCCCCGGGGTCGCTTCCCCGCTCGCCAGTCGCCGCGCGTACCGAACACCCTACCGGCCGCCTCCGACGGCAAGGTTTCCCCGTCCGGTATCCGAGCGACGATAGAAAAGGGCACCATCGACGCCCCATGCCGCATGACGATCGGAGAACCCGTGTCGACCCACGCAGCGACCGAAGACGCCATCCGTTCCGCCGAGGCACACAGTGCGCACAACTACCATCCCCTGCCCGTCGTCGTCGCCACCGCCGAGGGCGCGTGGATGACCGACGTCGAGGGCCGGCGCTATCTCGACATGCTGGCCGGATACTCGGCGCTCAACTTCGGCCACGGCAACCGCCGTCTGATCGACGCCGCCAAGGCCCAGCTGGAGCGGGTGACCCTGACGTCGAGGGCGTTCCACCACGACCGCTTCGCCGAATTCTGTACGCGGCTGGCCGAGTTGTGCGGCACGGACATGGTCCTGCCCATGAACACGGGCGCGGAGGCGGTGGAGACCGCCGTGAAGACCGCCCGCAAGTGGGGCTACCGGGTCAAGGGCGTGCCCGACGGAACCGCGAAGATCGTGGTGGCCCGGGACAACTTCCACGGCCGTACGACCACGATCGTCAGCTTCTCCACCGACCCCGAGGCCCGCGCCGACTACGGCCCCTACACCCCGGGCTTCGAGATCGTCCCGTACGGCGACCTCGACGCGATGCGCGCCGCGGTCACCGAGAACACGGTGGCGGTGCTGCTCGAACCCATTCAGGGCGAGGCCGGTGTGCTCGTCCCGCCGCCCGGATACCTCGCGGGCGTACGGGAGTTGACGCGCGAGCGGAACGTGCTGTTCATGGCGGACGAGATCCAGTCGGGTCTCGGCCGCACCGGCCGGACCTTCGCGTGCGAGCACGAGGACGTGGTGCCGGACGTGTACATCCTGGGCAAGGCGCTGGGCGGCGGCGTGGTCCCGGTCTCGGCAGTGGCCGCCTCCGCGGAGGTGCTCGGGGTGTTCCGGCCGGGCGAGCACGGCTCGACGTTCGGTGGGAACCCGCTGGCCTGCGCGGTCGCCCTCGAAGTGATCGCGATGCTGCGCACCGGCGAGTACCAGCAGCGCGCCACCGAGCTCGGCGACCATCTGCACCACGAGCTGAACCTGCTGGCGGGCACGGGCGCGGTCGAGGCGGTGCGCGGGCGCGGGCTGTGGGCGGGTGTGGACATCAACCCGTCCTACGGCACCGGCCGGCGGATCTCCGAGAAGCTGATGGACCGCGGGGTCCTGGTCAAGGACACCCACGGCTCCACGATCCGCATCGCGCCGCCCCTGGTGATCAGCAAGGAGGATCTGGACTGGGGCCTCGACCAGCTGCGCGCGGTCCTCGCCGAGAAGTAGCCCCGCGCGTCAACCGGCCGAGGGGGAGGGGCAGTCGGCGTCCGCGCAGAACACGCTGAGCGCGGTCTTCAAGGTCCCCTCCTGCTCCGGCCAGGCGTCCGCGGGAGCCGCGGACAGGACGGCGAAGTGCTTGCCGCCGGGCGTCAGGAAGGCGTAGTCCACCACCTGGCGCCGGTGGCCGAGCTCCGGCTTGTCGTACGCGTAGACGAGCCGCGCGGCCCGCGCCGCGATCCCGGGCACCGAGACGCCGTCGGTCAGGCCGATCTCCTCGTACCCGGGGTTCGCCGCCAGCGCCCCGGAGGTCCGCCGCAGCGCCTCGTAGGGGCTCAGGCCCGCCTCGGTCACCGGGTACACCTGGATCAGCCGGGCGCCGTCCTGAGAGGTGTAGAACACGCCCTGCTTCCCCTGTTCCGTACGGGTCCAGTCCTGCGGCACGTACAGCCGGAAGCCGCCCGGGTCCTGGGCGAGCCGGAACCCGGCGGGCACGCCCGCGCCCGGTGACCCGGAGGCCGACGGTGACGGCGACGGCGACGCGGACGGGCCGCCCCCGCCGCTGCCGGACGGCGCCGAAGTGGCCTTGGCCGAACTCCGCGCGGGCGGGGACGCGGCTCCCGAGGGCCCGGGCCCACGGGCCAGCAGCCAGCCGCCGCCCGCCCCGGCCACGGCGACGGCCACGACCATCGCCACCACCACTCCGACGGGCACCGGCTTCTTCTGCCGCGGTTCGTGGGGCGGCGGGGGCTCCTGGGGCGGCAGGGCCTGCGGATCCGGACCGCCCGGCCAGGCCGGCGGCAGGGGAGGCAGTGACGGGGGTACGGCTGGGGCGGGCGGCACGGGCGGGGACTGCTGCCGGTCCGGGGCGCCGGGGTGGGCGGTCTCCCAGGGGCCGGCCCCCGTTGGCCCGGTCTCCGAGGGCCCGGTCTCCGGGCGCGTGGTCTGCGGGGGCGCGGCGGGGGGCGGCGCGGGGGCGTCCCGTATCGTCTCCCACTTCTGCGTCACCGCGTTCCACTGGACCTCGCCGCTGCCGCCTCCCACCACGCGCTCACACCCCCATCAGTGCGCGGACCCGGTCGACCAGCGTCTGGCCGGAGGCGAGCAGGCCGGTGAGGGCGGTGGCACCGCCGAGCAGTTCGCCGAGCCGGGCCAGGCGGCCGGGCGACGCCTGGCCCTCGGCGCGGATCTCCTCCTGGGCGTCGGCGAGTTCGCCGTCCAGGGCGCGGGTCTGGTCGGTGCGCACGAGCTGCGCGAGACTGGTCCTGAACTCCGTGATGGCGTCCATGAGTTGGCGGTGCGCCTCGTCGTCCGCGGCGCCCGCGCGGTAGACGCTGTGCACCCGGTTGTGGTCGCCCACCGAGACGGACCCGGTCACCCCACTGATGTGCACCGAGCGCTGCCCGGCGTCCTGCGGCGGCCGGTGCGGCCGCGTGCTGTCGTCACCCGTCGTGGTCATGCTCAGCCCTCGTTCCGAACGGTGTTGTGGTCGCCGACGCTGACGGCCCCGCGGGCGTTCTCGATCATGACGCCGCCCTGCGCGATGTTGATGATCTTCTGCTCGAACTGCCCGGTGTCGTAGCCGGTTTCGTACAGCGCGGCGCGCACCCCGCTGGTCACCCGGTCCTCCACGGACTTCACGTAGCGGCGGTAGTCCATCGCCTGGAAGAGCGAGGCGCCGGGGGCCGCGGCCAGCTCGCGCACCGAGCGGGCCGGGCCGTCGGGCAGCGCCCGGCCGTAGCCGCCGGTGAGGCGGTGCCACAGGGACACCGCCGCCCGGCCGAGCGCGACCAGCGCGTCGACCGGCGACGCGGGCGTGTGCACCAGTGCCCAGGCCGCCTTGCCCACCGGGGTGCGGCAGGCGAAGCCCTGGGCGGTGCGGTCGGCGCGCAGGAAGTCCTCGCGCAGCGGTGCCAGCACATGCGGGGCGATCTCCAGGACCAGCATGCCGCCCTGGGTGTGGACGCGGACGAAGACGGTGGTGACGAGGTGCTCCTCCCAGCCGCCCACCCTGATCCGCAGGAAGTGCCTGCGGGCCTCGCCGCCCTCCTCAAGGGCGGCGGCCCGGTGCTGCTCGAACTCGCCCTCGCGGTACGGCGCGTGGGCGCGCGAGGGCAGCCCGTCGACCGGCAGGAAGAGGTACTCGGCCACCTCCAGCTGGCGCAGCCGGTCGCGCACGGCCTGCGCCTCGGCGGGCGCCGCGGGCGCGGGCACCCGGAGCCCGGCGATCAGGGGCTCGACGATGCCCAGGATCTCGGCGTTGCTGACGCGGGACGGGCTCCGCTCGCCCAGGGAGGCGCGCGGGCGCAGCTGGATGGAGACCGACCAGGGTTCGAAGGGCTCGCCCGCGCCGCGGAAGGGGGCGTCCGGGCGGTAGACGGCGAGGGGGGCGTGCTGCTCGGTGCGGATCAGGGCGGCGAGCCGTCGCAGCCGGCCGTTGTCGGCCCGCTCGGCGGGGTCGGCCGCGAGGTCCTGGAAACCCCGCGGCGACAGCTCCCCCGCCATGGTCCGGGCGAACTGGAGGTGCTGGAGGCCGACGCAGAGGGCGATCACCGCGAAGCAGGCGACGATCCCCCAGCCCACGCCGGGTCCGAAGCCCCCGTCCGACAGGCCGAGGGCGCCGCCGCCGAGCAGCCGCCCGGGTCCCGCGACCCGGCCGGGCAGCGTCTCCGGTCCGCCGCCGGACTCGCCGAACCCGTCGTAGTCGCCGGGTGCGTACCCACCGGAGCCGGCCGAGGAGTCCTCGAAGCCGCCGAGCAGGGAGAGCAGCACCACCACCGTGAGCACCGCGAGCAGCAGCCGCGCCCACCAGCGCAGCAGGAATGCCGGGAAGGCGCGGTACCAGGGCGCGACGGCCGCCGTGCCGCGCACATGACGGGCGATGCCGAGCTGGAGGCAGGGGCCGAGGACCAGGACGAAGGCGTAGCCGGTGACGACCGTGGCCAGCACCCAGAGCACGAGGATGCCGAGCGACCAGGCGATCCGCAGGGTGCGGGCGCGCAGGGCGTGGGCGAGCACGCGGGCCGCGTCGAAGCCGAGCGAGGGCGCGGCGATCCGCTCCTCGTGGACGTACAGCTCGTCGATGACGGCTTCGCGGTACGCGTCGTCGAGGTAGGCGCCGGCCGCCATCAGCCGGGTCGCCTCGCTGAGCGAGGGGTGCACCGGCGGCAGTGCGCCGGGCGGCTGCGCCGCCGGCCGCGCCTGCTCGGGCACCTGCGCCTGCGCCATGTCCTGCTCCCCGTGACGGTGGCCGTGCGCCGACCCTCAACCGGGTTGAACGAAAGGGCTGTTCGAGAGCGTCGGCAGTGCGGACATGGTAGCCGCGCCCCTGTGCGCCGCCGCCCTGTTCACACGCCTCGCGGAGGTTCTTCCGGGGCGTCGGGGAGGAGCACAAGGGGCGTGAGGGGGCGCGTGGAGCATCCGGGGAGTCGAACGCGCCCTGCCGGGGCGGCTGTTGAGGGGCCGGGCGCCGGTGACGTCAGCGGATCACATGGGGCAGGAAGCGCGCGTACTCGTCCGTCACGAGCCCCGCCGACTCCCGGATGCCCAGGCCCGCCGCCTCGTCCTCGACGACCCACGCGCCGAGCACCACCCGGTTCCCCTCGAAGTCCGGCAGCGGCGCCAACTCCTGGTAGCAGCACGGCTCTTCGGGGCGCGGGGCCGGTCCGGAGCCGGGCGGGTGCAGGGTGACGCCCGCGCCCTCCCGGCCTAGCAGCGGCTTCGCCACGTAGCCCCGTCCGGCGGCGAGTTCGCGCGGGCCGTCCAGATAGGCGGGGAGCAGGTTCGGGTGGTCCGGGTAGAGCTCCCACAGGACCGCGAGCAGCGCCTTGTTGGAGAGCAGCATCTTCCACGCGGGCTCGATCCAGCACGTCGTGCCGGTGCCGCCGCCGTTGTCCAGGGTGTCGAGGACCTGCGGCCCGAACGCGTCGGAGGCCAGCCACTCCCAGGGGTAGAGCTTGAAGCAGGACCGGATGAACCGGAGGCGGTCGTCCACGAAGCGGCCGGTGATGCCGTCCCAGCCGATGGTCTCGACCGACAGCGCCTCCGTGTCGAGCCCGGCCTGCTCGGCCGTCTCCCGCAGATAGGCGACGGTCATGAGGTCCTCACCGAGTTCGTCGCCGTCGGAGTGCGCGAAGTGCACGGGGCCCGGCGGCAGCAGCGGGGCCTGGCGCCGCCACGCCGCCACCAGCCGCTCGTGCAGCGAGTTCCACTGGTCGGCGCCGGGGAAGCGGTCCTCCATCCAGAACCACTGCGCGCTCGCCGCCTCGACGAGCGAGGTCGGGGTGTCGGCGTTGTACTCCAGCATCTTCGCGGGGCCCGACCCGTCGTACCGCAGGTCGAACCGGCCGTACAGGGAAGGGAGTTCGGCCCGTCGGCGCCAGGACTCGGCGACCAGGTCGGCGAGCCGCCCGTCCATGATGCCGAGGTCCGCGAACCGGCCCTTCTCCACGATGTGGGCCGCCGCCGCGAGGCACATGGCGTGCAGCTCCTCGACGGTCTCCTCCAGCGCCTCGACCTCGGGCAGCGTGAAGGAGTAGTAGGCGCTCTCGTCCCAGTAGGGGCGGAGCGAGCCGTCGGGGTAGCGGGTCAGCGGATAGATGACGCCCTGTTCCTCGACCGTCCGCTGCCAGTCGGGGCGCGGCTGTATGTGATGGCGTTCCATGCGTCTGCCCTACGTCGTCGCTGGTCCCGCTGCGTGCCTGTGCCGTGCCGTACCGCGCCGGCGCGGTCAGCCGCCGCTCGACCCGCCGTGGCCGAAGCCGCCGCGCGAGACGCCGGACTTGTCGAAGGACCCGCCGGAGACCTTGCCCCCGCGGCTGGTGCCGCCGTAGTAGTACGTGCCGCTGCCGCCGCTCTTGCACTCGTACTTCGGCAGCTCCTTGTAGGTGACCGGGTTGACGCACCGCTTGTCCGGCTCGTCGCTGCACGCCGTGAGCGTCGCGGCCAGCACACCCATCCCGCCGAGCACCACCGTGGTGGACCTGAACCTGCGCATCGTGCGACCTCCCCCGTTCACGTACTGACGTCCCTGTGGGACGCGTTTCGGCCACACCCTAGTTCCCGGCCGCGCCCGGCACACGCCCGGGCGTCCCCGACCGTGCGGGGCCTGCGACTACAGTCCCTGTGTGTTCCTCGGGATGATCTGCGCGCTCGCCTCCGCGGTCTGCTTCGGCACGGCCACCGTCCTCCAGGCCGCCGCGACGCGCGCCGCCGAGCCCGGCACGGGAGCCGGTGCGGGCTCGGGGGTCGACGCGGCGCTGCTGCTGCGCGCCGTACGCCAGTGGCGCTACGTGGTGGGGCTCGCGCTGGACGGGCTCGGTTTCGTCTTCCAGATCCTGGCCCTGCGCTCGGTGCCGATCTACGCCGTCGGCGCGGCGCTCGCGGCCTCCCTCGCGGTGACGGCGGTGGTCGCGGCCCGCGTCCTGAAGGTCAGGCTGTCCGGCACGGAGTGGGCGGCGGTCGGGGTGGTCTGCGCGGGCCTCGCGATGCTGGGGCTCTCGTCCGGCGCGGAGGGTACGGAACGCGGCCCCGGCCCGCTTCCCTGGTGGCTGCTCGGCGTGGCCGCCCTGGTGCTCGCCGCGGGCGCCGTCGGCGGACGCCTGCCCGGCCGCGCCCGCGCGCTGGTCCTCGGGCTCGGGGCGGGCTGCGGCTTCGGCGTGGTCGAGGTCGCGGTACGGCTCATCGACGACCCGTTCGACCTGACGAACCCGGCCCTGTACGCCCTGCTGCTCGGCGGCGGGGCGGCGTTCCTGCTGCTCACCTCCGCCCTGTCGCGCGGCTCGGTCACCACGGCGACGGCCGGCATGGTGATCGGCGAGACCATCGGCCCGGCCCTGGTGGGCGTCGCCTGGCTCGGCGACCGCACCCGCGAGGGGCTCGGCTGGCTGACCGTAACGGGCTTCGCGGTGGCGGTGGCAGGCGCCCTGACCCTGGCCCGCTTCGGCGAGGCCCCGACCCCTGCGGGCCCGTCGCCTTCGGGGCCTGGGCACGAAGGGTAGCCCTGGGCCCCCTTACTTCGACGGGCCCGTCACCTTCGGGGCCCGGGGCACGACAAGGCCCTGGGCGCTACGGGTGGATCCTGGTAGGCACCAACGTCCTTGCGCGGTCGCACAGTTCGCGGACGACGGCGTTCTTGGCATGGGGCCGCAGCAGCCCGATCATCCGGGACATGCGGTCATCGGCTCGGCCCGACTGCACCAACGGGTAGTCGTCAAGCGCCGAGTGCCACGTCCGGCACGCCGCTTCGAGGTGGCCGATCTGCAGTTGCCGCTCCGCCAGGAGCCCCCGGCGATGGACCCGCGAGCGCCGGTACACGCTGTGCCGACTCCGGTCCGACTTCTGCATCTCCTCCACCGCACCGGCCACGTCGCCGAGTTCGTAGCGGACCTGGCTGACGTGGTAGTGGAGCGAAGCCGGGTCGTACGATCCGAACGCCCTGCCCCGGGACTCGGCTCGGTCCATCGCGGTTTCCGCCTCGCGGATGTACCGGAGCGCGTTGGTGCGGTCTCCGGTCTGGGCAGCGGCGTGGGCCTGCTGGCCCGCGAGAAAAGCCCGCATCCGCGGCCCCGCCGCCGGGGAGGCCGCTGCCGCGGCGTCGGCCAGGCGCACGGCAGTCCGTCCGTGACCCAGATCGACGGCCTGGACGCTCATGCCCCGCAGGGTCGTGCAGTAGGTGAGGTGATCGTTCGCGGCGCCGGCCAGTTCGAGTGCCTTGAGGTAATAGCGCTGGGCCAGCCCGTGAAACCCTTCGTCCACAGCCATGTACCCGGTGAGGTAGCAGAGGTCCGAGGCCGCCGACAGCATGGCCTTCTTGACGGCGTCGGCGCCGTCGGCACGCAGAGCGGGGGCCACCGTGTTGACCAGGAACACCGCGGCCATGGGGCGTGCGTACCGGCCACCGAACTCGTCGTCCAGGTCCGAAACCCGTTCCGTCATGGCCACGACCATCTCGACGTCGCTCATGCCGATACGCGCGGTCCTGCCCGACTGCACGGCTTCGGCGCGGCCGACGACGTCGGGCCAGCCGGGGATGGTGAGCGCCACGGAGAAAAGCCCGGCCCCGAGCACGCCCCGGCGCGACGGATCCATGTCGTCCCTCCCCGGGCGAGGCGCCCGACCTTCCTTCCTGCCTGCCTGCCTGCCACGCAGACCTGCCCGAACCTTGGCCCCCAGCACGCGAGGACGACGCGGCGTCCTGTGCCCGCAGGCAGCTTGGGATCGCGCCCGGCGCCTGCTCACGCCTTGAGCAGCGCCACGGCACCCACCCGTGGCGACAACTGCCGCACCGACCGGGCCTTTCTGTGCGGACTGAGGCGGCGTCGCATGGTGGCGAAGTGTTCGTCCCCGCGGGCGGACGAGACGTGCTCGTAGTCGTCCAGGAACCGGCCCCACGATGCGCAGGCGGCGTCCAAGTGGCCGTGCTCCAGCTGCCGCTGCGCGAGGACCGCGTTGAAATGGACGCGGCCCTGGCGCTCGTTGGCGGGCTGTACGCGCAGCGCGTGCTGCAACGCCGTGATCGACCCCGGCAGATCCTTCCCCTCGTACAGCACGTGCGAGATGTGGAAGGCATACGCGGACTGGTCGTAGCCGCCGATGGACTCGCGCCGGTTGTCGGCGCGCATCAAGGCGGACTCCGTCGCGGCCAGCAGACTCCGTGCCCGTCGGTGGTCACCCACCATCGAGGCGGCGTGCGCCTGCTGGCCGGTGAGGAACGCCTGCAAGCGGGGGCCCGCCTTGGGGGCGGCCTCGGCCGCCGAGTCCGCGAGCCTGAGAGCGAGCGGCCCGTACCCGAGGTTGGAGGCCTGCAAGCTCATGCCGCGCAGCGTCCGGCAGTACGTCACATGGTCCTCGGCCCGGTCGGCCAGCTTCAGCGCCTTGAGGTAGTACGTCTGCGCCGTCCCGTGGTCCCGCTCGTACATCGCCATCCACCCCGTCAGATAGACGAGGTCCGACGCCGCCGACCACATGGCCTTCCTGACCTTCTCCGTGGCCTCGGCCCGCAACCACGGAACCACCGTGTTGACCAGGAACGCGGCGGCCATCGGCCGCGCGTGCGCACCGCCGAGTTCGTCCAGGATGTCCGCGATCCTGTCCGTCATGGCGCGTACGGACTCGACCTGGCCCGCGCCGATCCGCGTGGTTCGCCCCGGCTCCCCGGGAGGGGCATCGGCGGCGCGGGCCGTCCCGGAGAACAGCGGCACGGACAGGGCCGCGGAGAACAGGCCCGCAGCCATGACCCCACGGCGCGAGGGATCCATGTCGGCCCGCCCCAGGTCGACGATCTCCTCGACGGTGTCGATTCCGGGGGCGGCCTGGTCCCGCGCGGCCGGAGGCAGCCCGGCCTCCGCGTGGGTCACGGTCCGGTGCAGCTTCCGCGAGAATGCCTCGATGATCAGGCGCCGCACCGGTGGGTTCGGCAGCGTGCCACGAACCCAGTGGGACACGGCCGACTGGTCGTAGCGCAGATCCATCCCGGCATCCGCGCCCATGCGGTTGATGATGAGCGCGAACTGGGATCGCGACCACTTCGCCTGCTCCAGCAGACGGCCAAGGCCTTCGTTGGGGGTACGCGTCCGGTGGGCCATGCCCTCAACTCCGTTCTGGATGACTGCCGTTCATGGCTTTCATACTCCGACCGCCCTTCCACGGTACCGCTCTGCGTGCCCACGCGGTTGCGTAGGGCGAACAGGGATCGCCGATCGTGGGAGCGATGGAGTGGACGTCAACCGTGCTGCCCAGCAGCCGTACGCAGTGACAGGCGGCCGGGAATGGCGGGAGGGCCCCCTCATGGCCGACGAGTCCGCCGCAGGTGAACTCGCCCTGTCAACGCGGCAGTTGGAGGGCACACCCCAGGACCCACCCCCGGATGCCATTCCCGCGCCCGGCTGCCCCACCTGCCAGGCGGCCAGCACAGCGCGAGGGTGGGCCCATGGGACCGGTGACGCCGACGGGGTGCGGCGGGCCACCGGCCGCATCCGGGAGCACCGGGACGGGCACGGGGCGAGGGGCGCCGCGTCATGCCCCTCGACCTCGCCGCCCTGCACGCCACGGACTTCGGCCGGCCACGGCCGGGCACCATCGACCCCAGGACCTGCCCCGCCTGCGCGATGATCGTCAGCCTGTTGTACGAGGCCGCCGCGACCAGCAGCACGGACCTGCTGAGCAGCTGCGCCGAACTCGGGGCGCTCCACGCCCTGTTGGGCCACCCCTGGGACCACCGGCCGGAACGCCGGGACTTCCTGGCCCGGGGGCCCTGGGGCTGAGGCTTCCCCGGCCGACGCAGCCCCGCCCCCCAGCCGAGCCCCACGCAGCACTCCGCGCCCTCAGCCCTCCACCGCCGCCAGCACCTGCAACAGCACCTCCAGCGTCCCCGCCCACGCCGAGTCGGACGGCGTGCCGTACCCCACCACCAGGCCGCCCCACTCCCCCGGCGCCGTGTCGGGGTGGCGGAAGGCGCCGAGGCCCTGGATCGCGAGGCCGCGCCAGTTGGCAGCCTGGATCACCGTGCGTTCGTCGACACCCGGGGGCAGGCTGAGGACGGCGTGCAGGCCCGCCGCGAGGCCGGTCACCGCCATGTGCGGGGCGTGCTCGGCCAGGGCGGCCACCAACTCGTCCCGCCGGCGCCGGTAGCGCAGCCGCATCCCGCGCACATGGCGGTCGTACGCGCCGGACGCGATGAACTCGGCGAGCGTGAGCTGGTCGAGCGCCCCGCACATCCAGTCCGATTCGCCCTTGCCCTCGGCGACTTCGCCCACCAGGTGCTCGGGCAGCACCATCCAGCCCAGGCGGAGCCCGGGCGCCAGGGACTTGCTCGCGGTGCCCAGGTAGACGACGTGCTCGGGGTCGAGGCCCTGCAGGGCGCCGACCGGCTGGCGGTCGTAGCGGAACTCGCCGTCGTAGTCGTCCTCCAGGACCAGCCCGCCGGCGGAGCGCGCCCAGTCGACGGCCGCCGCCCGCCGGTCCGGGAGCAGCGGAAGCCCGATCGGGAACTGGTGCGCGGGCGTCATCAGCACCGCCCCCACGCCCTTGCGCTCCCCCAACTCCTGGGTACGAGTGCCCAGTTCGTCGATCGGCAGCGCCGGGGTGCGCAGCCCCGCGCCCTTCAGGACGTTCCAGTGGAAGTCGAGCCCGTACGCCTCGACCGCCGCCTCGCGCACCCGGCGCGCCCGCAGCACCCCCGCCATCAGCATCAGACCGTGCACGAACCCCGAGCAGATGACGATGCGGTCCGGCGAGGCGTACACACCGCGGGCCCGGGCCAGATAGTCCGCGAGGACCGTACGCAGCTCGATGCGGCCGCGCGGATCGCCGAAGCCGAGCGCCTCGTGCGGAGCCGCGGCCAGCGCCCGGCGGGCCGCCTTCAGCCACTCGGCGCGGGGGAAGGAGGAGAGGTCGGGCGAGCCCGCGAGGAGGTTGTGCGCGGGGCTGCGGCGGGCCGGCGGACGGTGGGCGTGGGCGCGGTCCTGGCGGGCGGCGGCGCGCTGGGCCACCCGCGTCCCGGAGCCCTGGCGGGCGGTGAGCCAGCCCTCGGCCACCAGCTCCCCGTACGCCTCGGCGACCGTGTTGCGGGCGATGCCCAGGTCCTGCGCGAGGGTGCGCGAGGACGGCAGCCGTACGCCCGGGGCGAGCCGGCCGCTGCGCACGGCCTCGCGCAGGGCGTCCATGAGGCCCGAGCGCAGCCCGGCGCCGCCCACGTCGATGTGCAGGTCGACACCGAGTGTTTCCGGAGAAGTGGCCCAGGATTTCACCATGGGAATGGACCATACCCGGGTGCCACACGCCACGTACCGTCGTTCCATGACCACGAACGAGAGCAGGAACCACGCCCCCGAGCACACCCCCCGCCTCCAGTGGGCCAAGGCCGCGCCCGAGGTCTACAAGGCCATGATCAAGCTGAACGCCGCGGCCGAGCAGGGCCTCGACCCGGTGATCGCCGAACTGGTCAAGATCCGCGCCTCGCAGCTCAACCACTGCGCCCTGTGCCTGGACATGCACACCAAGGACGCGCTGGCCGCCGGCGAGTCGGTGGAGCGCATCATCCAGCTCAGCGCCTGGGAGGAGTCCGCGCACTTCTACACGGAGAAGGAGCTCGCGGCCCTGGAGCTCACCGAGGCGATCACGGTCCTCACCGACGGCTTCGTGCCCGACGAGGTGTACGCGAAGGCGGCCAAGCACTTCGACGAGACCGAACTCGCCCACCTGATCGCGGCCATCACCGTCATCAACGCCTGGAACCGCTTCGGCGTGACCACGCGCGGCGTCCCCGGCCACTACACCCCGGGGATGTACAAGTGAGCGCCCCGGCAAGAGAGTTCCAGATCCCGGAGCCGGTCTACCTGGGCCTCGCCGGGCTCGGCGCCGCCGCCAAACGGGGTCTGGGCGACCCGGCCCTCGCCGAGCTCGTCATGGTGCGGGCCTCCCAGCTCAACCACTGCGCCTTCTGCCTCGACATGCATCTGAGCGCCGCCCGCAAGGGCGGTGAGTCCCAGGAGCGGCTCGACCTGCTCGCCGCCTGGGAGGAGGCCGGCGACGCGTTCACCGAGCGCGAGCGCGCGGCCCTCGCCCTCACCGAGGCGGTCACCGTACTGACCGACGGCTTCGTGCCCGACGCGGTGTACGAGAGCGCCGCCGCACACTTCACGGAAGCCCAACTCGCCCACCTCATCGCGGCGATCACCGTCATCAACAGCTGGAACCGGCTGATGGTGGCCCGCCGCACGGCACCCGGAGAGACCGCATGGCACAGCTGAACCCCGCCGCCGCCTTCCGCGCCCTGCACCAGGGCCGCGTCGCGGGCGACCCGCTCGTCCTGCCGGGCCCCTGGGACGCGGCCAGCGCCCGGGTCTTCGAGGAGGCGGGCTTCCCGGCCCTCGCGACGCCGAGTGCGGGGGTCTCGGCGTCCCTGGGGTACGAGGACGGCTCCACACCGGCCGAGGAGATGTTCGCCGCGGTCGCCCGGATCGTACGGTCCGTGTCGATCCCGGTCTCGGCGGACATCGAGGGCGGCTACGGGCTGGCCCCCAAGGAGCTGGTGGCGCGGCTCCTGGAGACCGGCGCGGTCGGCTGCAATCTGGAGGACTCCGAGGGCGGCGTCCTCAAGGACCCGGCCCGGCACGCCGACTGGCTGGCCGAGGTGCGCGCCGAGGCCGGCGACGCGCTGTTCGTCAACGCCCGCGTGGACACCTATCTGCGCGGGGTGCCCGAGCAGGCCGCGGCCATCGCGCGGGCCCGGGCGTACGTGGCGGCCGGCGCGGACGGCGTCTACCCGTTCGCGGCTCCGCCCGAGCACCTCCCGGAGATCGCCGCGGCCGTGCCGGTGCCGGTGAACATGGCGGCCCTGCCGGACGCCCCGGGGCCGCGCCGGCTCGGTGAACTGGGCGCGGGCCGCATCACGTTCGGCCCCGGCCTCCAGCTCCGCGCGACGCACGCGCTGCGGGACATCGCCCGCCAGGTGCGCGAGCTGTGAGCACCCGGTCCTGAGACGGAGCCCCCTGCCTGCGGGCCGGGGGCTTCGCCATGTCCTGCCTCCCCGGCCTACATTGATCATGAAGACGACCACGACCACGACCATCGGGGAGATCGCATGTTCGGCCGCAAGGAGCTTTCGGTACTGGTGCTGCGCGATGCGCAGGACATCGCCCAGACACTGCGGGAGGCGCTGGAGGGCGCCGGTGAGGCGGAGCGTCCGGGGCTCCGGGCGGCTCTGGCGGTGGCGGAACGGGCGGCGGCCCGGCCGGACGGCGAGCTGCGCGGGCGCTGGGTGCGCGAGCAGCGCGCCTCCGTCGGCTACACGGGCCCGGACGACGAGTCCGTCCACGCCATCAAGGCGCTGCGCAAGGCCCAGCCGGAGCTCAGCCTGCTCGCCGCCGTCCAGCTGACCCGGGACGCGGTGCGCGCGTAACGGACCCCCGGGAGCACCCGGCGGGAAACGGGCGAAGCCCCGGCAGTGGCTGCCGGGGCTTCGTCACGGGTGCTTCAACGGGCGGGCCGGGGGGCCCGGTTGAAGCGGCTGCTCGGATGGGGTCGTGCTCAGATGAGGCCGAGCTCGCGGACCGCGTCGCGCTCCTCGGTGAGCTCCTTGACGGAGGCGTCGATGCGCTTGCGCGAGAACTCGTTGATGTCCAGGCCCTGGACGATCGAGTACGCGCCGTCCTTCACGGTGACCGGGAAGGACGAGATGATGCCTTCGGGGACGCCGTAGGAGCCGTCCGACGGGATGCCCATCGAGGTCCAGTCGCCCTCGGCGGTGCCGTTGACCCAGGTGTGCACGTGGTCGATGGCGGCGTTGGCGGCCGAGGCGGCCGAGGACGCGCCACGGGCCTCGATGATCGCGGCGCCGCGCTTGGCGACGGTCGGGATGAACTCGTCGGCCAGCCACTGCTCGTCGTTGACGACCTCGGCGGCGTTCTTGCCGGCGATCTCCGCGTGGAAGATGTCCGGGTACTGGGTCGCCGAGTGGTTGCCCCAGATGGTCAGGCGCTTGATGTCGGAGACCGTGGTGCCGGTCTTCTTCGCCAGCTGCGAGATCGCCCGGTTGTGGTCCAGACGGGTCATCGCGGTGAAGCGCTCGGCCGGTACGTCCGGGGCCGAGGCCTGCGCGATGAGCGCGTTGGTGTTGGCCGGGTTGCCGACGACGAGGACCTTGATGTCGTCCGCGGCGTTGTCGTTGATGGCCTTGCCCTGCGGCTTGAAGATGCCGCCGTTGGCGGAGAGCAGGTCGCCGCGCTCCATGCCCTTGGTGCGCGGGCGGGCGCCGACCAGCAGGGCCACGTTGGCGCCGTCGAAGGCGACGTTGGCGTCGTCGGTGATCTCGATGCCGCGCAGCAGCGGGAAGGCGCAGTCGTCGAGCTCCATGGCGGTGCCCTCGGCGGCCTTCAGGGCCGGGGTGATCTCCAGGAGGCGCAGGTTGACCGGCACGTCCGGGCCGAGCAGGTGACCGGAGGCGATACGGAAGAGCAGCGCGTAGCCGATCTGGCCGGCCGCGCCGGTGACGGTGACATTCACGGGAGTGCGGGTCATGGCGATCTCCGTTGGGAACAGCGGGTGGTGGGGGGTTGCCCCTCGTTTCCGGGCACCCCGTACGCCGGGAACCTGACGTGCGACCGTCTGAATCTTGACGTGAAGAGATGTCCAGCGGTCAGGCTATCCGACCCGGGCCGCCTCACACCCCCGGGGACCTGTGGGACGCCTCACGCTGATCGATCATTGACCGGTACTGGCCGTTCCCGCCCCGGCGGCGGGCCTCTTCCCGGTGGCGCAGCCGCTCCTGCCGCTCTTCAGCGTGGCGCACGCCTTCGCCGCCGCCGGGCCGTCCACGGCGAGCATTTTGGTGTACGTGTCGCGGTAGGCGTCGGCCACCACCGCGTCCCCGGCCGTGGCGGCCGCGCTGATCTGCACCCGGTCGCCCGGGGCGACCTGCTTGAGCCGGGCCCAGGCCGCCGCGCACGTCCTGCTGTAGCGCACCTCGACGACCGTGGGCCCGAGCCTGGCGGTGCCCACCGTCTGCACCGACTTGTCGGTGCAGCCCATCAGTTCGGGGTCCTGCCCGGTGCACGAGGCGGCGACGCACTTCACTCCGGCGGGCAGCGCCGGCGACGCGGGCGCGGAACGGGTCGGGGCCGGCTTCGCCCGCGGCCCGGCGTCGTCGCGGCCGAGGTCGGTCAGGAGCACGGCCGAGGTGATGACCAGGAGCGCGCCGACGACCCCGGCCAGGAACATCACGATCCGGCGGCGCTGCCCCGCGGCGGGCCGGCCCGGATCGCGGCGCACCGGCGGTCTGCGGTCGGCGGGCCCCGCGCCGGGCACCCCGGCGCGCCGGGCCGCGGGCACGTTGGCCGGCCCCGGCCCCCCGGCCCGCGCGCCGGCCGCCCGCGCGGCCTCCAGGGTGCGCTCCTGACGCTGCTCGGAGCGGCTCCAGGCCCGTTCGGCCAGCTCCCACATGGTGGTCAGATGGACGGGGTTGGCGCCGGTCACCTCGGCGAGCGCGAGGACGGCGGCCCGGGGCGCGAGCAGACGTCCGCCGAGATAGCGCTCCCAGGACGTCCTGCCGTACCCGGTGCGGTCGGCCATCGCGGCCACGCTGAGCCCGCTGCGGTCCACCAGACGGCGCAGCTGGTCCGCGAACTCCCTCACCTGCGGGTCGAGTTCGTCCGGCAGGGCCTTCCAGCGCGGCATCGCTTCCCCCTACGTCCGTCACTGCCCCCAGGGATGCACGGCCCCAGGATGTCAGTTCCCCCGGCGGTGCGCACCGGTTCCCCGGGCGGGACGCGGGGTGCCCGGCAGGCCGGGCCCGGGGCACCGGTTCGGGGCCGCCGTGCGGGGCCCCGCACGGCCGCCGGTCAGGGGCCCGCACGGCCCGGGGTGACCAGGCCGCTCTCGTACGCCACCACCACCGCCTGCGCCCTGCTGTCCAGGCCGAGCTTGCTCATGGCCCGGTTGAGGTGGGTCTTGACGGTGGCCTCGCTGATGAAGAGGCGGTCGGCGATCTCCCCGTTCGACATCCCGCGGGCGGTCAGGCGCAGCACATCGGTCTCGCGGGCGGTGAGCGCGTCGAGCCCGACGGCGGGGCCCGCCTCGGGTCGCCGGGCGAAGGCCTCGACCAGGCGCCGGGTGACGCTGGGCGCGAAGAGTCCGTCGCCGCCGCCGACCGCGGCGACCGCCGCGAGCAGCCGCTCGGGCCCCGAGTCCTTGAGCAGGAACCCGGCGGCCCCGGCGCGCAGCGCCTTGTAGACGTACTCGTCGAGGTCGAAGGTGGTCAGGATCAGGATGCGGGGCGCCGGCTCGGGTGCCGCGGCCAGGATGCGCTCGGTGGCCTCGATGCCGGTCATGCCGGGCATCCGGACGTCCATGAGGATCACGTCGGGCCGGGTCGCGGCGGCCTCGCGGACCGCTTCGGCGCCGTTGCCCGCCTCGCCGACGACCTCGAACCCGGGGGCGGCCCGCAGCAGCCCGGTCAGTCCCGCACGGATGAGGAACTGGTCGTCCACGACGAGCACCCTGATCATCCCGATGCGTCTTCTTCCCCCTGGACCGCCCCTGCGGAGGTCGGCAGGGTCAGGGTCACGGCGAACCCGCCATCGCTCCGCGGGCCGATGCTGATCGACCCCCCGTAGAGCTTGGCCCGCTCCCGCATGCCAATCAAGCCGTGTCCGCCGGCGCTGCGCACTCTGTCCTGAATCACCGCCTCTCGGCCCGGATCCGGGCCCGCGTTGACGACGGAAACCGTCAACGCGTGCGAGGCGTAGGACAGTTGGACCTCCGCACGGGCGCCCCCCGCATGCTTGAGCACATTGGTGAGGGCCTCCTGCACCACGCGGTAGGCGCACAGTTCGACGCCGGGGGCCAGCGGACGCGGGGCGCCGACGGTGCGCAGCGTGACGGGGACGCCGCCGGCCCGGATCCGCTCCACCAGCTCCCCCATCCGGTCGAGGCCCGGCATCGGGGCGCCGGGCGTCGCGTCCTCGGCCTCGCGCAGCACCTGGAGCATCCGGCGCAGCTCCTCCAGGGCCTCGGCGCTGGTGCCGGAGATGGTGGCCAGCGCGGCGCGGGCGGTCGGCGGATCGGAGGCGAAGACGAAGCCGGCGAGCCCGGCCTGGACGGAGATCACCGACATGTGGTGGGCCACCACGTCGTGCAACTCCCGGGCGATACGGCCCCGTTCGGCGGCCACCTCACGCCGGGCCCGCCGGGCCTGCTCCCCGCGCAGTTGCCGGGTGAGCTCGTTGGAGCGGCGGGCCAGCGCCCCGAAGCGGATCAGGACGAGGGTGAACACGGCGGCCTGGGAGACCACGGACGCCATCGAGCTCCGGGGGCTCACGGCCCCCGCGTAGACCCACTCCCCCGACATCAGGACTCCGCAGACCACGGCCGTGCGCGCCGGACGCAGGGACGCCACCGTATAGAGCGCGAGCATCGGCCCGAAGGTGGTCACCACCGGCCAGTACCCCGAGGCCACGTACGCCACGAAGGCGAGCTGCGAGCAGAGGAGCACCGTGAGCGGCGCGCGGACCCGCATCGCGAGCGGCAGTCCGGCGAGCACGACGAGGACGTACCCCTGGGCGTCCAGCGGGTCCCAGCCCTGGGCGCCGGACTCCTGGCCGAGGACCGCCGACACGCTCGTGAGCGCCAGGGCGATGAGCGCATCGGCGAGCTGGGGGCGGATCCGCATCGTCGCAGCGTAGCCCCGGCGCGCACGGGCGGCGTCAACTTCTTGCGGTACCACGGCAGTTGCAGGACGCGGCGGGCTACCGCGCCCGGTGGGCCCGCGGTTCAACCCGTAGCCCGACGACCCGGGGGGGCCGGCGCCCGTAGGTTCTTGCCGCAGCGGCACCCGGCGCCGGCCGACCTCCGGCACCGCGCCGCCGCACGGCACGGGCCACATCGGGGGACCCAACGGGGGGACCCGGCTCGTGACCGGGAAGGAAAACGGACCGATGAACCTTCGCAAGCGTCTCGCCCTGGCCGTGACCGCCCTGGCGGCCGGCTCCGGCCTCGCCTTCGCCCCGCCGGCCTCGGCCGCCCCGCAGCAGGCCGCCGCGGGCTGCGCCTATCCGTACGTCTGCTTCTACAAGGGAGCCACGAAGACCGGTCAGTTCAAGGACGTCACCAGCGGCTGGCAGAACCTCGGCAGCAGCAAGGGCGCCACGTCCATGGTGAACACCCGCCACGACGACATCGTCTACACCCACTTCACCAACGGCAAGACGTGGTGCACCCCGCCCGGCAACACCACCACGTTCAACTCCTGGGTGGTCGACAAGATCCGCATCAGCACGGCGTCCCACTGCTGAGCCCCCTCGGCACGACGGCCCGCACCCACCGGGGGGGGTGCGGGCCGTCCGCCGTGCCGCTAGCGGACCGTGAAGTGGACCGCGTCCTCCAGGAACGGGATGTTCAGCCAGGGCCGCGGCTGGGCCATCAGGGCCAGCAGCACGATCGCCACACCGAGCACGCCGTACGTGGTGATGTCGGTGAAGCGGGACCGGACGGCGAGCATGCCCACCGACGGCAGCGTCCAGCGCAGGGCCGCGCCCGCCATCAGGGCGGCGCCGATGATGACGAGCCCGATGCGGAAGGCCTGCCCGAACGGTTCGGTCGCCACGACGAGCAGCCCGACTCCGACCGCTATCAGGACCGAGAGCAGGGGCCACTGGCGGGCGGGCGCCGGCGCGTCCCCGGGTGCGGCGCGCCCGCCGCCCTCGGGGCGCGCGGTGTCCCGGGTGATGGACGGGAACCGCCGCGAGCCGCCCGCGCGGGCCCGCCCGGACGGCGCGTCCGGCGCGGACGCGCCCTCGGCGGCGGACGTCCCGGTGTCCCCGGCCGGCTCGTGACTCCTGGCAGCACCCATGCTCCGGGCCTTTCCCGTCAGCCCGCGTCGGCGGCGAGCTCGGCCGCCTCGACGACGTTGACGAGCAGCTGGGCGCGGGTCATCGGGCCCACCCCGCCCGGGTTCGGCGACAGCCAGCCGGCGACCTCGGCGACGCCGGGGTGCACATCGCCGACGATCTTGCCGCTCTCGTCGCGGCTGACGCCGACGTCGAGGACGGCCGCCCCCGGCTTGACGTCCTCCGGCTTGATCAGGTGCGGCACGCCCGCCGCGGCGATCACGATGTCCGCCAGCTTCAGGTGCGCGGAGAGGTCACGCGTGCCGGTGTGGCACTGGGTGACCGTCGCGTTCTCGGAGCGGCGGGTGAGCAGCAGCGGCATCGAGCGCCCGATGGTGACACCGCGTCCGACCACGACGACCTCGGCCCCGTTGATCTCCACGCCGTGCTTGCGGAGCAGCTGGATGATGCCGTACGGGGTGCACGGCAGCGGGCCGGGCTCGTTGAGGACCAGGCGCCCGAGGTTCGTGGGGTGCAGGCCGTCGGCGTCCTTCGCCGGGTCCATCAGCTCCAGGATGCGGTTCTCGTCGATGCCCTTGGGCAGCGGGAGCTGGACGATGTAGCCGGTGCAGGCCGGATCCTCGTTCAACTCCCGCACCACCGCCTCGATCTCCTCCTGCGTCGCGGTCGCGGGCAGCTCGCGCTGGATGGAGGCGATGCCGACCTGGGCGCAGTCGCGGTGCTTGCCCGCGACGTACTTCTGGCTGCCGGGGTCCTCCCCGACGAGCACGGTTCCCAGGCCGGGCGTGACGCCCCGCTCCTTCAGGGCCGCCACGCGGACGGCCAGTTCGGACTTGATCGCTGCGGCGGTGGCCTTGCCATCGAGAATCTGGGCGGTCATGTTTCCCATTCTTTCAGGGCGACGCATGATCGCCCAAGTTGCACTTGCACAACACATCCAGCAACCGGCTGGACAAACTTATGTCTCGTTTAGAACGATGATCCGCGCAGTGCCGCGGGCAGTGCCGGGGGGCGATCCGCTCACAACAGCTATTCCTCCGCTCGGGCCGCGTCGTCCCCGCAACACCCAACGGAGGAAATCCGCCATGAGCTTCGGCGACCCGAACAACCCCTACGGGCAGCAGCCCCAGCAGCCCCCGCAGGGCGGCAACCCGTACGGCCAGCAGCAGGGCCAGCCCGGCTACGGCTACCCGCAGGGCCAGCAGGCCCCGCAGGGCGTCCCGGCGCAGGGCTACGGCTACCCGCAGCAGCCGGGCCAGGCTCCCGGTTACGGCTACCCGCAGGCCCCCGGCACCCTCCAGGCCAACAACGGCTTCATCAACGTGCCGGTGCTCGGCACCGTCGAGGTCGCCTCGATGGGCCGCCGCCTCGGCGCCCGTCTCATCGACGGTGTCGCGATCGGTGTCATCCTCGGCATCATCATGGCCGTCGGCCTCGCCGGTGCCGTCGGCATCGCCAAGGACTGCGACCCCAACTCGGCCGACTACTCGTCCTGCATGAACGACGCGAGCGCCGGCATCGTCTCGGTGATGTTCACCTGGCTCGCCGTCATCGGTGCCTTCACGCTGCTCTACGAGTGGCTGATGGTCTCCCTCGTCGGCGCGACCCTGGGCAAGCTCGCCCTCGGTCTGCGCGTCGTGAAGGAGAACACGGGTCAGAACCCGGGTCTGGGCGCGGGCTTCATCCGCTACATCATCCCGATCGTCGGCGCGTTCCTGTGCTACATCGGCGCCATCCTGGTCTACCTGTCGCCGTTCTTCGACAACTCCGGCAAGCTGCAGGGCTGGCACGACCGGGCGGCCGGCACGCTGGTCATCAAGAAGGCCTGACCCTCACCGGTCCCGTCGGGCCGCGCTCCTTCCGGGGAGCGCGGCCCTTCGCGCGTTCGGCGCCGATCCAGGATCAGTGGAAGAAGTGGCGCGTGCCGGTGAAGTACATCGTCACGCCCGCCTTCTTCGCCGCCTCGACGACCAGCTCGTCACGGACCGAACCGCCGGGCTGGACCACGGCCTTGACCCCGGCGTTCGCCAGGATCTCGAAACCGTCGGGGAACGGGAAGAACGCGTCGGACGCGGCGTAGGAGCCCCGTGCGCGCTCCTCGCCCGCCCGCTCGACCGCGAGCCGCGCCGAGTCGACCCGGTTGACCTGGCCCATGCCGACACCCACCGAGGCGCCGTCCTTGGCGAGCAGGATCGCGTTGGACTTGACCGCCCGGCAGGCGACCCAGGCGAAGGCGAGTTCCTTCAACTCGGCCTCGGACAGGGCCTCTCCGCTGGCCAGCGTCCAGTTCGCGGGGTCGTCGCCCTCGGCCTGGAAGAGGTCGGTGTGCTGGAGCACCGCGCCGCCCGAGATCGACTTGAGGTCGCCCGGCTGGTGCGGGGTGCCGTCGACCTTGAGCACCCGGATGTTCTTCTTGCGGGCCAGCACCTCGACGGCGCCGTCCTCGTAGCCCGGGGCCGCGATGACCTCGGTGAAGATCTCGGCTACCTGCTCGGCCATCGCCACCGTCACGGGGCGGTTGACGGCGATGACGCCGCCGAACGCGGAGAGCGGGTCGCACTCGTGGGCCTTGCGGTGCGCGGCCGCGAGGTCCGCGTCGACCGCGATGCCGCACGGGTTGGCGTGCTTGATGATCGCGACGCAGGGCTCGTCGTGGTCGTAGGCGGCGCGGCGCGCGGCCTCGGTGTCCACGTAGTTGTTGAAGGACATCTCCTTGCCGTGCAGCTGCTCGGCGTTGGCGAGCCCGCCCGGCTGTCCGTCGGTGTAGAGGGCCGCCGCCTGGTGCGGGTTCTCGCCGTAGCGCAGCGTGGACTTGCGCTCCCAGGTGCCGCCGAGGAACTCGGGCAGCGCGGCCCCGTCCTCCTCGGGCGCGTACACATTGGTCATCCAGGAGGCGACGGCCACGTCGTAGGCGGCCGTGTGCTGGAACGCCTCGGCGGCCAGACGCTTGCGGGCGGTCAGGTCGAAGCCGCCGTTCTTGACCGCGTCGAGCACGGCCGCGTACCGCTGCGGGCTGGTGACCACCGCGACCGACGGGTGGTTCTTGGCGGCGGCGCGCACCATCGAGGGGCCGCCGATGTCGATCTGCTCCACGCACTCGTCGGGGCTCGCGCCGGAGGCGACGGTCGCCTTGAACGGGTACAGGTTGACCACGACCAGCTCGAAGGGGCGCACCCCGAGCTCGTCGAGCTGCGCGCGGTGCGCGTCGAGGCGCAGGTCGGCGAGGATGCCCGCGTGCACCTTGGGGTGCAGCGTCTTGACCCGCCCGTCGAGGCACTCGGGGAACCCGGTGAGCTCCTCGACCCGGGTCACCGGCACCCCGGCGGCGGCGATCTTCGCGGCGGTCGACCCGGTGGACACCAGCTCGACCCCGGCCGCGTGCAGCCCTTGCGCCAGCTCCTCAAGCCCCGTCTTGTCGTAGACGCTGACCAGCGCCCGCCGGATGGGCTTGACGGCGTCCGTACTAACCGAGTTCACCGATCTGAACCTTTCGTCCCTCAATGCGGTAGCCGTTACGGGCCAGGCGCCCCACGACATCGACGAGCAGCCGTCGCTCGACTTCCTTGATCCGCTCGTGCAGAGCGGCTTCATCGTCCTCGTCCCGGATCTCGACCACGCCCTGGGCGATGATCGGGCCGGTGTCGACGCCGTCGTCGACGAAGTGGACGGTGCACCCGGTGACCCTGGCGCCGTACGCGAGCGCGTCGCGTACGCCGTGGGCTCCGGGAAAACTGGGCAGCAGGGCGGGGTGGGTGTTGACCACCCGGCCCCCGAACCGGGCGAGGAACTCCTTGCCCACGATCTTCATGAACCCGGCCGAGACGACCAGGTCCGGCGCGTACGCCGCGGTGGCCTCCGCGAGCGCGGCGTCCCAGGCCTCGCGCGAGCCGTGGTCCTTGACCCGGCACACGAAGGTCGGGATCCCGGCCCGCGCGGCGCGCTCCAGGCCGGCGATGGCGTCCCGGTCGGCGCCCACGGCCACGATCTCGGCGCCGTAGCCGCCGGCGTCGGCGGCGATGGCGTCGAGCAGGGCCTGCAGGTTCGTACCGGAGCCGGACACGAGCACCACGAGCCGGGCCGGGCGGGTGCGTGCGGGCGGGAAGTCGTCAGGAGAGGCGGACGCGGAGGGGGGCGGGGAGGCCACGGCGGGGCTCTTTCTCGCGGTCGTACGTCTTTGTGTGGTCGTACGAACGAATCGCGCCCCTCGATACGGGGAACTCTACGAAAGCGCCGACCGTCAGCAACGATACCGGCACACCGGACGGCCCCCACGGGACGGGGGCCGGACCGCCAGGTAGCGTCTGGGAGGACGCCGCGAGACGAGACCTGTCTCACTTACTTGTTTGCGAGAGGTGACCCCTCGGCCCGACCGGCCGGAGACGGGGTCCGAGGGGAAGACGTTCACCAGATGCCGGACCGACGCCACCAGCTGTTCGCAGCCCGCCAGTCCTCCACCCCCGGCTCCCCCCACTCGACGGAGCCGGGGGACTCGGGACCGGAGGGCACCGGAAGCGGCACCGGAGCGGGCCCCGCCGACGACAACCCCTTCGCCCCGCCGCCGGAGGGCCGCCCCGACCAGCCGTGGCAGCCGCGCCGGCCCGCGTCGGGGGAGGGCGGGGGCGACGGGCAGCAGCAGGGCTCGCCCTGGGGCAGCCAGTGGAGCAACCAGCAGCCCGGCCGCGCCCCGGGCGGTTTCGGGCGCCGCCCCGAGCGGCCGGAGGGCGGCCCGGGCCAGAACCCGCCGCCCCCGACCGGCCTGCGCTGGGACCCGACGGACCCGGCCCAGCGCCGCGCCCGGTACGCCCTGCTGTCGGGGATGTGGGCCTTCTTCTTCGCCCTGTTCGACATGCCGGAGATCGCGCTGCTCCTGGGCGCGCTCGGGCTGTACTGGGCGATCAGCTCGCTGCGCGCGAAGCCGAAGCCCCCGCAGGCGCCGTCCGCCTCCGCCACTGCCACGACCGCCTCGCCGGCACCCGCGCCCACGGCCGGGCCCGCCGCGCCGCAGCCGTCGGCCGGTACGGGCCGGCCGCAGATGACGGCGGCCGTGACCGGCCTGGTCACGGCGGTCCTCGCGCTGACGGTGGTGGCGTCCAGCTTCACGATGCAGTTCGTCTACCGCGACTACTACACGTGCGTGGACGACGCCCTGACCAAGACGGGCCAGCTCTCCTGCAACGACCTCCTGCCGAAGAGGCTGGTGCCGCTGTTCGGCGTGAAGGAGTAGCCGACCGGTCCGCCGCCGCGCCTTGGTCCGGGTACGCCGATCCGCCCTGGGCCTGCTGACGGCGCGGCGGTCGTCCGGGGCCGGTCGTTCGGGGCGGGCGTCCCGGGCGGGCGTCCCGGACGGTCGTCAGCCGGTGGGTTCGGTGCCGGTCGCGGGGGGTCGGGGTTCCGGGCGGGCGGGTGCCGGCTCGGGGTCGGGGTCGGATTCCGGGCCCTCGGGCTCGGGCGGCTCCTCCGCTTCGGGCGGGGTGCGGGTGCCGGGGGCGCTCGGGATCGCCTCGGACGGGCCGTAGGTGCCGGGGGCGCTCGGGATCGCGTCGGGCAGGCTGTAGCTGCCGGGGGCGCTCGGGATCGCCTCGGGCAGTGTGTGCGGGTCGGCGGGTCCGCCGACCGCGGCGGTTCCGCCGACCGGCGGGATGTCCGCCATCAGGCCCCCGGAAGCCTCCTTGAGGGCCGCCCAGCGCGCCTCCCTCGCCCCGTCCTCGTGCCACAGGCCACCCGTGGCCGGCAGGAAGTCGTACGCCTCGTCGTCCTCCGGCCCGGCACCGGCACCGGCACCGGCCGAATCGGGGGCGCCCAGGGCCGAGGGCACGGCCGCGCGCCGCCGGGGCCGCCACGCGAACACCCCCGCCACCCGCTCCCGCAGCGGACGCCGGGGCGCCGCAACCCCGCGCGTCCACCAGGCCCGCAGGGCCAGCGCCCCCGGCACACCGACCAGGGCCGCCCATAGCAGAGCCGCGCCCCCGGTACGCCACCAGACCGGGCCCAGCGCGGCCAGTGCGGCCGTGCCGAGCCGTCCCCCGGCGAGCGCCGCCAGGGCCGCGAGGGCGGCGCCGGTCAGGGCCGCGCCGAGCAGCACGGCCCGCGCGGTCTCCCGGCGCCCCCAGCCGTGGAGGACGGCCGCCCGCGCGGTGAAGCGGGCCAGCACGAGGCCCGCCAGCAGGGGCACCCCGGTCGCGGCCCAGTTCCACCACGACCCGGGGCCGCCGGCCGGTACCGCGGCGAGCAGGGGGAAGTGGACCGGCGCGGGCGCCCCCGTCACGCCGAGCGGCCAGGCCACGGCCCCCGTGCCGACGGCGAAGCCGGGGCCGAGCCCGTAGGCGGCCCCCCACACCGCCGCGTTCGGCACCAGGGCCAGGGCGAGCAGCAGCACGGCGAACCGCCCCGACCAGTCCTCGGCGAGCCGGAGGAAGGAGTCCTCGGCCAGGCCGATGTGCCGGGTGAGTCCGGCCGCCGCGAGCAGTGCCCCGCCGCCGAGCAGGGTCAGGACCGCGGCCCCGGCGGCCCGTGCGGCGGCGCTGGTACGAACGTCCAGGACCGCCTCGCGCACCCGGGCCGGCACCGGGCGCGGCAGCGGTCCGAGCGGGCGGCCGTGGGCGGTCCACACCCCGGCGGCGGTGGCGAGCACGACGGTGAGCGGGAGGTGCAGGGCCGCGCTGAGCGGGTCGGCGGGCAGCGGCCCGGCCGCCGCGTACAGCACGGTGGCCAGGGCGACCGCGAGGTAGCCGCAGGTCACCGCCCCGAACACGGCCCAGCCCGAGGGCAGCGGGCCCGGGTCGTCGTAGGGCTCGTCCTCGTCGGGCATCAGGGCGTCGCGGGCCGCGCGGTGGACGAGCCAGGCGGGCAGCGCCACCAGGAGCAGCGGAACCAGGCCCACCGGGGCCGGGGTGCCGCTCAGCGTCTCGGGTCTGACCAGCTCGGTGCCGTGGGCGAGCAGCCAAAGGGAGGCGGCCGTGCGCAGGGCCCCGCCGGGCCCGCTGTCCGGGTACGGGGAGCTGATCCACAGCACCGTCACGAGCACGGCCAGGGCGCCGAGTCCGAGCCCCGCCGCGATCGCGCCGCGCAGGAAACAGGTGGCCAGCACGGAGGGGCGTGCTGTGGCGGTGAGCAACGGCAGACGGCGCTCGGTCACTTGGGTCACGCGGCCATGCTGCCAACGACACGCGCTTTCTCCGTGTAACGGGCGAATGACCGATGTGTCGCCCAATATACGGTTATGTACTTTTTCACCCGGGCCGTTCGCAGCCTCATCGGCCCGGGTGGACCAGCCGCTACGGCCTTCGCGGGGAGCCCTGGGAGCCCTTCATGACACAGAGCACGGCCGATACCAAGGACACCGATGCCATGTCCCCCCTGCCCACTCCCAAGGAGCGGCGCCGGCTGCGCGAGGCGAAGGACCTGAGCGAGGCGCAGGTCGCGACGGCCGTCGGCGTCACGCGCGCGACCGTACGCTCGTGGGAGACCGGCCGCACCACACCGCGCGGGCGCAAGGGCCAGACCTATGCGCGCTTCCTCGCCACGATCGAGGCGGAGATGGCGGCGGTGGCCGCGGACCAGGGCGGGCTGCCCGGGGACGACGGCGCCGACGCCACGGACCCGGCCCCCCGTGCCCGAGGCGCCCACCCCGCCAAAACAGGCGCCAAGACGGGCACCATGACGGGCGTCAAGGCGAAGCCGCACACGGCCGGCACACGGCCGAAGACCTCCGCCGACAGCGCCGCCGCCGCCTCGCGCCCCCGCGGCCGGTCCGCCAAGCCCTCGGCCGCCGCCTCGCACACCCGGCACGAGTCCCGGCCCGCGGCGCCGGGAACGGCCGCCGTACCGGTCCCCGCCAAGGCGCTCAGGACCGGCACGCCGGCCGGGGCCTCAGCCGCGCCCGCCCCGGGCCGCGCCCTGCCGCGCCCTGCCGAAGCCGAGGCCGAAGCCGGAGCCGGGTCCCCGGCCACCCTGGACGCGCGCGCCGAGCCCCGCCCGCAGCGGAAGACGGCCGCGCCGGAGCAGACCGGGCCGGAGCAGCTCGGGCCGGAGCAGGTCGGGCCGCTCGCGCAGGACGCCGAAGAGGCGCTGTCCGAGCGGGATCTGCCGCCCGAGGAACTCACCCCCGCCAAGGCGTTCGACGCCCTGTACCGGACCACCGCGCCCGCCCTTGCCCAGCAGGCCTACCTGCTGACCGGGCGTACCAGGCTCGCGCGCGAGTCGGTGGAGCGCGCCTTCCATCTGGCCTGGGAGAACTGGCCCGAGGTCGCCACCGACCGGGATCCGGCGGGGTGGGTGCGCGCGGCGGCGTACGAGTACGCGATGGCCCCCTGGCACCGCTTCCGGCGGACCCACAAGCACCCCGACCAGCCGCCCGCCGAGCCCGAACGCAGGGCGCTCCTGGACGCGCTGCTCGATCTGCCACCCGTCCACCGGCGCACCGTGCTGCTCTACGACGGCGTCGGGCTCGACCTGCCGGAGACCGCCGCCGAGACGGAGGCCAGTACGCCGGCCGCCGCCGGCCGGGTGCTGCGCGCCCGGGCCGCGATCGCCGGCCGCATGCCCGCGACGGGCCGCGCCGGGGACCCGCAGGAACTGTCGGCGGTGCTGCGCGAGCGCATCACGGATCTGGCACTCGCCGGGCCCGCCTCCCTCACGCGCCTGCCGTCGGCGCCGGTCGTCAGGACCGGGGCCGAGCGCCGGCGCAGGTTCTGGACCCGGGCCGCCATCGCCTTCACGGCGCTGATCGTGAGCGCGACGGCCTTCACCGTGGTGACCGTGCCCGACCACCACGTGCGGCCGGTGCCGCCCGGCGAGCGCGTCGGGGGTGTCCCCGTCGCCAACGGCCCCCAGCGCCTGACCGGTGAGGACCTCCAACTGCGCGACAAGCTGCGCACGGAACCGGCGCGCGGCCCGCACCGGCTGGTGCTCGACATCCGCTGAACGCCCGGTGTCCGCCGCGTCCGTGTCCGCATCGCGGCCCGCACGCGCGAGGGCCCGCACCCCCGAGGGGATGCGGGCCCTTCATGCGTACCCGGGAGCCGGACTCCGCGAGTCCTTCGCTCAGGCGCCGAGGATGGCGCGCGCGAGCTTGGCGGTCTCGGTCGGCGTCTTGCCGACCTTGACGCCGGCGGCCTCCAGGGCCTCCTTCTTCGCCTGGGCGGTGCCGGAGGAGCCGGAGACGATGGCGCCGGCGTGGCCCATGGTCTTGCCCTCGGGCGCGGTGAAGCCCGCGACGTAGCCGACGACCGGCTTGGTGACATTGGCCTTGATGTAGTCGGCCGCACGCTCCTCGGCGTCGCCGCCGATCTCGCCGATCATCACGATCAGGTCGGTCTCGGGGTCGGCCTCGAACGCGGCGAGCGCGTCGATGTGCGTGGTGCCGATGACCGGGTCGCCACCGATGCCGACGGCGGACGAGAAGCCGATGTCGCGCAGCTCGTACATCATCTGGTAGGTCAGCGTGCCGGACTTCGACACCAAGCCGATACGGCCCGGCTTGGTGATGTCGCCCGGGATGATGCCGGCGTTGGACTGGCCCGGCGTGATCAGACCGGGGCAGTTCGGGCCGATGATGCGGGTCTTGTTGCCCTTGGAGTTCGCGTACGCCCAGAAGGCGGCCGAGTCGTGCACGGCGATGCCCTCGGTGATGACGACGGCGAGACCGATCTCGGCGTCGATCGCCTCGACGACGGCGGCCTTGGCGTGGGCCGGCGGCACGAAGAGGACGGAGACGTCGGCGCCCGTCTTCTCCATCGCTTCCTTGACGGAGCCGAAGACCGGGACGTCCGTGCCGTCGAAGTCGACGGAGGTGCCGGCCTTGCGCGGGTTCACGCCACCGACGATGTTGGTGCCGTCGGCCAGCATGAGCTTGGTGTGCTTCATGCCCGTGGCGCCGGTCATGCCCTGGACGATGACCTTGCTGTCCTTGGTGAGGAAGATAGCCATGGTGGTGTCTTAACCTCTTCCCTTACTTCGCAGCCGCGAGCTCGGCGGCCTTGTCGGCCGCGCCGTCCATGGTGTCCACGCGCTGCACCAGCGGGTGGTTGGCGTCGCTGAGGATCTTGCGACCCAGCTCCGCGTTGTTGCCGTCGAGACGGACGACGAGCGGCTTGGTGACCTCTTCGCCCTTCTCGGCGAGCAGGGCCAGCGCCTGGATGATGCCGTTGGCGACCTCGTCGCAGGCGGTGATGCCGCCGAAGACGTTGACGAACACGGACTTGACGTCCGCGTCGCCGAGGATGATCTCCAGGCCGTTCGCCATCACCTGGGCGGACGCGCCGCCACCGATGTCGAGGAAGTTGGCCGGCTTCACGCCGCCGTGGGCCTCACCGGCGTACGCGACGACGTCCAGGGTGCTCATGACGAGACCCGCGCCGTTGCCGATGATGCCGACCTCGCCGTCGAGCTTCACGTAGTTGAGGTTCTTGGCCTTGGCGGCCGCCTCGAGGGGGTTGGCCGCGGCCTTGTCCTCAAGGGCCTCGTGCTCGGGCTGACGGAACTCGGCGTTCTCGTCGAGCGACACCTTGCCGTCGAGGGCGAGGATGCGGCCGTCCTTGGTCTTCACCAGCGGGTTGACCTCGACGAGGAGCGCGTCCTCGGCGACGAAGGTCTTCCACAGGGTCACCATGGCCTCGGCGACGCCCTCGGCCACGTCGGCCGGGAACTTCGCGAGGGCCACGATCTCGCGGGCCTTCTCGATGTCGACGCCCTCGACGGCGTTGACCGGGACCTTCGCGAGGGCCTCGGGGGTCTTCTCCGCGACCTCCTCGATGTCCATGCCGCCCTGCACCGACGCCATGGCGAGGAAGGTGCGGTTGGTGCGGTCGAGGAGGTACGAGACGTAGTACTCGGCCTCGATCTCGGGGGACAGCTCGGCGATCATCACCTTGTGGACCGTGTGGCCCTTGATGTCCATGCCGAGGATGTCCGTCGCGCGGGCGACGGCCTCGTCCGCGTCGGCGGCCAGCTTCACGCCGCCGGCCTTGCCGCGGCCACCGACCTTCACCTGCGCCTTGACGACCGACTTGCCGCCGAGACGCTCAGTGGCCTCGCGCGCCGCCTCAGGCGTGTCGATCACTTCACCGGCCAGCACCGGTACACCGTGCTTGGCGAAGAGGTCCCTCGCCTGGTACTCGAACAGGTCCACGCGCGTCCGTCCCTTTTCAGTGGTATCGCGGTTCCGTTGTCTACTGGGCGTGCCGCGAAGGGCAACGTGACGGCGCTGTCACTGAGGGAGGCGTACACGGTGTCCGAGCACGCGGCATGTCCGTCTCGCAGGTTATCTCCGCAGGACGTGGGTCCCTAAATCGCAGATCACACCTGAGCGGTGATACCTGTCACAGATCGCCCGCACGCCGCGCGTCCCGGTGGACCGCTTTCACGCCTCGGGTATCGGCAGCGGCCGGCGCTCGATGGCCGCCGCCATCACCTCCGGGAACAGGTCGGGGGTGCAGGCGAAGGCCGGGGCGCCCAGCGCGGCCAGGGCCGAGGCGTGCTCGCGGTCGTAGGCCGGGGCGCCCTCGTCGGAGAGCGCGAGCAGGGCCACGAACTGCACTCCGGACGCCTTCATCGCGGCGACCCGCTTCAGCATCTCGTCGCGTATCCCGCCCTCGTAAAGATCACTGATCAGAACGACCACGGTGTCGGCGGGACGGGTGATCTGCGACTGGCAGTACGCGAGGGCCCGGTTGATGTCGGTGCCGCCGCCCAACTGGGTGCCGAAGAGGACGTCCACGGGGTCGTCGAGCTGGTCGGTCAGGTCGACCACGGCGGTGTCGAAGACCACCAGGCGGGTCGCGATCGAGCGCATCGAGGCGAGCACCGCGCCGAACACGGAGGCGTAGACGACCGAGGCGGCCATCGAGCCGGACTGGTCGATGCACAGCACGACGTCCTTCTTCACGCCCCGCGCCGCACGGCCGTGCCCGACCAGCCGCTCGGGCACGACGGTGCCGTGCTCGGGCAGGTAGTTCTTGAGGTTGGCCCTGATGGTGCGGTCCCAGTCGATGTCGCGGTGACGGGGCCTGCTGATCCTGGTGGAGCGGTCGAGGGCGCCGTCGAGCGTGGCCCGGGTGCGGGTGGCGAGGCGCTTCTCCAGGTCCTCGACGACCTTGCGCACCACGGCGCGCGCCGTCTCGCGGGTGGTCTCGGGCATCGCCTTGTTGAGCGAGAGCAGGGTGCCGACGAGGTGCACATCGGCCTCGACGGCCTCCAGCATCTCCGGTTCGAGCAGCAGCGCCGAGAGCCCGAGCCGCTCGATGGCGTCGCGCTGCATGACCTGGACGACGGAACTCGGGAAGTACGTACGGATGTCGCCGAGCCAGCGCGCCACGGACGGCGCGGACGCCCCGAGCCCGGCCCCGCGGTCCTTGCCCCGGCTCCCGCCGGCGCCGTAGAGCGCGGCCAGCGCGCCGTCCATCGCGGCGTCCGCCCCGGTGAGCGCGCGGCCGGTGCCCTCGGCGCCCGGCTCCCCGCCGAGCACCAGGCGCCAGCGCCGCAGCCGTTCGTCCCCGTCAGGTCGCATGCTGGTCGTCAATTGCCCACCCCCGCAAGGTCGTTGGAATCATCACAGTGGTCGGGTGCGACAAGGTCGTTTGTTCTCCCCAGGTCGTCGGGTCTGTCGTGGTCGCGGGGCCCGTCGTGGCCGTCGCGGCCGTCGGGTCCGTGGTCGTGGCCCAACAGCAGGGCCACCAGCGGCAGTACGGCGTCGGCGCGCGCCGTGTCGAGGCCGCCGAAGCCCGGAGCCCCGGCGTCGCCGGACCCGCCGGCCGCGCCCGGTCCGCGCCGCACCAGCTCCCCCAGGGTGCGCCGCACGCCGGTCTCGTACGCGGCGAACGTGCGCCGCAGCAGCGGCAGTACGTCGGTGAACGCCGCGGGTGCCACCCCGGACAGCCAGCCGTCGATCAGCGCGAGCAGGCGTTCGTCGTGGACGAGCAGCATCCCGCCCCCGGAGGCACCGCCGACGAATCCCTCGATCCAGGCCGCCGCGTCGGCCGGCGCCGTGCCCGGCGAGAGCGCGAGGCCCATGTGGCGGGCCGCGTCCTCGCCCTCGATCCGCCCGTCGTCCAGCAGCAGCCGCACGGCCCGGCCCCGGATGATCCCGGGCACGCCCTCACGCGCGGCGAGCCGCCCGAGCACGGCGGTCCAGCGCCCGCGGAGGCCGCGGGCATCCGCATCGGGCAGCAGCCCGATGGCGCTGTGCACCGCGTCCAGATGGGTGCGCATGGCGGCGGCGCCGTCCGCGTCCAGGGCGGCGCAGGCCGGTGGCAGGCCGACGCAGATGCGCTCCGCGAGGCCCGCCGCGACCTCGGCGAGGCCGGTGGTCTTGGTGCCCCGGACGTCTCCGTAGCGCAAGGTGCGGGCCAGGGCCGGCAGGGCCTGGGCGAGGTGGGCGACGTCGGTGTCGAGCGCGGCCCGGTCGGCCAGGGCTGTCATCACCACCGGCAGGGCGTCCGGTAGTTCGGCCAGCAGGCACTGTTCGGCGAGCGCCGTGATGTCGCCGAGCGCGGTCGCGGCGGCGGCCCGCGACTCGGCCTGCGCGGTGGCGGCGCCCCGCACGGTGGTGCCCCACACCCCCGCCTCGGCGACCCGCACCGACAGCTCGGGCTCCCACCGCAGCCGCCAGCTCTCCCGGAACGTCCCGGTGGAACGCGCCTGGACCTGCTCGCCCCAGCCGATGCCGAGCAGCCGCAGCCGGTGCAGCAGCCTGCTGCGCCCCGCGTCGGTCTCCTTGCGCAGGTCGAGCTCCAACTCCCGCTCCAGCGCCTCGGGTTTGAGCCGGAGGGAGCGCTGGGCCCGGACGAGATCGCGCTGGAGCGGGACGGCTGGCGCCGCGTCCGGCACCTCGCCCAGCACGTCCCCCACGATCAGGCGCTCCCGGACGAGGCCGAGCGGCACGTCGGAGCCCTCGCACATCACGGCCCGTACGGCGTCGGTCGTCTCGGCGAGGCCGGGCAGCGGACGGCCGCGCATCGCCGCGAGCGTCCCGGCGAGCCGGACGGCCTCGATGACGTGGGCGGACGAGACCTGGTGGTCCTCCGCGCGCAGCAGCCCGGCCACCTTGGTCATCCAGCGCTCGATCGGCCGGTCGTCGGCCGCGAACAGGTGCCCGTACCAGCCCGGCGAGTCGATGCCCGCGCCGTAGCCGCTGCGCCGGGAGAGCCTGCGGTGCGTCCAGGGCACCCAGGTGACCTCCGTCCTGACCTTGGGCAGCCCCTTGAGCAGGGCCCGGTCGCCGGCCACGGTGTACTTCCCGGCCAGCGCCGGCACGTGCCAGGCCCCGCACACCACCGCGACGTCCGCCCCGAACTCCCGTGTCGCGGAACGCAGTTGCTGGCGCATGTGCGCTTCACGGACAAGATCACGGGCATGGCCGCCGTGCCCGTACGTCTCGCGCAGCACGGCCATGGCCTCGCCGAGCGCGGCGAACGGGGCCCGGGGGTCGGCCGCCGCGCCCCGGTGCTCGACCACGTCCTCCCACCAGCGCTCGGGATCGTCGTGGCCGGCGGCTTCGGCGAGCGCGCCGATCGGGTCGAGCCGCGCCCCTTCCTCCGTTGCCGTTCGGTCCTTGGACGCCGCCCCCTCCCCCGTCGCCTCCTCCCCCTCCTCCGCCAGCGAGTGGGCAGCGGGCAGGTCGATGAAACGGACCTGTGCGTCATGGGCCAGCGCCCAGCGGATCGCGACCCACTCCGGGGAGAACTCGGCCATCGGCCAGAAGGCGGCCCGGCCCGGATCGTCGACGACGTGGGCGAGCAGCGCGACCGGCGGGCGCATCGCCTCGTCGGCGGCGAGGGCCGCCAGCGCGTTCCCCTCGGGCGGGCCCTCGATGAGCACGGCCCGGGGCCGGGCCGCCGCGAGGGCGGCCCGTACCGCGCGCGCCGAGCCGGGGCCGTGGTGGCGCACCCCGAGCAGCAGGGGCCCGGTGGCGCGGGGGCCGGCGGCGGGCGGCGCGGTCATGCGGACACCTCGCGGCAGGCGCGGTAGAAGTCCTTCCAGCCGTCCCGCTCGCGGACCACGGTCTCCAGGTACTCCTGCCAGATGACGCGGTCCGCGGCCGGGTCGCGCACCACCGCGCCGAGGATGCCGGCGGCGACGTCGCCCGCCCTGAGCACGCCGTCCCCGAAGTGGGCGGCGAGCGCGAGGCCGCCGGTGACCACGGAGATCGCCTCGGCGGTGGAGAGCGTGCCCGAAGGGGATTTGAGTTTGGTGCGCCCGTCCGCGGTGACCCCGTCGCGCAGTTCGCGGAAGACGGTGACGACGCGGTGGATCTCCGCCATGCCGTCGGGCACCGCGGGCAGATCGAGCGAGCGGCCGAGTTGGTCGACCCGGCGCGAGACGATGTCGACCTCCTCCTGCGCCGTCCCCGGCAGCGGCAGGACGACCGTGTTGAAGCGGCGGCGCAGCGCGCTCGACAGCTCGTTCACGCCGCGGTCGCGGTCGTTGGCGGTGGCGATCAGGTTGAAGCCGCGCACGGCCTGCGTCTCCGCGCCCAACTCCGGGATGGGCAGCGTCTTCTCGGACAGGATCGTGATGAGCGTGTCCTGCACGTCGGCCGGGATGCGGGTGAGCTCCTCGACGCGTGCCGTCAGGCCCTCGGCCATGGCCCGCATGACCGGGCTGGGCACGAGCGCGGCGCGGCTCGGGCCGTGGGCGAGCAGCTGGGCGTAGTTCCAGCCGTAGCGGATCGCCTCCTCCGGCGTGCCCGCGGTGCCCTGCACGAGGAGGGTGGAATCGCCGCTCACGGCGGCGGCGAGATGCTCCGACACCCATGTCTTGGCGGTGCCGGGCACGCCGAGCAGGAGCAGGGCGCGATCGGTGGCGAGGGTGGTCACGGCCACCTCGACGATGCGCCTCGGACCGACGTACTTCGGCGTGATCACCGTGCCGTCGGGCAGCGTACCGCCGAGCAGATAGGTGGCGACCGCCCACGGCGACAGCCGCCAGCGGGCCGGACGCGGACGGTCGTCGGCGGCGGCGAGCGCCGCGAGCTCCCCCGCGAAGGCGTGCTCGGCATGCGGCCGCAGGGCCTCTTCGGCCGCGGCCTCCGCGTGCGAAGTGGTGGGCGCGGACTCGGTTTCGGACATGGTCATGGCTCCCCCTCCAGGTCGTTCGAGACGTTCGACCGGCTTGTGGTCACCACCGTGCACCATGGCACTGACAATCACCCTTCGACAGCACATCGCCGCAGGTCAGAGGCGATTGTCAGTGGTCACCCGTACCTTCGGGGACATGACTCAGCAGGGGGTGCGCTGGACGTCGGAACAGGTGCTCGCACGGGCGCCTGACGATGCGTCACGCAAAGCGGGAAGCAGGCTCGGCTCGGCCGGTCCGTGGTCGTCGAGCGGGTGCGACGGGGCGGGGGCGGTGTGGGGCCTGTGCAAGGGCAGCGGCAGCAAGCCGTACCAGACGATGATCGACACAACGGGGCCTGCGTACAAGTGCAGTTGCCCGAGCAGGAAGTTCCCGTGCAAGCACGCGCTGGGGCTGCTGCTGTTGTGGTCGGCCGGCGAGCAGGAGGTGGCTGCCGGCTCGGCGCCCGACTGGGCGGAGCAGTGGCTGAAGGGCAGGAGCAGCCGCGCCACGGGCACGGAGGCGGGCGCCGGCCCGGCCGCAACGGAGCCCCCGGCCGGGCCTGTTGACGCCGAGGCGGCGCGACGCAGGACCGAGAAGCGGGCGGCTCGCATCACCGCCGGCGCAGACGAGCTCGAACAGCGGCTGGAGGATCTGCTGCGCGGCGGCCTCGCGGCGGCCGAACGCCCCGGGTACGGCCTGTGGGAGGAGACCGCAGCCCGCATGGTCGACGCGCAGGCTCCCGGACTGGCCGCCAGGGTGCGGGAGTTGGGAGCGATACCGGGGTCGGGCCAGGGCTGGCCGGCACGGCTCCTGGAGGAGAGCGCGCTGCTGCACCTCCTGGACCGGGCGTGGCTCGGCAGGTCGGCCCTGCCGGAGCCCCTGGCGGCCACGGTGCGCTCCCGCGTCGGGGTGCCGGCGAGCGCCCAGGGCCCCGCGGTGCGCGACCGCTGGCAGGTCCTGGCGCAGTACGACACGGCCGACGCCCGGCTCGTCACGCGCCGCATATGGCTGTATGGAAGGGAGTGGGGCCGCTCGGCCCTGGTCCTGGACTTCGGCGCGGCCGGGCGGGCCCCGGCCCTGGCACTGCCGGTGGGCCGGACGATCGACGCCGACCTCACGCCCTACCCGGGCGCGGGCCAGCTGCGCGCGGCGCTGGGTGAGCGGTACGAGGCCCCGGACGCGCCGGCGCCGGACGGCCCGCCGCCCGGCGCCACCCTGACGGAAGCGGTCGAGCGCTATGGCCGGGCACTCCTGGACGATCCGTGGCTGGAGGCGTATCCGGTCACCCTGGACGGGGCGATACCCCTGCCGCCGAAGGACGGCGACGACACCTGGCAACTGGCATGCGAGGACGGCAAGTTGGCTCTCCCCGTGCCTCCCGGAACCGCATCCCGCCCGGCCCTGTGGAAACTGACCGCCGTGTCCGGGGGCGCCCCGGTGACGGTGTTCGGCGAGTGCGGCCACCGGGGCTTCACACCACTGACGGCATGGCCGCACGGGTCCACGGAACCGGTGCGGCTGACGTGACCGGCCGGGCCGGGCCGGGCGCGAGTACGGGGTGGGAGACGGAGCCCGTGGTGCCGATATGACCGGCCGGGCGGGGCAGGGCGCGAGCACGGGATGAGGGACGGGGGCGATCCGATGAAGATGAAGGGGAACGGGGGCGGCTGCGGCGTGCGAGTGATCGAGAGGGATGCGGGCGGAGTGGGTGCGGCGGGGCCGGGGATGGCTGCTTCGGGGGTGGTTGGGCTGGAGGCGCCCGGGCCGGAGGCAGCCGCCCCGGAGGCGGCTGGGTCGGAGACGGCCGGGCCGGAGGCAGCCGGACCTGGGGCGGCTCGGTCGATGGCAGCGGGGTCGGCGGGCATGGCGCGGGGCTGGGAGGAAATGGTTACGGTCGCGCTGCTCGGGACCGATCGGCGGCCGGGGGTGGGGACGCCGCGGGAGCTGCTCGACGCGGCAGCGGCACAGACCTTGCGGCGCAGGGCGGGGCTCGTTCCGGCGACGGCGGGGGTGCGCCCGCCGGACGCGCCACCGGACTGCCGTCCCCTGCCCCCCGAGGCGGCGCGGCGGCGCCTCGCGATGCTGCTCGCGGACCGTTCGGCGCCCGCTCACGCGCGAGGCCGGCGCGGAAGCGCGCCCGACCTGGGCGAGCTGCTGCCGCAATGGCTGGCTCTCGCCAACGAGCGCGGTCTGCGCGCTCCGGCCGAGCTGCTGCCCACCCTGCTCGACGCGGCGCGGGCCCGCACCGATCTGCGGCCCCAGGCGCTGGCCTTCGCGGGCCCGCGCGGCCTGTGGCTGGCCCGGCTCAACCCGGAGTGGCGCTTCGCGCTGCGCGACGCGTCGGGGAACGCGTCCCTGCCCGACCTGGAGGACACCGAGGCCGTCCAACTGCTCTGGGAAGAAGGCCTGTTCGCAGAGCGCGTGGCGCTGCTCGCCGCCGTACGGGCGCGGGACGCCGACGCCGGACGGGCGCTGCTCGCCACGACATGGACGACGGAACGGGCCGAGGACCGGCTGATGTTCCTGGACTCCCTGCGGGCCGGCCTCTCCGGCGCGGACGAGGAGTTCCTCGAAGGGGCCCTGGGCGACCGCAGCCGCAACGTCCGCGCGACGGCGGCTGAACTTCTGTCGGCGCTGCCGGGTTCGGCGCTCGCGGGACGGATGGCGCGGCGCGCGGCCTCGTGCGTCGCCCCCGACCGAACGGGCGGGGCGGCGCTGATCGCGGTGGAGGCGCCGCACGAGTGCGACGCGGCGATGCAGCGCGACGGGGTGGCGGTACGGCCGCCGAACGGGCGGGGTGAACGCTCGTGGTGGCTGGGCCAGTTGGTGGAGTCGGCGCCGCTGGACACGTGGGTGCGACGCTTCCCGGGACGCTCGGTCCAGGAGATCGTGGCGCTGCCGGTGTCCGACGGCTGGGGCGAGGAGCTGCACGCCGCGTGGTGCCGTGCGGCGGTGCGGCAGCGGGACGCGGCGTGGTCGCGGGCCCTGCTCGGCGCCCCTTCGGCGCCGCCCGGCGAGGGGGCGGGCACGGCGTCCCTGGCCGAACGCGCCAAGCTCCTGTCCATCCTGACGGAGGCCGAACGGGCGGACTGGGTGGCCCGGTTCATAGCCGCGCACGGCTTGTCGGAGGCGTTCCAGCTGCTCGGTGTGTGCGTGGTGCCGTGGGCGGGGGCGCTGGGGCGGGCGGTGGTGGACGCGTTGGAGATCGCGCGGGACGCGGGGAGCTATCCGTGGAGCTTCAGCGGGGTGATGGGGCTGGCGGAGCGCTGCCTCGACCCTGCGGAGGGGGTGCGTCTGGAGGGGCTTACGGCTACGCCGCCGGAGGGGGAGGGGGCTGCGCCGGGGGCCGGAGGCTACTGGGCCGAGGCCTTCCAACGCCTCGTGGCGACGCTGCGCCTGCGCGCCACCCTCCAGACCGAACTGTGCCCGTAGCGCTGGGGCCCTTGAGCGCAGCTCCCCGCGCCCCCGGCAGGGCTGGTGCCGATCCGCACGCGCATCCCAGCCCACCTCGCGCAGTTCCCCGCGCCCCTAACCCCTCGGCCGTCTGCGGGCCGCGGTCGCTTCTCGCGCAGTTCCCCGCGCCCCTTAGCGGGACCGGCGCAGGCCCGCATGCATACCCCAGCCCACCTCGCGCAGTTCCCCGCGCCCCTCAACCCCCCGGTCGTGTGCGGGCCGTGCTCGCTCCTCGCGCAGTTCCCCGCGCCCCTTGGCGGCACGGTGCTGGCCCGCACCGGGCACTTCAGCCCGTCCGGCGTTTGAGGACGAGCGCCGTTCAGGCGCGAAGGGGGGTCCGGGGGCGCAGCCCCCGAGAGGGGTGCAGGGGCGAAGCCCCGCCGGGGTCCGAGGGGCGGAGCCCCTCAGGGGGTCTGGGGCGCAGCCCCAGGGGCCGGGCCCATCCAACCCCCGTCACGGGCGGGCGGGTGGGCGAGCGCCCTCGGGGTTTGGGGCGGAGCCCCAAGAGCCGCCCCCCGACCCCCCGCACGAGCGGGCAAACCCCCCGGGGTCCGAGGGGCGGAGCCCCTCAGGGGTGAGGGGCTAGGCGCCGGCGGATTCGCGGACGTTGGCGTTGACCCAGGTCACGATGGCCGCCGTAGTAGCCCCGGGCGTAAAGATCTCCGCCACCCCGAGCTCCTTCAGCGGAGCAATGTCCGCCTCAGGAATGATCCCCCCACCGAACACCTTGATGTCCTCCGCATCCCGCTCCTTCAACAGCTCCAGCACCTTCGCGAACAGCGTGTTGTGCGCACCGGAGAGGATCGAGAGGCCGATCGCGTCGGCGTCCTCCTGGATGGCGGTGTCCACGATCTGCTCGGGCGTCTGGTGCAGCCCCGTGTAGATGACCTCCATGCCGGCGTCACGCAGCGCCCGCGCGATGACCTTGGCCCCGCGATCGTGACCGTCGAGCCCCGGCTTGGCCACCACCACGCGGATCGGACCAGTTACACCCATCACTGCCTCCACATGTCCCACCTGCGCACCCCGCACCAAAGAGCCGGGGAAGTGAACGAACGTTATCCACAGCATCCCGCAAGCCGCCGTTTCGCGGTGGAGAGGGAGGGGGAAATCACACGTGGGACAGTTCGTTTTGCACCGTACCCGCACCAGTCGGCCCACCGGCCCCGGCCGGAGAGCCGCCCCCACCGGGTGGGCACGGCCGCAAGGGGAGCCGCTGCGAAGGCGCCGCACCACCGTGCCGTCAGCCGCACGGCACGGTGGTCCGGCCCTCTCTCTTTCGGGGCCGGCCGGGGCGGGCCAGGACCGGCGGGGCCCCATGAGGGCATACGGGGGACGGAGCGGCCTCGCGCGTGCCATTCGGGAGGTCGCCGCCGTGCCGTTCTTACCCTTTCTCCCGCCGTGCCTGCGCCGGGCCTGGCTGTCGGCAGCCCTGATCCGGGCCACCGCGCTCGACCTGGCGGTGCTGGCCGGGCACCTGCTGCTCTACCCCTCGGGGCTGGCCCCCGAGCGACGCCCGGAGTCCGACGCCGCCGCGCCCCAGCTCCCCACGGCCGGACGCGCGCACCCGCCGGTGGTCCTGCTGCACGGCTTCATCGACAACCGGTCCGTCTTCGTACTGCTGCGCCGCTCGCTGGCCCGGCACGGGTGGCGGCACCTCGAATCCCTCAACTACTCACCGCTGACGGTGGACATCAGGGTCGCCGCCGAACTCCTCGGCCGCCATGTGGAAGAGATCTGCGCCCGCACCGGGCACCGCGAGGTGGACATCGTGGGCCACAGCCTGGGCGGTCTCATCGCGCGCTACTACGTGCAGCGCCTGGGCGGCGACCACCGCGTCCGTACGCTCGTGACGCTCGGCACCCCGCACACCGGGACGCGCTCCGCGCTGCTCGCGCCCGCTCACCCGATCGTGCGGCAGATGTGCCCGGGCTCCGAGGTCGTCGAGGAACTGCGCCGGCCCGCGCCCGGTATCCGCACCCGGTTCGTGAGCTTCTGGAGCGATTTGGACACGCTGATGATTCCGGTGGAGACGGCCCGCGTCGAGCATCCTGATCTGATCGCGCAGAACATCCAGGTGACGGGGATCGGCCACCTGGCCATGCCGGTCCACCCGGCCGTCGCCGCGGGGGTGCGCCAGGCGTTGACCGCGGGGGACGCCCCGGCCACGGACCAGGACGCGTTCTCGGTGGCCTGAGCGGCGATTCCCCCGGCCCCTCCACCCCGCCCAACTCCCCCACGGCCGAGGCGATCACCACCGGCCGCCGCCCCACCGATCCACACCCCGAACTGCACCGACCCACACCGACCGGGGCAAACCCGTCCACCTTCGCCGCCACGCCGTTCATCCGCGCGTTATCCACACACGCCCGGCACCCCAGGCGCACGGAACACCCTGAATCACCGCTGTGGTGGCCTGATTTCGCCCCTGGTTCGCGCGCGCAGCAACGTATCCGCACCGCCCGCGGGTCGAACGAATGCCGAACACAGGGCCAAAGCTCTGCCCATACTCCGCCGAAAGGCGCTCGATTGCCCGTTTCCCGGAAGTGCGGAACCTGCCGAAGATTGTCGCCCTCGTATACCGCCGGGTACAGTCACGCCACTGCTTTCCCCCGGGACCGCCGCCCTTCCGCGGGTCCCGGCCGCAGGTTCTGTTGCCGAGGCGAGAGAGAAGTTGGTGACTGACCAGCACGCCCACGCCGGGTTCGTCGGACACGACGGTTACCTCAACGGCAGCAGTGGCCATGACGGCGGCGGCCCCGCCCAGCACACCGGCAGCTTCGCGGTCGACCCGCTCTTCGGTGCGATGCAGGACGAGCACGCCGCGCACGGCCCGCACGGGAACCACGCGGCAGGCACGTCCGGCCAGTTCGACACCGGCGTCTTCGCCGCCCCGCAGGACACCGCCTCGTACGACACCGCTGCGTACCACACGGCCGCGCACAGCACCGGCCAGTGGACCGTGCCCGCCCAGGCGACGGCGTACGAACCGGACGGCGCGACCGGCACCATCGACACCGGTCAGTTCGCGACGGGCCAGTTCGGCGCGGGCGCCTTCCACTCGACGGGCCAGTTCGACACCGGCCAGTTCACCACTGGGCACGCGGACACCGGCACCTTCGCCACCGGCACCTTCGCCACCGGCCAGTTCAGTACCGCCCCGTTCAGTACCGGCCAGTTCAGTACCGGCCAGTTCAGTACCGGCCAGTTCAGTACCGCTCCCTTCACCGCGAACCACGACACCGGCTCCTTCGACACCACCGGGCAGGGGGACGCCAACGCCTGGAACCAGGCGCAGGGCACCGGCCAGTTCGACAGCTCCGCCTTCGGCTCCGCGCCCGGGGCGCACCAGGCCCATGACGCCTACGACGCCACCGGCCAGTGGGCCGTGCCCGGCGCGCAGTTCGAGACCGGCACCTTCGACGCGACCGCATGGAACGCGGTGGGCCACGCCGAGACGGCGGTCCCTCACCTCCCCACGGACGCCCAGCCCCCCGCGGACCCCAGGTCGGCCACCGTCCTTGCGGCACACGAACCCGAGCCCCAACTCCCGCACGAGACAACCGAGTTCGAGCTGATCGACCTCGCGTCCGAGCCCAGCGCCGACACCGACACCGGCACCGGCACCAGCACCAGCACCAGCACCGGATCCGACCGCGGCCCCGACCTCGGCCCCACCCCGCTCCCCGCCTCCCGCGCCGACGCGCGGCGCGCGGCGAACCGTCGGCGGCGCATGCCCGCCAAGCGGTCGGCGCTGTTGACCGTCGCGGTGCCGTCCGCGTGCGTGATGGGGGTCGCCGGTGTCGCCGTCGCCTCGGTCAGCGGGCTCACCGATGGCAAGGACGCGGCCGGCACCGTGGCGGCGGCCTCCGACCCCGCTTCCGTCAAGCCGGTGGCGGCCAACACCAAGCTGGACACCCAGCTCGCCAACCTCAGCGCCGACGCCAGCAGCTTCGCCGACCGGGCCAGCCGTACGCAGGAGCGCATCGACCTCAAGGCGCGCCAGGACGCGGAGAAGAAGAAAAAGGCGGACGCGGCCGCCGCCAAGGAGGCCGCGCGCCCCAAGTTCCTGCTGCCGGTGACGCAGAAGGGGCTCAGCGCGTACTACGGGCAGGCCGGCGTCAACTGGATGTCGGTGCACACCGGCATCGACTTCCCCGTCTCCTACGGCACCCCCGTGATGTCGGCGATCGACGGCACGATCCGCACGCAGTGGAACAGCGCCTACGGCAACATGGCCATAGTGACCGGCGCCGACGGCACCGAGACCTGGTACTGCCATCTGTCCAGCACCAAGATCCGCTCCGGCCCGGTGAAGGCCGGCGACCTCATCGCCTACTCGGGGAACTCCGGCAACTCCACCGGACCGCACCTGCACTTCGAGGTGCACCCCCACGGCGGCACGTCCGTCGACCCCCTGCCGTGGCTGCGCGGCCACGGCCTGGACCCGACGTAGGACGCCCGCCGCTCCCCCTAGAGCTTCTCGCTCCCCCCTAGAGCTTCTCCACCGGCGCGTACCGCAGCAGCAGCTTCTTCGGGCGCTCGTCGCCGAAGTCGATCGTGGCCTGGGCGTCCGATCCCGCGCCGGTCACCGACATCACGGTGCCCAGGCCGAACTGGTCGTGGGTGACCCGGTCGCCGACCGACAGGGCGATGACCGGCTTGTCGCTGCCGCGCCGGGTCGCGAAGCCCGAAGGGCCCGACTTGGAGCGGGACGAGGACAGCGAGTTCCCGATGCCGCCGCCGAGCGACTTGCTCGACATGGGGCCCGCGGGAGCCGCCATCGGGCCCGTCCGCTTCCACTCCAGGTGCTGGACCGGGATCTCCTCCAGGAACCGCGAGGCCGGGTTGTACGAGGGCTGGCCCCAGGCGCTGCGCATCGAGGAGCGGGTCAGATAGAGGCGCTCTCGGGCGCGGGTGATGCCGACGTAGGCGAGGCGGCGCTCCTCCTCCAGCTCCTTGACCTGGCCGAGCGCGCGCATGTGCGGGAAGACGCCGTCCTCCATGCCGGTGAGGAAGACCACGGGGAATTCGAGGCCCTTGGCCGTGTGGAGCGTCATCAGGGTGATGACCCCCGAGCCGTCCTCGTCCTCGTCCGGGATCTGGTCGGAGTCGGCTACCAGGGCGACCTTCTCCAGGAACTCCGCGAGGGTGCCCGTGCCCTCCTCCTCGCTGCGCTCCTGCTCGAACTCCAGGGCCACGGCGGCCAGTTCCTGGAGGTTCTCGATGCGCGTCTCGTCCTGCGGGTCGGTGGAGGCCTGCAGTTCGGCGAGGTAGCCGGTCCGTTCCAGGACCGCTTCGAGGACCACCGCGGGACCGGCGCCCGAGTCGACGATCGTGCGGAGTTCCTCCATCAGCGCGTTGAACCGCTTGACGGCGTTGGCCGAGCGGGCCGCCATGCCGTACGCCTCGTCGACGCGGCGCAGGGCCTGCGGGAAGGTGATCCTCTCGCGCAGCGACAGCGCGTCGATCATCGCTTCGGCGCGCTCGCCGATGCCGCGCTTCGGGACGTTGAGGATGCGGCGCAGCGGGACGGTGTCCTCGGCGTTCGACAGGACGCGCAGATAGGCCAGGACGTCCCTGACCTCCTTGCGCTCGTAGAAGCGGACGCCGCCGACGACCTTGTAGGGCAGGCCGACCCGGATGAAGATCTCTTCGAAGACGCGGGACTGCGCGTTGGTGCGGTAGAAGACCGCGACGTCGCCCGCCCTGGCCTCGCCCTTGTCGGTGAGGCGGTCGATCTCGTCGGCGACGAACTGCGCCTCGTCGTGCTCGGTGTCGGCGACGTAGCCGGTGATCTGCGCGCCGGGGCCCGCGTCCGTCCACAGGTTCTTGGGACGGCGGCTCTCGTTGCGCTCGATCACCGCGTTCGCGGCCGACAGGATCGTCTGGGTGGAGCGGTAGTTCTGCTCCAGGAGGATCGTCGTCGCGTTGGGATAGTCCTCCTCGAACTGGAGGATGTTGCGGATCGTCGCGCCGCGGAAGGCGTAGATCGACTGGTCGGCGTCGCCCACCACGCACAGCTCGGCGGGGGCCTGGGCATCGCCGGAGGGGCCCACCAGCTCGCGCACCAGCGTGTACTGGGCGTGGTTGGTGTCCTGGTACTCGTCCACCAGGACGTGCCGGAAGCGCAGCCGGTAGTGCTCGGCGACGTCGGGGAACGCCTGGAGGAGGTGAACGGTGGTCATGATGATGTCGTCGAAGTCCAGCGCGTTGGCCTCGCGCAGCCGCGCCTGGTACATCGTGTAGGCCTGGGCGAGCGTCTTCTCGAAGCCGTCGGCCGCTTGCCCGGCGAACGTCTCCTCGTCGATCAGCTCGTTCTTCAGGTTGGACACCTTGGCGCTGAACGACTTCGGCGGGAACTTCTTCGGATCCAGGTCGAGGTCGCGGCAGACCAGCGCCATCAGGCGCTTGGAGTCGGCCGCGTCGTAGATCGAGAACGACGAGGTGAAGCCGAGCTTCTTCGACTCGCGGCGCAGGATCCGTACACAGGCGCTGTGGAACGTCATGACCCACATGGCGTTGGCGCGCGGGCCGACCAGCTGCTCGACGCGCTCCTTCATCTCACCGGCGGCCTTGTTGGTGAAGGTGATCGCGAGGATCTGGCCGGGGTGCACACCACGGGTGGCGAGCAGGTGGGCGATGCGGTGCGTGAGCACCCGTGTCTTGCCGGAGCCGGCGCCGGCCACGATGAGCAGCGGCGAGCCCGCGTGCACCACGGCGGCGCGCTGCTGTTCGTTCAGCCCCTCCAGCAGGGCCGCCGCGTCGATCACCGGGCGCGGGGCGCCGCCGCGGTAGTGCGCGTCGCGGTCCGCGGGCGCGTCGAAGCGGCCGCCGAACAGGTCGTCCGGCACCGCTTCGGGTGCGTGCGACTCCTCGGGCGGCGGCGGGTGCTCCTCCTCGGAGGGCTGGAGGTCCGCCAGGAAGCTGTCGTCAAAGAGGCTGCTCATCGTCTCCCGAGTCTAGGCCGCCCCTCTGACAGTCCGCCGCCGCCTTGGACACACCGGCCGGCATCGGCGGAGAGACCTGCCACGACTACGCACCGTGAAGGTCACGGGAATGTATCGGGCCTGTCGGACATCAACCTTCCCAGCGGCCAAGGGAGTTGGCTAGCGTGCCGCAGCAACCGGGGAACGCCCCCGTCCGGAACGATCCGGAAGGAGGTGTCGGCCTTGCCCTCGCACCGCAAGCCGCGCACCCGCATCAGCACCGCTCCGGCCGTCGGCGTGACGACGGCCGCGCTCGCCTCGGTGAGTCTGCTCACCCAGAGCGCGGGCGCCGCACCCGCTCCGGCGCGGCCGACGATCGAAGAGGTGCAGCGGAAGGTCGACGACCTCTACCGGCAGGCGGACCTGGCCACCCAGAAGTACGACGCGGCCAAGGAGGCCACCACCACCGAGCGCGCCCGGGTGGACTCGCTGCTCGACCAGGTCGCGGCCGGCACCGCGAAGCTGAACGACACCCGGCGGATCATCGGCGGCTACGCGGCGGCCCAGTACCGCGACGGCGGGGTCACCCCCACCATGACGCTGCTGTTCGCCGACGACCCCCAGGCCTTCTTCGACCAGCGCCAACTGATGGGCCGCCTCTCGGACGAGCAGCAGAAGACGCTGAGCACGTTCGAGGCGGAGCGCGCGGCCAACGCCGGGAAGCGGGCCGAGGCGAGCCGCAGCCTGGCCGCGCTCACCGCCTCGCAGCAGACGCTGCGCACCGGCAAGCAGGAGGTGCAGGGACGGCTCGCGGCGGCCCGCACCCTGCTCGCGGGCCTCACGGCGCAGGAGAAGGCGCGGCTCGCCGCGGCCGAGAAGAAGCGGCAGGACGAGGCGAGACGCAAGGCCGCGGAGCTGGCCGCGCGTGAGGAGGCCGCGCGCGCGGCGGCCGAGCGGAGGAAGCAGACCCCGCCCGCCGGCCGTGCCCCCTCGGCGCCGGCCGCACCTTCCGCGCCCGCCGCACCTTCCGCGCCCTCCCCGGGCAAGGCCGCCGAGGCCCTCGCCTTCGCCCGCGCGCAGCTGGGCAAGCCGTATGTGTGGGGCGCGACCGGCCCCGCCTCCTACGACTGCTCGGGCCTCACGCAGGCGGCGTGGAAGGCGGCAGGGGTGGATCTGCCGCGCACCACGTGGGACCAGGTGAAGGTGGGAACCCGGGTCGCGACGGCCGACCTGCACCCCGGTGACCTGGTCTTCTTCTACGACGACATCAGCCACGTCGGCATCTACATCGGCGGCGGCATGATGATCCACGCGCCGCACTCCGGGGCCGTGGTGCGCGAGGAGTCGATCTACTACATGCCGATCTACGGGGCGGTCCGGCCAGCCTGATCCGGCGGGCCCGATCCGGCGGGGCTCAGTGCCAGAGCAGCGCGATGAAGATGTTCACGACCGTGAGGCCGCCCACCGCGCCGAACACGGCCTTGTCGATCTTCTCGTCGTCACGCTTCACGTAGACCAGGCCGAGGATCACGATCAGGACGGCGAGCTTCACGCCGATCTTCAGCGTGTTCACGCTCATGCCGTCGGCCTGGTTGAGGCCCACCAGCGCGACACCGGTCACCAGCATGGTCAGGGCGCCGTGCAGCATCGCCGGCACGAAGCGGGCGGTGCCCGCGCCCATCGCCTTCATCTGCGTCAGGAATCCGCCGAGCAGCGAAGCGATGCCGATGATGTGCAGGCCGACCACGACATTGATGAGTACGTCCATGAGCCGGAGCCTAATTGCCGCTTAGCAGGCCCCGTACGGCGGGTGGGGCCCAACCGGCACTTCGGTCACAGCAGGCACGCACCCCGGGAGCCAATGCCCCGGCGCCGGTCGGATGCGGTCAGTACAGCGCCGGAAAACGGCACTTGCCGTCATGATGTCGCTCGGCCGTGTCGCCCAGGTTTAGCGTCCTCCCCCAGGTGGCCGACTCCCCACCGCCGCCGCTCCGCTCGGCGGCTGTCGGCCGCCCCGCCGAAAGGTCCGGCGGCGGGCCGCTCCCCCTGTGCGGTCCGTCGCCGGAGCGGCTCCCGACCGGGGGCCGCGGCGCGGAAGCACTGCCGTACGGAAGGACGTGAAGGCCCTCGTGGCTGCGCACCGAAAGCCCAAGCAGCATCCGCTCAGCGGCCCCGCCGCCCGCACCGCCGCGACGCTCGCGCTGGCGTCGGCGGCGACCGCGACCCTGTTCGAGGGCTCCGGTCACGCCGAGCCGAGGCTCACCCCGGCACAGGTCAAGGCCAAGGTCGACCAGCTGTACCACGACGCGGAGGTGGCCACCGAGGCGTACGACGGGACGAAGGAACAGGCGGACGCGGCCGAGCGTTCGCTGCGCGCGCTGCGCGACGAGGCGGCCCGCAGGACCGAGCGCCTCAACACCGCCCGCAACGCGCTGGGTTCACTCGCCGCGGCCCAGTACCGTACCGGCGGGATCGCCCCCGAACTCCAGCTCATCCTGTCGTCCGACCCGAAGCGGTATCTGGACGACGCCGCGTTCGCCGAGCGGGCGGGCGACCGCACCGCGGTCGCGGTCGCCGGGGTGCGCGCACAGCTCGCCGAGCTCGACCGGCTGCACACGGTGGCGAACGGGAAGCTCACCGAGCTGCGCGGCCGGCAGTCCACGCTGGCGAGGCAGAAGAGCGCCATCCGGACGAAGATCAGCGCGGCGGAGGCCCTGCTGGCCCAGCTGACCGCGCCGGAGCGCGCCTCCTACGACGCGGCCGACGCGGCCCCGGCCGCCGACGGGGCCCGGGCCGCCCGCTCGGCCGACACCCCGCGCACGCCCCTGGCCGCCGCGCCCAGCTCGCGCGCGGCGGCGGCCGTCGCCTTCGCCTACAGCGCGCTCGGCAAGCCGTATGTGTGGGGCGCCACCGGCCCCTCGTCCTTCGACTGTTCGGGGCTCACGCAGGCCGCCTGGCGCTCGGCCGGGGTACAGCTGCCGCGGACCACGTACACCCAGATCAACGCGGGCAGCCGGGTGGCCCGCTCCCAACTGCAGCCCGGCGACCTGGTGTTCTTCTACTCCGGGATCAGCCATGTCGGGCTGTACGTCGGCGGCGGCAAGATGATCCACGCGCCGCACCCGGGAGCGCCGGTGCGGGTCGCGCCGATCGACCAGATGCCGTTCGCGGGAGCCGCCCGGCCGGCCTGACGCCCCGTCGAGCCGCGTGCCCCGCCGGGCTTGACGCCCGCCGAAGCTGATGCTCCGTCAGACTCCTTGCCCGCCGCCCGCCTTGGCCCCCGCGCCCATTTCGCGGGTCAGCCAGCGGAAGACCTCCGGGATCTGCGCCTTCCAGGCCGCGCTGGTGTGGCCGCCGCCGTTGAGCTTGACCACGGTCACCGCGGTGGGGGCCTTGGCCGCCTTCTTCAGCGCGAGCCCGTCGTTGTAGCCGTCCGTCCGCTCACCGGAGACGTACAGGGAGACGCGCGGCGGGGTCTTGGCGTGCTTGAGGATCCACAGCGGGTTGGACTGCTCGCGCAGCTTGGGGTCCTTGGCGGTGATCGAGTCCTTCTCGGCGGCCGGGTCGTTGTAGCCGGACAGGTCGACGCCCGCCCGGTAGCGGTCGGGGTGCTCGATGGCCAGCTTGGCGGCGCAGTGGGCGCCCGCGGAGTACCCGGCGACGGCCCAGCCCTCGGGGCCGGTGGCCGCGCGGAAGTTGTCGGTGACCATCGTGCGGACGTCCACGCTGAGCCAGCTGTCGGCGTTCACCACGCCGGTCACGTTCGCGCAGCCGGTGTCCTTGCCCGCGAGCAGGGTGGTGCGCGGGGAGACCAGGATGAACGGGGCCACCTCGCCGCTCTCCATCAGCGGGGTGAGCTGCTCCTGGCTCTTCAGCGTGCCGAACCAGGCCCCTATCGACCCCGGGTAGCCCGGCAGCAGCTCGACGACGGGGAAGGTCTTGTCCTTGTACTCCGGGTCGTTGTACTGCGGCGGCAGCCACACGGCCACCTCGCCCTCGACACCGGAGACCTGGCCCTTGAGCGTGGTCTTGACGACGCCCTTGCCGACCTTGTTGGTGTACGGCTCGAACGTCTGCTTCACCTTGGGCCGGGTGGCCGCGTTCCGGCCGCCGGTGCCGTCGGGGCCGAGGTCCGGAGCGGCGTTCACATGGTCGCCCGCGCCGAGCAGATCACCCCAGGTGTCGTACAGGCCGTTGGCGTTGTTGACCAGGAGGAAGACCACGAGGACTGCGGTGACCTGGGCGAAGCCGAGCATGAGGAGCCGCGAGATCCAGCGCACGAGGGCCGGCCCGCCGATCCTGGTCCACAGGACGAGCGGCAACAGCAGGGCAGCCGCGGCCGCGAGGATCGCGATCACGAGGAAAGGGGTACCGGTCAGGCTCATCACGCCACGGAAGAGGGGTCACCCCGGGCACCAGTTGCCCGCTTTGCCAGTGTTTTGCCAAAGGGTGATGGCCCAGCGCCGTGCGACGGCGCCCCTCCCTCCCCCTCGTCCCGCCGCGCCCCGCGCCCGGCCCCCCGGCTGCTCGGACCTGCTGCTCAGACCAGCCGGCGTGCCGTCGCCCAGCGGGTCAGCTCGTGGCGGTTGGAGAGCTGGAGTTTGCGCAGCACCGCCGAGACATGGGACTCGACCGTCTTGACGGAGATGAAGAGCTGCTTGGCGATCTCCTTGTACGCGTAACCACGGGCGATGAGCCGCAGCACCTCGCGCTCGCGCTGGGTGAGGCGGTCCATGTCCTCGTCGACCGGCGGCGCGTCCGTGGAGGCGAACGCGTCCAGCACGAAGCCCGCCAGGCGCGGCGAGAAGACCGCGTCGCCGTCCTGCACCCGGAAGATCGAGTCGACCAGGTCGGTGCCGGTGATGGTCTTGGTGACGTAGCCGCGGGCGCCGCCGCGGATCACGCCGATCACGTCCTCCGCCGCGTCCGACACGGACAGGGCGAGGAAGCGGACCGGGTTCTCGGCGTCCGTCATCATCGCCGCCGAGCGGCGCAGCACCTCGACGCCTCCGCCGCCGGGCAGGTGCACATCGAGCAGCACCACCTCGGGCCGCGTCGCGGTGATGACCGTGATCGCCTGGTCCACATCGGCGGCCTCCCCCACCACCTCGACGCCGGTGCTCCCGGTCTGCCCGATCTCCGCCTGGACCCCGGTGCGGAACATCCGGTGGTCGTCGACGAGGACCACCCTGACGTGGCGGCCTGCCGTTTCCTCGGTCATCCCTGTGCCCTCTCCATCTCCAGCTCGACCTCCGTGCCCCCGCCGGGCACCGAACGCAGCCTGGCCGTACCGCCGTTGCGCTGCATCCGGCCGATGATCGATTCTCGTACGCCCATCCGGTCGGCGGGCACCGCGTCGGGATCGAAGCCGGGGCCGCGGTCCCGTACCGAGACGAAGACCCTGCGGCCCTCCACCTCGGCGTACACCTGGACGGCGCCGCCCTCGCCACCGTACTTGGCCGCGTTCACCATTGCCTCGCGTGCGGCCTGCATCTGTGCGGACAGGCCCTCGTCCAAGGGGCAGTCGCCGACGACGACCACCTCCAGGGGGACGCCGTGCTTGTCCTCGACCTCGGCCGCCGCCTTCTTCACGGCCTCGGCGAGCGTCTCGGGCTCCTCCTCCTGGCCCGTGCCCTCCGGTTTGTAGAGCCAGGCGCGCAGCTCGCGCTCCTGCGCCCGGGCCAGCCGCCGCACCTCCCCGGCGTTCTCCGCGTTGCGCTGGATCAGGGTCAGGGTGTGCAGCACCGAGTCGTGCACATGGGCGGCGACCTCGGCGCGCTCCTGGGCCCGGATGCGCATCAGGCGCTCCTGCGACAGGTCCTGCGTCATGCGCACCAGATAGGGCCCGGCGAGCAGGGCGATGCCGGCGAGCACCGCGATCGCTGCCGTCAGGACGTTGCCGAGCTGCGCGGCCGAGCCGTTGACCACGACGAAGCCGGTGAGCCCGGTGCCGACCAGGGCGACTCCGGCGAGCCCCCGCGCCACCGGGAGCCAGCGGCTGCGCCGGGCGCCCTCGGTCCAGCGGGCACGGCGCGTGTTGTCGGCCTGGCGCCACACCAGGACGACGCCGACGCCTATCAGGGCGCTGGGGAAGATGTACGGATTGGCCCAGCCGCCGACGTCCACCTTCGAGGCGAAGACCGCGGCCCCGAAGAGCAGCGCGATCAACGCGACGACCTGTCCCTTGTCCGGCTTGCGCAGCCGGCGCCGGCCGTCCGGGCTGACCTCGAACGCGGAGCGCGGCCCGGTCGTACCGCCGAGGCCGAGCGGCACCACGAACCAGAACACCGCGTAGAGCAGCGCCCCCAGGCCGTTGATCGACAGCAGCCCGAGGAAGACGATCCGCACCCACACCACCGGCAGCCCGAGGTGCCCGGCGAGCCCGCGCGCGACGCCGCCGAGCATCCGCCCCTCGGCGGAGCGGTACAGCTTGCGGACCGGCGCTTCGTCGCTCTCGGGCGGCGACAGGCGGGGGGTGGCGACTGGCATGCCACGATCGTCACACGCCCGCCCGCCCACGGGCATCAGGGTTGGCCCCCAGGCGTCCCTGAGGAGGGCCCCCTCGGACGGGGGAGGCGGCCTCCCCCGCGCGGGGCACCGACCGGGCCCCTCCGGGGCGAAATCAGGGGGAGGCCAGGGTCGGAACGGGTGCCGTGGGCCGCACGGGGTTGTCACCATGTACGTATGAGCACGCCGACCGAGGTGGACGTATGAGTACGCCGACGGACACGCCCCTCGCGCCGCCCGAGCCGGCCCCCGGGGCACCGCAGTTGCGCCGCAGCGGGCACAACAAGATCATCGGCGGCGTCTGCGGCGGCCTCGGCCGGTACTGCGACATCGACCCGGTGGTCTTCCGGATCACGCTCGGCGTGCTCTCGGTGACCGGCGGCCTGGGGCTGGTCTTCTACGGGTTCGCCTGGCTGCTGGTGCCGCTCGACGGCCAGGACGAGAACGAGGCGCGCCGGCTGCTGACCGGCCGGGTCGAGGGGGCGGCCCTGGTCGCCGTACTCATGGCCCTGGCGGGCTGCGGCATCTTCCTCACCATGCTGGGCAACGGCTCGGTGATGACGTTCGCGATGCTCCTCGCGCTGCTGCTCGCGGGCGCCGCCGTCTGGTCGCAGCGCCGCTCCACCACGCCGGCCGACACCCCGCTCGACCCGGTGGCCGCGCAGGCCGTCGCGGACGCGCCACCGGAGACGAAGGCGCCGCCCACCCCCTCGGCCCCCTCCTGGTGGCGGGATCCGATCGTCAAGGACGGCACCACGGGCCCGGTCCCGGGCGGCTATCTGTGGGGCCCGGCGGACGCGGAGGAACGGCCGTCGGGCAAGGGCGCCCGCAAGGCCGCCAAGACCGCCGCCCGTGCGAGCGGGCCGCGCCCGATCGGCGGTCTGCTGTTCTTCCTGGCGCTGCTCGCCTTCGGCGCGGGGCTCGGCGCTTCCTGGGACCACCGGCCGCTGGGCACCGGTCTGGAGATCGGGTTCGCGGCGGCCCTCGGGGTGTTCGCGCTGGGCCTGGTCATCAGCTCCCTCCTGGGCCGCACGGGCTCCGGCACGCTCTTCCTCGCAGTGCTCACCGCAGCCCTCCTCGCGGGCTCCGCAGCGCTGCCCAAGACCATCGACTCCCACTGGGTGCGCACCACCTGGGCACCCACCGCGATCGGCGAGGTGCGGCCGGACTACGACCTGGGCACCGGCGTCGCCACCCTCGACCTGAGCCGGGTCGCCGTGCCGCCCGGGCAGACGCTGACGACCCGCGCGGAGGTCGGCGCGGGCCGCGCCAAGGTCGTCGTACCGAAGGACGTGACCGTGAAGGTGAGCTTCGACATGGGCGTGGGCGACATCCAGCTGCCGGGCGAGAAGCCCGACGACATCGAGGTCTCCCCGGGCCAGAAGCGGACGGCGACGCTCTCGCCGCCCGCCGGGGCCAAGCCGGCCGGCACCCTGGACCTGCGCCTCAAGGTCGGCGTCGGACAGGCGGAGGTGGACCGTGCCGCGTCATGAGTTCCGTCCGGGCCGGCTGGTCGCCGGACTCGCCCTCGCCGCCACGGCCGTGCTGTTCGCGGGGGACGCGGCCGGGCGCTGGAACACCCCGTCGCCCGTGGTGATCCCGCTGGTCTGCGGCGGTCTCGGCCTCGCCTCGCTGGTGAGCTGGATCGACTACGGGGTGCGCCGACGGCGCCGCCTGGCCAGGAGCGCGTCCGCCGAGAGCAGGGGCGTGCCGGCCAGTACGAGCGGCAGCCAGGCCATCAAGTAGGCGAGGTCGTTGCCGTAGTAGTACGGGCTGGTCCGCCAGCTCACGGTGAGCCACAGCGAGAGCGAGATGAGTGCCCCGCCGAGCGCGGCCAGCCGTCCGAACAGGCCGACCAGGATGCCGAGTCCGACGGCCAGCTCGCCCAGGGCGATGGCGTAGCCGAAGCCGGCCGGGCTCTTGAGGGCGAGGTCCACGAGGGCGGGGACCGCCGCGCTGTCGCGCACCCCGTGCATGAGCTCGCCGATGGATCCGGTGCCGCTCGCGTGGAAGAACGCGCTGTCGGTGAGCTTGTCGAGGCCGGCGTACACGAAGGTCACGCCGAGGAAGACCCGCAGCGGCAGCAGCGCGTACCTGCGGGCCGTGGCCCGCAGGCCGCCGCCCCGGTCCACCTCCGGCCCCGCCCCGGTCGCATGTCCATGTGCCATGGCTGATCCCGCCTCCGTCCGATGTGGCCCGTCATCCGTGGCCTGTCATCAGACGATACGGACGGGGGGAACGCGTGTCTCAATCCCACCCCGGGCCGGACGGAACCCGTCGGCGCCCGTCAGTCGGCGACCTCCACCAGGATCGCGTTCGTCTCGACGCCCGCCGCCGTCACCACCCGCACCTCCACCCGGCCCGGCTCCACGTCGGCCGGCACCGGCACGGTCAGCACCTGGTCCGTCGGGTTCGCGAAGCCGCCCGGCACCGGGATCAGCGGGACGTGGACGTGGACCGCGCCGATGCGGACCACCATGCGGGCGAGCCGCTCCGGCGTGCCCGCGCCGGGCGGGACGAACCCGGCGCCCCGGATCTCGATGTCGTCCCCGGTACGGATCGGCGCGTCCAGGTCGCCCGCCTCGCGCGCCCGCACCACGGAGAGCACCACCGGACGGCAGCCCTCGGCGTACTTCCCGGCGAGGTAGGTCCCGGCGGAGACGAGGACCAGGGCCGCCAACCCCCAGGGCAGGTCCGGGAGTCGGGCGGGCTGCCGGGTCAGGCGCACCGCCGCGAACAGGACGGCGGCCAGGGTCACCGCGACGTACTGCGCGTCCGTGAGGCTGCCCCGGCCCGCGTCGTCGGTCAGCAGGTCGCCGCCGCGCGGGCGGTCGGCGCGCACCTTCTGCAGACGCTGCCCGTGGACGCGGACCGTCACCACCCGGCGCACCACCACCGCGATCAGCGAGGTGACGAACACGACGGTCAACAGGCCCGCGCAGTGCACCAGTTGGAGCCCGCGCAGCACCGTCTCGCGCTCATCGGGGTCCGAGGCGGCGGTCAGCCGCAGTGCCAGGAGCAGGGTGGCGAAGACGGCGAACAGGCCCCAGGCCGCGGCCACCGCGCGCGAGGTCGACAGGCGGTTGTCCTCGCCGAGCACGGGCGCGAGGAGTCCGCCGTGCGCGCGGTGCAGATACGCCGTGGCCGTCAGGAGGCCCGCCGCGGCGAGCGCGGCAAGCAGCCCCGCGGTGCGGGCGGGCGTCCAGCCCGCGCCGATGGCGGTCGCCGCCTCGGCGAGGCTGAGCGCGAACACCCCGCCCCAGACCGTCGCGACCGTGCCCCGCCACACCCGCTCGGGCCAGGTGCGGCCCGCCTCCCGGCCGCGTTCGGCGACCGCCCGGGCGGACTCGGTCAGCTCGTCCGAGACCCACTGGCGCGACGCCCCGGCGGAGTGGGCGAGGGCCGCGGGCAGCCCCTCCCCCGCGGCGAGTCCGTCCCGCTTGGCGAGGAACGCCGCCACCGCGCGGCGGTGCCCGTCCCGCGCGCCGTGTGCGCAGTCACCGCCGCATTGCCGAGCCTCCTGCACTGCCACCGCCGAACTCCGTTCGTGCGCCAAACCCCTTGAACCGTCAGGGAATTGTCGCGCACCGGAACGGCCCGCCGGTCGGCGGCGAACGGCTCACAGGGTGATTGACGCACCATCAAATTGACGTACTACGACAGAAGTTCGGGCTCCGCGCCGCTGATCTGCCGCCACAGCGGCTGGTAGTTGATCCACGCGACGAGATCACTGCCGAGCTGGTCCCGGGTGTTCACCGCGTCCCGCCGGTCGATGAGCACCGGCTTTCCGGCCGCCCGCGCCGCGAGCTGGACCTTGGCGCAGCGCTCCATCGACAGGAACCACCAGGCCGCCGCGTCCACCGAGTCGCCCACGGTGAGCAGCCCGTGGTTGCGCAGCACGATCGCCTTGTACGAGGCGAGGGCCGCCGCGATCCGCCGGCCCTCGTCGGCGTCCACGATCACCCCGGTGTAGGCGTCGTACACCGCGTGGTCCTCGTAGAACGCGCACGCCTCCTGGGTGTACGGCTCGACGAACTCGCCCAGGGCCGCGAGGGCGCGACCGTAGGTGGAGTGGGTGTGGACGACGGCGACCGCGTCGGGGCGGGCCCGGTGGACCTGGGCGTGCACGGTGAACGCGGCCTGGTTGACGTGGTGGCCGCCCTCGACCACCTGCCCGTCGCCGTTGACCAGGATCAGCTCGCCCGCGCTGACGTGCGCGAACGGCACCCCGAACGGATTGACCCAGTAGCAGTCGGCCAGTTCGGGATCGCGCGCGGTGACATGGCCCGAGACGCCTTCCTCGAACCCGAACCGGGCGAAGAGCCGGAGCGCGCCGGCCAGCCGCTCCTTGCGGTGCCGGCGTTCGTCGGCGGGGTCGTCGTACGCGGGCGGAAGATCGAAGCGGAGCTGGTCCACCGGTATCGGCGCGGGCGTCTCAGTCATGGCCGGAAGCTACCTCGCGCCCCCGCAGGTGACCAGGGCCGTGCGGGAACGGCGACGGCGCCGCCCCGGGTGGGACGGCGCCGTCGGCGAGGCGGTGGGGACTACTCCCACTCGATGGTGCCCGGCGGCTTGCTCGTCACGTCGAGGACGACGCGGTTGACGTCGGCGACCTCGTTGGTGATGCGGGTCGAGATCTTCGCGAGCACGTCGTACGGCATCCGCGTCCAGTCCGCCGTCATGGCGTCCTCGGAGGAGACCGGGCGCAGCACGATCGGGTGGCCGTAGGTGCGGCCGTCGCCCTGGACGCCCACCGAGCGCACATCGGCGAGCAGCACGACCGGGCACTGCCAGATCTCGCGGTCGAGGCCCGCCGCGGTCAACTCCTCGCGGGCGATGGCGTCGGCCTCGCGCAGCAGGTCGAGGCGGTCCTTGGTGACCTCGCCGACGATGCGGATGCCGAGGCCGGGGCCCGGGAAGGGCTGGCGCTGGACGATCTCGTCCGGCAGGCCGAGCTCCTGGCCGACCATGCGGACCTCGTCCTTGAACAGCTTGCGCAGCGGCTCGACGAGCTCGAACTCGATGTCGTCGGGCAGGCCGCCCACGTTGTGGTGCGACTTGATGTTCGCGGTGCCGGTGCCGCCGCCGGACTCCACGACGTCCGGGTACAGCGTGCCCTGCACGAGGAAGGCGACCTCGGGGCCGTCCTCCTGGAGGATCTCCAGCTGGGCCTGCTCGAAGACGCGGATGAACTCGCGCCCGATGATCTTGCGCTTCTCCTCGGGGTCGCTGACCCCGGCGAGCGCGTTCAGGAACCGCTCCTGGGCGTCGACGACCTTCAGGTTCGCGCCGGTCGCGGCCACGAAGTCCTTCTCGACCTGCTCGGTCTCGCCCTTGCGCATCAGGCCGTGGTCGACGTACACGCAGGTCAGCTGGGAGCCGATGGCCTTCTGGACGAGGGCGGCGGCGACCGCGGAGTCCACGCCGCCGGACAGGCCGCAGATGGCGCGCTTGGTGCCGACCTGCTCGCGGATCAGGGCGACCTGCTCCTCGACGACGTTGTGCGTCGTCCACGTCGGCTCGATGCCGGCGCCGCGGTAGAGGAAGTGCTCCAGGATCTGCTGGCCGTGCGTGGAGTGCAGCACCTCGGGGTGGTACTGGACCGCGTACAGCTTCTTCTCGTCGTTCTCGAAGGCGGCGACCGGGACGACGTCGGTGGAGGCCGTCACCGTGAAGCCCTCGGGGGCCGCGGAGCAGGCGTCGCCGTGCGACATCCACACCGACTGCTCGACCGGGGTGCCCTCGAAGAGGGTGGAGCCGGGCTTGCTGACGGTCAGCGCGGTACGGCCGTACTCGCGGGCGCCGTTGTCGTCGACCGTGCCGCCGAGCGTGGTCGCCATCAGCTGGAAGCCGTAGCACATGCCGAAGACCGGCACCCCGGCCTCGAAGATCGCCCGGTCCAGGCGCGGGGCGCCCTCGGCGTACACGGAGGACGGGCCGCCGGAGAGGATGATCGCCTTCGGGTTCCTGGCCAGCATCTCGGCCACGGGCATGCTGCTCGGGACGATCTCGCTGTAGACCCGGGCCTCGCGGACACGACGGGCGATGAGCTGGGCGTACTGCGCGCCGAAGTCGACAACCAGGACGACGTCCGGGTTGCTGTCGGGCGCGGCTGCGGAGGGTGCTGCTGGCACGGGGGCGGCCTTCCGGCAGTGGGAGGGGGTCGGTTTTGTCGATTCTACCGGGGCCGACAAGGGCGGGTCGGTCTCACCATCCGAACCCGGATTGGCCCGCCCGTCGTACGTCGGTCCATACTGGCTCCATGCGCGAGCACCAGACCTTCGTCTTTACCTATGGCACCCGGCCCGCCGGGCGCCATGGTCGTGCTGCTTGAGCATCTGACAAGCGACTTCCACTGAGCGCCCCGGGCCGACAAGGCCCGGGGCGCTCAGTGCTTTCCGGCCCTTGCCGATCCGGGGTGCGACATCCCTCACGAGGAGCCCCCATGAGCATCTCCACCGTCTCCGTCACCGAGAAGACCGGCGCCCGCACCGACGAGGCGGCCGCGGTGATCACCGGTGCCCGCGAGCGCATCGACGCGCTCGACGACCGGATCATCGGCCTCATCCAGGAACGCGCGGCCGTCTCGGCGGTGATCCAGGAGTCCCGGATCGCCTCGGGCGGCCGGCGGGTCAACCTGAACCGCGAGATGCAGGTCCTGGCCCACTACAGCGACGCGCTCGGCAGGCCCGGCACCGCGCTCGCGATGACGATGCTGGAGCTGTGCCGGGGCCGTATCTGAGTTCGGGCGCTCCTCACCCGTCCGGCGCCGTGACCGCTCCCGGCCCGGCTTCGTTGGTGGGGTGTCCGTGCCAGCCAGGGGCGGGCCCGAAAAAACCACGCGTGGCTCCGCTGGGGCGTGTGACGCACCGCAAGTGCGTCGTGGGACCTCGCCCCGGCGTGCGTGACCGGACGGCAGGGGACAGCAGCCCGGTCACCCCATAAGGGCGGTCGGTTCCGGGGACGCCCGGGACCGGCCGCACCCGGTCCGAACGATCGCGCCGGCCGCGGCGCGACCCGCACCCCTCCTGTCCCGCACCGACCCCCGGCGCACCCCCCGGCGCCGTTCCCCGGTACCGGCGCCGCCCTGACGCCGCTACCCCCGCCCAGGGCCCCGCAGGCCCCCCGTACGCACCCCCCGCGCACGGGCAGGACCGCGGGGCCCTCCGCCTGTTCGGGGGCGGGCGGGGTCAGCGGCTGAGGACGTAGCAGGTCACGACGCGCACCCCCCGGTCCCAGGAGTCGCGGCTGGGCCACCGATACCAGGAGCTGCCCGGATCGACGGCCTCGTCGCGCCACGCGGACGGAGCGGCCGGGTAGGCGCTCCGGCACTCCGCCCGCGCCTTGAGCCGCGCACTCTGCTGGCCGGGGTAGTCACCGCGGGGCAGGGGCCGCAGGGCGAAGACGCGCGCGTCGTGCGGCTGGTCGCAGGGCACCTTGACGGCGAACCCCCAGTTCGGCATTCCGGTACCGAAGTCGACGCACCCGCCGGCCTCGGTCTTCGGCAGCGGGACGACCGACTCCCCGGCGGGCAGGACCTTGTCGCCCGCCGGTACGCCGGACGGCGCCGATGCGTCGTAGCCGCCCAGCGTGAGCTTCACCCTCAGCCCGGTCACCCCGGACAGGACGCTGTCCGCCTCCTTGCTGAACAGGGGCGACAGATCGGTCTCCAGAGCGGTGAGCCGGCCGGCGGCGTCCGTCGTGAGGGTCATCGGGAGGCGGGTGTGCGCGTCGGTGCCGTTGAGTCCGTCCTTGATGACGCTGCTGTGCAACAGCCCGTACGCCGCCCCCGCCGCGAGGCCGGCCCGGTAGCGGCGGGCGCCGCCGGGCAGCACCTCCTCCTCGACGTCGCGCACGGTGGAGACGACTTCGAGCAGCGTGCCGCCGAACGCGGCCTCGCCGCCGCGCCGCGTCTTGATCGTGTTGGCTTCGTTCCCGTACGGGTCGAAGGCGAACGTGTCCGCCCCGTCGTAGCGCAGCCAGTAACGGGCCGTCGCCGCGCGGTAGTCGATGCGTTCGGGGCTGATCACGAAGCGGGACGCCTGGTCGGTCCTGCGCTCGCGGGTGTCGATGTTGCCCAGCGCCTTCGCGGCCGCGTCGGGGAACCCCCGCGCCACGTTCCAGCCCAGCGAGCCGTCGGCCCGGTTCGCCGCGAAGTCCAGCTTGCCGGCGGTCGTGAGGACGGCGTCACCGCCCTTCGCCGAGAACGTGACGGTCTGGGTGAAGGCCGCGTTCTTCGCCGCCTTGGTCCGGCCCAGCGCCGCGTACGGACGGTCGGCCAGCGGCTTGGAGTAGACGGGGTGCGTGGGCGTGGGGCTCGCGGGGGCCTTGTGTGCGGCGGGGGCGGACGGGCCGCAGGCGGCGAGCAGCAGGGCGCCGGTCACTGCCGCCGTGGCGGTCAGCGCGGTCCGAAAGGTCATGCCGGTCCTTCTCGTGGTGGTCGCTCAGCTCCGGCTGATCAGGCCGCAGCCCTCGGGGCGGTCCGGGCTCAGGGCGCGGCTGCGGTCGTACGGGTCGATGGCGCTGCCGCTCGGGGAGGGGCCGGTGGGGGTCTCGTCGGCGAACTCGGGGTGCAGATAGCCGTCGTGGACGCCGCACGCCGAGTTGGCGGTGTCCACGTCGTACCTGACGATCCACAGCTTTCCGGCGGTGGCCTGCTTGTGGGCGGGGTCGGCCAGTTCGACGTCCAGGACGCGGCGCACGATGGTGCGGGCCACCTCCGTCGAGCCGGGGGCCGCCTTCACCAGGGGGTAGACGAAGGTGTAGTCGGCGTGGACCACGACCCCGCCGTCGGACGCCTTGTCGAACGTCATGCGGCCGCGCGTCTTGACCACGCTGCCCACCGGCTTGACCTTCCGGGTGTCGAACCGCGAGAACAGGGTCAGCGGGTCGTGGTCCCGGTCCGGCTTGGTGAGGCCGGTGGTGAGGGCGTCCAGGACGTCCTTCTCCAGCGGGTCGATGAGGCCGAGCGCGGTGTCCGGGCGCTCGCCGCGCAGGGTGGCCGGGGCCAGGTTCGACTCGATGAGCAGGGTCCGGGTGGCGGCGAGGCCGGCGGCGACGCGCTCCTTGGAGAGGCCGCCGAGCGCGGTGGCCTCCGGTGCCTCGATCCCGGCGGCGCCGTCCGCGTACTGCGCCGCGGGCGAGCCGCGGAACGGCTCCTTGAGGGTGGGCCGGTCCGGGTCGTAGAAGGACGGGGCGGCCGTCGGGGCCGCGGTCTCGGGAGGGAGCTGGGCGGTGGCCGTGCCGTCGGAGGCGTCGTCGCCGGTCACCAGGGAGAGCGCGCGGGACGGGTTCAGGGCGACGAGCAGGACGCCGGTGGCGACGAAGATGCCGAGCACGCCCCACATGCGGCGCCTGCGCCCGGCCCGCCCGTTCATCTCCTGCCAGGCGGGGCCGGTGCGCCAACCCTCGGGCTCGCCGGAGCGGCGTCCGCGGTCGGCGCCCCGCGAGTCGTCCCGTCCGCCGCGCGGCCGGGAGGCCGCCATGCGGTCGCGCGCCGAGGGCTCCTTGGGCGCGGAGGCCGCGATGTCCTGCTCCGTGTCGCGGACGAACCGCTCCCAGATCTCGTCCGGCAGCGATTGCTCGCCCGACGGCTCGTTGGAGATCGGCGGCTTTTCGCTCACCTCGGGGCCCCCTTGTGACATGTCCTGCGCGGCATTCGCCGTGGCAGCGGTTCGACCCGCGGAGCAGAGCGATGGTTGCCGCGGAGGTGAAGTGGCGTGGATCACATAAGGATTTCGTGAAGGCGGCACAACCCTTCACAGGAGCCACAGGTCATGCATGTGGAACCAACAGCCTCGCCCGCGTTCTGTTCACGCCGGCGGGGCGCCATCAGGTCTCCGCACACGTGAGAGGCGCTGCACTCGGAGGGGGGTGCAGCGCCTCTTGCCGTGTCCGGGCACCTGGCCCTTGCTTACGCGATCGTTGCTTGCGCGATCGTTGCGGGAGCGATCGAAGATCCGGCCGCCTCGGTCGCCCCCGCCACCGCGGCGACTACAGCGCCGCTGTCCTCCCGCTCATTCCGCGCGCTTCTCCGGGACCTTCGGCATGCCCAGGAACGGGAGCCGCAGCGCCCCGAACGCCTCCGCCGGGACCGCCGGGGACTTCGGCTCGACGGGGGCGAGGCGCGCATAGGGCGCCCCCTGCGCGGGGCGCGGGTCCGCCTCACCCTTGTTGGGCCACAGCGACATCGCGCGCTCGGCCTGTGCGGTGATCGTCAGGGACGGGTTCACACCGAGGTTGGCGGAGACCGCCGCACCGTCCACGACCGAGATCCCCGGGTGTCCCCAGAGCCGGTGGTACGGGTCGATCACACCGGTCTCGGCGGAGTCCCCGATCGGGCAGCCGCCCAGGAAGTGCGCGGTGAGCGGGGTGCCCATCAGCTCGCCGACGTTGGAGCCGGCGAAGCCGTTGATCTCCGCCGCGATGGCGTTCGCACCCTCGGTGGCCGCCTTGATCTGCTTGGGGTTCGGGGCGCCGTGCCCCTGTTCGGCGGTGAGCAGGCCCTTGCCGACGCCGTCCGGCTTGAGATGAGTGGTGAGCGAATTGTCGAGCGACTGCATGACCAGGCCGATGATCGTTCGCTCGGACCAGTGGTGGTTGCTGAGCGAGCGGGCGAGGAGCAGCGGGTGCCTGGCCGCGTTGCCGAGCCAGTTGCGCACCCGGTTGAGGCCGTAGGGCACCTGGAGGATCGACATGCTGCCCATCGCGTTCGAGCCCTTGCCGTAGCGGACCGGCTCGATGTGGGTGTTCTCGTCCGGATGGATCGAGGAGGTGATGGCCACGCCCCGGGTGAAGTCGACCCGGGACGCGCCGTGCCGGCTGCGATAGCGGCGGACCGTGGTCTGCGCACCGACCAGCGCCTCGGAGTTGGTCCGGGTCAGCTCACCCAACCTCTTGGAGATGTACGGGAGTTGACCGCCCGCCTTCATCCGGTGCAGCAGGGTCTGGGTGCCGTACGTGCCAGCCGCGATCACCACGCGGCGGGCGGTGAAGAGGCGGCCGGGGTCGTCCTTGCGGTCGGTGGGCAGGGTGGCGACGGCGTGCCCGCCGCGCGAGTCGCCGGTCACCGAGACGACGGTCGTCATGGGGTGGACCACCGCGCCCGCCTTCTCGGCGAGGTAGAGGTAGTTCTCGTTGAGGGTGTTCTTCGCGCCGTGCCGGCACCCCGTCATGCACTCCCCGCACTCGGTGCAGGCACGGCGCGAGGGGCCCGCGCCGCCGAAGTACGGATCGTCGACCGCCGCGCCCGGGCGGGCCTTCGACGTGCCGTCGGCGTCCTTGCCGTCGCCGAAGAAGACGCCCACGGGCGCCATGTGGAAGGTGTCGCCGACGCCCATGCGCTGGGCCGCCGCCTTGAGGTGGACGTCCGACGGGGTCATCGTCGGGTTGAGCCGCACCCCGAGCATGCGCCGCGCCTGGTCGTAGTACGGCGCGAGCTCGTCCTGCCAGTCGGTGATGTCCTTCCACTGCGGGTCGTCGAAGAACTGCTTCGGCGGCACGTACAGGGTGTTGGCGTAGTTGAGGGAACCGCCGCCGACCCCGGCGCCGCCGAGCACCATCACATTGCCGAGCAGATGGATGCGCTGGATGCCGTACAGGCCGAGCCTGGGTGCCCACAGATAGTTCTTGACGTCCCAGGAGTTCCTGGGCAGCGTGGCCGGGGTGAAGCGGCGGCCCGCCTCCAGGACACCGACCCGGTAGCCCTTCTCGGTGAGCCGCAGCGCCGTCACCGAGCCGCCGAAGCCCGAGCCGACCACGAGGACGTCGTAGTCGTATCCGCCGTCCTCGTCCGGATTCGGGGCTGGGGGTACCTGGGACATGGCTCTCCTCGGGCAGGGTGCGGGCTGGGTGGGCGGGGTCAGCGCAGGCGCAGGGCCTTCATCGCCTTCAGGCTGCGGCTCATGAAGGCCGCGTACTTCTCGTCGTCCATGCCGAAGGAGGGGGCGAGCGGCAGGACGCGCTGCTGGGCGACGGTCTGGGCCTCGGTGTACTTGAGGATGCCCTCGGAGCCGTGCCGGCGGCCGAGACCCGAGTCCTTCATGCCGCCCATCGGCGACTGCACGCTGCCGTAGGCGGGGGCGTACCCCTCGTTGATGTTGACCGTGCCGGTCCGGAGCCGCGCCGCCACCTCGTGCCCGCGGCGCGAATCCCTCGTCCAGACTGAGGAGTTGAGGCCGTAGGGGGTGGCGTTGGCGCGCTCGACGACCTCGTCCTCGTCGGTGAAGCGGTAGACGGAGACGACGGGGCCGAAGGTCTCCTCGGTGCACACCGCCATCGGCGCCTCGACACCGTCCAGGATGGTCGGCTCGTAGAACAGCGGGCCGATGTCGGGGCGCGCGACGCCGCCCGCGACGAGGCGGGCGCCCTTGGCGACGGCCTCGTCGACGTGCCGGGCGACGGTCTCCAGCTGGCGCTCACCGACCAGGGAGCCCATGTCCGCCCCGTACGCGAGGGAGCGGCCGAGCCGCATCGCCTTCGTCCGTGCGGCGAAGCGGTCGAGGAAGGCGTCGGCGATCGACGCATGGACGTACAGGCGCTCGATCGAGATGCAGAGCTGGCCGGCCGAGGAGAAACAGGCCCGCACCGCGCCGGCCGCCGCCTTCTCCACATCCGCGTCCCGCAGCACCAGCATCGCGTTCTTGCCGCCCAACTCCAGGGATACGCCCACCAGTCGGGCCGCCGCTCCCTGGGCGACCTCGCGGCCGGTACGGGTCGAGCCGGTGAAGGAGACGTAGTCGGCGTGCTTGACCACCTCGGGGCCGACGACCGGGCCCTCCCCCAGGACGACCTGGAAGACCTCGGCCGGCAGGCCCGCCTCGATGAGCAGATCGCGCGCCCACAGGGCGGTGAGCGCGGTCTCGGTGTCGGGCTTCATCACCACGGCGTTGCCGGCCACGAACGCGGGCAGCGCGTCGCCCACCGACAGTTCGAGCGGGTAGTTCCAGGGGGCGATCTGACCGATGACGCCGCGCGGCTGGCGCAGTTCGGTGACCTTGGTCAGGGTGGGCACGACTCCCGTGTGCCGCTTGGGCTTCAGATAGGCGGGGGCCTTGCGCCCGTAGTGCCGGGCGGCGACGGCGACGGCCTGCACCTCCTCGTGCGCGTGCAGGCGCGCCTTGCCGGTCTCCAGCTGGATCAGGTCCAGCACCTCGGCCTGGCGGGCGAGCACCAGGTCGTGGAAGCGCAGCAGTACGGCGGCGCGGGCCCGGACCGGCGTCGCGGCCCAGGCGCGCTGGGCGGCGCGGGCCCGGTCGAAGGCGTCGGCCACGTCCTCGGGCGTGGACTCGGGCAGGTCGGCCAGCTTCTCGCCGGTGAACGGCGTGTGGTTGGCGGTCCGCCCGGAGCCCGCCACACCCCGGGTGAGCTGGGCGACCAGCTGAGCCGTGACCACGTCGGCGGCGGTCCGCGCGCCTGCCGGGGCCGGGGCGACCGGGTTGGTGCCGGCGGGCGTGAGGGTGGTCGTGGGCGAGGCCTGCGAGTCCGTCATGGGGGGAGCGTATGCCCGCCGGAGCACTTTCGGTACCCGTCGGTAACAGGTTTTCCGGGCGCGCCGACCGTGCCACCGATCACTGGCCAGATATTCGCTGATCAGCGGGTTACGGGCGCCCCGGGGGCTCCGCAGGTGCCGTGCCACCGGCGCCCCGCGGGCGGCGCGCGGTTGCCTCACGGGTGCTTCGGCGGCGGCTTACTGGCGTCCCGGGCCCTCGTCGGGGCCGGGGAAGAAGGAGTCGAGCGCGGTGTCGAAAATGCGCTTGGCGTCGTCGGTCCGGGCCAGCGGGGCCGAGACCCATACGTCGTACATCCGGCCGAAATTGTCCCAGCACTCGTCGAAGGTGTGCCGGGGGCCCTCGGCCTTGCTGAAGCCGTTCCAGGTGAACTCCCACAGGGCCGCGTCACGTCCGTGGTGCGTGGTCGCGGTGACCTTGCCGTCGCGGTAACCCGGGTTGGACGTCGGCCCCTTGGCGGCGGAGAGCCGCATCACGCCGAGCGGGCCCGCGGACACCGCGTTCTGCATGCGGATGCCGATCCGCACGGCGCCGTCCGAAGAGGAGTAGAAGACGCGCTGCGCGTCGGTGCTGCGGACGTAACCGACCGGCACCACGATCCGGAAGCCGTCCGGATCGAGGACGGGGTGGAAGCCCTTGGGCAGCGGCGGGGGCTGCCGTGGCGGCGGCGGGGGCGGCTGTTGCCAGGTCGCGGCGGGCGGCGCCGGGCTGGGCGGCGGGCCCGCGTCGTGCCTCGACCCCCCGTGCCCCAGCGCCAGGACGGCCACGGCTGCCCCCGCCCCCGCGAGCACGACCACGAGCACGGCCCCCACCAGCACCCCTCGCACCCCCAGGGGGCGGCTCCCGACGGCGGGCCGGGGCGAGGCGACGGGGGTGTCGGGCAGGGCGTCGCCGGAGGCCGCATCCCGGGGCGCGGGCAGCGGGCCCTCGGCGCCGGGCGACCCATCGGCACGGGCCGGAACGCCGGGGCCCCCGGTGTCGGGCGACGCGTCGGCGTGGGCCGGAACGCCGGACCCCCCGGTACCGGGCGCCTCATCGGCGCGGGCCGGGCCCCTGGAGCCCTCGGCGCCGGGCGACCCATCGGCACGGGCCGGGCCGCCGGAGCCCCCGGTGTTGGGCGGCGATTCGGCGCGGGGCCGACCGACCGAGCGGCCCAACTCGCCCAGTGATGGCGGCACTTCGGGCCCGATCCGGCCCTCATGCGGTGGCAGCTCCGCATAGAACAGCCCGTCGGCGCGTAACGGCAGGCCGGATACGGGCGAATCGTCGGCGCGGGGCGGCTCGGTCGCCCAGACCGGACCGTCGGCGCTCGCTCGCGCGCCGGACGATGGCGCCTCGCCACCACGGGCCAACCCGTTTGCCCCGAGCGACCGTTCGTCCGCCACCGCCTCATCGACCCGGCGCTCCGGGCCACGAAATCGCCGGTCGCCATCCTGCCCCAACTCGCCCAGCCTCGGCGGCTGTTCACTCCATGGCACCCCGCCGCCCGGCGCTCCCTCCCCGCATGGTGCTTCCGCCCACGGCAGGTCGTCCGCGCTCAGCGACCTTGCGGCCGGGTAGCGGTCCTCGGGCGAGGACGAGTGCGAGTGCGAGGACGAGGACGAGCCCGCCGACCAGGGTGGCCCGGCCGGTGGGGCCGTCGCGGCGTCCGGGGCAGGTCCCCCGGGCGGGCGGGGCGCCTCCCTGCCGGGTGCGGCGTCCCCGGGCGGTACGGGGCGCGAGGGCGGGGGTGCCGGGGGCGCCGCGATCCTGCGCAGCAGGAGGTCCGCCTCGTGGGCGCCCAGGCGATGCGCGGGGTCGCGCTCCAGTAAGCCGTGGACGACCGGGAGCAGCGGCCCGGCCGCCTCGGGTGGGCGGATCTCGTCCAGTACGACGGCATGCAGCACACCGCCCAACGAGTCGCGGTGGAAGGGCGATTCGCCGCTCAGGGCGGCACAGAGCAGCGCGCCGAGCGACCACAGGTCGGAGGCGGGGCCTGCGCCCGCACCCCGCATGCGTTCCGGCGCGGTGTACTCGGGCGACCCGACGAACGCGCCCTCCTCGCTGATCGTCGAGGTGCCCGGCACCTGTGCGATGCCGAAGTCCGTGAGGACGACACGGCCGCCGTCCCGCTCGATCAGGACGTTGGCGGGTTTGAGGTCGCGGTGCAGGACGCCCCGGGCGTGCGCGGTGCCGAGCGCGCCGAGCAGCGCGACGCCGATGCGCGCGGCCTCCCGCACGCCGACCGGGCCGGTGGAGGCGAGCCGGTCGGCGAGGGAGAAGCCGTCGACGAGCTCCATCACGATGTACGAGCGCCGGCCGCCGCCGGACCGCGCGGGGACGGCCTCCTCGACCACGTCATGGACGACGATCACGTGCGGATGCTTGATCTGGGCCACCGCACGCGCCTCGCGCAGCGCGGCGCTCGCGGGCGCCCCGCCCTCGGGGTGCAGTTCCTTGACGGCGACGTGGCGGCCGAGCAGTTCGTCGTGCGCCCGCCACACCGTGCCCATCCCGCCCCGCCCGAGCCGGCCCCCGAGCCGGTAACGCCCCGCCACGAGGCGGGGTTCGGGACGGTACTGGGGTTCTTCGGGATGCTGTTCCGCTGTGGGCACCGGGTCCCCCTCGATCTCCCCCGTACGTGCAGGGCCCATCATGCCGCACCCCGGCCGGGCTCCGGAGGCGATTCGCCGCAGGCCGGAGGAGCCCGGTCAGCCGGTGCCGGAGGGGGCGGGCTGCCAGCCCTGGAGGACCGTGTCGAACTGCTGGCGGGTGGTGGCCCAGTCCTCGTCGGGGCCCGACATGTACAGGGCGTACTCGGGCCGGCCGCCGTCCCCGTAGTACATCTGGTCGATGGCGTGCCGCTTGCCGGGGAAGTCCTGCTTCTCGACGTAGGTGAACTCCCACAGCGAGGACTTCACCTGGTCGCGGTAGTTGTTGCTGTGCAGGGTGACCCGCTTGTACTGGGGCAGCCGGTCCTTGAGCGACTTCTCCATGTTGAGCATGTGCATGTACGGGTTCTCGAAGTCGGGCACCTTGTCGACGCTGATCCGGATGCGGTGCCTGCCGTTGTCCGGGGTGTAGTCGATCTCGGCGCCGTCCATCTGGCGCTTCCAGCCCTTGGGTACGAGCAGCGAGAAACCGGCCTTGTCGTGGACGCGCTGCCAGCCCGCGGGCACCGTGCCGTCGTCGCCCGCGTCACCCGTCCTGGGCGTGGCCGGCGGCGACGAGGCCGCGGGGCCGCTCGAAGGGCCCGAACCGCCCTTCTGTTCCTGGTACTTCATGACCGCGTACCCAGCGCCGACGCCGACGACGGCCGCGAGGGCGACCACCAGCGCCACGGTCCGCCAGCGCCGCCGCTGGGGCACGGGCCGGGCGCCCGGCAGCGGGGCGGGCCTGACCGGGGTCGGGTCCGAGGCCCGGGGCGGTGCGGCGTGCGGGGTGCCCGTGTGCGGGGTCGCGGCGTGCGGGGCCGCGGCATGCGCGGTGCCCGCGTGGCGCTCGGTGGGCCCGGTCTCCGAGGACGCCGCCGAGCGCAGCTCCCGCTCGGAGAGCTGCCGCGTCGGCACGTACGCCTGGGCGGACTTGGAGGCGCGGCCCTCCATCGCGTCGAGGAACATCCGCTCGGCCTCTGCGACCGAGGGCCGGTCCTCCGGCTTCTTGCGCAGCAGCGCCACGATGACGGGGGCCAGCGGTCCGGCCAGGTCGGGCGCCGGGGGCTCCTCCTCGACCACGGCCTGCATGGTGGAGATCGGCGAGTCCCGGCGGAAGGGCGAGGTGCCCTGCACCGCGGCGTACAGGGTGGCGCCGAGCGACCAGAGGTCGGACGCGGGGCCGGGGTGGGCGCCCTGGACCCGCTCGGGCGCCAGATAGTCGATGGAGCCGACGAGTTCACCGGTCTTGGTGATGGTGACGTCGCCCTCGATGGCGGCGATGCCGAAGTCGGTGAGCAGCACCTGCCCGTCGGACGCGAGCAGGACGTTGCCGGGCTTCACATCGCGGTGCAGGACGCCCGCGGCGTGCGCGGCACGCAGCGCGCCGAGGACGTGCAGGCCGATGCGGGCGGCCTCGCGGGCCTCGATGCGGTGTCCGTCGGCGGCCTTGACGGCGTCGGCGAGCGAGGGACCGTCGACGTACTGCATGACGATCCAGGGCCGTTGGTCGTGGTCCAGCACGTCGTGCACGGTGACCACGCCGGGGTGGGTGATGCGGGCGGCGGCGCGGGCCTCCTTCTGGGTGCGCGCGTGCAGCACCGCCCGGTCGGCCTCGGCGACGTACAGGGCGGCGGTGAGTTCCTTGACGGCGACCGTGCGGTGCAGGACTTCGTCGTGGGCGCGCCAGACCTTGCCCATGCCACCGCGGCCTATGGCCTCGCCGAGCCGATAACGACCGGCCAGCAGCAGTCCTGCGCCGGAGCCGTTCGTGCTGTGAGTGTTTTCCACGTCCCCCGCCCGACCAGACTTTCCTTCGAGGTCAGATTACGGAGCGGAATCCGGCCAGGGAACCTCGGGGCACCCAACCGTGACCATACGGACCCTTGGTCCCCCCGCGTTCAGGCCCTTCGCCCCTGTGCCGCCCCGTACATTTCCACCGAATCCCGTGCGGGCAGGGCCATTTAGGAGACTGCGCAGCGTGACCGGCCGTCAGCGGGTCGCCCGGTAGGTGCCGGTGGCCTGCCCGAAGATCTCTGTCACCTTGTCACGTTGCGCCTCGGGACCGATGACCTGGACCACGTGATATCGGCCATTGACAATCATGGCGAGGTTGCGGACGTAGACCTGGCGGCCACTGCTGTCACGCCAGGTGAACTGCCCTTCGGCCATGGACTGCCGGCCCACGTCGATGCGCCGCAGACCGCTGGAGGTGGACCAGCTGGAGTCGCGGAACGGCTGAAGTTCGCGCTCCTTGTCGGCCTGGTAGGCCAGCGGGTCCGAGCCGTCGTCCTTCACCGAGTCCCGGCCCGGGACCACGATCAGCGTGAAGTCGGCGCCGACATAACGGACTTGCCCGGCATCGTTCACGGGCTGCCGCTGCCAGCCCTTGTCGACGCCGACCTGGAACCCCTCGGGGTCCGTGCGCACGGCGTATCCGGCCGCCGGGGCGGGGTTCGTCCCGCTGGGCCCGGTCGTCTGCGTCTGCTGGGAGGGCGGGGTGCCGCCGGGCGTCGGCACCTGCGAACCGCCCGGCTGCGGTCCGGGGCTCGGCTGCCCGCCCGTGGGCGCGGGAGCGGCGCCGCCCGTGTCCCGCGCGGAGTCGGTGCGGGGCATGAAGAGGACGGCGTACGCGATCGCCCCGGCGAGCAGCAGCAGGATGAGCACGAGGAGCAGCCGCCCGAGCGAGCGCGGCCTGCCGGTGCGCGGCGCGGCGGCCGGGCGGTGCCGGTGCCGGCCGTGCTCGGCGGGCGGGGTGGCGGTGCCGCCGGCGGCGGGCGGGGTGGCGGTGCGGCCGGTGGCGGACGGGGCGGCCGTGCGCCGTCTGCGCCGTACGAGTTCGCCGCGGCGGCGCAGGATCGGGAGCTTCTTGGCGTCCGGCACGATCAGGGGCGTGATGCGTGTGCCCGCGTCCGGCTCGGGAGCGGACCGCACGAGCGAGCGCAGCCAGCCGCGCAGCTCCTCGAACTCGGGCCGTTCGGTGGGGTCCTGACGCAGCAGCGACTCGACCACCGGACGCAGCGGACCGCACTCCTCGGCGAACGCGGGCGGCTCCCCGCACACCATCTGGACCAGCTCGGCCGCGCTCTCCTCCGGATAGGGGGCGTGGCCCTGCACCGCGCGGAACAACAGGGCGCCGAGCGCCCACAGATCGGTGGCCGGACCGATCGGCGGGGCGAGCCGCCAGTTCTCGTGTATGGGGCCGGCCTGCTCGGGCGCCCACCGCTCGGTGACCGCGCCCACCACGGCGATCCGGGTGTGCCGGGCCCGCTCGGCGGCGAGCCGGTTGGCGGGGCCCCGGTAGGTGGCCTCGGGATGACCGGAGGGGCCGGTCGTGGCGGGCCGCCGCTCCGGCGCCCGTTCGCGGGGCACGGCGGGCAGCTGCGGCCCGCTCGAGTGCGGCCGGCGCTGGGAGTCCGCCCGAAAGGCATCGGCCCGGAAGCCGGGGGGCAGGGCGGGCGTGCGGGGTGCGGGGGCCGAGGTGCTGTGCGGGGTACGGGACGCGGGGCCCGAGGGACTGTGCTGGGTACGGGATGCGGGGTCGGAAGTGCCGTATTCGGTACGGGAGTTGGTGTCGTCCCCCTCGGTCCGGTGGGCCTCGCCCGCTCCGCCCGCGGGCTCCGTGCGAAAGCCGGCCGGCCGGGGTGCGGGTCGCGGGACCCAGCGGCCGGTCACCGGGTCGTACTGGCGACGGGTACGCCCCGAGTCGGGACCCTGCTCATCGGCGTACGGACTGGCGCCGCCCCCACTCGGCACCCGCACCCCACGCACGGGGTCGTACATGCCCTGGTCGTCCGGCGTGGTGGGGTCGGGGGGGCTCTGGTGGGGGTGCTGGGCGGGGGTCGCGCCCGGGTGGGCAGGGTCGTATGCGCCCTGGGCCGGCGGGGCCGGGGGCTCCTCGTCCTGGCGCTGGGCGGGCAGGGCGGCCTCTGCTGCGGCTCGGGCGCCTGCGCGGTACGCGGCGACGACTCCCGCCCGCGCCGCGGCGCCGGGCGGCACGGAGCCCGGCCGAGGGGTGGCCCGGTCCGGCGAAGGGGGGGTTGGGGCGGGGGCGTTGGGCTCGTCGGGGGTGATGGGACCGTCGAAGGCGTGGGGGGTGGCGGTGGGCGTCTCTTGCTGCGTTGCCGGGTGCGACTCGGGATGCGTACCCGGGTGCGACTCGGGGTGTGTCGCGGAGGGCGCCTCGCCGAAGCCCTCGCCTTCCGGCGGGAGCGGCACCGGGGCGTACCCGCACAGCGCCTCCTCTGCGGCCCCCGCCGCGAGGCCGGTCAGCACGACCCGGCCGTCGTCGCATATCAACACCGTACGGGCGGTGATGTTGCGGTGCGTCCAGCCGTGCGCGTGCAGCACCGCGAGGGCGGTCAGCACGTCGGAGGCGACCTCCGCCGCGCGGAACGGGTTCATCGGCCGGTCGGCGAGCAGGGCCGACAGCGGGCGTGCCGCTATCAGTTCGCTGACGATCCACAACGAGCCGTCCTGCGCGAACACGTCGAAGACCTGGTCGAGCCGGGGGTGGTCGGGGATCTGCGCCGCCGCCTGGGCCGCCTCGACGGCTCGGCGCACCGCGGGGTCGGTGGGGCGGCGCGTGGTGCGCCCATAGCCGGGCGCGGCGCCGTATGCGGTGGGGGTGCCCCGCATGTAGGCGTCGGGGGAGCCGTAGGGGTCGGGGGAGCCGTAGGGGTCGTTGCCGTCGTCGAGCACCTCGGCGTCGACCACCTCGGGCAACGGGATCTGGCGGACCAGGACTTCCTGTCCGCTGTACGAGTCGAACGCGCGGGTCTCGACGAGGTCGTACGTGTCGTCGGCGGGCAGCGGCAGGCGGTAGCGGTCGGCCAGGACCCGACCCGCATAGTCGTCCACGACGCCTCCCCCCACCAGCGCGGTGTTCCCTCGAACCACGGCTCGGCCCTCGGCGCGGCGCGACGGGCCAACCCCGGGTTTGCTCCGGGTGGTTGGGCTGTGTTCGGCCGCGGGGCTCACGATACGTGGCCCTTTCGCATCGTGCCCCGGGGATCCGGGTTTACCCATCCGGCCCGCCCCCTGGGGCTGCGCCCCAGACCCCGGGGGATTTGCCCACCCACCCGCCCGTGACGGGGGTTGGTTTGGCCGAGCCCTGGGGCTGCGCCCCAGACCCCCTGAGGGGCTCCGCCCCTCGAACCCCGGCGAGTTTGCCCACCCGCCCGCCCGTGCAGGGGGCTGGATAGGGCCGGCCCCTGGGGCTGCGCCCCAAACCCGCTGAGGGGCTCCGCCCCTCGAACCCCGGCGGGGGCTCCGCCCCCTGCACCCCCCTATCGCGCCTGAACGGCGCTCGTCCTCAATCGCCGGACGGGCTGAGGATGCGCATGCTGGCCCGCACCGGTGCGGTTAGGGGCGCGGGGAACTGCG
>NZ_JBIDBD010000017.1:0-141519 GCF_043202815.1 Streptomyces sp. NPDC048111
GGCTCCGCCCCTCGGACCCCGGCGGGGGCTGCGCCCCCTGCACCCCCCTATCGCGCCTGAACGGCGCTCGTCCTCAAACGCCGGACGGGCTGAGGGTGCCGGTGCGGGCCCGCACCGTGCCGCTAAGGGGCGCGGGGAACTGCGCGAGAAGCGAGCACGGTCCGCAGACGGCCGAGACATTGGGGGCGCGGGGAACTGCGCGAAAGGCACCCCGCCCAGGGGCACCCCGCCCAGGGGCACCCCGCGCCCAGAGTGCCGGTCCCACAGACGCGGGGCGGTGTCTTCCCGGACCGCCGTCCCGTCACCGGCCCCGGCCGGGAGCCATTCGCGGCGGCCCCCGGCCGGGGCAACCCCGGGCCCGCACGGGACACCCCCGGCACGGATGCCGAAAGCCACCCCGTGGCACCCCCGGCACGGATGCCGAAAAGCCGCACCCACCCCGCCCCACAGAAGAAAGGGACCCCATGCTCGACCACCTGATCAAGGGCGCCACCCTCGTGGACGGGACCGGTACCCCCGCCCGGCCTGCCGATGTCGGGATTCGGGGTGGGCGGATCGCCGTCGTCGCGGCGCCGGGTACCGTCCGCGAGGACGCCGTGAGTTCCGAGGACGCCGGCGGGCTCGTGCTCGCGCCCGGGTTCGTCGATCCGCATACGCACTACGACGCCCAGCTCTTCTGGGACCCGTACGCCACGCCGTCCATGAACCACGGAGTGACCACCGTCGCGGGCGGCAACTGCGGGTTCACCCTCGCGCCGCTCAATCCCGAGCGCCCCGAGGACGCCGACTACACCCGCCGCATGATGTCCAAGGTGGAGGGGATGTCCCTCAAGGCCCTTGAGGAGGGCGTCGGTTGGGGGTGGACCTCTTTCGGCGAGTATCTGCGGGCGCTGGACGGGCGGATCGCCGTCAACGCCGGGTTCATGGTCGGGCACTGCGCCCTGCGCCGGCACGTCATGGGCGCCGACGCCGTCGGCGGGCAGCCCACCGCGCGGCAGATGGACGCCATGCTCGCCCTGCTGCACGACGCCATGGACGCCGGCGCCTGGGGGCTCTCCACCACCCAGTCCTCGACCCACTCCGACGGCGACGGCCGGCCCGTCCCCTCGCGGCACGCGCGGCCCGCCGAACTCCTCGCGCTCAGCCGGGCGGTGGGGGAGCACGAGGGCACCCAACTGGAAGCGATCGTCGCCGGGTGCCTCGACCGGTTCGCGGACGACGAGATCGACCTGCTCGTCGAGATGAGCGCCGCCGCGGGGCGCCCCCTGAACTGGAACGTTCTGACGATCGACGCCGCCGTACCCGAGCGCGTACCGCGCCAGCTCGTGGCGAGTGAGCGCGCCCGCGAGGCCGGGGGCCGGATCGTCGCCCTGACGATGCCGATCCTCACGCCCATGAACATGTCGCTCGGCACGTTCTGTGCCCTCAACCTCATCCCGGGCTGGGGCGACGTCCTGGCCCTGCCCGTCCCCGAGCGCATCGCGAAGCTGCGCGACGCGGACGTGCGGGCCGAGATGCTGCGCCGCGCCGACAGCAAGGAGGCCGGGATCTTCCGGCGGCTCGCCGCGTTCGGGCGGTACGTCATCGGCGACACCTACAGTCCGCAGAACGAGGGGCTCTCGGGGCGGGTCGTCGGCGACATCGCCGCCGAGCGGGGGCTCGACCCCTTCCACTGCCTCGTGGAGATCTGCGCCAACGACCGGCTGCGGACGGTGCTGTGGCCCATGCCGACCGACAACGACCCCGCCACCTGGGCGCTGCGGCGCGAGACGTGGGAGCACGAGGACGTGCTGCTCGGCGGGTCCGACGCGGGGGCGCACCTGGACCGGATGTGCGGCGCCCCGTACACCACGCGCTTCCTCGGGGACTGTCTGCGCGGGCGCCGACTCGTGCCGCTGGAGCGGGCCGTGCAGATGCTGACCGACGACCCCGCCCGGCTGTTCGGGCTGCGCGAGCGCGGGCGGATCGAGGAGGGGTTCCATGCCGACCTCGTCCTGTTCGACCCGGAGCGGATCGAGGCCGGGCCCGCCACCCTGGTGCACGACCTGCCGGGCGACAGCCCCCGGCTCGACTCCAAGGCGATCGGCGTCGTCTCGGTCCGGGTCAACGGGGTCGAGACGCTCCGCGACGACCGGGTGACGGGCGCGGTGCCCGGCACGGTGCTCCGTTCGGGGCGCGACACCAGGACGGTGAGCACCAAGTGAGCGCTCAGGAACGGCAGTTGTTCATCGGCGGGGAGTGGGTGGCGCCCGACGGCGGCCACTGTCCGGTGCTCGACCCCGCCCGCGAGGACGTGGTGGGACTCGCGCCCGAGGCCTCGCGCGAGCAGGTCCACCAGGCCGCCGCCGCGGCGCGGGAGGCCTTCGACGGGTGGTCGCGGACCCGCCCCGAGGAGCGCGCCGCGATCCTCGACCGGGCGGCCGACCTCATGCAGCGCGACTTCGTCCGCAACGCCGACCTCGCCCGCGCCGAGACCGGGGCCACCGTCGCCACCGCGCGGGGCATGCAGGTCGGGGTGGGGGTGTCGCGGTTCCGGCGCTATGCGCAGGGCGCCCTGGAACCGGTGGAGCAGCCGCTCGCGCCGCAGATCAACGAGGCGGGTCCGATGGGCCGGGCCGGGGTGTTCGGGGCGCTCGCGGTGCGGCAGCCGGTCGGGGTGGTCACGTGCATCACCTCGTACAACAACCCCTGGGCGAACTCGGCCGGCAAGGTGGCGCCCGCGCTCGCGATGGGCAACACGGTCGTGGTGAAGCCGGCCCCGCAGGACCCGCTGTCGGTGTTCCGGATGGCCGAGGCCCTGGAGGAGGCGGGGGTGCCGCGCGGGGTGGTGAACGTGGTGACCGGGTCCGCGCCCGCGGTGGGCGAGGCGGCCGTCGACTCGCCCGATGTCGACATGGTCTCCTTCACCGGCTCCACCGCCGTGGGGCAGCGCATCGCCGAGGTGTGCGGGCGCCATATGAAACGGCAGTTGATGGAGCTGGGCGGCAAGGGTGCGGCCCTCGTCCTCGACGACGCCGACCTCGACTCGGCGGTCTCCGGCATCGGTACCACCTTCTCCTTCTACAGCGGCCAGATCTGCACCGCGCCCACCCGCGTCCTGGTGCAGCGCGGCGTCCACGACCAACTGGTGGAGAAGCTCGCCCGGTACGCCGGGTTCCTGAAGGTCGGCGACCCCGCGGACCGCGACACGGTGGTCGGACCGGTGATCTCGGCCGCCCACCGCGACCGGATCGAGTCGTATGTGGAGCTGGGGCGCAAGGAGGGCGCGACCGTCGTCGCGGGCGGCGAGCGGCCCCCACTGGAACGGGGTTTCTATGTGGCGCCGACCCTCCTCGTGGGCTGCACCAACGACATGCGGGTGGCTCGCGAGGAGATCTTCGGGCCGGTTGTCGTGGTGATCCCCTTCGACGACGAGGAGGAGGGGGTCGCGCTCGCCAACGACAGCGAGTACGGGCTGCTCGACTACGTCTGGTCCGGGGACGTGGCCCGGGCCTTCCGCATCGCGCGGCGGCTGCGCGCGGGCGGGGTCGGTGTGAACACGATCGGCCGCAACATGGAGGCGCCGTTCGGCGGGTTCAAGAAGAGCGGGGTGGGGCGGGACGTCGGCTCGTACGCGCTGCACGCGTACAGCGAACTCCAGTCGATCGTCTGGCCCGGCTAGCGCCCCGGCCCGCGTCGGCGGACCCGAGCGGCCGGGCCCGTCGGGCCGAGCGGCCCCGAACCGGTGGGCTTGAGCAGCCCGGACCCGGCCCGGGCGGCCGGGCCCGGATCCGGCGTCCGCGGCTACTTCGGTTGCAGTTCGGCCATCTTGTTCCAACCCTGCCCGGGCACCTCGACGTTGATGATCTCCGGGGTGGCGGCGATGGCCCCGGCCATCGCCTCCATCCCGGCCCGGAAGTGGTCGGAGTCGACGTGTGCCTCGCCCGCGGCGGCATCGGCGAAGGCTTCGAGCAGGGTGTACTGGCAGGGGTCGTCCACGCTGCGCGACCAGTCGTAGAACAGGTTGCCCGGTTCGGCGCGGGTGGCGCGGGTGAAGTCGTCGACGACGGTGAGCCAGTTCTCGGCGTGTTCGGGGCGGACGGTGAACCTGACGGCGATGAAGATCATGCCCCCTACCGTGCCGGGCGTCGCGTTCCGTTGCAAACCGGATCATTCCCGCAGGGGGCTCCCCGGCTCAGCCCCCCAGGAAGACCGGGTTCGTGAAGGCGGCCAGCGGGCCGGGGAAGGCCGGGGCCGTGGCGGGGTGGCGGACCTCGGCGCGGACGTACGCGGCGTTCGCGGGGGTGGTCTCCCAGGTGACCGTGCCGGTGCCCGGGGCGGGGAGCGCGGCCGTGTGGCGGGTGCCCTGGTCCGTGACGAGGGCGACCGTGCAGCCCGGGGCGCCCGTCACGTCCAGGCGGGCCGTCACCGGCTCGTCGGGAGCCGCCCGCAGGCGTTCGCCGATGCCCGCGTGCCGGCCCCGGCCGCCGGCCAGCGAGAAGGACAGCGACAGCCCCGCCGACTCGGCCACGTAGGAGCGGCCCGCCCGCAGACCGGCCTGGATCGCCGCGCGGGTCAGGTCGTCGGCGAGCACCACCGTCTGGGGGCCGCCCACGCGGTCGGGGTCGCGGTGGGCGTCGCTGTTGCCCATCGCCGGAAGCCACCGGCCGCCCGAACGGGCCGCCGCGACAAGGGAGTTGTCCCATTCGAGCAGCGACACCTCGTCGTCCGGGGTGTACGGGCCGTTCCACACCTCGACCACGTCCGCGTCGCCGAAGCCGAACTTCCAGTTGCAGCCGACGCAGGTGGCGTGCGGGTGGGCCGGGACCACCAGGCCGCCCGCCGCGCGGACCCCGCGCGCGAAGTGGCCGAAACGGTTGTCCCGGGCCCGGTAGCGCCAGTCGACGAAGTGGCCCGGCTCGGTGCCGAGCGCCAGTACGTGGCCGTTGCGGGTGGTGATCTCCTCGCCCGTCATGATCAACAGGTCGTCGCCCCACAGGCCCTGCCACGCCCGGTGGCCCGAAGTGGTGTTGTGCTCCGAGGTGTTGATGAAGTCGAGACCCGCCGCCCGGGCCAGCGCCGCGATCTCGGCCGGGGTGCGCCCGCCGTCCGAGTGCACCGAGTGCAGATGGCAGTCGCCCCGGTACCAGGCCCGGCCGCGCCCCTTGGCCCGGGGTGGCGGGTAGGCCGGCGCGGGGGTCGTGCCGGGCTCGCCGTACGCGAGGGTGATCGTCACCGTGTAGGGCAGGCCCTGCGGAGCCACCGTGTACGGGCCGAGCGCGATGTGCCAGGTGCCGGCGCGGACGGGGCCGCGCAGATAGCCCGGGGTCGCGTCGTCGGCGCGGATGAAGAACTCGGTGCGCGCCCCGCCCGACCAGCCCCGGAACCCGGCCCCGCCGAGTGCGGTGCCCCGCTCGTCGAAGACGCCGATGTCCAGCGCGTTGCCCTGGGTGCCGGGCTGCTGCGGCGGCTTCTCGTACGTGTAGGAGACCGTCAACTGCCGTACAACGTGCGGTACTTCCACCGGAAGGTAGACGAAGTCGGGCGCTCCGGGCGGCAGGGTGCCGCGTACCACCTTGGTCTCGTCGGGGCGGGCGGCGCCGCTCCCGCCGCCCGGGCCGGGGGCCGCGTGCGCGAAGCTCACGGTTTTCAGGGTGAGTGCGGTGGCCGCTCCGGTCGCGAGGAGGGCGCGCCTGCCGATCGGCCTGCCGATGGATCCCGATCCGTTCTCGGTCATGAGCTGAGCTCCCAATGAGTCGAGAGGGCTGGTCGGGGCCGGCCCGCCCCGACGGGGCCGCCCGCTCCCCGAGGGGGTGCCTGCCCACTGTGGTACCCCGGGATGAACAGGGGGAGTCGCCGGGGCGAGGACTACTGGCCGAACAGCCCCCTCGGCCGCCCCGTCGGCCCGGCCGCCCGGGCCGCCACGCCCCCCCCTCGGCCCCGCCGGCCCCTACGCATCCACGCCCGCGCCGCGCACCCCCTGTCTTGCGGCCTCGGCGCCCGGGGGATAAGAAGTGACCCCCACCGCGGACCGACCGGAAGGTATGCCGATGCGCATCGCCGTCACCATCTTCCTGACCGACGAGACGATCACCCCCGTACGGCTGGCCCGTGAGCTGGAGGAGCGGGGGTTCTCCGGGCTCTACCTGCCCGAGCACACCCACATCCCGGTCGAGCGGACCACCCCCTACCCGGCGGGCGGGGAGCTGCCGCCGGAGTACGGGCGCACCCTCGACCCGTTCGTCGCGCTCGGCCAGGCCGCGGCGGTCACCGAGCGCCTGCACCTGGGGACCGGCATCACCCTGGTCGCCCAGCACGACCCGATCGCCCTGGCCAAGCAGATCGCCACCCTCGACCACCTCAGCGGCGGGCGCTTCACGCTCGGGCTCGGGTTCGGGTGGAACAAGGAGGAGGCCGACGACCACGGCGTCGCCTGGGCGAGCCGGCGCGAGCTCGTGCGGGACCGCATCGCGCTGATGCGCGCCCTGTGGGCGGACCAACCGACCCCATACCAGGGCGAGTTCGGGTCCGTGCGGGCTTCGTCCGCCTACCCCAAGCCGGTCCGTGACGGAGCGCCCCGCATCCTCGTCGGCGGGGCCGCCGGCCCCAAGCTGTTCGCGCACATCGCCGAGTACGCGGACGGCTGGATGCCCATCGGGGGCGGCGGCCTCACCGAGTCGCTGCCGGTGCTGCGCCGGGCGTGGCAGGAGGCCGGGCGCACCGGGGACGGCCCCCAGGTCGTCCCGTACGCGGTGCTCGCCAACCCCGGCAAGCTGGCGCACTACGCGGACCTCGGCGTCGAGGAGGTGGTCCTCCAGCTGCCGCCGGCCGACGAGACGGGGGTGCTGAAGGTCCTGGACGAGTACGCCGCCTGTCTGTAGCGGGCCGCGATGCCCCGCCCGGGGCGGCGGTTGGGGGCGGCCCCGTCCCACAGGCCCCCGGGCGGGCCGATGCGGGTGGCGCCGAGCGCGTTCGCCCCGGGGTGCGGCACCCAGGGGCCCGGGGTGAGCGGTCGCTCGTATGCTCGGTGGATGACTTCCAGCGCGCAGCCCCCGCAGGCAGAAGGACCGGACCCTGCCGGGCAGTCCTTCCCCGCACCGACCGCCAACTCGATGCGGCGCGCGCTGAAACGCGCCAGGGACGGCGTGGCGCTCGACGTGAGCGAGGCGGCGGTGCTGTTGCGCGCCCGCGGCGAGGACCTCGACGACCTCACGCGCTCGGCCGCCAGGGTCCGCGACGCGGGCCTGGCCGCGGCGGGCCGGCCGGGGGTCATCACGTACTCCAAGAGCGTGTTCATCCCGCTCACCCGGCTGTGCCGCGACACATGCCACTACTGCACCTTCGTCACCGTGCCCGGCAAGCTCCGCCGGGCCGGGCACGGCATGTTCATGTCCCCCGACGAGGTCCTCGACATCGCCCGCAAGGGAGCCGAACGGGGCTGCAAGGAAGCCCTGATCACGCTCGGCGACAAGCCCGAGGACCGCTGGCCCGAGGCCCGCGAGTGGCTCGACGCGCACGGCTATGACGACACCATCGCCTATGTGCGCGCCATGGCGATCCGCATCCTGGAGGAGACCGGTCTGCTGCCGCACCTCAACCCCGGGGTGCTGTCCTGGACGGACTTCCAGCGGCTCAAGCCGGTCGCCCCCTCCATGGGCATGATGCTGGAGACGACCGCGACCCGCCTGTGGTCCGAGCCCGGCAGTCCGCACTACGGCTCCCCGGACAAGGAGCCGGCCGTGCGGCTGCGGGTCCTCGAGGACGCGGGCCGCTCGTCGGTGCCGTTCACCAGCGGGCTCCTCATCGGCATCGGGGAGACGTACGAGGAGCGCGCGGAGTCGCTGTTCGCGCTGCGCCGGATCTCGCGCGCCTACCACGGCATCCAGGAGCTGATCATCCAGAACTTCCGCGCCAAGCCGGACACGGCGATGCGCGGCATGCCCGACGCCGAGCTGGACGAACTGGTGGCGACGGTGGCGGTGGCCCGCCACATCATGGGCCCGGCGGCCTGCCTCCAGGCCCCGCCGAACCTGGTCGCGGGCGAGTACGGGCGGCTCATCGGCGCGGGCATCGACGACTGGGGCGGGGTCTCGCCGGTCACCATCGACCACGTCAACCCCGAGCGGCCCTGGCCGCGCATCGACGAGCTGGCCGAGAAGTCCGGCGCGGCCGGCTTCTCGCTGCGTGAACGCCTGTGCATCTACCCGGAGTTCGTGCGGCGCGGCGAGCCCTGGCTCGACCCGCGGCTGCTGCCGCACGTGCGCGCGCTCGCGGACGCCGACACGGGCCTGGCCGACGAGTCGGCCGAGGTGCGCGGCCTGCCGTGGCAGGAGCCCGACGAGGGCTTCGCGGCGTCCGGCCGCACCGATCTGCACCGCACCATCGACACCGAGGGCCGTACGGCGGACCGGCGCGAGGACTTCGACTCGGTGTACGGCGACTGGGGCGCGCTGCGCGAGGCGGCGGCGCCCGGCATGGTGCCCTCCCGCATCGACGGGGACGTGCGCCAGGCCCTCGCGGTCGCCGCCGACGACCCGGAGAGGCTGACCGACGACGAGGCGCTCGCGCTGCTGCACGCGGACGGCCCGGCGCTCGACGCGCTGTGCCGGGTCGCCGACGACCTGCGCACGTCGGTGGTGGGCGACGACGTCACGTACATCGTCACGCGGAACATCAACTTCACCAACGTCTGCTACACCGGCTGCCGTTTCTGCGCCTTCGCGCAGCGCCGCACCGACGCCGACGCGTACACGCTGTCGCTGTCCCAGGTCGCCGACCGGGCCGAACAGGCGTGGGAGGTGGGCGCGGTGGAGGTCTGCATGCAGGGCGGCATCCACCCGGACCTGCCCGGCACCGCCTACTTCGACATCGCGCGCGCGGTGAAGGAACGGGTGCCCGGCATGCACGTCCACGCCTTCTCGCCGATGGAGGTCGTCAACGGCGCGACCCGTACCGGCCTGTCGATCCGCGAGTGGCTCACCGAGGCGAAGGCGGCCGGACTCGACTCGATCCCCGGCACGGCGGCGGAGATCCTGGACGACGAGGTCCGCTGGATCCTCACCAAGGGCAAACTCCCGACGGCCACCTGGACCGAGGTCGTGACGACCGCCCACGCGCTCGGCATCCGCTCCTCCTCCACGATGATGTACGGGCACGTCGACCAGCCCCGCCACTGGCTCGGCCACTTCCGCACCCTCGCCGCCATCCAGCGGACCGCGCTCGAAGCGGGCGCCGAGGGCTTCACCGAGTTCGTGACGCTGCCCTTCATCCACACCAACGCACCCGTCTACCTGGCGGGCATCGCACGCCCGGGCCCCACGGCCCGCGACAACCGCGCGGTGACGGCGATGGCCCGGCTCCTGCTGCACCCGCACATCCCCAACATCCAGACCAGCTGGGTGAAACTGGGCCAGGAGGGCGCCGCCGAGATGCTGCGCTCGGGCGCGAACGACCTGGGCGGCACCCTGATGGAGGAGACCATCTCCCGGATGGCGGGCTCCAGTTACGGCTCCTACCGCTCCATCAAGGACCTGGTCGCGATCGCGGAGGCGGCGGGCCGCCCGTCCCGCCCGCGCACGACGCTGTACGGAGAGGTCCCCGAGGAGCGGATGCGCGCCGCCCACACCTCGGACGGGCACCTGCCGGAGCTGCTGCCGGTGGTGGACTGACCGGTACGCCCGCAGGTTCGCGCCCCGGCCCCGGGTGGCCGGGGGCCGGCCCGTTCGCCGGGGCGGCCCGGCGCCTCCCGCTATGGTCGATGCCGGGGAGTGTCCCGGGCTCGGGCGAGGGGGAGTTGGGGTGGGGCGCGTGGGGCCTTCGATGCAGGAGCTCATCCGGCGGCGCAAGCGGGCCGGGTTCGTGGGGCGGCGTGACGAACTCACCCTGTTCCGGCGGAACTTCGAGCTGCCCGTCGATGACGAGCGGCACCGGTTCGTGTTCCGGGTGCACGGCAACGCGGGGGTCGGAAAGACCTTCCTCGTACGGGAGTTGGAGCAGGCCGCCCTGGAGCGCGGGGCGCTGACCGCGTACACCGACGAGAGCGTGGACGGCGTCCCCGAGGTGCTGGGCGCGATCAGCGCGGCCCTCGCCCGGCAGGGGTGGCCGCTCAAGGCGCTCGACCGGATCCTGGCCACCTATCGCCAGCGCCGCTACGAGGCCGAGGCGGCCGGAGCGGGCCCGGGCCCCGTGGCCGGTGCCGGTCCGTCGGCCGGGGCGGTCGTGGCGGCCCGGGCCGGGCTCGCCGGGATCGGGCTCGTACCCGGGGTCGGACCGATCGCGGGCAGCGTCGATCCGGTCCAACTGGCCGAGGGGGCCGAGCGGTTGAGGGTCGCGCTCAGTGCGCGCCTCGGCCGCCAGGAGGACGTCCAGCTCGTGCTCGACCCGCTGCGGGTGCTCACCCCCGTGTTCGTGGAGGAACTCGGCCGGGTGGCCGCCCAGGTGCCGTGGATCGCGTGCTTCTTCGACACCTACGAGCGCACCGGTGCCTTCCTGGACGACTGGCTGCGCGATCTGGTCACCACCGACCGGTACGGCGGACTTCCGGCCAACACCGTCCTCACCCTCTCCGGCCAGGGCCGCCCCGACCCGCTGGGCTGGCCCGCCGCCGCCGACTACGCGGCCGACCTGCCCCTTGAGCCCTTCACCGAGGACGAGGCCCGCCAACTCCTGGCCGCCAAGGGCGTCGTGGACGAGGAGGTGGTGCGCGACGTGCTGCGGCTCTCCGGGCGGCTCCCGGTCCTGGTGAGCACCCTGGCGGGCAGCCGCCCGGCCGCCCCCGGCGACATCGGCGACCCGAGCGCCACCGCGGTGGAACGCTTCCTGAAGTGGGAGCCCGACCCGGTGCGCAGGTCCGCGGCGCTCGAAGGGGCGCTGCCCAGGCGGCTGGACGAGGACGTCTTCCGCGCGGCCGTCACCGGCGACGCGGCCGGGCTCTACGGCTGGCTGCGCGCGTTGCCCTTCGTCCGGGACCAGGGCGGCCGGATCAAGTACCACGACGTGGTCCGCGCCCCCATGCAGCGACTCCAGCGCACCTCCTCACCGCAGCGCTGGCGGGCCGGGCACCAGCGCCTCGCCGCCTGGTACGCCGCCGAGCGGGCCGCCGCCGAGGGCGGCGGCGGCGCGCGCTGGCGCGACGAGGCCTGGCGCGAGCCGCGCCTCGAAGAGCTCTACCACCGGCTGTGCGCCGACCCGGTCGGCGCGTTCGGGGACGTCCTGCGCGACGGCATCGAGGCCTGCGGCCAGGGCACCGTCACCGCGCGGCGCTGGGCGCGGGTGATCGTCGAGGCGGGCGAGGACGGCAACCGCGAGGCGCTGCGCAAGTGGGGGGCGGCCTGCCTGGCCGCGCTGGCGGCCGAGGGACGCCACGGCGTCGACGTGCTCGGCATGATGCTGGCCCGCCCCGAACTCACCGACCGCGACCGGGTCGCCGTGCACATCGCGCGGGCCTGGGGCCACTTCAGGAACGAGGCGTACGAGGAGTCGCTCGCCGACCACCGCCGCGCCCTCACCCTGGACGCCACCAGCGCGGACGCCCACCACGGCCGGGCCGTCGTCCACCGGGCCGTCGGCGACTGGCCGGCCGCCCTCGCCGACCTCGACCGTCTGGAGGAGCTGGAGCCGGGACGCTCGCGCGCGGCCCGCGAACGCGGCGAGACGCACCGGCGCGCGGGCCGCTACGAGGACGCCGTCACCGAACTCGGCCGCGCCCTCGCGCTCGATCCCGGCGACCCCCTGACCCTGGGCAGCCGGGGCCAGGCGCGGGCCCAACTGGGCTGCGCGGCTGGGGCGTTGGAGGACTTCGACCGGGCGCTCGCGCTCGATCCCGACTACGGCTGGGCGCTGGTGCGCCGGGCCCATGTGCGCGGGGTGCTGGGCGACACCGAGGCGGCGCTCGCCGACCTCGACCGTGCCGAGCGGCTCTCGCCGTCGTGGGCGTGGGTGCTGGGCGAGCGCGGCGACGTGAACCGGTTCGCCGGCCGTTACGAGGAGGCCGTGGCGGCCTACGGGCGGGCGCTCGCCCTCGACCCGGGCTACGCGTGGGCCCTGGGGAGCCGGGCGGTGGCGCTCGCCGAACTCGGCCGCGTGGAGGCGGCGCTGGCCGACCTGGACCGCGCGATCGCGCTGGTGCCGGGCTACGCATGGGCGTACGAGCAGCGGGCCCGGCTGCACCGGATGCTGGGCCGGGAGCGGGAGGCGCTGGCCGACCTCGCCCGGGCGGCCGGGGTGCGCGGATCCCCGGGCATCCCGCCCGGGCCGCCGCCCGCCGACGAGGGCGACCCGGCGTATCCGGGCGCCGGACCCGGCGGCGGCCCGGGCGGTGGGCCCGAGTCGGGGCCCGCGCCCCGGGACTGACCTTGCGCGGTACCGCACCGGTCACTTTGCCCTCTTAAACGGGCGCATCCGTTCAGGTAGCGTGCTGCGGCATGAGCGCAGCAGCCGGAGCCACCGCACCCGTCTGGGGCCGTGCCGAACAGCAGGACTTCCGCAGCCGGGTGCGGGGCTGTCTGCTGGGCGGGGCGATCGGGGACGCGCTGGGCACGGGCGTCGCCGCGCTCGCGCTGAGCGAGATCCGCGAGCGGCACGGCGCCGACGCCCTGGCCGACCTGGTGCCCGCGTACGGCAGGACGGGCGCGGTGAGCGCCGCCACCCAGCTCACCCTGTTCACCGTCGACGGCCTCATACGCGCCCAGGTCCGCCGCGACACCGGCGCCTGGCACCCGCCCACCGATGTGCACCGGGCCCATCTGCGCTGGGCCGCGACCCAGCACGACTGGGGGCCCGACGAGCGCCGTGAGGACAACGGCTGGCTGGCCCGCGAGGAGTGGCTCTACGCCCGGCGCGACCCGGCCAAGGCCTGTCTGGTGGGGCTCGGCGACGCCATCATGGGCACCCTGGACCAGCCCAAGAACCCGAGCGCCGACGACCCGGCCGCGCTTACCCGCTCCGCGCCCTTCGGCCTCCTGGTGGGCTGGGAGCCGCAGTTGGTGCTCCAGCTCGCCGTGGAGTGCGCGGCCCAGACCCACGGCGACCCGTCCGCCTACCTTGCGGCCGGCGCCCTCGCCGTCATCGTGCACGGCCTCGCGCGGGGCGAGTCCATGGACGGCGCGGTCCAGCGGACCCTGGCCCAGCTCGCCCTGCGGCAGGGGCACCAGCGGGTGAGCGAGGCGCTCAAGCACGCGCTCGGCGCGGTCCGCCAGGGCATGCCGAGCCCGGCCCTCGTGGCCACCCTCGGCACCGGGCACAGCGCGCCCGAGGCCCTCGCCATCGGGGTGTACTGCGCGCTGGTCGGCGAGGACATCCGGCACGGGCTGCTGCTCTCGGTCAATCACGACGGGCCGTCGGACGCGACCGGGACCGTCTGCGGCAGCCTGCTCGGCGCGATGCACGGCGAGACCGCGCTGCCGCCCGCCTGGCTCGCGCAGCTGGAGGGCCGTGCGACGCTGCTCGAACTGGCCGACGACTTCGCCATGGAGATGACGCAGGGACCGGCCCTGCACGGCCCCGCCGTCAACACGGCGGGCTGGCTGCTGCGCTATCCGAGGGGCTGAAACCACCCGTGCGGGCGAAGGAACGGCCGAAAAACGGTGTGTCCCTCGCGCCCGCACGGGGTCTTCGCCAGGGTCGTCGTCATGACCCCCGCTCCCACCGCCCGCGCCACCCACGCCCGCCGCCCCCTGGCGCGCCGCTGGTTCACGGCCCCCCTGCTCGCCCTGGCCCTGCTCGGCACCGGCGCCGGCACCTCCAGTGCGGCCCCGGCCGACGACGCCGACCGCCCCGCCTATCTGCAGCCCGGCGACGAGCCCGCCTTCACCGCCCCCTCGGCGCGCGGCGACGACCTCCCGCCGTATGACGCCCACGAGGCCCAGCAGGCCGTGGACGCCATGGTGATGGACGAGGAGGAGGAGGCGGAGGCCCGGCACTGCCCGCAGTCGGACGCCGAGCGGCAGGCCGACTACGAACGCTGGGGCCCGCACCGCGACGAGGCCTACCCCGTACGCGGCGGCGACGGCGACGTGGTCGCGGCCCCGCAGGACGAGCCCGAGATCGTCGGCTGACCCCGGCCCCGCCCCCGGGGCGCCCGGCCCCGCATCAGTCGGCCCGCACCGCCTCGGTGCCCCCGGCTCCGGCCTGGGTGGGCACGGCGGCCGAGGCCGCTGCCGGACCCGGCCCGTCGTCGTCGGTGTTGACGCGGGCGAGCAGCGCGTCCCGCTCGGGGGTGTCCTCGGGCTTGAGCAGGCCGATCACGACGTACAGGACGAGCGAGATCGCCAGCGGCACCGACACCTGCCACTGGAGCGCGACCCCGGTCCGCTGCGAGCCGTCCAGGTCGTAGTTGACGAAGAAGAACGCGACCAGTCCCGCGGCCCAGCTCCCCAGCGCCGCCGTCGGGCCCGACCTGCGGAACGTCTGGAGCATGCCCAGCATGAACGGGATCGCGATCGGTCCCATGAGCCCGGCCACCCACTTGATCACGACGGTGATGATGTCCTTGAAGGCGGGCGAGTCGACCTGGGTGGCGATCGTCATCGACAGGGCGAGGAAGACCAGCGTGGACAGCCGGGCGGCGACGAGCCCCGCGCGCGCGTCCCAGCCGCGGGCCGACTTCGACAGGACCGGCATGATGTCGCGGGTGAAGACGGCCGAGATGGCGTTGGCGTCAGAGGAGCACATGGCCATGGTGTGCGAGAAGAAGCCGACGACGACCAGGCCGAGCATGCCGTGCGGCAGCAGCGTCTGGGTCATCAGGGCGTAACTGTCCGACCCGTCCGGCTTCTTGGCGTGTACGAGCAGCGGCGCGCACCACATCGGGAAGAACAGCACGGTCGGCCACACGGCCCACAGGATCGCCGACAGACGGGCCGAACGCGTCGCCGAGCGGGCCGAGTCGGTGGCCATGTAGCGCTGGGCCTGGTTCCACATGCCGCCGTTGTACTCGAAGGTCTTGATGAAGAGGAACGCCATCAGGAAGGTGACGGTGTACGGGCCGGCGGTCGCGTGCGCGTGGCCGCTGGGCAGCTTGTCCCACACCGTCCACAGCGTGGAGAAGCCGTCGAGCCTGCCCATGACGGCGATGAGCATCGCCAGGCCCGCGCCCAACTGGATGATGAACTGGCCGAGTTCGGTCAGCGCGTCCGCCCACAGGCCGCCGACCGTGCAGTACACCGCCGTGATGCCGCCGGTGATGAAGATGCCCTGGGTGATGCTGATGCCGGTGAACACGGACAGCAGGGTCGCGATGGCCGCCCACTTGGCGCCCACGTCGACGATCTTCAGAAGCAGTCCCGACCAGGCGAGCGCCTGCTGGGTGGAGACGTTGTAGCGGTTCTTGAGGTATTCGAGCGGCGAGGCCACGAGGAGTTTGGAGCGCAGCCGGTTGAGCCGGGGCGCGAACAGCTTCGCCCCGATGCCGATGCCGACCGCGATGGGGAAGGACCAGGTCACGAAGGACGTCACGCCGTACTGGTAGGCGATGCCGGCGTAGCCGGTGAACATCACCGCGCTGTAGCCGGACATGTGGTGCGAGATGCCGGACAGCCACCACGGCATCCGGCCGCCGGCCGTGAAGAAGTCGGAGACATCGCCGACCCGTCTGTGGGACCAGATGCCGATCGCGACCATCACGCCGAAGTAGCCGATCAGCACGGCCCAGTCGAGACTGTTCATGTGCCCCCTCCCAGGGGTCCGCCTTGTGAACGTCACCGAGGCGACGTCGAGGAGCTCGGATGCCCTTCGTCAGTACGTCCGGTTCAGCGGCGCCCCGTGCGGGAGTGGGGACTTGGGGGATTGAACCCCTTGGCCGAGGAGGTGGTCAAGACCTGTGCCGGTCATGGATATGAACGAGGATCACAAAGTCGAACGATTTTGCTTCGCCTTTACTTCATGGGCTGTTGCCGCGCGAGTGACGGGAGCCACACGATGAGCGGGCACTTCGTCAGGCTCCGCCCATCGTTAGCGCCCCCTCGGGTGCGCCCAGACGCAGAACGGCCGCACGGGATGCGGGTCCCGCGCGGCCGGGAGGGACGGTCAACCACCCCTGTATCAGCGCCTGTTGCGCGCCCGCCTCATCTCATCAGCTCCCCGGCGTTCACCAGGAGGGACTGGCCGGTGATCGCGCGGGCCCGGTCCGAGGCCAGGAACACCACCGCGTCCGCCACGTCGCCGTCGGTGGCGAGCTCGGGCAGGGCCATCCGCTCGGTGAGCCGCCCCAGCACCTCCTGCTCGGACACGCCCTCGGTGTGCGCGGTGAACTGGACGTACGCCTGGACCGGCGGCCCCCACATCCAGCCCGGCAGCACCGTGTTGACCCGGATCCGGTCCGGGCCGAGCTCGCGCGCCAGGGAGTACGCGGCCGAGGTCAGCGCCCCCTTGGAGGCCGCGTACGCCGCCTGGCGCACCTGCGAGGGCGCCGCCACCGAGGACTGCGTGCCGATCACCACCACGGAGCCGCCCCGCGCCTTGAGCGCGGGCAGGCAGGCCCGGGTCATGCGCAGCGTGCCGAGCAGGTTCACGTCGATGACCTGCTGCCAGGTGGCGAAGTCCGCGTCCTGGAGCCCCCCGAAGTAGCTGTCCCAGGCGGCGACATGGACCACCGCGTCGATCGCCCCGAAGCGCTCCACCGCGAGCGCGGCGAGCGCCTCGCACTGCGCCTCGTCGGTGATGTCGGTGGGCAGGTACGCGGTGCGGGCGCCGTCCGGGTCCACCTCGGAGGCGCACTTGGCGAGGTTGGCCGCCGTGCGCGCGCCGAGCACGGCGTTGCCCCCGTCGCGCACGACGGCCGCCGCGACCTGGTGGCCGAGCCCCGCCCCGACCCCGGACACGATGACGGTCTTCCCACTCAGCAACATCCGGTCGCCTCCCGGCTCTGGCACATCTTCTGACGGAGCGTCAGAGTAAGTGCCCCCAGTGGCGGAAGGAAGGGATGCGGCATGACGCAGGACACACGCCCCGAGGCCTACGCGGAGCTGGCCTCGGTGGGGCCCTACGGGGTGCGCCCGGGGCACGCGCTGATCACCATGGTGGAGCCGCACCCGGGCCACGAGTACGCGTACAACCGCTGGTACGAGGACGACCACTACTACGCCGGCGCCATGGCCATGCCCTGGATGTACGCGGGGCGCCGCTGGGTGGCCACCCGCGCACTCCAGGAGCTGCGCTATCCGGAGAAGTCGGCGGTCGCCCGGCCGGTCGGCGCGGGCTGCTACCTCTCCACGTACTGGATCACCGACGGGCGCTACGACGAGCACATGAAGTGGACCGTCGGCATCAACAAGCGGCTGAACCGGGACGGGCGGGTCTACCAGGACCGCACCCACGTCTTCACCGCGTTCCAGGACCACGAGGCGACCGTCTACCGCGACGGCGCGGCCGGCCCGCGCGACTACCACGCGCTCGACCACCCCTACGCGGGTCTCGTCCTCCAGGTCGTCGACGCCGAAAGCCCGGACGCGCGGGGCGAGTTGCTGGAGTGGCTGCGCTCGCGCGAGCTGCCCCGGCGCCTTGCCGGGGGGCCCACCGCCCTGGTGACCGTCTTCGGGCCCACTCCGCTGCCGGGCGACCGCATGACGTACGTGAAACAGGTCGAGGGCGTCGGCACCCGGCTCACGCTGCTCTGGTTCCTCGAACGCGATCCGCGCGAGGTCTGGGCGGACCACTTCGCCGGGCTCGACACCGCGGTCGCCGAAACGGGCCTGGGGCGGGTGGAGTTGGTGGCCCCGTTCATCCCCACCGTGCCCGGCACCGACCGCTACGTGGACGAGCTGCGCTGAGCCCGCGACGCGGTGGCGGTGCGGGCACGGCCGAGCCCCCTCGGCCGGGACGGCGGACCAGTCGAGAGGGCTCTTGTCGGTAGGGCGGATATCACGGTGGCTGCCGGGGTGGTCAGCTGAGGGTGTCCCGGGTCACCTCGGCCACGAACGCGTTCCACGCGCCGGGAGCGAAGGAGATCGAGGGACCGGCGGTGACTTTCGAGTCCCGCACGGCGATGGCGTGCATCTCGGGGGACTTGACTTCGACACATGCGCCGTTACCGGTGGAGTACGAGGACTTGGTCCAGGTGTCCGTGGCGCCCTGAAGAATGGCCATGATCGCTCCGGTTCTTGCCAGTTGGTCGTTCTCGGCCAGCGATTGTCGTTGGCGTGATCGACGCTACTCGCAGCTCCCCGAGTGTGCGGCGGCCATTCACTCGACCGGATGGCATATTCCAGTGGGGTCTTCCTTTGCGGTACGCGTGGGGTGTACGGTGCCGCGCTTCAGCGGATCAGCCCGCCTTCCCGTCGGCGTAGTCCTTCGCGACCGCGGTGATGAATTCCCGCGTCTGGTCCACGTTCAGGGCCTGCGCCCGCAAATGCTCGTACATCACGCTGTATTTCTGGACGTCGTTCGCCTTCTCCAGGTAGAGGTCGCTCGTGACGCCCTCGATGTAGACGACGCTGGAGTCCGAGGCGTCGGGGAATTCGAGGATCGCGTACTGGCCGTTGATGCCCGGATGGGCGCCCATGCTGAACGGCAGTACCTGCACGGTGACATGGGGCAGCTGGGACTGCACGATGAGGAACTCCAGCTGGTCGATCATCATCTGCTTGCCGCCGACCGTGCGGCGCAGCGCCGCCTCGTCGATGACCACCCACAGCCGCAGCGGGTTCTCCGCCGCCTTCACCCGCTCCTGGCGCCGCAGCCGGACGCTGACGCGTTTCTCGACGTCGGTCGGGGCGGTCTCCGGCAGGGCTCCCGCGATCAGGGCCTCCGCGTACTCCCGGGTCTGGAGCAGCCCGGGCACGACCTGCGGATCGTAGACGCGCAGGCTCGCCGCGTCCGTCTCCAGACCGATGTAGACGCTGTACGGGATGTCGCCGAAGGCGTGCCACCAGCCCTGCTGGCGCGAGTCCTTGGCCATCTGCATCAGCGAATCGACGATCCGGTGGTCCTCGACCTCGTACACCCCGCACAGATCGCGCACGTCGCGCTGGCTGATGGAGCGGCGGCCGTTCTCGAGGCGGCTGATCTTCGACTGGGACACCAGCAGGCGCTCGGCGACCTCTTCGGCCGTCATGCCCTTCAGCTCGCGGAGTCTGCGCAGCTCCTGGCCCAGACGGCGCCGCCTGACGGTGGGATTGACATTGGACGCCACGGGTAACGCACCTCCGGCTCACGGCTCTTCTGTTGGTCTGCTCAGCAGACTGCCACCAACCTCCGTGCGCGCGCTGGAAAACCGCCACACGCAGCGACCATGCGAACGCGCGGGGCCGTCGAGACAGCCCCGCGCGTTGCCGTGCGGCTTCCGGACCGGGTCATGGGGACGTCGGTGCGGCGGTGGTGGTGCGGTGGTGCGGCGTGGTCGCCGGTGCTGCTAGTGGTGGGCCACGGCCCGGGCCATCAAGCCGTGGTGCGGCTGCATCGCGACGCCGGCGGTCGCCGCGTGGCGGCTCCCGTTGTCCGGCGCGGCGCCACCCTGCCCGGAGCGGCGTGGCTGAGCGGCCACCCCGTTCTGGACGTCCATCACGGCGTGCGCCACGAGACCGCCCATCGGGTCGTGCCTGATCAGATCCCTGAGACGGGAGCGCGATGACCGCCCCTCGTTGCCGGGGTACAAGTGCTTGCCGAGCCCGACTGCGTGGGCCAGCGCGGCAAGCGCCGCGGTCCGCGGGTCCGGCGGTACGCCGGTGCGGATCGCGCTGTCCAGCCGGGCCCTGATGTCCCGGCTGATCGCCGTCTCCGTCGCTTGGTAGCGAGTCGTCGGCAGCACCCCGCACATCTGGCCCGCGACGGCATGGACCATGCCGCACCGCTCCAGGTGCGCGAGGTAAATCTGGCGGAGCCCGAGACGGGGCCCGCCGATCCAGTGGACGGCCCGGACCGGACTGCCGCGCCTGCGCAGCAGTTCCAGTGCGGAGTCCAGTGTCGGATCTCCTGTCGGCCGTGCCATCACCACGGCGATACGATCCCCGTCTGGGGCTATCCGTCCTGCCAGAGCCAGCTCCACTAGCTGGGCTCCGGCGAGGCCGAGGTCGAGCGACTGCGGCTGCGCTGTGGTACCCGTGGCCGGGTCCAGAGCGAGCAGCAACAGCTCTTCCGGAATAGTTCTGCGGCTCCTGCCCATCCATGCCTCCCCGCGTGGATGAATGACAGGGTGACCCCTCTCACATTCATCTGTCGAGAGCGCCTGGGCGGTTCGTACGGGAACCGACAGGTATGTCGTTCTCGTCTAGCCAGGGGGTCCTACCCGGCACACGGGACACTGGTACATGGTTCGGACAGTTTCGAATGACGCCACCCGGCGTCTGGAGGAGGCATCGGTGGCGGGCGAGTCCCCCGACAAGTCGGAGCAGAAGCAGTCGTCGGGGGAGACGACTACGAGCGAACGCGACCCGCGTATCGGTCTGCCCCCCTCCCCGTCCCCGTCCCCTTCGGGTGAGGACGCGCCCGGCAAGGGTGACGCGCCGGGCAAGGGTGGGGACGCCGCGCGGGCGGCGAATGGTTCCGGCAGCGCCGGTTCCGTGGACCAGGCGACCGCGGTGTTCCGGGCCCCGCGCCCCGAGGAGGGCGACTCCCGGCTCCGCGCGGCGGTGGCCGCGTGGGTCGACCAGGAGGCGGAGCCCGAGGGGGGTGCCTCCGGGGGTGCCTCCGGCGGGGGTGCCGAGCGGGAGGGTGTTGGGCCTGACGGTGCCGAGTCGTCGGAGGGTGCCGGCGAGGGCGGGCGCGCCGGTTCGGCCGACGCGGAACCGACCTCCTCCAGATCCGGGGCGGCCCGGGCCGCGGCGGACGCGGGCCCCGGGGAGCCCGCGCAGGCCTCCGGGCCGGCCAAGGCTGGGGCGGCCAAGGCTGGGGCGGCCGACGAACTCGCGAAGCCGGCCGAGGCCGACGAGCCCGCGGCGGCTGCCGAGCGGGCCCGGACCGCCGCGTCGGCGGAGCCGAAGGGTGCGGAGCCGAAGGGCGCGGAAGCGCGCGCGAAGGCGGATGCACCCGCTGAGCCCGCCGCGCCCGCCGACTCCGAGAAGCCCTCCGAACCCGCCGACGCGAAGCCGGCCGACGAGCCGACCGGGCCCGTTGCCCCCGCGAAGGCCAGCCCCTCCGCGAAGGCCGACGCCGCCCCCGCGAAGGCCGACGCCGCCCCCGCGAAGGCAGCCCCCTCTGCGAAGGCCGAGCCGACCGCCGAAGCCGCCACCCCCACCAAGGCCGAGCCGACCGCCGAGGCCGAGCCCAAGTCCGCAGCCGGCACCAAGTCCGCAGCCGGCACCGAGCCCGCAGCCGAGTCGGCCGCCAAGGCCGAGCCGAGCACCCCCACGTCGGCCGAGCCGGCCGCCAAGGGCGAGGGGGTCGACCAGCCCACCGCCGTGTTCAAGGCCGTGCAGCCCCCGGTCGTCGACCAGCCCACGGCCATGCTCAAGCTGCCCGCACCTCAGCGGGAGCCCGACGCCGAGCGCGCCGCCGAGCGCACCAGCCAGTTCGTGCCGCTGCGGTCCGACGAGGCCGGCTCCGGTTCGGGCACCTCCGGCTCGGGCACCTCCGGCACCGGCACCTCCGCCAAGCGCCCCGAGGCCGCCGCCCGCAACGCCGAGGGCGCCGTCAAGCGCCCGGAGTCCCCGTTCGGGCGGCCCGGGGCGCCGAAGGTCACCCCGCCGCCCGCCATGGGCGCCGCCCCGGCCGGCCCCGCGGCCCCGGAGCAGGCCGAGCGCACCCGGCAGCAGCCCCTGCCGCCGAAGCCCCCGCTCGATCTGCTCGCCGAGCTGACGAACACCCCGCCCCCCGCGCAGACCGCGGTCCGCTCCACGGTGCGGCGGTTCAAGATCTGGACCCCGCTGGTCCTGCTGCTCCTGGTCGTCTTTGCGGTCGTACAGATCATGCGCCCGCTCCCCGAGCCGAAGCTGACCCTCACCACGCAGGCGACGTACGCCTTCGAGGGGGGCGCGCTCGACCTGCCCTGGCCCGCGGAGGGACAGTCGGCGGTGTCCGTGGACGGCGTCGGCAGCCTCGGCACGCACGGGGAGCAGAAGCCCGCGCCGCTGGCGAGCGTGGCCAAGACGATGACGGCGTACGTGATCCTCAAGGGCCACCCGATCTCCGGAAAGCAGGAGGGCCCGAAGATCACGGTCGACCAGCAGGCCGAGGACGACGCGAAGAAGCCCGACGAGTCGACCGCGCCGATCCGCAAGGACCAGCAGTTCACCGAGAAGCAGATGCTCGAACTGCTGATGATCCCGTCCGGCAACAACGCCGCGCGTCTGCTGGCCCGTTGGGACGCCGGGAACGAGGAGGCCTTCATCGCGAAGATGAACGCCGCCGCCAAGGAACTCGGCATGACGGGCACCACGTACACCGACCCGAGCGGTCTGAAGGAGACCACGGTCTCCACGCCGACCGACCAGCTCAAGCTGGCGCAGGCCGTCATGCAGAACGATGTGTTCCGCGGCATCGTGAACACGCCCCAGATCAAGATCCCGGGCATCGACACGATGATCTACAACAACAACAAGATCCTGCTCAAGCCGGGTGTGAGCGGCATCAAGACCGGCTCGTCCACCCCCGCGGGCGGCAACCTGCTGTGGGCGGCGGACACCATCGTCGACGGCAAGAACCAGCGGATCTACGGCATCGTCATGGGCCAGCGCACCGGCACCACGCTCGACGCCAAGCTGAGCTCGGCGATCAACAACAGCTACACGCTGATCAAGGCCGTGCAGAAGGCGATCACCTCGGCGACCGTCGTCAAGAAGGGCGATGTCGTCGGCTACGTCGACAACGGCCTCGGCGGCAAGACGCCGCTGGTCGCGGCCAAGGACCTGAAGGCGGTCGGCTGGCCGGGCCTGAAGGCCCAGCTCACCCTGGGCGCGGGCGGCAAGCCCGTACCGCACTCGGCGAAGGCCGGGGACGTGGTGGGCGAGCTGTCCGTGGGCTCCGGCAACGGACGGATCTCCGCGCCGGTCGAGCTGAGGAGCGCGCTCACCGAGCCGGGCGTGGGCGACAAGCTCACCCGACTGGGCTGACCGCCGCCGATCACGTCAAGGGCGCCCCGACCTGCGGGGCGCCCCCCGTGCTAGCTTCGGGCAACCGGGGGCGCGGGGACGGCGTCCTTGGAATCGGGGGAGAATCCCGGGTGAGGACCCGGCGGAATCGACTTCTTCCGGAGTCCCGCGTGGACACGAGCAGTACGGGCCGACCGGACGGCCCCCACGCCGACCGTGTGCAGTCGCACACGGTCGCGTATGCCAGGTGAGACAGCGTGAGGCGGGAGAGCCGCAGTGACCACCGCTGAGCCGACGCCCACCCGCGCCGACAGCAGCAAGACCACCAGTACCGGCGGCACGGACACCGGGACGCGCCCCGAGCCGGCGCGCCCCGAGCCGGGGGACGCGGCCACCCCCGGTGACGCCGGCACCTCCGGCGGCCCGACCGCGTCCGCCGACGCGGGTGGCGCCGCGCAGGCCGGGACGTCGAGGCTCTCGCGAATAGGGCTGGGTCCCGACGGGTGGCCCAGGCGGCACCCCGTCGCGTTCGTGACGGCCGCCGCGGCCCTCACCCACATCCTGTGGTTCTTCCTCTTCGCCAACAGCGGCGGCGACCTCGCGGCCCAGGACGCCTGGACCGAGTTCGTCGGCCGGCACCCGGAGTCCGCGTACAACCTGGCCTGGTACGGCGGGATGCACCCGGTCTCGTACAGCGTGGTGTCGCCGTATCTGATGTCGCTGCTCGGCGTCCGGACGACCATGATGATCGCCGGGACCGTGTCCGCCGGGCTCACCGCGCTGATCCTGGTGCGCGTGAAGGCGGTCCGCAATCCGCTGGCCTGCTCCTTCGCCGCCCTGTTCGCCTTCCTGTGCAACGCCATGTCGGGCCGCGTGACGTTCGGGCTCGGCACCATGTTCGCGCTCGGCGCGGTCGCCGCGGTGTTCTGCTGGCCGCACAACCGGCGCGAGAACCGCTGGCAGAAGGCCGCCGTCGCCGCGCCGTGCGCCGCGCTCGCCACCGCGAGCAGCCCGGTCGCCGGCCTGTTCCTCGGCATCGTCGCCGCCGCCCTGTTCCTGAACAAGCGCCGCCCGGGCGCGTACGCGATCGGTCTGCCGCCGGTCGCGGTGGTCGGCCTCTCGGCGTGGCTGTTCCCGTTCTCGGGCACCCAGCCCATGTCGCTCGCGACCACCTCGGGCCCGTTCCTGTTCGCGGCCCTCATCTTCTTCCTGGTCCCCAAGGACTGGCGCACGGTCCGCACGGCCGCGCTCGTCTACGGGATCGGGGTGCTGCTCTGCTTCGCGATCCACTCGCAGATCGGCTCGAACATCACCCGGCTCGCGATGCTGTTCGCGGGCGTGATGTTCCTGGCCGCGCTGCCGTACGCGGTGCCGAAGTCCCGCACGTGGTACGTCCTGGTGCTGGCCTTCGTGGGCCTCAACGGGTGGATCGGCTTCAAGTCGGTGGACGACATCGTGCACACCGCCCCCGCCGCGACCTGGGCCCGCGATCTGGCGCCGCTGGTCGACCAGTTGCAGGGGCTCGACGCCTCGACCGGCCGCGTCGAGGTGGTCCCCGCGTCCAGCCACCGCGAGGCCTCGGCGTTCACCCCGTACGTGAACCTGGCCCGCGGCTGGAACCGGCAGGCGGACATGCAGCGCAACCCGCTGTTCTACGACGACACCCTGAACGCGGACAACTACCACGCCTGGCTCAACCGCTGGGCGGTCAGGTACGTGGTGCTGCCGCTCGGCCCGGCCGACCGCAACGGCGCCGTGCAGGAGGGCAAGCTGATCGAGCAGGGCCTGCCCTACCTGAAGCAGCTGTGGTCCAACGAGCACTGGCGGCTGTTCGCCGTCGAGAGCCCGACACCGCTCGCGGACCCGCCGGCCACGGTCAAGCACGCCAACGAGGGCGAGGTCACGGTGGACGTCCGCTCCCCGGGCACGATCCTGATCCGCATCCCGTACTCGCCGTGGCTGAAGCTGGTCGACGCGAAGGGCAAGGGTGTGGTGCCGCCGCAGGAAACCCCGGAGTCCAAGCTCCGGGGCCACGGCCCCAAGACGTACACCAACCCCAACGGCTGCCTGCGCAAGGCCCCGGCGACCCCCGCGGGCGACGAATGGACGGAACTCCTCGCCCCCAAGCCCGGCACGTACTACGTGGCGGCCCCGTACAGCATCCCGCGCGGCACGGGGTGCCCGGAGGAGCTGAAGGCGCCGTAGCGGCGCGGGCCCGCCCGGCCCCGAGCCCTGCCCGCCTTCACGCAGAGGGCGCCCCGCGCACTACCGCGCCGAGGGCGCCTTCACCACCCCCCCGGGTCCTACCGCCCGTACGCGACCAGTTGGTGGGTGGCGGGCACGACGACGAGCCCGGCGCCGGCGCCGAGACCGGTCAGCGGCTGGGAGACGTTGCGTTCGTCCGGCCCCAGGACCGGGGAGCCGACGTCGGTGGACCAGACCGGCTGCCCCGTGGCGCCGTTGAGCGCCCAGAGCCGGCCGGTGCGCGAGCCGACGTACACATAGCCGTTGACCACGAGCGGCGCCGTACTGAGCTGCCCGTCCCCCGCGAACGTCCACCGTGCCTCCAGGGTGCGGCTGTGCCGCTCGGTGAGGACCCCGCCGTCCACGAAGTAGCCCTGCCGCCCGTCGAAGGCCGGCGCGGGCGCGTCGCCCGTGGCCCGGTACCCGCCGAGGACCGCGCCGTCGGCGGCGCCGAGCACCGCGGGCGCCGCCCCCGCGCCGTCCCGCACCCAGACCCGGCCGTCGGCGAGCACCGGGGTGCGGCCCCCGCCGCCCGAACAGCCGGTCTCGTGGCGCCACTTGGGGGCGCCCGAGAGGGGGTCGAAGGCGAAGGCCTGCTCGCAGGCGTACGAGACGTAGACGCCGGTCGCCGTGACGGCGGGCGAGCTGTTGCCCCCGTTGAGGACGGACCGGCTCCAGGTCACCGCCCCGCTGGCCGCGTCCACCGCGTACAGGGTGCCGCCCGAACCGGACCCGGCGGTGTACACCGTGCCGCCGGAGAAGGTGGGCGGCGAGCTGAAGGAGTGCTGCCCGGGCAGGGTGACGCTCCAGAGCCTGGTGCCGCGGGCGGGGTCGAAGGCGGTGAGCACGCCGTCGTAGTTCTGCGCGTAGAGCCGGCCGCCGCCGTAGGCGAGCGCGGACCACCAGTAGGTGCCGCCGAGGTCGACGGGCGCCCAGGCGTCCTGGCCCGTGGCCGCGTCGAGGGCGTGGAGGGTGGTGCCGTATCCGCCGCCCGGCGAGGAGACGGTGACGAAGACGCGCCCGTCGACCACGACGGGGTACGACACGGCCCCGCCGAGGTCGCGGGCCCACTTCCGGGCCAGCGGAGGCGCCCCGACGACGGAGTCGAGGAGGGTGCCGTCGTGCCGGGCGTCGACCTGATAGGCGGTGGAGGCGCCGACCTGCGGGGCCTGCGTCCCGGGGTGCAGGGCCTGCGGACCTTGCACCCCGGCAGCCCCGCCCTGCGGGCCCCGCACCCCGGCAGGGGTGGCCTTCCGGCCCTGGGCTTGCGCGGGCGCGGCGCTTTGGTCCTGGGCTTGCGCGGGCGTGGCGCTTTGGCCCCGGGCTTGCGCGGGCGTGGCGCTTTGGCCCCGGGCTTCCGCGGGCGTGGCTTGGTGGCCATGTGCCTCGGCGGGTATGGCGTTCCGGCCCTGGACTTGCGCGGGTGCGGCGCTCCGATCCTGCGCCTCCGCGGGCGTCACGAGCGCGCCGACCGACAGCGCGCTCACGGACACAGCGGCGCCGAACAGCACGGCAAGGCTTCTCCGCATCTTCACCAACATCCCCTTCCCCCCGGCACCGCACAGAGCGACGCCCCCGGGCCCCAGCCCTTCCTGAGCGGGACCGTTCCGAGCGCCCATGGTCACTCATGGCGGGGTTCAAGGGCCTGCCGTTTTTGCGGTGTTGGGGGCAGAGGTGCCGTGTAAGAAGGGCGCGCCGTTCGCTGGTGTGGCCGAGTGGGACCGTGCCCGGGTTGTTCGGGTAGCCGGGGGGAGGTGCGGGCGGCTTCTCGTCAGACCTTCTCGACTCGCACGGAGTGTCCCGCGAGGAGTTGATTCATGTCGTCGGTGTCGGAGGTGAAGACGGTTGCCTGGGCTCCCTGCGCGGCTTCCCGTCCGGCCACAGCTGCCAAGACGGCGTCGATGGCGTACTTGTGCCCATGCAGGCCGGCTGTCTTCAACATGTCGCGCGCCATGGCGATCACTTGGTCGTCCGTGTGCGCGATGCGGATCCGGGACAGCGTCCAGTTCCACAGTGGCTGCCTCGACGTTTCGCGAGGGTCCCATGCCTCCAAGGTCGTGAGCGCCGAGGTGACGATAGGGATGTCGAGCCTGGGAGCCGTCTTGATCAGCGCGGCCATCTCCCGATCGCCCTGAACCGCCTTGGACAGAGCCTCGGAGTCGAACACGAAGACCCGCTGCCGCGGCCGATGCAGTTTCGCTCGGGTGGTGCGGCTCACGCCGCCTCGTCCGAATGTGATCGCTGCTCGTCGTGCCAGCCGTCGATGGCGGCGATGCGATCCAGCGCTGCTTGCTGCTCGTCGTCCGTCACCACGCCGTGCTCTTCTTCGAGGCGCTCGGCCAACTCGCGCAGCCGGTCCATGGCGTCCTGATGAGCCGCCGCAGCCGCGATGTAGCCGGACACGCCGCGCGCATCGACGCGTTCCCTGATCGACTCCACCAGCTCTTCCGGCACGGTGATGGTGATCTTCCGGGTTGCCATACTTCAAGTATGCCACGCGCGGTGTGGTGTGACCCCCTCTTTCGGAGAGGTTGCCGCTGGGGTGCAGGAGGGTGGGAGACGCTCGTCCGATGCCGATCCGGTGGGTGATAGTCGGGAGATCGGCTTCCCATCCGCTCACGCAAACGGCCCCGGACGAAGAGTCCGAGGCCGAATGAACCTCTGCCTGAGGGAGGAACCCAGGTCAGAGCGATAACACGCAGTGCCCCCGGCAGGATTCGAACCTGCGACACCCGCTTTAGGAGAGCGGTGCTCTATCCCCTGAGCTACGGAGGCGTGCTGCCGATGGCAGACCTGGACAGGGTAGCGGATCGCAGGGTGGGGGTGGGTGGCAGGGCGGCCTCCGCCTAGCGCGAACCCCCGCTCACCCCGTGCAAGGCGAAGGCGAGTCCGCCAGCGAGTCCGTCAACTGCGGTGGCGGCCGGCTCTGTGGGCTTGAGGGTGGGGTGGGGGTGTCCTTGGGGCGGGCCGAATGGCTGGGGGCTGCGACCAGGGCGTGGAATCCGCCGGCCTCCGGGGCTGGGCCTGTGGCCGGGGCTGAGGGGCACGGCGGTTCGGCGGCCTTGGGGCCTTGGAGCCGGGGGGCCGGGGGCCCGGGGGTCAGGGGGCCCAAGGGTCAAGGGGGTGTGGGGCTCGCTGTCCAGGCTGGCCAGGGCAGGTTCCAGCCGTTCAGGCCGTTGTCCGGGGCCACTGTCCCGCCCCCCGCCGAGTTCTGCACGACCACTACGTCTCCCAGCAGCGAATTGGCGTAGAACCAGGCGCCGTTGGTGTCCGGGTCGGTGGCGCCCTGGGTGTCCTGGAGGCCGATGCAGCCGTGGCTCGTGGAGGCCGAGCCGAAGGTGGTGGGGGCGGCCCAGTAGTTGCCGTGGATGAACGTGCCCGAGTTGGTCAGGCGCTGGGCGTGCGGCACGTCGGGGATGTCGTACTCGTCGCCGAGCCCGACCGTCGTGCTGTTCATCTTCGTCTGCCGGGCCTGCTCGCTGATGACCATCGTGCCGTTGTAAGTGGCGTGCTGGGGCGAGCCGGACGAGACGGGCAGCCTCCTGATCACGGCCCCGTCCCGCTGGACGGTCATCTCTTCGGTGGCCGCGTCCACCGTGGAGATTTGCGCGCGGCCCACCGTGAAGGAGAACGACTTGTCCTGAACTCCCCATACCCCCTTGGCCAGTTCGAGGCCGTCGAAGCGGAACGCCACGGTGACGTGCGATCCGGGCTTCCAGAAGTCCTCCGGGCGGAAGTCGAGGCGGCGGTCGCCGAACCAGTGGCCGACCGCCCGCTGGCCCCCGGTCGAGGTGATCCGCACGGCCGACTCCGCGCCCTGCCGGTCGGTGACCGGCTTGTCGAACCGGAACGACACCTCCATGCCGACGCCCACGGTGGACGCGTCCTCGGGGGTGTAGAACGCGATCACCGAATTGCTCGCGGAGACGGTCGTGAAGTGCGCGATCCTGGTCGCCGTCCGGCCGTCCGGATCCTTCGCCCGGGCCGTCAGGGTGTACGCCGTGCCGCGGGCCAGGGTCGCCGAGGGGTGCCAGGCGGTGCCGCCCGCGGAGAGCGTGCCCGGGACCGCCGGGCCGTCCTGGGCCATCAGGGTGACGGAGAGGAAGGTGCCCTGCGTGACGCTCGCCCCGACGTCCTTGATGGCGATGCCGACATGACCCGCGCCGTCCTGGGGAGTCGTGGTGATCAGCGCCTTGGAGGCGGTCGGGCTGGGGCTCGGCGACTCCTTGCCGCCGCCACCCCCCGAGGAGCAGCCCCCCAGCGCCAGTGCGGCCACGGCGAGGAGAGCCAGGAGCAGGGGGAGGAACCCGGGGCCGCCCCGGCCGGCCGATGCCCCGCCCGCGCTTCTCGACGTACGCACCATCTCGACGTCTCCCGTCTCGCCTCCGACGGGCCCTGGTCTCCACGCCCGTTATGCGGGGTTATGCACCCTTCTTGTAGTCTGCGGTAACGCCCTGTTTGTACGCACGCGGAGTTCTGGGTCGTCGACGGACGGAGTCGAGGGATGACGTACGGACCCCGTTGGGGGCGGATAGCCCGGGCGGGTCGGCCCGCCCGGCGGCGTCCGGGCCGTGCGCGCCCGCCCCGGATGCGTCGGATGCCTCGGGCGCGTCTGCGGCCCGTCGGCGTCGAGACACCCCGCGGGGCGCCGGCCCCCGTGCGGGCCCGGGCCTCGCGGCGGCTGCGGATCGTGCTCTGTTCGCTCGCCGCGGTGCTGCTGCTCGCGGCCGGCGCGGGTGCCTATGCCTGGCACCGGCTCAACGCCAACATCAGCAGCGTCGAACTCGGCTCGCTCCTCACCCCGGCGGCCTCGGCCACCTCCGACCTCAACATCCTTGTCGTGGGCTCCGATTCGCGGGCCGGCAAGAACGCCACGCGGGCCGGCGGCGGCGACGCCACCGGGCGCTCGGACACCACCCTGCTGCTCCATGTGTACGGCGGCCGCAAGAAGGCGGCGATCGTCAGCATCCCGCGCGACACCATCATCGACCGCCCCGCCTGCACCACCGCGTCCGGACAGAAGCTGAGCGCGCGCCAGGGCGTCATGTTCAACGCCGTGTACGAGAACGGCGGCGCCCGCTGCACGGTGGCCGCGGTCGAGTCGCTGAGCGGCGGGCTGCGGGTCAACCACTACGTCGAGGTCGGCTTCGACGGCTTCGCCGAGCTCATCGACGCGGCAGGCGGCACCGACGTGACCCTGGTCAAGCCCATCGACGACAAGGAGAGCGGGCTCCATCTACGTGCCGGACGCCACCACTTGAACGGCCAGCAGGCGCTCGACCTCGTACGGACCCGGCACGGCGTGGGCAACGGCAGCGACCTCGGGCGCATCCAGCTCCAGCACCAGTTCCTGACGGCGCTGATCAGCAGGATGGCCGGGCAGAGCCTGCTCACCGACCCGGCCAGGCTCTTCACCGTCGCCGACGCCGCGACGAAGTCGCTGACCACCGACTCCCTGCTGGCCCACGTCGACAGCCTGGCCTCCCTCGCGTACTCGATGAGGGGGCTCGGCGCCGACAGCGTGCAGATGGTCACCCTGCCGGCCCAGCTGGAGCAGGGCGACGAGGACCGGCTGGTGCCGGACACGGCCCGGGCCGCCAAGATGTGGGCCGCGCTGAAGGCCGACCTCCCGGTGCCGCCGGACGCGCTGACCGGCACGGCGTCCGGCCCCAACGGGATCGGCCAGATCGTGAAGCCCGGCTGAGCCCCCCCCGGGCCTCCTGAGTCGGCCGAGAGCCCGGGCGGGCCCGGCGCTGAGGCCGACCGAGCGCCGCCGCCCCGGGAACCCGGAACCCGGCACCGGCCCGCCCCCCCCAAACCCGTCAGCCCCCCAAACCCGTCAGCCCCCAAGTCCGTCACCCCCCAACCCGTCAGTTGTGTTTTACACCGACCTTGACCCCGGCCAGGTGTCGGCATAGCGTCGGGGACCACTGGGGCTGAGCACGCGCTTAGGAGGGCTTCCCGTGGTGACAGGGCCGCAGAACAGTGGGGCGCGGTCGGCGGGGCCGCACGTCGAGCCGGACCGGGCCGAGGCGCTGCTCACCGCGCCGGGTGCGCCGTTCGCCGTCGTGCGCAACGACGCCGGCACCCTGGAGTACGCGACCGGGCCGCGCACCCTGCGCGAGTTCGCCGAGACGGTGTGGGCGCTCGGCGACCGGCCGTTCCTGGTCGCCGGGAGCGGCACGTACACGTACGGCGCCTTCCTCGCCGCCGCCTGCGCCCTGGCCCGCCGGTTCACCGGGGTGTACGGGCTGCGCCCGGGCGACCGTGCGGTCATCGGGATGCGCAACCACCCCGAGTGGCAAGTCGCCTTCTGGGCAGCCCAGTTGGCGGGGCTCGTCGCGGTGCCGCTCAACGCGTGGTGGACGGCGGACGAGTTCGCGTACGCCCTGGACGACTGCGCGCCGAGCGTGCTGCTCGTCGACGGCGAGCGGCTCGGGCGGGTGTCCGGCTGGGCCCGGGCGCACGGGGTGCGCGGGCTGGTCTTCCACCACGGGGGCGACCTGCCCGACGGCTTCGAGCGGTACGCCGACCTGGACGAACTCACCTCGCCGGATCCGCTGGCCGGCCCGCCCGACGTCGAGGTCGACCCCGGGGCGGACGCCACCATCATCTACACCTCCGGCACCACCGGCCGCCCCAAGGGGGCCGTCGCCACTCAGCTCGCGCAGGCGGGCGCGGTCATGAACCCGCGCTTCCAGGCGGCGATGTCGATGCTGGGGCGCGGCGTCGTGCCGGGCCAGGGGCCGGCCCCCGTCACCCTCATGACGTTCCCGTTCTTCCACGTCGCGGCGTTCACCTCGCTGTACGCGGCGATGTCGGTGGGCGGCACGCTCGTCCTGATGCACAAGTGGGACGCCCGGCACGCCCTCGCGCTGATCCGGGAGCACGGTGTCACGCACTACGCGGGTGTGCCCGCGACCGCCCAGCAACTGCTGGCACTGGCCGAAGAGTTGGGTGACGGCCTTCAGAGTCTGACCGCGCTCAACACCGGGGGCGCGGCGGCGCCGCCCGGCCTCGTGGGCGGGCTCACCGAGCGGTACGGCTCACGCATCGAGCCGCGCAACGGGTACGGGCTGACCGAGACGAGCGGGGGAGTGCTGGCCAACTACGGTGCCGAGTACCGGCGTTGGCCGCAGAGTGCCGGTCGTCCCACGCCGGCCACCGAGGTGCGGATCGCCGGTCCTGACGGCGCGCGGCTCGCGGACGGCGAGGTCGGCGAACTGTGGCTGCGCGGGCAGTCCCTGGTGCGGGGTTACTGGAACGACCCCGCCGCCACCGAACTCGCCTTCCAGGACGGGTGGTTCAGGACGGGGGACCTCGCGGTGCGGCAGGCGGGGCGGGTGGAGGTGGTCGACCGGATCAAGGACATGGTGATCCGGGGCGGCGAGAACGTGTACTGCGTCGAGGTCGAGGGCGTCCTCCACGATCACCCGGCGGTCCTGGACGCGGCGGTCCTGGGGGTGCCGCACCCCGTGCTCGGGGAGGAGGTGGCGGCGGTGGTGCAGGTGCGGGCCGGGGCGTCGGTCTCCCCCGAGGAGCTCCGGGCCCATGTCGGGGCGGTGCTGGCGGGGTTCAAGGTGCCGGGCCGGGTGCTGCTGGGGGAGGAGGCGCTGCCGCGGAACGCGACGGGCAAGGTGCTGAAGCGCCGGCTCCGCGAGGCCTTCGGGCCCGCCTAGCGGGGCGGCCTGCCAAAGCCGCGCCCCCGGCCCCGCCGGGGGCGGCGCTCAGGTCCGGGTCACCCGCACGTGGTAGTTCCCCATCCCGTCCACCCCCGTCACCGCGACCCGCACCCCGCTCTGCTGGTCCACGAACGTCTCGCCGGTCGTGTACGGGGCGTCGGAGAGTTCGGCGTTCACGTTCGGGCGGCGGGTGCAGCCTCCGGTGTTGGGGGTGCTGTCCGAGACCGTGACCGGGCCGCGGCCGGTGTCGACCGTCGCGTCCACGCGGTAGATCAGCACCCCCGGCTTGCAGACCGCCTCGTCGTTGCCGGCCCGGGTGCGGACCTCGACCGCGTACCCCGCGTCCTTGGACACCGGCACGAAGACCAGCTTCGGGCCGGTGTCCGTGGCCAGCGGACTCAGGACGTACTGGCTCGTGCCGGTACCCGTCACGCACGACACCTGGCTGTTGTCGAGCCAGCCCAGCTTCCACTTGTGCCAGCCCAGCATGTCGTTGTTGGCGCCCCAGTCCTCGGACATGATGTCCCAGTGCCCGACCGAGCCGCCGCCCTGCGCGGTGTAGAGGTCGGGGAGCCCGAAGACATGGCCGTTCTCGTGCGGCAGCACCCGGTACCCGGTCTCGCCGTAGGAGCCGGAGCCGTCGTCCTGGCGGCTGTAGACGAACGAGGTGTTGGACAGCGGCACCCCGTCCGCGTACGGCGCGTCGTCGTTGCCGGAGAACGTCACCGACAGGACCGTGTCCAGCGCCGAGGGGCCGGCGTTCGGTGTCACCAGGACGTTGACCAGGTCGTACTTCGAGAAGTTCACCCGGGAGCCGGCCGCCGCGATCATGTCCTGCACCAGGCGGTGGTAGCCGGGCTCATAGGGGGAGCCGCGGTCGATCCCGTACGCCGAGAAGGCCTTCGGCATCCGCAGCCACTGGGTGATCGGGGCCTCGGAGCGGTAGTCGAGCCGGCCGTAGGAGGCGTTGCGGAACCAGTCGCTGGTCTGCGGGAAGAATTCCTTGTACCGGCTGAGCGCGGCCCCCGGGCCCACCGCGTCCGGGAAGTCGATCATGAGAGTGAGGGCCCGGACGACGCCCGTGGAGTGGGCGTAGCCCGGAGCGGTCGGCAGTCCCTCCGACATCTGGACGCCGAGGCCGGCGGGGATCCGGCAGGGGCCGAGCGAGGAGTCGCCGGGGGCGGCGACGGGGCCCGCGGAGGCGCGGGTGGCGACCGTGAGCGTGGTCGATCCGGTGGTCAGCGCCGCGAGGGCGACCGAGGCGAGGGTGGCGCCGAGGAAGGGGTGACGGCGCCTCGTGCGTATCCGGCGTCCGGGCGCCCGGGCCGGGCGGGACTGGCTGACGTCCTGCATGCGCACGCGCTCGCCTTCGGGGACGTGACAGCAGGCCGGTTCCTGGCTGCACTCGTCTGATCACCCTGTGTCCGGCGTGTCGCGTGCGCTCGCTGGGTGGCCCGAATGTGGGTTTTTGCTGATATGCGCGCATGTGACTCAGGTCACATCCGCTCCGGGAAATAACCGGGGAAGGTTTCCCCGTTTGAACCTTCGTCCCCGCGAAACGGGGAGTGCTTCCCCGCTTGGGTCAGGTCCCGGGCGGACGAACCGCCTCATCCCTCACGTACGAGAAGGAGCAGAGCCGTGCAGACCGCCGCCGCCCCCGCCGCAGAACCGCGCCGCACCCCGCGCCCGCGGGCCGACGCCCTGCGCAACCGGGAGCGGATCATCGCCGCCGCGCGCGAGATGTTCGTCGAGTACGGCGCCGAGCGCCCGCTGGACGAGATCGCCCGCCGGGCCGGCGTCGGCAACGCCACGATCTACCGGCACTTCGCCGACCGCACCGAGCTCATCACCAGCGTGGTGCTCTCGGTCATGGACCGTGTCTCGGCCCGCGCCGAGGCCGCCGCGGCCGAGGAGGCCGATCCCTTCGACGCGCTGCGCCGCTTCGTGCACGAGGCGGCCGACGAGCGGATCGGGGCGCTCTGTCCGATGCTCTCCGACACCTTCGACCAGGACCACGCGGAGCTCAACGCGGCCCGCGAACGCCTGGAGCGGGATGTCGAGGGGCTGATGCACCGGGCCCGTACGGCCGGCCGGCTCCGCTCCGACGTCGCCGTCGGCGACCTCATGGTGGCCCTCTCCCAGCTGACCCGGCCGCTGCCGGGCACGCCCTGCCCGAACATCGACCAGTTCGTCCACCGTCATCTGCAGCTGTTCCTCGACGGGCTCCAGGCCCCGGCGCGGTCGGAGCTGCCCGGCAGTGCGGCGACCCTCGACGACCTCCGGAGGAGCTGATCGTCCGCTGATCGCTCCTCCCCTCAACTTCCTGTTCACACGCCGTAGTTGAAGCTCAGTTACCACGATTTTCTCGGTTATCCGCGTCCCAAGGTGGCTACCTCCATGTCAAAAACAGTCGGTCCGGACAAGACGGACCAGCTCTCCCTCGCTCCTGACCCCAGTCGCTGGAAGGCCCTGGCCTTCATAGCCCTGGCCCAGCTGATGGTCGTCCTCGACGCGACCATCGTGAACATCGCGCTGCCCTCCGCGCAGCACGCGCTGCACATCAGCGACGCCAACAAGCAGTGGGTCATCACGGCCTACGCCCTGGCGTTCGGCGGTCTGCTCCTGTTCGGCGGACGCATCGCCGACCTGTGGGGCCGCAAGCGCACCTTCGTCGTCGGCCTGCTCGGCTTCGCCGCGGCCTCCGCGCTCGGCGGCGCCGCCACCGGCGAGGCCATGCTGCTCGGCTCCCGCGCGCTCCAGGGTGCCTTCGGCGCGCTGCTGGCGCCGGCCGCCCTGTCGCTGCTCGCCGTCATGTTCACCGACGCCAAGGAGCGCGCCAAGGCGTTCGGCATCTACGGTGCGATCGCCGGCGGCGGTGGCGCGGTGGGCCTGATCCTCGGCGGATTCCTCACCGAGTACCTGAACTGGCGCTGGACCTTCTTCGTCAACATCCCGTTCGCGATCGTCGCCGCGCTCGGCGCCTACCTCGTGATCCGCGAGCCGTCGGGCACCCGCAACCGCTCGCCGCTCGACGTGCCCGGTGTGGTCCTGTCCACCACCGGCCTGGTCGCCCTCGTCTACGGCTTCACCCGCGCCGAGTCGGCCGGCTGGTCGGACGCGCTGACCATCTCGATGTTCATCGCCTCCGCCGTGCTGCTCGCCGCCTTCGTCATCCTCGAGGCCAAGGTGCGGCACCCGCTGCTGCCCCTGCGCGTCATCACCAACCGCAACCGCGGCGGTGTCTACCTCTCGCTCGGCCTCGCGATCATCGCGATGTTCGGCCTGTTCCTCTTCCTCACCTACTACCTCCAGGTGGTCAAGGGCTTCTCGCCGGTCAAGACCGGCTTCGCCTTCCTGCCCATGATCGCGGGCATGATCACCGGCTCCACCCAGATCGGCGCCCGTCTGATGACCCGCGTCGCGCCGCGCCTGCTGATGGGCCCCGGCTTCCTGACCGCGGCCGTCGGCATGCTGCTGCTCACCCAGCTCGACATCGACACCTCGTACGCCGGTGTCATCCTGCCCGCGCAGATCCTGCTCGGCCTCGGCATGGGCACTGCCTTCATGCCCGCCATGTCGCTCGCCACCATCGGGGTCGAGCCGCGTGACGCGGGGGTCGCCTCCGCGATGGTCAACACCTCGCAGCAGGTCGGCGGCGCGATCGGCACGGCGCTGCTCAACACCATCGCCGCCTCGGCGACGACCGCCTACGTCACCGGCCACATGGCCCTGGGCGCCACCAACCCCGAGCTGCTCAAGCTCCAGGCGATGGTGCACGGCTTCACCGCCGCCATCTGGTGGGCCGTGGGCATCCTGGCCGCCGCCGCGGTCATCGCCGTCACCCTCATCAACACCGGGCGCCCCGGCGGCAGCACCGTCGCCGGCTCCGGCAGCGGCGAGGGCGTCGAGGACGAGGTGCGCATCCCGGTGGTCGCGCACTGACCCCCCGGTAGCACCCCGGACGCACGACCTGCCCTGGCCCCGCTGTTCTCAGCGGAGCCAGGGCAGGTCCGCTTTGGCGTCGGTGGGCTGGAGCCCCTGCGCCATCACCCGCATGATCTCGCCGAGCTGGTCCACCTGGTCCGGCGAGAGCCGGTCGAACATCGCCTGCCGTACGGCGCTCACGTGCCCGGGCGCGGTCCGCTCCAGGACCTCGAAGCCCGCGTCGGTCAGGATGGCGAGCTGGCCGCGCTTGTCGGAGGGGCAGTCCTCGCGCCTGATCCATCCGTTCTTCTCCAGACGTGTCACCGCGTGCGAGAGCCGGGACCGGGTGATCTTGGAGTTCTTGGCGAGCTCGGTCATCCGCATCCGGCGCCGGGGCGCCTGGGAGAGCTGGACGAGCAGGCCGTAATAGACGTGCGGCATCCCGGCATCGCGCTGGAGCTGTCGGTCGAGGTGGTCTTCGAGGAGCCGGGTGGCGTGGAGATAGGCGCGCCACGTGCGCTGCTCCTCGTCGCTGAGCCAGATGGGTGCCGAGGTCATACATCTACTGTACGGACACTTCTTGAAAGTTGAACTAGGTCGCGTTACGCTCGGCGGAGTTGCTTGAGAGTTAAAGCAACATTCGAGCGAGTGAGCCGGAGGGCCGCCATGACCGTCGTCCACCCCGGGCGGATGCCCGCCCTCTACCTCTCCCACGGCGCGCCGCCGCTCGCCGACGACGCGCTGTGGACCGCCGAGCTGGCCGCCTGGTCCGCCGAGCTGCCCCGGCCGACGTCGATCCTGATGGTCTCCGCGCACTGGGAGGAGGCCCCGCTCGCGCTCGGCGCCACCGAGACCGTGCCGCTCGTGTACGACTTCTGGGGCTTCCCCGAGCACTACTACCAGGTCCGCTACGCCGCGCCCGGCGCGCCCGAACTCGCCGCCTCCGTACGGAAGTTGCTGCGTGCACCCGGTACGCCCGTGCAGGACTTCCCCGACCGGGGGCTCGACCACGGCGCCTACGTCCCGCTGGTGGAGATGTTCCCCGAGGCCGACATCCCGGTCCTCCAGATCTCCCTGCCGACCCTCGACCCCCAGCGGCTCTACGCGATCGGCCGCACCCTAGCGCCGCTGCGCGACGAGGGCGTACTGATCGTCGGCAGCGGGTTCTTCACGCACAACCTGGCCGCGCTGCGCCAGAGCGGCGGTCAAGTGCCCGGCTGGTCGGCCGAGTTCGACGACTGGGGCGCGCGGGCGCTGGCCGCCGGCGATCTCGACGCCCTGCTCGACTTCGAGCACAAGGCCCCGGCCGGACGGCTCGCCCACCCCCGCACCGAGCACTTCGCCCCGCTGTTCGTGACGATGGGCGCGAGCGAGGGCGAGCCCGGCGGGGCGCGCAGCGTCATCGACGGCTTCTGGATGGGGCTCGCCAAGCGGTCGGTGCAGTACGGCTGAGCGGACCGGGTGGGGCGGGTGGGGCCTGGTGGCCGGGTGGTCGGCGCGGGGGTGGGCCGGCGGTCGTGTGGACCCGGTGGTCCGACAAATCGGTCATCGCGAGCAACCAGAAGGCGGTGCGGGCCGTCTTCGGGGTAGGAGTGCAGTTTCCGACGGCGTCGTCCGGCGGGGAAGGCGAGCGGTCGTTCCGCGGTGAGGGCAAGCGCACCGCGTGTGATCGCGGTCTCAAGGGTGAAGGGGCCATAAAGACCCGTACGGGTCTGCGCAGCGGCTTCCGCACCCGGCCTGACCTGCACCTCTGTACGTTTCGGCGGCACCTGCACACCGCTCGTGGCGGCACAGGGTACTGCATGATCACGAAAATCGATGGGCGGGTCGGGAATTCTGTCCGGATTCCAGCCGTTGTTTCCATCGGATGCAGGGCACCCGGGAGGGTGTCGCGACCACTCAGTAAGGGAGCACGCATGGCAACCCGCGCCGTCGCCCGCCGACAGTCCGCCTCTGGCGGTTCGGAATCGGGAAGCAGGATCCGCGCAGTCAGCGGTGAGATCGCCGACCGCGACCTGGTCGGTATGTACCTCGACGAAATCGCGCGTACGCCGCTGCTCGACGCCGCCAAGGAGGTCGAGCTCTCGCAGACCATCGAGGCCGGTGTGTACGCACGCCAGATCCTCGACGGCGAGGTGGAGAGCAAGGCGGCCGGAGCCTCCAGCGAGGAACTGGAAGCGCTGTACGCCGCAGGAGAGCGCGCCAAGGACCTCTTCATCCGATCCAACCTCCGCCTCGTCGTGGCCGTCGCCCGCCGCTATCCGAGGGCCGGCCTTCCCCTGCTCGACCTCATCCAGGAGGGCAACGCGGGCCTGGTGCGCGCGGTCGAGAAGTTCGACTACGCCAAGGGCTTCAAGTTCTCCACGTACGCGACGTGGTGGATCCGCCAGGCCATCACCCGCTCCATCGCCGACCAGTCCCGCACCATCCGCCTGCCCGTCCACCTGGTGGAGGAGCTGGGCCGCATCCGCCGGGTCCAGCGCGAGTTCAACCGGGAGAACGGCCGCGACCCCGAGCACAGCGAGATCGCCGCCGAGCTGGGCTCCACGCCCGAGCGCGTCGGTGACGTGCTCGACTGGGCCCGTGACCCGGTCTCCCTGAACATGCCGGTCGACGACCAGGGCGAGACCCAGTTCGGCGACCTGCTGGAGGACACCTCCGCCGTCTCGCCCGAGCAGTCCGTGCTCACGCTGCTGCGCAGCGAGGAGCTGGACGACCTGATCGGCAAGCTCGACCAGCGCACCGCCTCGATCATCAAGATGCGCTACGGCATCGACGACGGCCGGGAGCGCACGCTGACCGAGGTCGGCAAGGAACACGGTCTGACCCGCGAGCGGATCCGCCAGATCGAGAAGCACGCCCTGATCGAACTGAAGAAGATGGCCCGCGACACGGGCTTCGACGCGGCGGCCTAGCCCCGCGCCCCCAAAGACGAGCTCCGGCACCCTCCCCCCCTGGTGCCGGGGCTCCCGGCCCCGGCACCTTCCCCCCCTGGTGTCGGGGCCCCCCTTTTTTTTGCCCGGCGCGCGCGCCGGGCAGCCGGGCACCTCCCCCGGCACCCCTCAGTCCTCCTCCGCGCTCGTGGTCGCCCGCGTCAGGCGCTCGCCGAGGTCGTGGAGGTAACTCGTCATCGCGGACGGTCCGTTGACGGTGAACTCGCAGTCCACCAGGGCCAGGCGCAGCGCCACCCACTCCAGGGAGTCGGTGCACGAGGCACGCAGCCGGCAGCGGTCGGCGCCCAGGGGCTCGGGTGCGCCGAGCGAGGCGGGCAGCCGTGCCGTCACGAAGTCGGCGGGAGCCTCGAAGGTGACGTCCACGTCCAGGACGGGCTGGAGCCGGTTCATGGAGGTGCGCACGAACTCCGCCGCGTTGGCCTCGGGCAGCTCGCGCGGCGCGAAGCGGGCGCCCGTCGCGAACGGCTCGGCGATCCGGTCCACCCGGAAGGTGCGCCAGTCGCCGCGCTCCACGTCGTAGGCGACCAGGTACCACCGGCGCCCCGTCGACACCAGGCGGTACGGCTCCACCAGGCGCTTGGTGGCGGTGCCGTCGCCCGACACGTAGCCGAAGCGCAGCCGCTCCTCACCGGTGACGGCGGAGGCGAGCGTGGTCAGGGTGCGCGGGTCGACCGTCGCGCCGTCGCCGCGCCACGGACCGGCCAGCGGCATCGTCGCCGCCTGGAGGCTCGCCACCCGGTGGCGCAGCCGTGAGGGCAGCACCTGTTCCAGCTTGGCCAGGGCCCGCACCGAGGCCTCGTCCACGCCGTCCACCGCGTGCCCGGCGCCGGCACGCAGGCCGACCGCGATGGCCACCGCCTCCTCGTCGTCCAGGACGAGGGGCGGCATCGCCTTGCCCGCGACGAGCCGGTAGCCGCCGTCGGCGCCGCGCGCCGCCTGGACGGGATAGCCGAGCTCGCGCAGCCGGTCGACATCGCGCCGTACCGTGCGCCGCGAGACCCCGAGACGCTCGGCGAGCTCGCCGCCGGGCCATTCGCGCGGGGTCTGGAGCAGGGAGAGCAGTTGCAGCAGCCGTGCCGGGGTGTCGGTCATGCCTCCACTATGGCGTGGCAATGAGGACACACCCTGACCTATACGGGGTCTAACTTTCCCTCCATGACCTCGACAACGACCAGCAGTACCCCAGAGACCGCGGCGGGCGCCGCAGCCGCCGACCGCCGCCGGTGGTTCGCCCTGGCCATCGTGATGACCGCGGCCTTCATGGACCTGGTCGACGTGACGATCGTCAATATCGCCATCCCGTCCATCCAGAAGGACACCGGGGCGAGCTTCTCCTCGATCCAGTGGATAACCGCGGGTTACGCGCTCGCGTTCGCCGCGGGTCTGATCACCGGCGGGCGGCTCGGCGACATCCACGGCCGCAAGAAGCTGTTCCTCATCGGCATCGGTGGCTTCACCCTCGCCTCCGCGCTGTGCGGCTTCGCGGCCAACCCCGAGATGCTGGTCGCCTCCCGCATCCTCCAGGGGGCGATGGCCGCGATGATGGTGCCGCAGGTCCTCTCGATCGTGCACGCCACCTTCCCCGCCCACGAGCGCGGCAAGGTCTTCGGACTGTTCGGTGCGGTCGTCGGGCTCGGCGCGGTGTCCGGGCCGCTGCTCGGGGCGCTGCTCACCGAGTGGAACCTGTTCGGTCTGGAATGGCGCCCGATCTTCCTGATCAACCTGCCGGTCGGCGTCGCCGGGCTGATCCTCGGCACCAAGTTCATCAGCGAGTCCAAGGCGCCCCGGGCCCTCAAGCTCGACCTCGTCGGCATGGTCCTGGTGACGCTCGGTCTGCTCATGCTGCTCTACCCGCTGACCCGTGGGCGCGAGCTCGGCTGGCCGCTGTGGGGGTACCTCTCCATGGCCGGCAGCCTGCTGGTCTTCGGCGGCCTCGTCGCGTACGAGCGCAGGAAGGCCGCCCGTGACGGCTCGCCGCTCATCGAACTGTCCCTGTTCCGCGTGAAGAGCTTCGCGGCGGGCATCGCGGTGCAGGCCACCTTCGGCGTCGGGCTCGGCATCTTCTTCCTGGTGTGGACGCTCTACATGCAGATCGGCCTCGGCTGGAGCGCGCTGCGCGCCGGGCTGACCGGGGTGCCGTTCTCGATCGCGGTCTCGGTGGCGGCCGGCCTGTCCGTGCAGAAGCTCGTCCCGCGCTTCGGCCGCAAGGTGCTTCAGGCGGGCGCCCTGACGATGGTGGCCGGGCTGCTGATCTACATCTGGGAGGCCGGTCACTACGGCATGGACATCGCGCCCTGGCAGATGGCGCTGCCGCTGGTCGTGATGGGGCTCGGCATGGGGCTGATCGTGGCGCCGCTCACCGACGCGGTGCTCTCGGAGGTCCCCAAGGAGCACTCGGGTTCCGCCTCGGGCCTGATCAACACGGTGCAGCAGATGGGCAACGCGCTCGGCCTCGGCCTGGTGTCGGTCGTCTTCTTCGGCTCGATCGGCGACGACCTGGTGCCGCCGGCGCTGGGGCGGGCCTTCGTGGAGGGGTTTCAGCATGCGCTGTGGTACGTGGCGGGGGTGCTGGGGGTGATCTTCTTGGTGATGTTTGCTTTGCCGGGGAGGGGGGCGGGTGCGGGTGCCGGTGCCGGTGCCGGTGCGGGTGCCGGTGCGGGTGCGATTGACGAGGCGGACCTCCTGACCCTGACCAAGGACCCGGCCCCGACCCCCTGACCGGCCCCGGGCACGCTGGCCCCGCCCGGGCGTGCCCGGCCCGGCCCGACCCGGGTGAGCGAGGCCCGGCCTGACCCGGGTGGGCGAGGCCCGGCCCCGCGGCTCCACCCTGCCGGTATTCGGCGGCCCCGTGCCTTTTGAGGTGCGGGGTTTTGGGGTGCGGGGGGGCTGGGGGTGCTGGGGGTGCCCGGGGTTCGCGCAGTTCCCCGCGCCCCTTGGCTCCGCGGTCGTGTGCGGGCCGTGGTTGCTTCTCGCGCAGTTCCCCGCGCCCCTCAACCCGCTGTCGGCCTCGCACCGTGCGTGGCTGGTCGCGCAGTTCCTCGCGCCCCTCAACCCCCTGGCCGTGTGCGGACCGTGGTCGCTTCTCGCGCAGTTCCCCGCGCCCCTAACCCCCGGCCGTCTGCGGACCGTGGTCGCTTCTCGCGCAGTTCCCCGCGCCCCTTAACTGCTCGGTGCGGGCCAGCATGCGCATCCTCAGCCCGTCCGGCGTTTGAGGACGAGCGCCCTTTAGGCGCGATAGGGGGTGCAGGGGGCGCAGCCCCCGCCGGGGTTCGAGGGGCGGAGCCCCTCAGGGGGTCTGGGGCGGAGCCCCAGGGGCCGGGCCTGTCCGACCCCCCGCACGGGCGGGCGGGTGGGCAGACCCGCCGGGGTTCGAGGGGCGGAGCCCCTCAAGGGGGTCTGGGGCGCAGCCCCAGGGCTCAGCCGGTTCAACCCGCTGCACGGGCGGGTGGGTGGGCAAACCCCCAAGGGGCCGGCCGCGCCCCCGGGGCGGGTGGCCCCAGGGGGCCCGGGGCTTTCGGCGAGGACCCGGGGGCCCTTGGTCCGGTTGTGCCCGGGGGGCGCCCGAATTGGTTTACATGGGCACGGGCACCCCGTAATCTGACCCCGTACCCACAGGTTCGGGCAGCAGAATGGACAAACCAGACATGTACGCACCGGAGCGCCAGCAGGAAATCCTGCGCATCGCGCGCGAGAGCGGAAGAGTGGACGTGCTCTCGCTCGCCGAGACGTTCCAGGTCACCGCCGAGACCGTACGGCGAGACCTGAAGGCGCTGGACCGCGCCGGTCTGGTGCGCCGCGTGCACGGCGGAGCCATCCCCGCCGGCCGCCTCGACTTCGAGCCCGACCTCGCCGAGCGCGAATCCACCGCCGCCGACGAGAAGGACCGCATCGCCCGGGCCGCCCTCGCCGAACTGCCCGCCGAGGGCAGCGTCGTCCTGGACGCTGGATCGACCGTCGCGAGGCTCGCCGCCGCGCTCCCCCTGGACAGCGGCCTCACCCTCGTCACCCACGCCCTGCCCGTCGCGGCCCGGCTCGCCGACCACCCGGACATCGACCTCCACCTGGTGGGCGGACGGGTCCGCCACCGTACCCGGGCCGCCGTCGACGCCTGGGCGCTGCGCGCCTACGGCGAGATCCGCGTCGACGTCGTCTTCCTCGGCACCAACGGCTTCTCCGCCGCCCACGGCCTCACCACCCCCGACCTCGCCGAGGCCGCCGTCAAGCGCGCCGCGATCGGCGCCGCCCGGCGCGTGGTCGTGCTTGCCGACTCCGCCAAGCACGGCCAGGAGCACTTCGCGCGCTTCGCCGACATGGCCGACGTCGACCTCCTCATCACCGACCAGGGGCTCGCCCCCGACGACATCGCCGCCATCGAGGCCACCGGCACGGACGTGATCACCGTATGAACATCCTCACCGTCACCCCCAACCCCAGCCTGGACCGCACCTACGAGGTCCCCGGTCTCCTGCGGGGCGAGGTGCTGCGCGCGAGCGGTGAACGGGTCGACCCGGGCGGCAAGGGCGTCAACGTCTCGCGGGCCGTCGCCGCCGCCGGCCACCGCACCGTCGCCGTCATGCCGCTCGGCGGCGCCCCCGGCGCCCTGGTCGCCGAACTGCTCGCCGCCGAGGGCATCGAGGTCGCCCCCGTGGCCGTGGCCGGCCGCACCCGCTCCAACATCGCGGTCGCCGAACCCGACGGCACCCTCACCAAGATCAACGCGCCCGGGCCCGAACTGAGCGCGGACGAGAGCGAGTTGCTCCTCGCCACCGTCAGCCGCACCTCCGTACGCGCCGACTGGATAGCCTGCTGCGGCAGCCTCCCGCCCGGCCTTGCGCCCCAGTGGTACGCCGACCTCGTGGCCCGCGCGCACGCCGCAGGGGCCAGGGTCGCCCTCGACACCTCGGGTCCCTCCCTGATCGCCGCCCTGCGTGAGCGGCCCGACGTGGTCAAGCCCAACGCCGAGGAGCTCGCCCGGGCCGTCGGCCGCCCCCTGGCCACCGTCGGGGACGCGGTCAAGGCCGCCGAAGAGGTGCGCGAACTCGGCGCGCGCGCCGTGCTCGCCAGCCTCGGCGCCGACGGCCAGCTCCTGGTGGGCGCCCACGGCACGTACTTCGCCAGTGCGCCGGTCGCGGCCGTGCGCAGCAACGTCGGAGCCGGCGACGCCTCGCTCGCCGGGTTCCTCGCGGCGGGCGGAGAAGGACCCGGGGCGCTCGCCGCGGCCGTCGCGCACGGCGCCGCCGCCGTGCAGTTGCCCGGCAGCGTGATGCCCGCCCCCGGCGACCTCGACCCGGCGGCCGTCACCGTCACCGACGCCGTACCGCTGGACCGCCCCCTCACCGAACCGGCGTCATGACCGCCGCCCCGCCCACCCCTCTCAGCGTGCAAAGGAGCCCGCGATGAGCCGGCTGATCACCGCGCAACTGGTCGACCTCCACCTCGACCTGGCCGCCGACTCCAAGGAGACCGCCGCCCGTTCGCTCGCCGAGCGCATGGTGGCCCTCGGCCGCGTCACCGACCTCGACGGCTTCCTCGCCGACGTGGCGGCCCGCGAGGCCCAGATGCCGACCGGGCTCGACGGCGGCATCGGCATCCCGCACTGTCGCAGCGCCCACGTCACCGAGCCGACGCTCGCCTTCGGGCGCAGCGCCACCGGGATCGACTTCGGCGCCCCGGACGGCCCGGCCGACCTGATCTTCCTCATCGCGGCCCCGGCGGGCGCCGACGACGCCCACCTCGGCATCCTCTCGACGCTGGCCCGCCAGCTGATGGACGCCGCCTTCACCTCCGCCCTGCGCGGCGCGGCCACTGCCGAGGAGGCGGCGTCCCTGATCGCAGGCGACGAGCCGCCGACCCCGGCCGACCCCATCCCCGCCGCATCGGCCACCCCGACCCCGGCCACGCCAACTCCGGCCACCCCGGCCCCGGCCACCCCGGCGCCCGCGGCCCCAACCCCCGCCACCCCGGCCCCGGCCGACACCAACCCCCCCTTCCGCATCGTCGCCGTCACCTCCTGCCCCACCGGCATCGCCCACACCTACATGGCGGCCGAGTCCCTGGAGCGCGCCGGGCAGGCCGCGGGGGTCGAGGTCAGTGTCGAGACGCAGGGCTCCGCCGGGTTCACCCGGCTCGACCCGGCCGTGATCGCCGCCGCCGACGCCGTGATCCTCGCGCACGACGTGCCCGTACGGGACAAGGAGCGCTTCGCCGGTAAGCCCACCGTCGACGTCGGCGTGAAGGCGGGGGTCAACCGGCCCGCCGAACTGATCGCCGAGGTGCGCGACAAGGCCGCCCGCGGCGAGGTCGCCGAGGCCGGTGCCAAGCCGTCCCCCGTCGAGGCGGCCGGCGAGCCCGACGAGGGCTACGGCACGAAGCTGCGCAAGTGGCTGATGTCAGGCGTCAGTTACATGGTCCCGTTCGTGGCGGCGGGCGGGCTGCTCATCGCGCTCGGCTTCGCCATAGGCGGCTACCAGGTCAGCGATGCCCCCTCGGTCGTGGACCACTTCCTGTGGACGGACTCGATGAGCTGGGCGGCGCTGCTGTTCCAGATCGGCGGGGTGGCGTTCAAGTTCCTCGTGCCGGTCCTGGCCGGCTACATCGCGTACGGGATGGCCGACCGCCCCGGTCTGGTGCCCGGCTTCGTCGGCGGCGCCATCGCCCTCGACATCAAGGCCGGCTTCCTCGGCGGGCTCGCCGCCGGTCTGATCGCGGGCGCCGTGGTCATGGCGGTGCAGAAGGTACGGATCCCGGCGGCGCTGCGCGGCATCATGCCGGTGGTGGTGATCCCGCTGATCTCCTCGGCCGTCGTCGGCTTCCTGATGTTCCTGGTGATCGGCGAACCGATCTCCAAGCTCCAGTCCGCGCTGACCAGTTGGCTCAACGGACTCACCGGCGCCAACATCGTCGTGCTCGGTGTGATCCTCGGCCTGATGATGTGCTTCGACCTCGGCGGCCCGCTGAACAAGGTCGCCTACACCTTCGCGATCGGCGGCCTCGCCGACGCCACCGACGGCAGCTTCAAGGTGATGGCCGCCGTGATGGCGGCGGGCATGGTCCCGCCGCTGGCGATGGCGCTCGCCACGACCGTACGGGGACGCCTGTTCACCCGCGCCGAACGCGAGAACGGCAAGGCGGCCTGGGTGCTCGGGGCCTCCTTCGTCACCGAGGGCGCCATCCCGTTCGCCGCGGCCGACCCGCTGCGGGTCATCCCGTCCGCGATGGCCGGCGGCGCGGTCACCGGCGCCCTGTCGATGGCCTTCGGCTGCACCCTGCGGGCCCCGCACGGCGGCGTCTTCGTGGTCCCGCTGATCGGCAACGCGTTCCTGTACCTGCTCGCCATCGCGGCCGGCACCGTGGTGAGCGCGGCCCTGGTCGTCCTGCTCAAGGGCCTGCGCAGGCGTCCCGCGGCGGAGGTCGCGGCGCCCGCCGGGGACGAGGAGGCGAAGGTGGCCGTGGCCGCCTGAACCGGCCCCGCGTACGGGATCCGCGCGGGGCCCCGGCCCCGGGCCGCCCAGCCCCGGTCCCCGCACGGGACCGGGGCCGGGCGCTGCCTGCCATGACGTGACATGTACCACTTGGGGACCAAAGTCCCTACAGCCCCTGCCGCAAGTCCCGGCCGGTGTTGTCTACTGGCCCCGTGGCTCAGAACATCACGATCATTCAGCAGATAGGCCTTTCCGTCCTCGCTGCGGCGAGTGTCGCCTGGGTCGTCGGTCTCGTCCGCGTCGTGCGCCGCGAGCGCGCCGACCGGGCCGAGTGGCACGCGCTGCGCTCCCTGCGCGCGGTGGGCCGCCAGGCCGGGCCGCCCGAGCAGGAGGCCGTGGCCCTCACCGAGGCCGAGCGCGCCGCCTTCGCCGGCCTGATCCGCCAGCTCGATCCACGCAGCTCCTGACCGTGCGGGGAGCGGCCCGTGGCGGCCGGCAAGCGCCGGATCGCCGTACGGGGGGCGGCCCGTGGCGCAGGCAAGCGCCGGATCGCCGTACGGTGGGCGGCCGGTGAGGGCCGGATCCCCGGGACCGGCGCGGGCTCAACCCACGTGTGCGCGGCGCTCCATGGCGGTGCGTGCGGCCTGCTCGCTCCCGTACACCTCGCACATGTGACGGCCGTCGGGGGTCGCGGTGTGCTCGACCTCCCACAGGCTCAGCTCGCCGCCGTCCAGCAGTAGGAACGCGTGCTCGTACAGGGTGAACGCGGCCTCGCGGCCGCCCGTGCGGCAGTGCCGGCCGAACGCCTGGGTGATGCGGTGCGCGTGTGCGCCGCGCAGCCGCAACGCCGTGCGCCCGCCCGGCCGGTCCGGGTTCTCGGCGCGGCGCAGCAGCCGCCGGGCGTGATCGGCCGAGTCGTCGGGGGCGTACGGGGCGCGCGGGCGGGCCGGGGACGCGGCGGCGCGGTCCGCGCCGATGACCTCCTCGGGGCCGAGTCCGGCCTCCCAGCAGTCCTCGACACCGTCGAAGCCCCCGACGGCCGGGTACGCGCCGATGACACCCGAGGCGAGCCCGATGCCGTTCAACTCCGCCACCAGCGCGTCCAGTTCGTCGTCGGGCCCGGCCGGCGGGCCGGCCGGGAGCGTCCCGCGGTGCAGCCGGGCCGCGGCGAGCCGGGCCTCGTCCTCGGCGGCGTACAGCTCGTGGGCGTACTCGCGGCCGTCGTGGTGGGCCAGCTCCCACAGCGTGACGGTCGTGCCGTCCAGGAGCAGATAGCAGTGCCGGTAGGTCTCGCGGCTCAGCCGCCGGCCGCCCGTCCCCGCCGCCGAGGTGTGCAGGGAGGAGTGGAGCGAGGTGGTGTGCGCCATCGCCAGGGCGAGCCGCTCGACGAGTTCGTCCGGCAGATCGAAGGAGTTCAGGGCCCGCCCGAGCAGGGCGGCCAGCTGGTCCTGCGCCGATTCGTCGCCGGGACCGCGCTCGCCGTCGAGCGGGTGGGGCACATGGAGCACCAAGGCTTCTCCTGGCCGTCGCTGTTGGTCACGTAGAAGGTGCTCAACGTAGCCCCTGGGGGCGGATCGCGCAGCGGGCATGGCCGAAACTTTTCCGGCCGGCACCCCGTATTTGGGTTACCGGCCGGTCAAGTCCGTTCCGTAGAACGGAAGTTGGTCAGGAGGAGCTGTCCGCCGTCCACTGTGCCCACGACAGGTTCCAGCCGTTCAGGCCGTTGTCCGGGGAGATGGTCTTGTCGGGCGAGCCCTTCACGATGACGACGTCGCCGATGAGGCTGTGGTCGAACATCCACTTCGCCGTGGTGTCACCCGCGGCGCCCTTCACGTCCCGCATGCCGACACAGCCGTGGCTGGTGCCCTCGTTGCCGAACACCGACGGGTCGCCCCAGTAGTTGCCGTGGATGAAGGTGCCCGAGGTGGACAGGCGCATCGCGTGCGGCACGTCCTTGATGTCGTACTCGCCGCCGAAGCCCACGCTGTCGCCGTTCATCCGGGTCTGCGTGAACTTCTCGGAGATCACCATCTGCCCGTTGTAGGTCGGGTGCGCGGCGCTGCCCGTCGAGACGGGGATCGTCTTGACGGTCTTGCCGTCCTGCTGGACCGTCATCTCCTGCGTCTTCACGTCCACCGTCGAGACCTGGTTGCGGCCGATGGTGAAGGTGACTTCCTTCTTCTGGACGCCGTAGACGCCCTTGGCGCCCTCCACCTTGTCCAGGTCGATCTTCATCGTCACCTTGGAGCCGGCCTTCCAGTACTGCTCCGGACGGAAGTCCAGGCGCTGGGAGTTGAACCAGTGCCCGACGACCGGCTGGCCGCTGCTGCTGGTGACCGTGATGTGGGAGAGGACGTCCTTCTTGTTGGTGATCGCCTTGTTGAAGTTGAAGGACACCGGCATGCCGACACCGACCGTGGCGCCGTTGTCGGGCGTGTAGGTGCCGATGAAGCTGTCCTTGGCCGAGACGGTGGTGAACTGCGCGTTCTCCGTCGCGGCCCGGCCCTTGTCGTCCTTGCCGTTCGCGGTGATCTTGTACTGGGTGCCGCGCTCGACCTTGCCGGTCGGCTTCCAGGACAGTCCGTCGGCCGCGAGCGTGCCGGGCACCGCCTTGCCGCCCTGCACCTCGGTCATCGTCACGTCGGAGAGCTTGCCGCCCTCCGCCTTGACGTTGACGTCGTTGATGGAGGCGTTGGTGGAGCCGTCCTTCGCCGAGATGGTGATCTTCAGCGTGGAGGCGTCCTTGGCGGCCGAGGCGTCCGTGCCCTTGCCGTTCTTGGCGTCGTCGTTGGCCTTGGCGTCGCCGCCGCAGGCCGTCAGCGCGAGCGCGCCGACCAGCAGCCCGGCCGCTCCCGCGATCAGGCGGGCACGGCGGCGGGCGGACGAACGCGCGGGGCGCGGGGTGCTGAACTGCTGAGGCTGCGCTGCGTTGTCCGACGCCGGCGGTGTCACGGGCTGCTCCATGTCTGCGCGATGTACTGCGAGGTGATCCAGTACTGACATAGAGCAACCGAACGGGTCGCCCGGTTGCGAGAAGGGATTGTGGCGGCCGTCACATTGCGGCGTGGCGCGGGCTCAACTCCCGTACAGATCCTGATAAGAGGGGAATGTCCCGCCGGGTCCTTCGATGCCCTCCGCCGCCCGTACGCCCTTGACGATCGCCCGCGCCACGACGTCCGCGCCCGCGGCCAGGACGTGGTTCAACTCCTCCGGGCCGAAGGGGTCGAGGGGGCTGCGAGGTCCGAAGGGGTCGCGGGGGTCGCGGGGGCCGTGAGGTCCGAGGGGGCCGGGCGTCCCGGACGCCAGCGCGAATACGGTGTCCCCGTCGTGCATGAGGTGGACGGGGCGGATGGCGCGGGCCAGCCCGTCGTGCGCAGTCCCGGCGAGCTTCTGCGCCTGCGGCCGGGTGAGCGGGGCGTCGGTGGCCACGACGGCGAGCGTGGTGTTGAGCGGCGGGAGGCCCATGCGCTCGCGGGAGTCGGCGATGCGCGCCTGAGCCGCCAAGTGCCGTTCCGGACGCGGCGGTTGAGGGGGCGCCCCCGCCCCGTACTCCCCGTACAGCACCCCGGTGTGCGGGTCGACCGCCGAACCCACGGCGTTGACGACCACGAGCGCGGCGACCCACACCCCCGAGGCGAGCCGCACACTCGCGGTGCCGACCCCGCCCTTGACCCCGCCGACCACCGCGCCGGTGCCTGCCCCGACGGTGCCCTGGGCGACCTCGCGTCCGGCGGCCCCGGCGGCCTCCGCGGCGGCCCGCCCCACCGGCGCGTCGGGCCGGGCCCGCCAGTCGCCGCCGCGCCCGAGGTCGAACACGCAGGCCGCGGGCACCACCGGAACCACCTGGTGCGGCTCGGGACCCACCCGCACCCCGCGCCCCTGTTCCTCCAGCCACGCCATGACCCCGCTCACCGCGTCGAGCCCGAACGCGCTGCCGCCGGTGAGGACCACGGCGTCGATGCGCTCGACGACGTTCTTCGGGTCGAGCGCGTCGGTCTCCCGGGTGCCAGGACCGCCCCCGCGCACCTCGACGGCGGCGACCGCGCCGCCGGGCGGGGCCAGCACGACGGTGGTGCCGCTCAGCGCACCCGGCCCGGCGACGGCCGCGTGCCCGACGCGGAACCCGGGGACGTCGGTGAGGGAGTCGTTGGCCATGGTCGCCATGCCTACCACGCCCCGCCCCAATACGGCGGTCCGGCCTCGTGGGGGCGGGCCGCCGTGTCATGTTGGACGCGGGAAGAACGACGGGCCGACACGAGGTGATCATGACTACTGACGCTGAGCTCGACCAGGTTTTCCAGGACGGCGGGGAAGTCGCGCGTGCGTATGAATTCGTCCGGCGCACCTACAGCGGCACACCCTGTAGGTACTGCAAGGACCGGGACACCGTAGGAATCGTCTACCAGCGCGCGGTGATGGTGTCGTGCGCGCACTGCGGATCCGCGACACGCATCGGCAGCCTCGCGGACCTGTGGGACCCGCACACGACTCCGCGGCAGAGCCCGCCGGCCCTGCGGACCGCACGGGACCGGCTGAACGCCCGGACGAGGCTCGATGGCACTCTCTGACCACCGACGGCGCTCTCTGACGACCAGCGGCGCACCGACGGCACCCTCCGACCGCCGCGCCGCTACAGCGCGGGCGCGGCCGGGGTGGTGGGCCGCTCGCGGTTCAGGGCCCAGCCGATCGCCACCGTCAGGGCCGACACCGCACCGGCCAGTGGCACCGCCGCGTGACCCGCGAACGTACAGCCGAGCACCGCCAACGCGGCTACGGGCAGCATCAGTTGCTGCGCCGTGCCCCGCTTGAAGTGACGGGAGTGCAGCAGCCAGACCGTCAGGAGGAACAGCGCGGCCGGGACCGTCACCGCGGACGCCGCCGCGTTGGCCGAGATGTGGGCCTTGCCCACGGTCTGCTCGATCGCGACCTCCATGCCCGCGCCGATCGCCGCCGCGGCGGCGAGCACCACGTAATGGCCGTAACCCCACACGAAGGCCTGCCGGTTGGAGGTCAGATGGTCGTGGATCGGCGCCGCGAAGTAGATCCACCACGCGGCGAAGACGATGAGCAGACCGCCCGCCGCGAGCGGTAGCAGATCACCCAGTTCGTCGTGCTCGTCGAGGGCCTCCTGGACGGCGATGGTCGCGGCCGACACCGTCTCGCCGAGCACGATCAGCGTGAACAGGCCGTACCGCTCGGCGATGTGGTGCGGATGCCAGGTGGTGGTGTGGACGCGCTCGGCGATCATCGGTACGGACAGTTCGGCCAGGGCGAGCAGCGGGAAGAGCCAGGTGCGGGCGGAGTCCGGCACGAACAGCAGGACGATCCAGCCCCCCTGGCACACCACGAGCCCGGCCGCGTACCGCAGGCACATCGCGCGCTCCGCCCGGTCCCGGCAGGACAGGGCGGCCCGCAGCCACTGGCTGGTCAGCGCGAGCCGCATCACGATGTAGCCGATGACGCTGAGCGTGAAGTCGCCGTCGAACGCGCGCGGCACGCCCGCCGCCAGGATCAGGACGCCGGTGATCTGGACGAGGGTCACCACCCGGTACAGGGCGTCGTCGGTGTCGTAGGCCGAGGCGAACCAGGTGAAGTTCATCCACGCCCACCAGATGGCGAAGAAGACCGCCGCGTATCCGGCGAGGCCCGTGCCCACGTGGCCCTCGGCCAGCGCGTGCACGAGCCGGGCGCCGCCCTGGGCGACGGCGACCACGAAACACAGGTCGAAGAAGAGTTCCAGCGGGGTCGAGGCGCGGTGGCCCTCGTGGCGGCTGCGCGCGGTCATACGTGGCATGCGCACAGCACACCAGACCGGCCGGTGCGTCAGGCGGCCAACACTCAGGCGGCCAGCACTTCGGGGCCGGCGGATTCGTACCGGTTCAGCACGAGCCGCGCGATCAGGGGATGGTCGGCGATCGGGGCCGACACGGCGTCGACACCCGCGGTCGCCTCCAGTACGCGGGTGAAGCGGCCGGGGGCCAGGAGGTGAGCGGCGATCGAGATCCGCCGGTACCCGGCGCGCCGGAGTTGTGCGACCCGCTGAGGGACGGTGGGTTCCGCGCCGGCGCAGTAGGCGTCGACCACCCGGACGCCGGGATGCGCGGACCTCAACTCCCTTACGACGGCCAGGGTTCCGTCCCTGCCGCCCGGCCGCGTCGAGCCCGCGCCCGCGACGACCACCGCGTCCCCGGGACCGCCGGCCGCGCACAGCCGGTCGTCCACCGCCCGGGCCACGTCCGGCTCGCCCGCCAGGCCCGGCGTCACGGTGCAGCGGAAGCGGCGCGCGACGGCGGGGAGGTCGACACTGCGGTGGTAGCCGTCGCCCAGGAGCAGCGGGACGACCACGGCACCGGGACGGTGGGCGAGGACCTCGGCGAGGCCCGGGCGCTGAAGGTCCAGGTGCCCGACCACGGCGGGGGTGGGCAGCGCGTGCACCAGCCGGTCGATGGTCCCGTCCGCCCCGGGCAGGGCGCTGCCGTGCACGGCGATCACCAGCATCTCGCGGCCTCCCGTCCGGACGGGCTGTGGGTGCCGGGGTGGTGTCGTGACACCCCGGCCTTTTCACGGTAGCTCGGGGCCGGGCCCGGCGCGGGCCGCCGAGGTCCCCGGCCAGGGGGCCCTTGGACCCTGCCCGGGACGGACTCCGCCCCCGGACGCTGAGGTCGCCCCCCGCACGGCACGCCGGTCACGGATGCCGGCGGGTGTCCTCCGGGTGACCCAGCACCGCGTGGAGGTGGGCCAGCTCCGCCCAGTCGGCCGCCAGCCCCGGATCGGCGAGCTCCACCGTCTCCGCCGCCAGCGCCTTCACCACCGCGCACACCGCGCAGGAGCCCGGATCGACCGGCCCGGGCCGGGGCCGCGTGACGTCGGCCGCGTCCAGTGCGGCGAGATCCACCATCAGGACCCCCAGGGCGCTCACCGCTGGTCGCCCGCGCCATGAGGGTGCGAACGGATCACCTCGGTGGCCTCGGCCACCCCTTCGGGGCTGCCCGCCATATGGGCCCGCGCCCGCGCCCGGCCCGCCGCACGGCAGAGCTCGCAGGAGGGGGGCGGCGCGGCGTCCGCGGGGGGTGCGTACTCCGGGGGAGAAGTCATGGGTCCAACCGCCTTCGCAGTCCCGTGGGCGCGGATCGGCTGCGCTCCGTAGCCGATCCGTCACTGAGCAGGTTCAGCGTGGGGCACGCCGGGGAAGCATTCAACCTGTTCAAACAGGACGGAAGATTGGTGAACGACCCATGAACAAGCGGGAGTTGAACCCCGACGCTTCACCGCAGGCAGCCTTCGGGGCGCGGCTGCGCGGGGCGCGCGAGGAACGGGGCTGGACGCAGGACGAACTGGCCGAGCGCATGGACTATTCGAGCGTGCACATCTCGGCCATCGAAACCGGCCGCAAGCCTCCGACCCTCCGCTTCTCGCGCAGCGCGGACCGGGCGCTCGGCAAGGCAGGCACGGACGGCGCGTTCGAGCGGGAGTACCGCGAGATCAAGCACGGCGGACTGCTGGAGGGATTCCCGCAGTACGTCGAGCACGAGGGGCGGGCGGTGGAGATCCGGCTGTACCAAATCGGGATCGTTCCAGGGCTCCTTCAAACACCCGAGTACATGAGGGCGTTGGCCGACAGCGCCGTGTGGCGCGGTGCCATCACCCCCGAACAGGCCGATGAGCGCGTCGCGTTCCTGGCGCGGCGGCAGGCCGCGCTGGTGCGGGCGCGCCCACCCGCGATGCTGGTGGTGATGGACGAGAGCTGCATCCGTCGGCCGGTCGGCGGGCCCGAGGTCATGGGGGCGCAGCTCGACCGGCTCGTGGAGTTCGCCGCACTGCCCAACACCGTCCTCCAGATCGCCCCATACAGCATGGGGGAGCGTCGTCCGTTCGATCTCCCGCTGAACTTGCTGACGTTGGCCGACCTGTCCGTCACCGCCTACGCGGAGTCGCAGATGCGCGGCCACTTCGACCGGGACACGGGTGCCGTGCTGCCGCTGCTCGCGGCCTACCATCAGCTACAGGCCGAAGCGCTGTCGCAGACGGCATCGGTGGACCTGATCAACGAGGCACGAAAGGGCACCCCGTGACCACGACCGACTCCCTCCGCTGGATCACGTCTTCATACAGCAACAACGGCGGCAACTGCGTTGAAGTGTGCGCCTGGGTCAAGTCCTCGTACAGCAACAACGGCGGCGACTGCATAGAAATCGCCACCGACCTCACCGACTCGCACAGCGTCGCCGTACGCGACAGCAAGAACCCCCACGGCCCCACCCTCGTCCTCGCGCCGCGGGCATTCGCCGGGCTCGTCGAGTTCGCCCGGCGGGACCGGGTGTAGGGCGGCGGGGGGTTTCGTCGCGGGGTCCCGCCGCGCAGAGTGGAGGCATGACCACACCCGCGCAGCAGCTCCGCGACCTCGCCCGCACCCGCGCCTCCCTCGACGGGCAGGACGTCACCTACTGGTGGTCCGGCGACGTGTACTCCTGGGCGCCCGACGAGCCCTACCAGCGGCTCTTCGGCTTCGAAGGGGTCAACGTCGCCCGGCTCGTCCCCGACGAGGGGGCCGGGCCCGACGCGTACCAACTGCTCACCAGGGAAGCCGCGTTCTACCTGGACCCGGACAGCCGCGAGATCCTGGAGACCTGGCAGGGCCTGCCCGTCGTGCACATCTGGAACGACCCGGCCAACCAGCGCTGGCGCCCCTTCCCGGTGCCCAGGACCGAGCTGGGGGACCAGGTCTGCTTCAGCCTGGAGATCCCGCTGGCCTACCCCTCGCCGCTGCCCGTGGCCCAGTACCCCGAGCACTCGGCCGGCGACACGTACAAGGCCCTGGAGCTGTTCCAGTTCTTCGCCCACCGCGCCGACCTGGCCGGTGACGCACCCGGCGTCCCGGCCACCATGTCCTGGACCCGGATGTCGCCGTGGCTGCCCTGGATGGCGCGCGGGCAGCGGCCGGGCGGGCTCACCTACCACTGCCGGGGCCGCAAGCTCGGCTCGTACGCCGAGGTGCCCGAGCGCACCCGCGGCTACATCGCCGAGCACCACCCCGAGTACGCGCACGCCCCCGAGAAGTGGAGCGAGCCCAACGAGACCAGCTGGACCTACTTCCGCAAGCTCCACCCGCCCCGCTAGGCGGCGGGTGCGACAGGGCCGATCGCCCTGCTCCTTCAGGGTCCCCGGACCCTGGTGAGCAGGGCTTTTTCGGGGCCTGCGGCGTGGGCGGGCGATCTAGCGTCGAAGGGGCGGATCCCTCGCGGTCCGTCCCCGCGAAGGGCGAACCCCTTCCGGTGCGCCCCCGCACCCAGCCGAGCCCCGGAGCGAAGCCATGGCACAGCCCGCGCAGAACCTCGTGCTGATCGGTCACGGCATGGTCGGCCAGCGCCTGTTGGAGGCGCTCGCCGAGCGCGGCGCCCTCGTGGAGCGCGGGGCCCCCGTCGGCACCGGCGCCACCGGCTGGCACGCCACCGTCCTGGCCGAAGAGGACATCCCCGCCTACGACCGGGTGCACCTCTCCGCCGCGTTCACCGGAGCCACCGCCGCCCAACTGGCCCTGTGCGACGACGAGTTCATGGAACGCAACGGGATCGACCTGCGGCTCGGCGACCCCGCCGAAGCCATCGACCCGGCCGCCCGCACGGTCACCACCACCTCCGGCGCCGTCGTCCCCTACGACGCGCTCGTGCTCGCCACCGGCTCCCACCCCTTCGTGCCGGACATCCCCGGCGCCGACGCCACCGGCTGCTTCACCTACCGCACCCTGTACGACGTCGAGCAGCTCACCCAGTACGCCCGCGACGGCGCCCGCAGCGGTGTCGTCATCGGCGGCGGGCTGCTCGGCCTTGAGGCCGCCGGGGCGCTGCGCACCCTCGGTCTCGACACCCGCGTCGTCGAGTTCGCGCCCCGCCTCATGCCGCTCCAGGTCGACGACGGCGGCGCGGCGGCCCTGCGCGCCACCATCGAATCCATGGGCGTCGCCGTGCACACCGGAGTCGGGGCGCGGGCGGTCGAGCTGGACGAAGCCGGCCGGGCGCGCGGGCTGCGGCTCAGCGACGGAGGCCGCATCGATGCCGACGTGGTGGTGTTCTCCGCCGGAGTGCGGCCCCGCGACCGGCTCGCCCGCGCCTGCGGGCTGGCCGTCGGCGACCGGGGCGGCGTCGCCGTGGACCAGTACTGCCGCACCTCGGACCCGTCCATCTACGCCGTCGGCGAATGCGCCCGGACCGTCGACGGCCGCGTCTACGGTCTGGTCGCCCCCGGCTACCAGATGGCCGAGACCGTCGCCGAGCGGCTCGCGGGCGGCGCCGACCGCACCTTCACCGGCGCCGACACCTCCACGAGGCTGAAGCTGCTCGGCGCCGACGTCGCCTCCTTCGGCGACCCCTTCGCCGCGCCGGAGAGCGGCGCCGTGGAGGTGCTCTTCTCCGACGGGCGCGAAGGCGTCTACAAGAAACTGCTGCTCGGCCCCGACGGGCGTCTCATCGGGGGCATCCTGGTCGGCGACGCCGGGGCGTACGGAACGCTCCAGCCGCACACCGGGCGCCAACTCCCGGGCCCAGCCGCCGCGTTCGTGTCGCCCGGCGCCGGTGAGCTGCCCGGCGCGGACGCGCTGCCCGACGACGCCGTCGTCTGCTCCTGCCACAACGTCACCAAGGGCCAGGTGCGCGGCGCCATCACCGAGCACGGACTCACCGACATCGGCGGCATCAAGCGCCGCACCAGGGCCGGCACCGGCTGCGGGGCGTGCACCGGCTCGCTCCAGGCCGTCCTCGACGCCGAACTCGCGACCCGGGGCCTCGCCAGGGCGCGGGGACTGTGCGAGCACTTCGCCCTGTCCCGCTCCGAGATCTACGCCGCCGTCCGCGACCAACGACTGTGCTCCTTCAGTGAGGTGATGGAGCGTCACGGCGCGGGCGGCGACGGATGCGCGGTCTGCAAGCCCGCCATCGGCAACATCCTCGCCACCCTCGCCCCCGAACTCGGCATCGGCCACGTCCTCGACGGCGAGCAGGCAACGCTCCAGGACACCAACGACCTCTTCCTCGCCAACCTCCAGAAGGACGGCACCTACTCCGTCGTCCCGCGCCTCCCCGGCGGCGAGGTCACCCCCGGGCAGATCATCGCGCTCGGCGAGGTCGCCCGCGACTACGGCCTCTACACCAAGATCACCGGCGCCCAGCGCATCGGCCTCTTCGGCGCCCGCGCCGACCAGCTCCCCGACATCTGGCGGCGCCTGGGCCGGGCGGGATTCGAGTCCGGGCAGGCGTACGGAAAGTCGCTGCGGGCCGTCAAGTCCTGTGTGGGCGCCCGCTTCTGCCGCTTCGGACAGGGCGACTCCATCCAGCTCGCCGTCGACCTCGAACTGCGCTACCGGGGCCTGCGCACCCCGCACAAGTTCAAGGGCGGCGTCTCCGGCTGCCTGCGCGAATGCGCCGAGGCACGCGGCAAGGACATCGGCGTCATCGCCACCGCCGGCGGCTGGAACCTGTACGTGTGCGGCAACGGCGGCGCCCGGCCCCGCCACGCCGACCTGCTCGCCTCCGACCTGACCACCGCCGAGCTCTTCACCACCGTCGACCGCTTCCTCATGTACTACGTGCGCACCGCCGAACGCCTGGAGCGCACCGCCGCCTGGATCGAGCGCATCGACGGCGGGCTCGACCACCTCAAGGACGTCCTGCTCGCCGACTCCCTCGGCATCTGCGGCGAGCTCGAAGCCCAGATGGCGCGGCACGTCGCCGCCTACCGCGACGAATGGCAGACCGTCCTCGCCGACCCCGCCGCCCTCGCCCGCTTCGGCCGCGTCGACTTCGGCGCGCTCGACGACCTGGAGCCCGGGCGCGGGCGCCCGGCCCGGCTCCCCGACGGCAGCGAGGCCGCCCTGTTCAAGGCGCGTACGGGAGAGGTGTACGCCGTCTCCAACCGCGACCCGTACACCGGCGCCGACGTCATCGCCGGTGGCATCATGGGCAGCCGCGACGGGGTCCCGGTCGTCACCTCGCCCCTGCACAAGCAGGAGTACGACCTGCGCACCGGGCAGTGCCTCGACGACCCGGACGTCCGCCTGCCCGTCGTCGACCTCACCGACCTGCCCACCACCCGCTTCCCTCCGGCGCCGCGCGCGGCGGCGGGTCCTACGGCTGGACGCGGCGGGTCCTAGGGCTGCCCGCACTCATGGCGTTCGCCTCTCACCGCGACCCCCGCCCCCGGCGCACCGTGGATATGTCAGGACTCGTCTCAACCCCCTGGGAAGCACCATGAGTTCCGCGCTCCAGCCGTCCGCCCGGCCCGACACCGGCCCCGTCGCCGCCGACGTCTCCTACGATCCGGAGGACTACCGCCCCGGCCGCACCATCACCGCCTGGGAGCCGGAGAACGAGGTCTTCTGGCGCTCGGTGGGCCGCAAGGTGGCCACCCGGAACCTGTGGATCGCCGTCCCCGCCCTGCTCGTCGCCTTCGTGGTGTGGCAGGTCTGGTCCGTCACCGCGACCAACCTCAAGGACGTCGGCTTCACCTTCTCCACCTCCCAGCTGTTCTGGCTCACCGCCATCCCCGGCCTCACCGGCGGCACCGCCCGCATCCTGTACACCTTCCTCGGCCCGATGATCGGCCAGCGGCGCTTCACCGCGCTGTCGACGGTGATCCTGATCGTGCCGCTGATCTGGCTCGGCATCGCCATTCAGGACACCTCGACCCCGTACGGCGTCATGGTGGTCATCGCGGCGCTCTGCGGCATCGGCGGCGCGAACTTCGCCTCGTCGCTCGCCAACATCGGCTTCTTCTTCCCCAAGAAGGAGAAGGGCAACGCCACCGGCATCAACGGCGGGCTCGGCAACCTCGGGGTGTCGGTCGTCCAGCTCCTGACACCGATCGTCATCACCTTTTCGACCATCGCCATCGGCAGTGCCCAGCACAAGAAGGACGGCACCCCGGTCTATCTCCAGAACGCCGCGTTCCTGTGGGTGCCGGTGCTCATCGTGCTCGCCCTGATCGCCTGGTTCGGCCAGAACGACCTGAAGGTCGCCTCCACCCCCTTCAGCCGTCAGAAGGTCATCTTCCAGCGCAAGCACAACTGGCTGATGACCTGGCTCTACGTCGGCACCTTCGGCTCCTTCATCGGCTTCGCCGCCGCCCTGCCGCTGCTGATCAAGACGACCTTCCCGGCCTACTCCGTCGCCACCTACGCCTGGATGGGCCCGGCGCTCGGCGCGCTCGCCCGCTGGGCCGGCGGCTGGATCGCGGACCGGCTCGGCGGCGCGAAGGTCACCATCATCTCGTTCGTCGGCATGGCCCTCGCGATCATCGGCGTCATCAACTTCCTCCCCGCGGGCGGAGGTTCGGGCAACTTCTACGGCTTCTTCGCCTGCTTCCTCGCCGCGTTCTTCTTCTCCGGCGTGGGCAACGGCTCGACCTTCCGGCAGATCCCGGTGATCTTCCGCAACCAGCATCTCAAGGGCCTGACGGAAGGCACTCCCGAGTACGCCCGGGCGCTCAAGCAGTCCGAGATGGAGGCGGGCGCGGTCACCGGCTTCACCTCCGCCATCGCCGCGTACGGCTTCTTCTTCATCCCGGCGATGTTCGCCAACTTCGCGGTGACCAGCGCGATGTGGGGCTTCGTGGCCTTCTACGTCAGCTGCATCGCGGTCGCCTGGTGGTTCTACGCCCGCAAGGGCGCGGAGGCGCCCAGCTAGGACGCGTCCCGGAAGTCTGCGACGGAGGGGCCCGCATCCAAGATGCGGGCCCCTCCGGCATGCGTGCGGAATTTCTTGTGAATGCATTCACAAGCGAACTAGGGGCCAAAGTACCTGCGAAAGGTGCAGGTCAGGGCGGGTGTCAAGAGAAGGGGGAGGCGCGGGCCGGGGCTTTCGGCCCGGCTTTGGTGACCTATGCCGCCGGAATTGATCGATCAGAGGGAGTGCAATGGAAGCAGCCGAGGAGCCCGTGCTCGGCGATACGAAGCACCACGTCAACGGCGATTGGGAAGGGTGCCCGGACATGACCGCGACTCCCGCAGAGGCAACCAAGAACAGCGGAGCCTGGGACGGCTTCCAGGGCGGACTGTGGCGCGACGCCATCGACGTCCGCGACTTCGTCCAGCAGAACTACACGCCCTACACCGGCGACGCCGACTTCCTCGCCGGCCCCACCCCGCGCACCACCGCCGTCTGGAACAAGCTCCTGTCGATGTTCCCGCGCGAGATCGAGCAGGGCATCCACGACGTGGACGTGAAGACTCCGTCCCGCATCGACGCCTTCGGGCCCGGCTACATCGACGGCACCGCCGCCGACCACACCGACCTCATCGTCGGCCTCCAGACCGACGCCCCCCTCAAGCGGGCCATCATGCCCAACGGCGGATGGCGCATGGTCGAAGGCGCCCTCAACGCCTACGGCTACGAGGCCGACCCCCACACCCGCGAGGTCTACACCCACCTCCGCAAGACCCACAACGAGGGCGTCTTCGACGCGTACACCCCCGAAATCCGCGCCTGCCGCTCCTCGGGCATCATCACCGGCCTGCCGGACGCCTACGGTCGCGGGCGCATCATCGGCGACTACCGCCGCGTCGCCCTCTACGGAGTCGACCGCCTCATCGCCGCCAAGGAGGCCGACAAGGTCCGCCTCGGCGAGGCCTGGGCCACCGAGAGCGTCATCCGCGACCGCGAGGAGATCTCCGAGCAGATCAAGGCCCTCGGCGAACTCAAGGCCATGGCCCTGTCCTACGGATACGACATCTCCGGCCCCGCCACCACCGGCCGCGAAGCCGTGCAGTGGCTGTACTTCGCCTACCTCGCCGCCGTGAAGGAGCAGAACGGCGCCGCCATGTCGATCGGCCGCATCGACGCCTTCCTCGACATCTACCTCCAGCGCGACATCGAAGCGGGCCGCCTCACCGAGGAGCAGGCCCAGGAACTCATCGACGACTTCGTCATCAAGCTGCGCATCGTCCGCTTCCTGCGCACCCCCGAATACAACGAGCTGTACTCCGGCGACCCCACCTGGGTCACCTGGTCGATGGCCGGCATCGGTGAGGACGGCCGCCCCCTCGTCACGCGCACCACGTTCCGCGCCCTGCAGACCCTCTACAACCTCGGCCCCGCCCCCGAGCCCAACCTCACCGTCTTCTGGGACGCCCAACTCCCCGCCGCGTTCAAGGACTTCGCCGCCCAGGTGGCCATCGACACCTCGGCCATCCAGTTCGAGTCGGACGCCCTGATGCGTCCCAAGTACGGCGACGACACCGCCATCGCCTGCTGTGTCTCCGCCATGGCCGTCGGCAAGCAGATGCAGTTCTTCGGCGCCCGCGTCAACGTCGCCAAGGCCCTGCTCTACGCCATCAACGGGGGCCGCGACGAGAAGAGCGGCAAGCTCGTCGTCGAGGGCTTCACCCCCATCGAGGGCGACCACCTCGACTACGAGACCGTCGCCCGGCAGTACGACGCGATGCTGGACTGGCTCGCCAAGACCTACGTCCACGCCCTCAACGTCATCCACTTCATGCACGACAAGTACGCCTACGAGCGCATCGAGATGGCGCTGCACGACCAGCAGATCCTGCGCACCATGGCGTGCGGCATCGCGGGCCTGTCCGTCGCCGCCGACTCGCTGTCCGCCATCAAGTACGCCCGCGTCAAGGTCGTCCGCGACGAGACCGGCCTCGCCGTCGACTACGAGATCGAGGGCGACTACCCGGCCTACGGCAACAACGACGACCGCGCCGACGAGCTGGCCACCCGGATCGTGCACGACTTCATGGAGAAGGTGCGCAAGCACCCCACCTACCGCGACGCCGTGCACACCCAGTCCGTGCTGACCATCACGTCCAACGTCGTCTACGGCCAGAAGACCGGCAACACCCCCGACGGGCGCCGCGCGGGCGCCCCGTTCGCGCCCGGCGCCAACCCCATGAACGGGCGCGACGAGCACGGCTACATCGCCTCGGCCCTCTCCGTCGCCAAGCTCCCCTACGACGACGCCGAGGACGGCATCTCGCTCACCAACACCATCACCCCCGACGCGCTCGGCCGCACGCCGCGGGAGCGCATCGAGAACCTGTCCGGCGTCCTCGACGGCTTCATGGCGAGCAACGGCTTCCACATGAACGTCAACGTCCTCGACAAGGCCACCCTCGAAGACGCCATGCGCCACCCGGAGAACTACCCCCAGCTCACCATCCGGGTCTCCGGCTACGCGGTGAACTTCGTCCGCCTCACGCGCGAGCAGCAGCTGGACGTCATCAACCGGACGTTCCACGGGGGGCTTTGAGGGGTTGGCGGCTTGGCGGTCGGGGGGGGGCTCCCCCCCCCGGCCCCCGGCCCCCCTCGCTCCACCATCCCCTCTCCGTACCCCTCAGACCAGGAAGGGCCGGTCATGGCCGTTCTGCTCAGCCCCGAGATCCCTGTCGGCCGCCCGGCCCGTTTCGGCTGTGACGAGGACGCCAGCACGCCGGCGGGGGCCGCCACCCGCCGGCCGATCGTCGGCTCGGTGCACTCCTGGGACCTGTCGACCGGCGTCGACGGCCCGGGCACGCGTTTCGTCACCTTCCTCTCCGGCTGCCCGCTGACCTGCCTGTACTGCCACAACCCCGACACCTGGCGGATGCGCGACGGCAAGCGCGTCGGCGCGGACGAGGTCGTCGCCGAGGCCGCCAAGTACACGACGTTCATCCGGGCCGCCGGAGGCGGCGCCACCGTCAGCGGCGGCGAGCCGCTGCTCCAGCCCGTCTTCGCGGGCGAGCTGCTGCACCGCTACAAGCACGAACTCGGCCTGCACACCGCCCTCGACACCTCCGGCTTCCTCGGCGCCCGCGCCACCGACGCGCTGCTGCGCGACGTCGACCTGGTGCTGCTCGACATCAAGTCCTGGGATCCCGCCACCTACCAGCGGGTCACGGGCAGCCCGCTCCGGCCGACCCTGGACTTCGCGCACCGCCTCGCCGATCTCGGCAAGGACGTCCATCTCCGTTTCGTCCTCGTCCCGGGCCTGACCGACGACCCCGCCAACATCGACGGTGTCGCCGCCTTCGCCGCCTCCCTCGGCAATGTGTCCCGCGTGGACGTGCTGCCCTTCCACAAGCTGGGCGAGGCCAAGTGGCGGGCGCTCGGCAGGGACTTCACCCTCCACGCCACCCCGTCCCCCACCGGGGCCGCACTGGCGGACGCCCGGGCCGTCTTCGCCTCGCACGGCCTGAACGCGGTCTGAGCGGCGCGGCGACGAGGGCTCCGGGTGTGACGCGCGGGCGTCCGTCGCCGCCCGCGGGACGGCTTATCCGGCGGAGTCCAGCGCCGGGGCGATCGTGGCGAAGGCCCGGTCGGTCAGCGCGGCCGGGTCCTCGGCGCCGTCGCTTCCGCTCCACCGTTGCAGTACGGCGTCGAAAGCGGTGAGCGCCATCCCGGCGGCCAGACGCGGGTACAGATCGGTGTCGGGGTCGAGCCGCAGGCGCTGTGCCAGCTCCGCTGCCAGCTCGTCGCGCCACTGGTCCTGACGCTCCACGAAGCGTGCGCGCAGGGCGGGGGTGCGCAGGATCAGTTGAACGACGCGCAGCGCCTTGTCGGAATGGCCGGCGCAGACGGCCATGGAGGCCCAGACGGTGTGCCGCAGGGCCACGGAGGGCCGCTCCTCGACGGGGCGGGACGTCAGTGCCGCGCGCATGCCGGTGCCCAGGTCGGCCAGGAACTGGACGACCACGTCCTCCTTGGAGGCGAAGTACCGGAAGAACGTGCGCTTGGACACGCCGGCGGTGGCCGCGATCTCGTCGATGGTGACCGCGTCGTATCCCTTCAGCGCCAGGAGCTGAAGCGCCGCTTCGCTCAGCTCGTCGGAGACGAGCTGACGCTTGCGTTGGGCCATGGTGACTTCGGATCCGGGGCTCACCGATCAATCGTACCGTCATGCCATGCATGGCACTCGGTAACCTCTTGACACCGAGTGACACGAACGGCAACGTGTGCCGCATGAAGAAGAAGCAGCACTGGACCGCCGATCGGATCCCGGACCAGACCGAGCGGGTGTTCGTCGTCACCGGAGCCAACAGCGGCCTCGGCCTGGCGACCACCCGGGCGCTCGCCCGCAAGGGCGGGCACGTGGTCCTCGCGGTGCGCGACGTGGCCAGGGGCCGCCTGGCCGCCGCACAGATCACCGCTGAACAGCCGGACGCCACCCTTGAGGTGCGCCGTCTCGACCTGGCCGATCTCGATTCGGTCCGTGCGTTCGCCGGTCGGTTGCGCGCCGATCACCCGCGGCTCGACGTACTCGTCAACAACGCCGGAGTGATGGCGCCGCCCCGCTCGCTGAGCGCCCAGGGTCACGAGGTGCAGTTCGCCGGCAACCACCTCGGCCACTTCGCGCTCACCGGTCTGCTGCTCGACCTGCTGGCCGAGGGCCACAACTCCCGCGTGGTCACGGTCAGTTCGACCAACCACCGGCAGGGGCGCCTCCACTTCGACGACCTCTCCGGCGAGCGCACGTACTCGCCCATGAAGTTCTACAACCAGTCGAAGTTCGCCAACGCCGTCTTCGGGCGGGAACTCCACCGGAGGCTGACCGCGGCCGACAGTTCGGTGCGCAGCCTGCTCGCCCACCCCGGCTACACCTCCACCAACCTCCAGACGAGCGCGCCGGTCGGCGTGGTGAAGGTGCTGTTCGGCCGCATCCTCGCCCCGCTCGCCCAGCGCCCCGAGCAGGGTGCGCTGCCCCAGCTGTACGCGGCCACGGCGCCCGATGTGCGGGGCGGAGCGTTCATCGGGCCGGACGGCTTCGCCGAGTTGCGCGGCGGGCCGACGCACGTGCGGTTGTCCACCGCGGCCGCCGACCCCGAGACCGGCCGCCGTCTGTGGGAACTGTCGGAACGACTGACCGGCGTGCGGTTCCTGTCCCCGGCCGCTCCCTGAGGCGACTCACCCTGTTGATCCCCAAAACAGGTATCCCGACCTTGTTTGTCCCTATCGTGACAAGGTGACCGAGCCACCCGCACCCCCCGCCGCACCCCCGGACGCGTCCTCCCCGGGCCTGCCTCCCGAACCGGTGCCGGACCTCGCCCGCGCGTCCGCCGGGCGTTCCGTGGCGCTGCGTGCCACGCTGGCCGGCGCGGTCGTGTCCGTGCTGCTCGTCCTGGCCATCGTGTTCGGCAGCCGGCTGCTCCAGGACTTCGACTCCGCGCTCCTTCCGTACGCGGTCGCCACCGTGTTCCTGGCCTTCGGCGTCGCCTACCGCTACACCGTGTGGATCTCCTCTCCCGGCGCGCGCCGCCTCTTCAAGCAGGGCTGGCGCAGCCTGTTCTCGACGGCCAACTTCCGCAGGGCGCCCACCGCCCTGCCGAAGATGATCGCCACCTATCTCGGCTTCCAGAAGTTCCTCGGCGCCCGCTCGCACGCCCGCTGGGCCGCGCACCAGCTGATCTTCTGGGGCTGCATCCTGGCCGCCGCGATCACCTTCCCGCTGACCTGGGGCTGGTTCACCTTCACCTCCGCCTCCGGCGCGGGGCCGGGGTACGAGATGCGGATCTGGGGGTTCAAGGTCCTCGGGTTCGACTCGCTGAGCGTCGTCGGCTGGCTGATGTTCCACGGCCTGGACATCGCGGCCGTGCTGGTCATCCCCGGCGCCTCGTACTTCCTGTGGCGGCGGATGAAGGACCGGGGCGCCATCACCGGGCAGCGCTTCGCCTACGACCTGGTTCCGCTGATCGCGCTGATCGTCATCTCCGTGACGGGGCTCCTCCTCACCTTCTCGTCGATCTTCCTGCACGGCGGCGGCTACCAGTTCCTGGCGGTCCTGCACATGGTGTCGGTGGTGTTCACGCTCATCTACATCCCGTTCGGGAAGTTCTTCCACATCGTGCAGCGGCCGGCCGCCGTCGGCATGCAGCTCTTCAAGTACACGACCCGCCAGGACGAGCAGGTCTTCGCGTGCAAGCGCTGCGGCGAGCCGATCGACACGGCGCCCTACGTCGAGAACCTGCGGGGCACCATGCGCGATCTGAAGCTCGACTTCGACGCCTGGGCCCAGTACTGCCCGCGCTGCAAGCGGGTGCTGCGCGGCACCGCCTACCTCAGCCACGTCAAGAAGGGCTTCAAGTGAGCAGCAGGCCCCTTCCGCTCGATCCCTCGATCGCCCCGCCCGGCACCCGCAACTTCCGGGACGCGGGCGGGATCCCGGCCGACCAGTGGCACGCCGACCAGAACGGCGAGACCCTCGTGCCCACCCACTGCTGCTTCTGCGGGGTGCAGTGCGGGATGTATCTGCGGGTGGACCGGGCGGGCAAGGTGTTCGGTGTCGAGCCGCGCAACCACGACATCAACCGGATGCGCCTGTGCCCCAAGGGCATCAACGCCTACCAGCAGGTCAACCACCCCGACCGGCTGACCGCGCCGCTGATGCGCCGCTCCCGTGACGAGCCGTTCCGCGAGGCCTCCTGGGAGGAGGCGCTCGACTTCACGGCGGCCGAGGTGCGCCGCATCCAGGCCGCTCACGGCAACGACGCGTTCGGGCTGCTCGGCGGGGCCAGCCTGTTCTCGGAGAAGACGTATCTGGTCGGCAAGTTCGGCCGCGTCGCGCTCAAGACGCGGCACGTCGACTACAACGGCCGGCTGTGCATGGTCTCGGCGGCCGGGGCCAACAAGCTGTCCTTCGGCATCGACCGGGCGGGCAACCCGTTCTCCGACATCCTGCTCACCGACTGCCTCCTGATCGCCGGGTCGAACGTGGGGGAGTGCTTCCCCGTCATGACCCAGTACCTGTGGGGCGCCCGGGACCGCGGGGCCAGCCTCATCGTGGTCGACCCGCGCGAGACGGCCATCGCCCGCACCGCCGACATCCATGTCGCGCTGCGGCCCGGCACCGACGCCGCGTTCTTCAACGCCGTCCTGAACGTCGTCATCCAGGAGAACCTGGTCGACAAGGAGTTCGTCGCCGCGCACACCACCGGCTGGGAGGAGGTGCGGGCCTCCGTCGCCGCGTGCACGCCGGAGACCGCCGCCGACATCTGCGGCATCCCCGCCTCGCAGGTCGTCCAGGTCGCCCGGGCCTTCGCGGGCGCGGACAAGGCGATGGCCTGGCACGCCCGGGGCATCGAGCACCACTCGCAGGGCGTCGAGAACTGTCTGACGGTCATCAACCTGTGCACCGCCACCGGCAACCTCGGCAAGCCGGGCGCCGGGTACGGCACCATCACCGGCCAGGGCAACGGCCAGGGCGGCCGTGAGCACGGGCAGAAGTCGGACCTGCTGCCGGGCGGGCGGTCCATCTCGAACCCGGAGCACCGGCGCCAGATCTGCGAGATCTGGGGGATCGAGGAGACCGAACTGCCGCCCGCGGGCACCTCGATGATGGAAATGGTCTGGCAGATGCAGCGCCAGGAGATCCGCGGCCTGATCGGCATCTGCAACAACCCGTTCGTCTCGCTGCCCAACTACGCGACGGTGAAGCAGGGTTACGACGCCCTGGAGTTCCACGCCCAATTCGATTTCTTCCTTTCCGAGACGGCGGCCAACGCGCACGTCGTGTTCCCGGTCACCACCTGGGCCGAGGACGAGGGCGTAATGGCCAACGCCGAGGCCCGGGTGGTCAAGCACAACAAGGCGCAGGAGCCGCCCGCCGGCGTGCGCACCGACACCTGGGTGATGTGCGAGCTCGCCAAGCGCCTGGGGGTGGGTGACAAGTTCAGCTATCCCGGTTCCCGCGAGGTGTTCGAGGAACTGCGCATCGCGTCGGCCGGGACGGTGAACGACTACTACGGCATCACCTACGAGCGCCTGGAGGAGACCGGCGGTATCTCCTGGCCCTGCCCCTCCACCGACCACCCGGGCACGCCCCGCCTGTTCGAGGACGGGCAGACCGCGCACCCGGACGGCAAGGTCCATCTCCAGGTCGTCGAGTGGCATCCGCCGATGGACCCGTACGACGAAGAGCACCCGATGTCGCTGACCACGGGCCGGACCGTGGCGCACTTCCTGTCGGGCAACCAGACCCGCCGGCTCGGGGCGCTCGTCGAGCAGACCCCGCGCCCCTGGGTGGAGGTCCACCCCTCGCACGGTTTCCGCAACGGAGACCCGGTGCGGGTGGTGACCCGGCGCGGCAGCGAGGTGTTCCCCGCGCTCGTCACCGAGGCCATCCGTCCGGACACCGTGTTCATCCCGTACCACTGGCCCGTGCCGACGGCCGCCAACGCGCTCACCATCGACGCCCTCGACCCCCGGTCGAAGATCCCCGAGTACAAGGTGTGCGCCTGCCGCATCGAGGCCGCCGAGCGGATCGACGAGGTGCCGGCGCCCCCGACCGCGCCGGGGCACGTGGCGTATCCGGCGACGCAGGTCTCGCGCACCGACCCCCTGCCGCCCACGTCCCCGCAGGGCCGTGGCACCGCGGAGAGGAGCTGACGTCCGCCATGATGGGCAGAACGATCTTCATCGACCCGGGCCGCTGCATCGGCTGCCAGGCCTGTGTGTCCGCCTGCCGCGAGTGCGACTCGCACCGCGGCAAGTCCATGATCCATCTCGACTATCCCGACGAGGGTCATTCCGTCGCCTCCCTTCCCACCGTCTGCATGCACTGCGAGGACCCGGTCGCGCCGTGCGCCGAGGTGTGTCCCGCCGACGCGATCCTGGTGACCGCGGACGGGGTGGTGCAGCAGGCCGACACCACCCGCTGCATCGGCTGCGCCAACTGCGTCAACGCCTGCCCCTTCGGCGTTCCGAAGATCGACCTCCAGGCGAAGCTGCAGATGAAGTGCAACCTCTGCTACGACCGCACCGCCTACGGCCTGGCTCCGATGTGCGCCACGGTCTGCCCGACCGGCGCGCTGTTCTACGGGACCGTCGAGGAACTCCGTGCCGAGCGCCCCGGGGTCCAGGTCGCCGACTCCTTCACGTTCGGCGACGTCGTCGTCTCCACCGGCGTGGCCATGGTCGTGCCCGCCGACAAGGTCCAGTGGCCGGTGCCCGGCGGCCTCCCGATCGTCGAGGTCAACGGGAAGGACGTCACCCGATGAGCGTCACCGACCAGTCGCCGGCCACCCCCGACCCGGGCGCGGACCCGGCGCAGGCCGCCCTCCACGACCGCATCGCCGCCGACTCCCTCACCACCCGCCGCGACTACCTGCGCATCGTCGCCACCGTCTCGGGCGGCCTCGCCGTCGGCGGGCTCGCCGTGGCCGGAGGCGTGCTGCACCGGCACGGCGACAGCGACGGCCCGCCCGAAGCCAAGCGCGTCGCTCCCGTGCTCGCGCCCGGCGAGTCCGTGGCGTTCCGCTTCCCCGGCGAGGACGACCGCGCCGTCGCCGTCCGCCTCAAGGACGGCACCCTCGTCGGCTACTCGGCGGTCTGTACGCACCTGGCGTGCGGGGTGCTGTGGCGCGAGGATCGCGGCACCGAGGGCGAGCTGTACTGCCCCTGCCACGAGGGGGTCTTCGACGCCCGTACCGGTGAGGTCACCGCCGGGCCGCCGCCGCGGCCGCTGCCCAAGGTGCTCCTCGTCGAGGAGGCGGACGGCAGTGTCTGGGCGGTGGCCACGGCGCGCTCCGGCGAGAGCGACAAGGACGCGATGTGCCGCCAATTCGCGGACAAGCGGCCCCAGTTGGCGTCCCGCCTCGGATGCCCCGGGGCGGAGGGCAGGGGTGCGGATGCCGGGGCTGCGGGCGCGGGGCCGGCGGGTGCCGGGTGGCCGGGGGGCCGGGTTGCGGAGGCCGGGCCTGCTGGTGCCGGGATGCCGAGTGGCCGGGCTGCGGGTGCCGGGTCGGCGGGTGCCGGGTGGCCGGGGGGCCGGGCCGCGGATGCCAGGGTGACCGAGAGGAGCGAGCGGACATGAACGGCGAAGGGAACATGCCCTCCGGCCCGGGCGGCCCTGCGGATCCTGGCGGCCCCGCGAGCCCGGGTGGTCCTACGTACCCGGGTGGTCCTGCGGGCCCGGGCGGCCCTGCGTACCCGGGTGGTCCTGCGAGCCCTGGCGGCCCTGCGTACCCGGGCGGCCCTGCGGATCCTGGGGGGCACCCCGGTTCCGGTGGCCGTCCTGGCCCGGGCGGTCCTGCGGGCCCCGGTGGGCATCCCGGTCCCGGTGCGCACGCGGGCGCCGGTCGGCAAGCGGATTCTGGCGGCCCTGCGGGCCCTGGCGGCCCTGCGAACCCGGGTGGTCCTGCGGATCCCGGTGGGCTCGGTTACCCGGGCCCCGGTGGGCATTCCGACCCGGGCGGTCCCGCGGATCCCGGGGGGCTCGGGTACCCCGGGCCGGGTGGGCACGCGGAACCCGGCCAGGCGCACCCCGGCGGTGGCCAAGCACACCCCGACGGGCGCTCCGGGTCCGCGCGGCCGGCCTACTCCGCCGGTTCGCTCCAGCCCCGGCTCAACCGGCCCCTCCACGAGCGCTACCCGCAGATCCGCCCGACCAGCGGCTACGGCGACCCCCGGGTCCGGCACACCGGGCCGGGGCCTGGGGCCGGCACCGAGCAGGAGCCGGAGCGGTCGTCGAAGCTGACCGCGCGTCTGGTGCTCGCCATCTCCGTGGTCATCGGCCAGCTGTGGGGCCTGACCGTGGTGGTCAACGAGTGGATGCGGGGCAACACCGGCACCGCCTGGTGGGGCGCGGGATTCCTGTGCCTGTCGTTCCTCGTGGTCCTCGGGCTCTGGGCGCTCGACCCGAAGGATCGCTGAGGGCGCTCGCGCACCCCGTACGCTGGAGGCATGAGCACCACCCCCACCCCCGGCCCGCGCGACGGGGATGCCATGTCCAGGACGGAGCCGGCCGCGGAGCGGACCGAGCGGCCCGGCGCCGAGGAGCAGGTCGAGGCGCCCGCCAAGGCGGCTCGGCCGAAGCTGGTCTTCGACGATCCGCTGGACCAGCAGTCGTCGGACGACACGGACCGCGGCTGGGGCGAGCGGCCCGCGTCCGCGGGCAGCGCCGCCGATCTCGCCCGCTTCCTCGACGAGAAGCCGCCCCACCACATCTGAGCCGTACGGCCCGGTGCTAGAACTCCACGCCCGGGCCGGAGCTTTGGGCCGGGCCGGAGCCGGGGCCCGAGCCGGGACCGGAGCCGCGCTGCGCGACCAGGGTGTCGCGGATCTCCTTCAGCACTTCCAGCTCGCTGACCTCCATCGTTTCGCGCACCCCCTCCTTCGCCGCGTCGTGCCGGGCCCGCTTGGCGAGGATCCTGGCCATCGGGAGCACCATCAGGAAGTAGACGACGGCCGCGGTGATGAGGAAGCTCAGCAGGGCGCTGAGCACCCCGCCCCACAGGATCTGGATACCGCTGTCGGCGGTGCAGGGGCCCTTCAGGCAGGAGCGGTAGCTCTCCAGGTCCTTCGTGCCGAATGCGCCGACCAGGGGGTTGATCACGCCCTTCACGATCGCATTCACGATGTTGGTGAACGCGGCGCCCACCACCACGGCGATGGCCAGGTCGATCACGTTCCCGCGCATCAAAAAGGCCTTGAAGCCGGCCATCACGCCTGTCTTGTCCTCGCTCACCAATGAGCCTTTCCTCGCATGTGCAGGGGGTGGAGCGAACTCCTGCGCCACCTTGGACAGCGCCCAGCCGTACTGTCCAATCCATGCACGCGAAGCGGTGACGAGACCGTTCGCCCGTGCGAATCAACACAGCGTCACCGCCAGGCGGGACGAGGGACCCGCGCCGACCAGCGCCCTCGCGGTGTCGCGCGGCACGGCGAGGACGACGAGCGCGCCCGCCTCCGCCGCAGTGCCCCGCGGGCTCGGAACTTCCTTCACCCGGGCGCCCGTTGCCAGCACGCGCGCCTGATCGCCGCCCGGGGAAGGCGAGTTGGGGGAGGCGATCACATCGACCCGGTCGCCGGGCCTCAGCAGCCGTACCGTCTCCGCGTCCGCGATCCGGACCGGCGCCGAGACCACCAGGGCCCCGGGCGCGGGACCGCGCTCGCGGGGCGCGGGCACGGCGGCGGGATGCGGACGCTCGGCCGCTCGGGGGCTGGACACCACGAGAGCCGCGGCCGTGACGGCGAGCCCGGCGGCCACCGCCCGCCGTCGCCTGCGCATCGCGCGGCGCAGGGCCTGCCGCCCGCCACGCACCCGCAGCGGCGGGAAGAGCGGCACCCCGCCGGGCTCGGGCGCGGGGACGGGAGGCAGGAAGGGGCGGCGCGGGGGAGCGGCCACCGGGGCGGGCGCGAAGGGCGCCGGTGGCGCGGGGAACGACGGGGCCGCGGCTGCGGGAAGGGGCGGTGCCGCGGGATGTACGGAGGGCGCCGCGGGTGCGGAGGGTGTTGCCGGGTTCGCTGACATGTGACCACTGCCGATCGTGAGGAGCGTGTGCTGCTCGGACGCCCCTCACGATCCCCGCTCCCGCGCGATCCCGCCGAAGCCTGTGGACCGCGCCCCGCCTGTGGACAACTCGCTCACCCGGAAGGGGAGTTCACCCCCACCGGGACCGCCGACCTGCCTGGCTCGCCGGGCTGCCGCGCCCCCCGGCCTGCTTGGGCCACCGCGCCCCCGGGCCAACCGCGCCCCCGGGCCGCCGGGCCGCCGGGCCAACCGCGCCCCCGGGCCGCCGGGCCCCCGGCCCACCGGGGCGGTAGGCCCGGTCCGCCCTACGGCAGTTCGATGCCCAGGTCCCAGCCGTCGTGCGCCCGGGTGCACAGGCAGTCGCGGTCCTCGGTGGCCGGCAGGGCGGCGACCGCGTCGAAGAGCACCTCGCGCAGCCGCGCCACGTTCTCGCCGAACACCTTCAGGACCTCGGTGTGCGAGACGCCCTCGCCGGTCTCGGCGCCCGCGTCCAGGTCGGTGACCAGGCTCAACGAGGTGTAGCAGAGCCCCAGTTCGCGGGCGAGCACCGCCTCGGGGTGACCGGTCATGCCGACCACCGACCAGCCCATCGCGGCGTGCCAGCGCGATTCGGCGCGGGTGGAGAAGCGGGGGCCCTCGATGACGACCATGGTGCCGCCGTCCACGGCCTGCCAGCCGCGGCCGTCGGCCGCGCCCAGGGCCGCCTTACGGCCGTCGGGGCAGTACGGGTCGGCGAACGTGGTGTGCACGACGTTGGGGACCGTGCCGTCGGGCAGCGGGAGGCCGTCGAAGAAGGTCTGGGCACGGGACTTGGTGCGGTCCACCAGCTGGTCGGGGACGAGCAGCGTGCCGGGACCGTACTCGGGGCGCAGGCCGCCGACCGCGCACGGGCCGAGCACCTGGCGCACCCCGACGGAGCGCAGCGCCCACAGGTTGGCCCGGTAGTTGATGCGGTGCGGGGGAAGGTGGTGGGCCCGGCCGTGGCGGGGCAGGAACGCCACCCGCCGGCCGGCGATCTCGCCGAGGAAGAGCGAGTCGCTGGGGGAGCCGTAGGGGGTGTCCACCTGGACCTCGGTGACGTCCTCGAGGAACGAGTAGAAGCCCGAGCCGCCGATGACGCCGATCTCTGCGTTAGCCATGCCGGTCACACTAACCGGGGGCGTATGCACGAGAACCCCCGCCGTGGACGGCGGGGGCTGTGCGCGAAGGCTGGGTCAGGCGGCCGGGCTGGCGCTCGACGAGGACGAGCCGGCGCTCGACGCCGAGGCGGCGGGCTTGGCGTCGCCGCCCGAGGAGGCCGGCGTCGAGGACTTCGACGACGGCGCGGACGCGGGCGAGCTGCTCGACGAGGCGCCGCGGCTGTCATTGCGGTAGAAGCCGGACCCCTTGAAGACGATGCCGACCGCCGAGAACACCTTCTTCAGGCGTCCGTCGCAGTTCGGGCACACGGTCAGGGCGTCATCGGTGAACTTCTGCACCGCCTCGAGGCCCTCGCCGCACTCGGTGCACTGGTACTGGTAGGTCGGCACTTGTCTTCCTCCTGGCACTCTCACTCGATGAGTGCTAACGACGGTCCATAGTGACGTATTCCCCGGGATCAGTCCACCGTGACGGGAACACGGTGACCGACGCCACGCGCCACGGTACGTGCCGCGGAGCGCGGGCTGAGCCGCGAGCGCAGCGCCAGCAGGGTCACCAGGGCCAGCGCGGTGCCGCCCATCGGCACCAGGAAACCGGCGGTCGATCCGTGGGCGTCGGTCAACCGGCCGGCCACGGTGACGGCCGCGGCCTGGCCGAGGGCGACCGCGCCGGTCAGCCAGGTGAAGGCCTCGGTGCGCGAGGTCGCCGGGACCAGCGACTCGACCAGCGTGTAGCCGGTGATCAGGGCCGGGGCGATGCACAGGCCGACGATCAGGCCGAGGCCGCCGAGCAGCAGCACGGAGTGCGCCGCCCACAGGCCCGAGGCCGCCAGCGTCAGCGCCGCGTAGCCGGCGATGAGGCGGACGCGCGGCGAGGACTTCCAGGCGATGGCGCCGCAGGCGATGCCGGCCAGCATGTTGCCGGCCGCGAAGACGCCGTAGAGGAGGCCGTTGATGCCGGGGTTGCCGATCTCCTCGGCGAAGGCGGTCAGCGAGACCTGCATGCCGCCGAAGACCGCCCCGATGCCGAGGAAGGCCACCGCGAGGACGCGGACGCCGGGGACGGACAGCGCGGAGGTGTGCTCGGCCTGCTCCCGTTCGGCGGCGGAGCGCACCGGCGGCTGGGTGGCGCGCCGGGCCGCGAACAGGAGGCCGCCGACCAGCGTGAGCGAGGCCTCGGCGATCAATCCGGCCGCCGGGTGCACGCCCGTGCAGAGCGCGGTGGCGAGGACGGGACCGATGACGAAGGTGAACTCGTCGGTCACGGACTCGAAGGCGGCGGCGGTCGCCATCAAGGGCGAGCCGTCGAGCTTGGCGGCCCAGCGGGCCCGCACCATCGGGCCGACCTGCGGCACCGAGGCGCCGGTGGGCACGGCGGCGACGAACAGCGCCCACAGGGGCGCGCCGGCCAGCGCGAGCGCGGTCAGCGCCGACACCGAGGCCGCGTGGACCAGGACGCCGGGCACCAGCACGGCCCGCTGGCCGAAGCGGTCGGCGAGCTTGCCGCTCTGCGGGGCGAACAGGGCCATGGAGACGCCGGTGAAGGCGGCCACGGCGCCGGCGCCGCCGTAGGAGCCGGTGGTGTGCTGGACGAGCAGCAGGATGCCGATGGTGAGCATCGCGAAGGGCTGCCGGGCGGCGAAGCCGGGCAGGAGGAAGGACAGTGCGCCAGGTGTGCGCAGAAGCTGCCCGTAGCCGGGCCGCTTGTCAGAAGTGACCGTGGATGCCACGGCCCCTTGCCTTTCTGCCGCCTGGTAGCGCGCCCCATGCACGGATTTGTGGGTGCGGGCGTTGCCGAGAGCTGTCCTCTTGCGCGGATCTGCGGTAGATGCCGGGGGCTGCTGCGGGGAGCTCCCGACCGCCATACGGTCGCGCCAGCTCTGCGTCAGGCAGAGTTGGTCGATCAGTGGTGTGCCTTCATGATACAGAGTCCTGGCACTCCGTGCCTACGATTCCGCACGGAGTGCCAGGATTCGGCCTGTGTTTATTCGGCCACATCGGGATGCGGGAGCGGTGCGTGCGTCAGTGCGCCGTCCGCTTCGGCTTCGCCTTCCGGACGTCCCCGACGCCTCTGACACCTCTGACGCCCCTGGCGGGCCCGGGCGCCGCCTGCGGGGTGCCGGTGCCGAGCCAGCCGGCGAGCTTGCCGCCCTGGCCGACCGCGCGCAGGCGCGACTCGGCCGCGTCCCGCACCGGGTCGGTGGCCACCACCAGGAGTTCGTCGCCCTGGCGCAGCACCGTGGTGGGCCCGGGCACGAAGCTCGTCCCGTCGCGCACGACCAGGGTGACGGCCGCGCCGGGCGGCATCCTCAGCTCGTGCACCTCGACGCCGTGCATCCGCGACTTCGGCGGGATCGCCACCGACAGGAGGTGGCCGCGCAGCCGCTCCAGGGGTGCCGATTCGACGCCGAGGTCGGCCGCCTCGTCGGCGTCCGAGAGCTGGAGCTTGCGGGCCAGCCACGGCAGCGTCGGCCCCTGGATCAGGGTGTAGACGACGACCAGGATGAAGACGATGTTGAAGACGCGCTCGCTGCCCTCGATCCCGGACACCATTGGGATGGTGGCGAGGATGATGGGCACCGCGCCGCGCAGGCCCGCCCAGGACATCAGGGCCTGCTCCTGCCAGGGCATCCGGAACGGCAGCAGACTGACCAGCACTTCCAGCGGCCGGGCCACCATCGTCAGGACCAGGCCGATGATCACGGCCGGCCAGAAGTCGGTGGCCAGGTGGTGCGGGGTGACGAGCAGGCCGAGCAGGACGAACATGCCGATCTGGGCGATCCAGCCGAGCCCGTCGGCGAAGCCGCGGGTGGCCGGCCAGTGCGGCAGCTTGGCGTTGCCGAGCACCATGGAGGCGAGGTACACCGCGAGGAAGCCGGAGCCGTGGGCCATCGCGCCGGCCGCGTAGGCGGACACCGCGATCGCCATCACCGCGATCGGGTAGAGGCCGGAGGCGGGCAGCGCCACGTGCCGCAGACCGTACGAGCCGAGCCAGCCCACCGCGAGCCCGATGGAGGCGCCGATGGCCAGCTCCAGGGCTATCTTGCCGACGAGGACGTACCAGGAGTCGACGGGGCCCTGGGTGGAGAAGGCGACGACCAGGATCACCACGGGCGCGTCGTTGAAGCCGGACTCGGCCTCCAGGACACCGGTCACGCGCGAGGGCAGCGGCACCTTGCGGAGCACCGAGAAGACGGCCGCGGCGTCCGTCGAGGACACCACCGCGCCGATGATCAGGGCCTGGCGCCATTCGAGGCCCACCAGGTAGTGCGCGCCCGCCGCCGTGACGCCCACGCTCACCGCGACGCCGACCAGCGACAGTGCCATCGCCGCCGGCAGCGCCGGTTTGATCTCCTTCCACTTCGTGCCCAGGCCGCCCTCGGCCAGGATCACCACGAGTGCGGCATAGCCGATCACCTGCGTCAGTTCGGCGTCGTTGAACGTGACGTTGAAGATGCCGTCCTGCCCGATCGCGATCCCGATGCCGAGATACAGGAGCAGGCTGGGGAGCCCGCTGCGCGAGGAGATGCGTACCGCCGCGACGGCGATGAGCAGGACGAGCGAGCAGATGAGCAGGAGTTCGTTGAGCGCGTGGACAGTCAGTGGCCGATCCTTCCCCTCAGGTGCCGCCGGGCACCCCATGAAAATCGTGCATCCCCAGGCGCGGTCCGCGCATCCGGGGGCCCCGGGGACAGGTCGGGTGAAACGATCCGCCACCCCAAGGTACTTCGTTACCTTACCTAATCTTTGACGCTTTCTTTACGCGAAAGGGCGGACGGGCGGGGGTCCGGTGCCCCGAGGCAGACACCGCGTCAGGGGCCGTCAGCGGCTGCGCCTATGGTTGCTCCCAGCACTCCTGGACCACCCTGCCCCTCGAAGGACAGCGATGCCCGCCACCACAACCGCCCCTTCCGCCGGTACGACGGCCGGCAAGACGAGCAGGAAGAGGGGACGCCGCCTGAGGCTGTTCGTCCTCGTCCTGGTGCTGGCGCTGGTCGCGGGCGTGGCCTACGGCGCGTACTGGGGAGTCAGTACCGTGCGCGCCTCGTTCCCGCAGACCACCGGCACCATCAAGCTGCCCGGCCTGGCCGGCGACGTCGAGGTCAAGCGCGACGACCACGGCGTGCCCCAGATCTACGCCGACAGCGACGCCGACCTGTTCATGGCCCAGGGCTATGTGCAGGCACAGGACCGGTTCTGGGAGATGGACGTCCGCCGGCACCTGACCTCGGGCCGGCTCTCGGAGATGTTCGGCAGCGGCCAGGTGGACACGGACGCCTTCCTGCGCACGCTCGGCTGGCACCGGGTCGCGCAGCAGGAGTACGACACCAAGCTGACGCCCGCCACCAAGAAGTACCTCCAGGCCTACTCGGCGGGGGTGAACGCGTACCTCAAGGGCAAGGACGGCAAGGACATCTCCGTCGAGTACGCGGCGCTCAACCTCACCAACGACTACCGGCCCGAGGCCTGGTCGCCCGTCGACTCGGTGGCCTGGCTCAAGGCGATGGCCTGGGACCTGCGCGGCAACATGCAGGACGAGATCGACCGCTCGCTGATGACGAGCCGCCTCACCCCGCAGCAGATCAAGGACCTGTACCCGGCGTACCCGTCGGCCACCCACCGCCCCATCGTGGACGAGGGCTCGTACAACAAGGCGACCGGCAAGTTCGACCCGAACCGCGCCCCGACCGCCTCCGACGCCTCCTCGGGCGGCGCCCAGGGCGCGCTGCAGGGCATGCAGAGCCAGCTCTCCTCGCTCTCCGACACCCTGGACAAGATCCCGGCGCTGCTCGGCCCCAACGGCAGCGGCATCGGCTCCAACTCCTGGGTGGTGTCCGGCAAGTACACGACGACCGGCATGCCGCTGCTCGCCAACGACCCGCACCTCGCGCCGATGATGCCGTCGCTCTGGTACCAGATGGGCCTGCACTGCCGGACGCGCTCCAGCGCGTGCGGCTACGACGTGGCGGGCTACACCTTCTCCGGGATGCCCGGCGTGGTCATCGGCCACAACCAGGACATCTCCTGGGGGTTCACCAACCTCGGCGCCGATGTGACGGACCTGTACCTGGAGAAGATCAACGGCTCCAGCTACCTCTACGACAACCAGGAGAAGCCGCTCGCCACCCGCGAGGAGGTCATCAAGGTGGCCGGCGGGTCCAGCAAGACCATCACGATCCGCGAGACCAACAACGGCCCCCTGGTCTCCGACCGCGACGACGAGCTGGAGAAGGTCGGCCAGAAGGCGCCCGTCAACACCGCCGCCCCCGACCGGGGCACCGGCTACGCGGTCGCCCTCAAGTGGACGGCCCTGGAGCCCGGCAAGTCCATGGACGCGGTGTTCGCGCTGAACCGGGCGAACGACTTCAAGTCCTTCCGCACCGCGGCCAAGGACTTCGAGGTCCCCTCGCAGAACCTGATCTACGCCGACACCAAGGGCAACATCGGCTACCAGGCGCCGGGGAAGATCCCGGTGCGCGCGGACGGTGTGGACGGCACCATGCCCGCCCCGGGCTGGGAGTCGAAGTACACCTGGAAGAAGACCTACGTCCCGTTCGACGCGCTGCCCTACGAGTACAACCCCAAGCGGGGGTTCATCGTCACCGCCAACCAGGCCGTGATCGACGAGAAGAAGTACCCGTACCTGCTGACCAAGGACTGGGGCTACGGCACCCGCAGCCAGCGGATCAACGACCTCATCGAGTCGAAGATCAAGGGCGGCGGGAAGATCTCCACCGAGGACATGCAGAAGATGCAGATGGACAACAGCAGCGAGATCGCCGCGCTGCTGACGCCCGCCCTGCTGAAGATCGACGTGTCCGATCCGTCGGTGCGCGAGGCGCAGAAGCTCCTGGAGGGCTGGGACTACACCCAGGAGAACGACTCGGCGGCGGCCGCCTACTTCAACGCGGTGTGGCGCAACGTCCTGAAGCTGGCGTTCGGCAACAAGCTGCCCAAGGAACTGCGTCCCGAGGGCGAGTGCCTGTACGTGACGCCGCCGGCCGGCACCGGGCCCGTCGACGACCCCGACCGCAAGGTCTGGGAGTGCGGCCAGCGCGACGGCGACTCGGCGCAGCCCGACGGCGGGGACCGCTGGTCCGAGGTCGTGCGCAAGATCTTCAACGACCAGGGCAACGCCTGGTGGAAGGCGCCCGCGACCCGTCTGGACAAGGCCACCGCCACCCGTGACCAGCTGCTGGCGCGCGCCATGAAGGACGCCCGCTGGGAGCTGACCGCCAAGCTCGGCAAGGACACCACGACCTGGACCTGGGGCCGGCTGCACCAGCTGATGCTCAAGAACCAGACCCTGGGCACCGAAGGCCCGGGCGTCGTCAAGTACCTGCTGAACCGCGGCCCGTGGAACCTGGGCGGGGGCGAGGCCGCGGTCGACGCCACCGGCTGGAACGCGGCGAGCGGCGACTACGGGGTCACCTGGGTGCCCTCGATGCGGATGGTCGTCAACCTCAAGGACTTCGACAAGTCCAAGTGGATCAACTTGACCGGCGCCTCCGGGCACGCCTACAGCGCGCACTACTCGGACCAGACCGAGAAGTGGGCCAAGGGCGAGCTCCTGGACTGGTCGTTCAGCGGCAAGGCGGTCGACGGGTCGACCGTGGACACGCTGAAGCTCACCAAGTAGCGGGCCCGCCGGCAGGGCGGGCCGGCCGGCTCAGGCGCCGAAGCGCCGCACCCCGTCGGGGGTGACGACCGCCTGTACGGGGTGGTCGTGCGGTTCCACCGGGACCCGCGCGACCACCTCGTTCGCGTACAGGAGCACCACCAGGGCGGGGCTCGCGCCGGACGCCGTGAGGCGGGCCAGGACCCGGTCGTAGGAGCCGCCGCCGCGGCCGAGCCGCATGCCGTGCCCGTCCACCGCGAGGCCGGGCAGCAGCACCGCGTCCGCCGCGGTCACGGCGTTCGGGCCCAGGCGTTCGCCGTCCGGCTCCAGCAGCCCGCGCCCGGCCGGAACGAGGTGCTCGGGGCCGGCGTACGGGGCCCAGTCGAGGTCGTTGTCCGCGAGCAGCACCGGGAGCAGCACGCGTACGCCCCGGGCGTGCAGGGAGTGGACCAGGGCGCGCGTGCCGGGCTCGGCGCCCACCGAGAGGTAGGCGGCCACCGTTTCGGCCGAGGCGAGTTCGGGCAGCGCGAGGGCGTGGTCGGCGAGGGCCAGGGAGGCGCTGAGCCGCTGCTCGGGGGTCAGCCGCCGCCGGGTGTCGAGCAGGTGGCGGCGCAGGGCGGCCTTGTCGGACATGTGATCACTCACCGTATTTCTGCAATCGCCTCAAATGCGTGCGGAAGGGCGCGAATTCACCGGATGGCAGCCTTGCGCACATACGCAGCGGATAGGGTGCCCGCATGACTCAGTCGCCCCCACGGATCACCAAGGCTGTCATCCCCGCGGCCGGGCTCGGCACCCGGTTCCTTCCGGCCACCAAGGCCACTCCGAAGGAGATGCTGCCGGTGGTGGACAAGCCGGCCATCCAGTACGTGGTCGAGGAGGCGGTGGCCGCGGGCCTGTCCGACGTGCTGATGGTGACCGGTCGCAACAAGCGTCCCCTGGAGGACCACTTCGACCGGAACTACGAGCTGGAGTCGGCACTGACCCGCAAGGGCGACGCGGACCGCCTCGCCAAGGTCCAGCAGTCCAGCGACCTGGCCACCATGCACTACGTGCGCCAGGGCGACCCGCGGGGCCTGGGCCACGCCGTCCTGTGCGCGGCCCCGCACGTGGGCGACCAGCCCTTCGCGGTGCTCCTCGGCGACGACCTGATCGACGCCCGCGACCCGCTGCTGTCGCGGATGGTGGAGATCCAGGAGCACGAGGGCGGCAGCGTGATCGCGCTCATGGAGGTCGACCCCGAGCAGATCCACCTCTACGGCTGCGCCGCCGCCGAGACCACCGCCGAGAGCGACGTCGTGCGGGTGACCGCGCTCGTGGAGAAGCCCGAGGCGTCCGAGGCGCCGTCCAACCTCGCCGTGATCGGCCGGTACGTCCTGGACCCGGCCGTCTTCGAGGTGCTGCGCACCACCGAGCCCGGCCGCGGCGGCGAGATCCAGCTCACCGACGCCCTCCAGCAGATGGCCGCGGACGAGTCGATCGGCGGCCCGGTGCACGGCGTCGTCTTCAAGGGCCGTCGCTATGACACCGGCGATCGCGGAGACTACCTCCGAGCCATTGTCAGACTGGCGTGCGAACGTGAAGACCTGGGCCCGGACTTCAAGGCCTGGCTTCGCCGGTACGTCACCGAGGAGATGTAGGCGCCCGTGAGCAACACGATCTGGTCGGTGGACGAGCACCTGGCCGACATCCTCGCCGCGGTCAGGCCGCTCGACCCCATCGAGCTGCAACTGCCCGACGCCCAGGGCTGCGTCCTGGTCGAGGACGTGACGGTGCCCCTCGCGCTGCCGCCCTTCGACAACAGCTCGATGGACGGGTACGCGGTGCGCGTCGCCGATGTCGCGGGCGCGAGCGAGGAGTTCCCCGCGGTCCTCACCGTCGTCGGTGACGTGGCGGCGGGCAGCGGCGAGCTGCCCACCGTCGGCCCGGGGCAGGCCGCGCGGATCATGACCGGCGCGCCGATGCCGCCCGGCGCCGAGGCCGTCGTGCCCGTCGAGTGGACGGACGGGGGCGCCGGCCGTGGCGCGGCCACCGCCATGCGCCCGGCGGGGGACGCGCCGGAGGGGGCGAGCGGCGAGGTGCGGGTGCACCGCGCCGCCGGGGACCGCGCCCATGTCCGCGCGCGCGGCAGCGACGTCCAGGCCGGTGACCTCGCGCTGCGCTCGGGCACCGTGCTGGGCCCGCCGCAGATCGGCCTGCTCGCCGCGATCGGGCGCGGCACGGTCACCGTACGGCCGCGCCCGCGCGTGGTGGTGCTGTCCACCGGAAGCGAACTGGTGCAGCCCGGCGAGCCGTTGGGCGACGGCCAGATCTACGACTCCAACAGCTTCGCCCTGACGGCCGCCGCCCGGGACGCGGGCGCCATCGCCTACCGGGTGGGCGCGGTCACCGACGACGCGGCCGTCCTGCGCGACACCATCGACGACCAGCTGATCCGCGCCGACCTCCTGGTCACCACCGGCGGCGTCAGCGTCGGCGCGTACGACGTCGTCAAGGAGGCGCTGTCGTCGGCGGGGGACGCGGACGAGCCCGGCAGCGGCGTCGACTTCCGCAAGCTCAGGATGCAGCCGGGCAAGCCCCAGGGCTTCGGCACGATCGGCCCCGACCACACCCCGCTGCTCGCCCTGCCCGGCAACCCGGTGTCCTCCTACGTCTCCTTCGAGCTGTTCGTCCGCCCCGCCATCCGCACCCTGATGGGCGTGGCCGATGTGCACCGGCCCACCGTGCGCGCCGTCCTGGAGGCCGACAAGGCGCTGTCCTCGCCCGCCGACCGGCGCCAGTTCCTGCGCGGCACCTACGACGCGGCGGCCGGCACGGTCCGCCCGGTCGGCGGCTCGGGATCGCATCTGATCGCCGCCCTCGCGCAGGCCGACTGCCTCATCGTGATCCCCGAGGCGGACACGTCGGCGGAGCCCGGCAGCGAGGTGGAAGTGGTCCTGCTCGGCTGAGCCCCGGTCGGTGGGGGTACGGTGTCTGCCCACAGAAGCCGTACCGGGAGCGCCACCGAATGAGTACGACGCACAGCAGGCTCACGCACATCGACGAGGCGGGTGCGGCCCGCATGGTCGACGTCTCCGAGAAGGACGTCACCGTACGCACGGCCCGCGCGAGCGGGCGGGTGCTGGTCGCGCCGCACGTGGTGGAACTCCTGCGCGGTGAGGGCGTACCCAAGGGCGACGCGCTCGCCACCGCCCGCATCGCCGGGATCATGGGCGCCAAGCGCACCCCCGACCTCATTCCGCTGTGCCACCCGCTCGCCGTCTCCGGCGTCAAGCTCGACCTGTCGGTGGCCGACGACGCGGTGGAGATCCTCGCGACGGTGAAGACCACCGACCGCACGGGCGTGGAGATGGAGGCGCTGACCGCGGTGTCGGTGGCCGCGCTCACCGTCGTCGACATGGTCAAGGCGGTCGACAAGGGCGCCGTCATCACCGACGTGCGCGTCGAGCAGAAGACCGGCGGCAAGTCCGGCGACTGGAACAGGACCCCGGCGGCCGGAGCATGACGCCCCCTCAGCACCCTCGGCCCGCCGCACGGCCCGGCCCGCAGGCCGCCGTGCCCTTCCCGCCGGGCGGCGAAGGGCTCGGCGGGGCGCTCACCGCTCCGTACGCGGCGCTCGTCGTGACCGCCTCCAACCGGGCCGCCGCCGGGGTGTACGCGGACACCGGCGGGCCGCTGCTCGCCGAGGGCCTCGCCGCGATCGGCTTCGCCGTGGACGGACCGCTGGTGGTGCCGGACGGCGCCCCCGTGGAGCAGGCGCTGCGCGCGGGCGCCGCGGCCGGGTACGACGTGATCGTGACGACCGGCGGCACCGGCATCTCGCCCACCGACCGCACCCCCGACGCCACCCGCGCCGTCATCGGCTACGAGGTGCCCGGCATCCCCGAGGCGATCCGCGCCGAGGGCCTGGCCAAGGTGCCCACCGCCGCCCTGTCCCGCGGTCTCGCCGGAGTCGCGGGCACGGGCACCCTGATCGTCAACCTGCCGGGCTCCACCGGCGGCGTACGCGACGGGCTCGCCGTCCTGGAGCGGATCCTGCGGCACGCCGTGGACCAGATCCGCGGCGGCGACCACCCCAGAGGCTCCGGGAGCCCGAGCTGAACGTTCCTTCGTGGCCGGTCGAGCTGGCGGAGGGCGATGTGGTCCTCCGCCCCATAAAGATGCGCGATCAACGGGCCTGGCGTGAGGTCAACCGGCGCAACCGCGACTGGCTGCGGCCCTGGGAGGCGACGATCCCGCCGCCCGCGCCGGGCGCGCCGTTCGCCCAGCGGCCCACCTACCGGCAGATGGTGCGCCATCTGCGGGGCGAGGCCAACGCGGGGCGCATGCTGCCGTTCGTCATCGAGTACCAGGGCCATCTGGTGGGCCAGCTGACGGTCGCCGGGATCACCTGGGGCTCCATGTGCTCGGGGCACGTCGGGTACTGGGTGGACCGCGAGGTGGCGGGCCGGGGCGTGATGCCGACCGCGGTCGCGCTCGCCGTGGACCACTGCTTCCGCGCGGTCGGGCTGCACCGTATGGAGGTGTGCATTCGCCCGGAGAACGGGCCGAGCCGCCGCGTGGTGGAAAAGCTGGGATTCCGCGAAGAGGGGCTGCGTCCGCGCTATCTCCACATCGACGGAGCGTGGCGCGACCACCTGGTGTACGCGCTGACCGCCGAGGAAGTGCCCGATGGGCTGGTCGCCCGGTGGCGGCGGGCCCGGCAGTCCCACCCCGGAAAATAAAATAAATGTTCGAATTCGATCGCGCTCTGTTCGTATCCTCTTGTCGAACGATCTGAGAAATCACAAAAAAGGCCGGTGATATCAGCCAGATCGTGCGACACACCGGCTCAATTGGCGTATCCCCGCGCGCCCGCCCCTCTACGGTGTGATGTGTGAGCAGCAGCGGCCTCATCTACGCAGTCATCGTCGGGGCCTGGGCCGCCTACCTGGTGCCGATGTGGCTCCGCAGGCAGGACGAGCTCAACGAGGCCCGTCCGACGGAACGCTTCAGCACCGCCATCCGGCTGCTGTCCGGGCGGTCGGCCATGGAGCGCAGATACGCCAAGGAGCTGCGCCAGCGGGCCGCCGACGAGTCGGCCGAGCCGGCCCCCGTGACCCCTCCGGACGCCCCGACCGAACCCCTCGCCGCCTCCGCGGAGCCCGCGGACGCCCGGGACTTCGGCGTCCCCGCGGCCCGCGCCCCGCGTTCCGCGCGCCCCGCGCAAGCCGAACGCGCCGAGCGCAGGCGCCCCGGGAGCGCCGCGTCCGCCGAGCGCGCCCGGCGCGCCCAGCGCAGCGCGGTGCTCGCCCGGCGCCGGCGCACCACCGTGGTGCTCTTCCTCGCCTTCACGCTGGGCGCGGTCGTGGCGGCGGTCGGCGGGCTCGGTTTCCTGTGGGCGCCGGCCGTGCCGGCCGCTTTGCTGAGCGCGTACATCGTGCATCTGCGCCGTCAGGAGAAGCGGCGCTTCGCCTTCACCATGGACCGCCGGCGCGCGGAGGCCGCGGCCCAGCGGCTGCGCGAGAGCCGTCCGCGGGCCCGGGCCACCGCGCCCGGCGCCGAGCCGGACGACGAGACGGACGCCCACCACCCGGCCCCGGTGCCCGAACCGGCTCCGGCCCCCGCGCTCTCCCCGCAGGAGGCCGGGCGGCGCGCGCTCGTCGAGCAGACCGACCACCAGGAGTGGGTCGACCAGCAGCGCGAGCGCGGTCCCGGACACGGCGCCAGCTGGGACCCGGTGCCCGTCCCGCTGCCCACCTACGTCACCGCTCCGGTCGCCCCGCGCGCCACCGGCGGCATCGACCTGGGCGCCCCGGACACCTGGTCCTCGGCCCGCTCCTCCACGGCCGACCCCGCCCCGGCCCCGCCCGCCGCCGACCCGCCGCCCCGGCAGCGCCCGGGCCCAAGTCGCCACCGCACCCCGCTCTTCGACCAGTACGAGGACGAGGACCGGCCCCGCGCCGCCAACGAATGACCCCCTCTCGCTGACCAGCGAGGACCGGATTTCCGAGCACCCCCCGGCGGGTGCTAAGGTTTCACTCGTTGCAAGGGCCTGTGGCGCAGTCCGGTAGCGCACCTCGTTCGCATCGAGGGGGTCAGGGGTTCGAATCCCCTCAGGTCCACAACAACAACGAGATCCCGTCCGATCATCACGATCGGGCGGGATCTTCGTCGTGCGGGCCCCCGCCGGTCAGGCTCCGCCGAGCGGCTTGGCGAAGCAGCGGCTCGTCTCGTAGGTGCGGTAGTGGCCGAACTTCTCGCAGGGCTCGTAACCCGTCGAGGCGTACAGGGTGATGGCCTCGGGCTGCTTGATGCCGGTCTCCAGGACCATGCGGGTGCGGCCGGCCGCGCGGGCGTCGGCCTCCAGGGCGGCCAGGATACGGCGGGCCAGGCCCCGGCCGCGCGCCTCGGGGACGACGTACATGCGCTTGATCTCGGCGTCGCCGTCGCGGTAGTTCTCCTCGCCCGCGCGCTGGGTACGCCATCCGCCGGTGGCGACGGGGCGGCCCTCGGGGTCGTAGGCGATCAGGCAGAGGCCGCGCGGGGGCAGGAACATCGAGGCGTCCAGCACGGTGGCGTCGCCCTCGTCCCCGTAGCGCTCGGCGTATTCGAGCTGGACCTGGTCGTTGAGTCTGACGGCGTCGGGGTGGTCGTAGGTCAGCTGGCGGATAATCATGCGCTACAGCGTACTTCTATGCGGATCGTGGGTGGTCCCGGGTCGGTAGGGTGCCGGGATGCTCACTGTTACCTCTGTGAATGTAAACGGGCTGCGGGCCGCCGCCAAGAAGGGCTTCGTGGAGTGGCTCGCGGGCAGCGCGGCCGATGTCGTCTGCCTGCAGGAAGTACGCGCCGAGCCCCACCAGCTGCCCGCGGAGGCCGGCGCTCCCGAGGGCTGGTTCGCGGTGCACGCCCCGGCCGCCGCCAAGGGCCGGGCCGGAGTGTCCCTGCTCACCCGGCGCGAGCCGGACCGGGTGCGGACCGGGTTCGGGAGCGCGGAGTTCGACGGCAGCGGGCGCTATGTCGAGGCGGATCTGCCCGGTGTGACCGTGGCCTCCCTCTATCTGCCCTCCGGCGAGGTCGGCACCGAGCGGCAGGACGAGAAGATCCGCTTCATGGCGGAGTTCCTGGAGTACCTGCGGGAGCTGAGGGCCAGGGCCGCGGCCGACGGGCGCGAGGTCGTGGTGTGCGGGGACTGGAACATCGCCCATCAGGAGGCGGACCTCAAGAACTGGAAGGGCAACAAGAAGAACTCCGGCTTCCTGCCCGAGGAGCGGGAGTGGATGACCCGCGTCTTCGACGCCGCCGATGGCGGTTACGCCGATGTGATGCGCGAGCTGCACCCCGGCGTGGAGGGCCCGTACTCGTGGTGGTCCTACCGCGGCCGCGCCTTCGACAACGACACGGGCTGGCGCATCGACTACCAGGTGGCCACCCCGGGGCTGGCCGCGCGGGCCGTCAAGGGGTTCGTCGAGCGGGCCGCGACGCACGGCGAGCGGTGGAGCGACCACGCGCCCGTCACCGTCGTCTACGACCTGTAGGCCGATACGGTCGTCTACGACCTGTAGGCCGATACGGTCCGGCCGCCCCGCGGGGCCCTCAGGGTTCCTTGGGTGTGTGGCGGTCGAGGGCGAGCGAGAGTTCCGCGTCCACCACCGCTTTGGCCAGCGGGCGCAGGCGGTGGGCGTCGCCCGGGGCGGCGTGGGTGTGCAGCAGGTCGGTGAACAGCGCGGCGAGGGCCTCGGCGTGCTCGCGGACCTCGCGCCCGGCCGCCAGCACCGCGGCCAGCGGGACGCCCTCGCGCACCAGGGAGGCCGACACGTCCAGGAGGCGGCGGCTGATGTGGACGATCTCCTCGCCCGAGACCGCCAGGTACCCGAGGTCGAGGGCGGCGGCCAGGTTCTCCGGGGTGACCTCGCCCGCGAAGTGGTCGGCCAGCGCCTCCGGGGTCAGCCGCACCGGGGTCTCCTCGGTGGGCTCGACCAGGCCGAGGGCCTCGCCCGCGTCACGGCCCGACTCGAAGGCGGAGGTCAGGTCCGCGATGCCGGACAAGGTGTGGCCGCGCTCCAGGAGCGCCGAGATCGTGCGCAGCCGGGCCAGGTGGTGGTCGTCGTACCAGGCGATGCGCCCCTCGCGGCGCGGCGGCGGGATGAGGCCCCGCTCGCGGTAGAAGCGCAGGGTGCGTTCGGTGATGCCGGCCTTCTCGGCCAGCTCCGCCATGCGGTACTCGCGAGCGCCGGAGTCCTCCTCGCGCCGCTCCCCGGCCGCTTTCGCGCGCCGCTTGGCCACGCGGGCGCCCCGGTCAAAACCCCTGTCTGCCTGGTCGTCTGCCACGGCCTCAGCCTATGCGCTGCCCGGCGCCCTGTACCGGCGGTAACTTTCTCCGCCCGCACCCCTACCGCTCGGTATGCGACTGCTCTACCCTCCCAACAGTGCCAGTGATTGCTGGCAACATTGTGGGACCGACCGTGGAGGCGGTGGCATGGCCAACGGCGAGCATGTACGTGTGGCGGTGATCGGGTCGGGGTTCGGCGGGCTCGGAGCCGCGGTCCGGCTGCGCCGCGAGGGGATCACCGACTTCGTCGTCCTGGAGCGGGCCGGGTCGGTCGGCGGCACCTGGCGCGACAACAGCTATCCGGGGTGCGCGTGCGACGTCCCCTCGCACCTCTACTCCTTCTCCTTCGCGCCCAACCCCGACTGGCCGCGCACCTTCTCCGGCCAGGAGCACATCCGCGCCTATCTGGAGCACGTCGCCGACGTGTTCCGGCTGCGCCCGCACATCCGCCTCGACCACGAGGTGACGATGATGCGCTGGGACGCCGAACGGCTGTGGTGGGAGATCGAGGTGGGCAACGGCACGACGCTGACCGCCGATGTCGTCGTCTCCGCCACCGGGCCGCTCTCCGACCCCAAAACACCGGAGATCCCCGGCCTCGCCGGCTTCCCCGGGAAGGTCTTCCACTCCGCCCGCTGGGACCACGACTACGACCTGCGCGGCAAGCGCGTCGCCATGGTCGGCACCGGGGCGTCGGCCATCCAGATCGTGCCCGCCATCCAGCCCGAGGCCGGGCGGCTCACGCTGTTCCAGCGGACCCCGCCGTGGGTCATGCCGCGCATGGACCGCGCGATCACCGGCGCCGAGCGCTGGCTGCACCGGCAGCTGCCGTTCACCGGGGCCGCCCGGCGCGGACTGCTGTGGGGCATCAGGGAGTTGCAGGTCAGCGCGTTCACCAAGCGGCCGAACGAGCTCGGGCTCGTCGAGTCGATCGCCAAGTCCAACATCGCCCGCTCGATCAAGGACCCGGCGCTGCGGGCCAAGCTGACGCCCGACTACCGCATCGGCTGCAAGCGGATCCTGCTGTCGAGCTCGTACTATCCCGCCCTCGCGCAGGACAACGTGGACGTCGTGGCCGCCGGGCTCAGTGAGGTGCGCGGCTCCACCCTCGTCGCCTCCGACGGCACCGAGACCGAGGTCGACGCGATCATCTTCGGGACCGGGTTCCACGTCACCGACATGCCGATCGCCGACCGGGTCGTGGGCGCCGACGGCCACACGCTCGCCGAGTCGTGGAAGGACGGCATGCAGTCCCTGCGCGGCGCGACCGCGGCCGGGTTCCCCAACTGGATGACCATCATCGGACCCAACACCGGCCTCGGGAACTCCTCGATGATCCTGATGATCGAGTCCCAGCTGAACTATCTCGCCGACTACCTGCGGCAGTTGGACGTCCTCGGCGGCCGGGCCGCGCTCACCCCGCGGGCCTCCGCGGTCGGCGCCTGGAACCGGCGGGTGCAGGAACGCATGAAGCGGACCGTGTGGAACACCGGCGGCTGCACCAGCTGGTACCTGGACGCGGCCGGGCGCAACACCACCGTCTGGCCGGGCACCACCGGCGAGTTCCGCCGCGCCACGCGCGAGGTGGACCTCGGCGAGTACGAGGTGGTCCGCGCCCGGGCGGCCGAGGCGCGGGACGCACGGGCGGTACGGGCGGTGCCGGATCCGCCGGACGCGCCGCAGGGCCCGGGTGCGCAGGACGCGGCCGGCGAGGAAGCGGCGGTGTCCGCGTGAAGCGCGCCGGAGCGGTACGGCACGGCGTGTACGCCCCGCCCGTCGCCGCACGCGAACTGACCGTGCGCTCCGCCGACGGCGCCGAGCTGCACGTCGAGGTGCACGGCCCCGAGGGGGCGCCCGCGGTGGTGCTCGCCCACGGCTGGACCTGCTCGACCGCGTTCTGGGCCGCGCAGATCCGTGAGCTGGCCGGGGAGTGCCGGGTCATCGCCTACGACCAGCGCGGCCACGGACGCACTCCCGCCGCCGTGACCTGCTCCGCCGAGGCGCTGGCCGACGACCTCGAAGCGGTACTCACCGCCACGCTCGCCCCGGGCGAACGGGCCGTGCTCGCCGGGCACTCCATGGGCGGCATGACGCTCATGGCGGCCGCCGGGCGGCCCGCGCTGCGCGACCACGCGGCGGCGGTCCTGCTGTGCAGCACCGGTGCCTCGCGCCTGGTGGCCGAGGCGCGGGTGGTGCCGCTGCGCCCCGGCCGGATCCGCACCGGGATCACCCGGCGCGTCCTCGGCTCGGGCGCGCCGCTCGGGCCGGTCACGCCGGTCGCCAAGAAGGTCCTGCGGTACGCGACGATGGGGCCCGGGGCCGCGCCGGACAAGGTCGAGGCGTGCGCCAGGATCGTGCACGCCTGTCCGCGCGGGGTCCGCAAGGCCTGGTCGCACGTCCTGGCTGAGCTGGAAGTGGACGTCCACGTAAGGGAGTTGAGGGCGCCCACCGCCGTGGTGGTGGGCGACGCCGATCGGCTCACGCCGCCCGTGCACGCCCGGCGGATCGCGGGCGCGCTGCCCGACTGCCGCTCGTTCGACGTACTCACCGGTGTCGGGCACATGACGCCCATCGAGGCGCCGGCCTTCATCACCGAGAAGATCCGCGCGCTGGTGGCCGAGCATCTCGCCGCCCCGGCCGCCACCGATGCAGTCGACGCCGAGGAGCGTGCCGTATGAGCAAGGTCGGTCTGGAGGGGCAGGTCGCGGTCGTCACCGGCGCCGCCCGGGGCGTGGGCGAGCTGCTCGCCCGCAAGCTGTCGGCGCGCGGCGCCAAGGTCGCCCTCGTCGGGCTCGAACCCGACGAGCTGAAGCGGGTGGCCTCGCGGCTGCACACCGAGGCCGAGTCCTGGTACGCGGACGTCACCGACCACGAGGCCATGGCGCGGGTCGCCGCCGAGGTCAAGGAGCGGTTCGGCAAGGTCGACATCGTCGTCGCCAACGCGGGGGTCGCCTCCGGGGGGCCGTTCGTCGACTCCGATCCCGGCGCCTGGCGGCGGGTCATCGAGGTCAACCTCATCGGCGGGGCGGTCACCGCGCGGGCGTTCCTGCCCGTCCTGATGGAGTCGCGCGGGTACTTCCTGCAGATCGCCTCGCTCGCGGCGATCACGCCGGCGCCGATGATGACGGCGTACTGCGCGTCCAAGTCCGGGGTCGAGGCGTTCGCGCACAGTCTGCGGGCGGAGGTCGGCTACAAGGGGGTGCGGGTCGGGGTCGGGTACCTGTCGTGGACCGATACGGACATGGTGCGCGGGGCCGACCAGGACGAGGTCATGCGCGAGCTGCGCTCGCGGCTGCCGTGGCCGTCGAACCGGACGTATCCGCTCGGGCCGGCCGTCGACCGCATCGTCGCCGGGATCGAGCGGCGGGGCTCGCATGTGTACGCGCAGTGGTGGTTGCGGGGGATGCAGTCGGTGCGGGGGTACTTGCCGGGGGTCATCGGGGTGGTGGGGGCTCGGGAGATGCGGCGGTTCGAGCCTCGGTTGGGCTCTGTGTCGCGGGGGCTGGTCGGGGCGGGCGGCGCCGCCGACGAATCCGCCCGCCCCTGACCCCCTGGGGCTGCGCCCCGGGCCCCGGCCCGGGCCCCGGGGGGTTTGCCCACCCGCCCGCCCGTGCGGGGGGTCGGATAGGCCCGGCTCCCTGGGGCTCCGCCCCAGACCCCGGGGCGCTGTCCCACCCGCCCGCCCGTACAGGGGGTTGCAGGGTCCGGCCCCTGGGGCTGCGCCCCAGACCCGCTGAGGGGCTCCGCCCCTCGGACCCCGGGGGGTTTGCCCACCCGCCCGCCGTGCGGGGGGTTGGAGGGTGCGGCCCCTGGGGCTGCGCCCCAGACCCGCTGAGGGGCTCCGCCCCTCGGACCCCGGGGGGTTTGCCCACCCGCCCGCCCGTGCAGGGGGTTGCAGGGTCCAGCCCCTGGGGCTGCGCCCCAGGCCCCCTGAGGGGCTCCGCCCCTCGGACCCCGGCGGGGGCTGCGCCCCCAGCACCCCCGTATCGCGCCCCAAGGGCGCTCATCCTCAAACGCGCCGGGCGGCCTCCGCTACTTACGGCTGAGGGTTTGAGCGTCCCCGTTGTCAGGATCTCCCACGCCGCGCCGCATTTTCGGATGCGCCCTTGAGCCGGCGAATTCCCACGGGTTGCCGTCGCAGACGGTGGTCCACACCTTCTCCGCCTGCTTGTCGTCGGGATACGCGCCCCACTTGCCGGTGCCGCTGCACTCCGACACCTTGTCGCCGTCGCCATTGAACTCGGCAAGGTTGGTTGCGACGACGGTGCCGTCGTTCTCGAAGAGCAGGGTTCCGGTATCGCCCTCGGTCCAGGTGCCGACAATGTCGGGCCGAGCCAGTGTCTGTGGCTGCCCCATGCACCCCGTGGCCAGCGTCAGCCCCGCGACCGCCAAGACCACCCCACGCAACCCCGCAGCGACTCGCCCTCGTTCATCACGCATGACTCCCCCTTGCGCACGTCAAGCCCTGCTTGCTTCGCACAGCAGATCGCCTGGCGCTCACACTGCCACGATGGTTGAACATGTTCAACTCTGCTCGATGCGCACTGACAACCTCAGGTGGACGTAGTCGTAGCCCTCGTCGCCGGGCAACTTGGCGGGGCGACGGCGTCGCGGGCCGAAGCGGGAGCGGATCGGAGGTGTCCCGCGCATCAGCGGAAAGGGTCAGGCGGGTTGGGGGCGCGGGGAACTGCGCGTACCCCCGGCACCCCCGGCACCCCCGGCATCCCCAGCGGCGCCTACCCCCGACCCGGCAACCCCGGTCGGGCCCGGTTGGGGGTGGTGGTGTAGTCGGGGGGGCGGGAGGCGGGGTGGAGGGGGAGGAGGTCCAGGGCCAGTTGGACCGCGTCGTCCAGTTGGGCGTGGCGGCCCTCGGCCCAGTCCAGGGGGGTGCGCAGGATCTCCAGATCCGGCTCCACCCCGTGGTTCTCCACCCCCCACCCGTACTCGTCGAACCACGCCGCGTTCATCGGCACGGTGATCACCGTGCCGTCCCCCAGTACATGACGGCCCGTCATGCCCACCACCCCGCCCCAGGTGCGCTGACCCACCACCGGGCCCAGCTTCAGGAGGCGGAAGGCCGCCGTGATCATGTCGCCGTCGGAGGACGTCGCCTCGTCGGCCAGCGCCACCACCGGGCCCCGGGGCGCGTTCGAGGCGTAGGAGACGGGGGTCGCGTGGCGGGTCAGGTCCCAGCCCAGGATGCGGCGGGTGAGCTTCTCCACCACCAGCTCGCTGATGTGGCCGCCCGCGTTGCCCCGCACGTCCACGATGAGCGCGGGGCGGCTGACCTCCAGGCGCAGATCGCGGTTGAACTGGGCCCAGCCAGAGCCGCCCATGTCGGGGATGTGCAGATAGCCGCACTTGCCGCCGCTCAACTCCCGTACCACGCCCCGGCGTTTGGCCACCCAGTCCTGGTAGCGCAGGGGGCGTTCGTCGACCAGCGGGACCACCGCGACCCGGCGCGAGCGGCCCTCGCCCTCGGCGGGGCGGAAGGTCAGCTCGACCGTGGTGCCGCCCGCGCCCGCCAGGAGGGGGTAGGGGCCCGCGACCGGGTCGACCGGGCGGCCGTCGACGTGCGTGAGCTCCGCCCCCTCGCGGATGCCCGCGCCCGCGAGCGGCGAGCGGGCCTTGGAGTCGGAGGAGTCGCCGGGCAGGATGCGCCGGATCAGCCAACTGCCGTCCCGGCAGACCAGGTTGGCGCCGAGCAGGCCCTGGGCGCGCTGGTAGTGCGGGGGACCCTCGTTGCGCCGGGCGGCGGTGACGTAGGCGTGCGAGGTGCCCAGTTCGCCGAGGACTTCGCGCAGGAGGTCCGCGAACTCGTCGGGGGAGGCCACCCGTTGGACCAGCGGGCGGTACTGGTCGAGCACCGCCGGCCAGTCGATGCCGCACATGTGGGGTTCCCAGAAGTACGCGCGGATGATGCGGCCCGCCTCCTCGTACGCCTGGCGCCACTCCAGGGCCGGGTCGACCTCGTGCAGGATGCGGCGCAGGTCGAGGTAGACGGTGGAGTCGTTGTCGCCCGGCTCGGTGGCGGGCACCGCGCGCAGCTCGCCCTCGTCCACGACGACGAGCCGGCTGGCGTCGCCGCTGACCGCGAAGTGGTCGAGGTGGTCGACCAGTTCGGTCCTGCGGGCCTTGGAGATGTTGAAGTGCTCCAGGGTGGGGCGGCCCGAGGTGTCGGCGGGGTTGGCGAAGGTCTCGCCGAGTGCGCCCGAGATGGGCCAGCGCAGCCAGACCAGGCCGCCGCCCGCAACCGGGTACAGGGCCGAGTACTTGGAGGCGGAGACCGGGAACGGCGTGACCCGGCTCTCCAGCCCCTCCGCCTCCACCGTCACCGTGCCGTCGCCCGAGTCGTCGAGCGGGTCGAGGCCGCCGGCCGCGGGCCGTCCGTCGGGGGAGAGCGCGAAGGGGGACGGGGTCGCCGAGTTGAGCGGGACGAGGTAGGGGCGGCAGCCCAGCGGGAAGGACAGGTCCCCGGTGTGCACGTCGTACACCGGGTCGAAACCGCGCCAGGACAGGAACGCCAGATAGCGCCCGTCGCTGGTGAACACCGGGTTCTCGTCCTCGAAGCGGCCGTCGGTGACGTCCACGACGGTGCGGGGGCCGGGCCCGGCGATACGGGCCATCTTGATCTGGCGCAGCGAGCGGCCGATGCCGGGGTGCGACCAGGTCAGCCACGCACCGTCGGGGGAGAAGGCGAGGTCGCGCACGGGGCCGTTGAGGGAGCGGATCAGCTCGGTGACCTCGCCGGTGGACTCCTCGGTGACGTCGATGAGCAGCAGCCGGCCGTCGTGGGCGGCGAGCGCCAGGCGTTCGCCCTCCGGGTCGGACACCATCTCCAGCACCCGGCCGAGTTCGCCCGCCGCGAGCCGCCGCGGTTCGCGGTCGCCGCTGGCCCGCGGCAGATAGGCGATCTCCACGGCGTCCTCGCCGTCGGCGTCGGTGATGTAGGCGACCTGGCCGCCGCTGCCCAGCATCTCCGGCAGCCGCACCCGTACGCCGGGGGTGTCGGCGATGGTGCGGGCCGGGCCGTCGCGGTGGGTGAGCCAGTACAGGCTGCCGCGCACCACGACGGCGCTGGCCCGGCCGGTGGTGTCGACGGACAGCGCGTCCACGTGGTTGGCGGCCGGCACCTGGTAGCTGCGCCGCCCGGCGCGCGGCCCGCCCAGGCGGACGTCCAGTTTGCGCGGCTGCGAGTCGGGGGTGAGCTCGTCCACGATCCACAGGTCGCCCGCGCACTGGTAGACCACCCGGCGGCCGTCGCTGGAGGCGTGCCGGGCGTAGAAGGCGTCGTGGTCGGTGTGCCGGGTCAGGTCGCTGCCGTCGGGCCGGCAGGAGTACAGGTTGCCGACGCCTTCGTGGTCGGAGAGGAAGGCGATGCGGCCGGCCACGAACATCGGCGCGTCCAGGTGGCCGCCGATGCCGGGCAGCAGACGATCGCCGTGCAGCCACAGGCGGCCGGTGGCGCCGCCGCGGTAGCGCTTCCAGGCGGCCGGCTCGTGCGGCGGCTTCCCGGTGAGCAGCAGGGTGCGCCGCTCTCCTTCGACGTCGGTGACGGCGATGTCGGAGACCGGGCCCCAGGGCAGCTTGCCGCCGGGCGAGCCGTCGGTGGGCAGGCTGTAGGCCCAGGAGAAGTACGAGAACGGCTGGCCGTGCGAGGACACCGCGAGGATGTGGCCGTCGGGCGTCCAGCCGCACACCCGGGCGTCGGAGGATCCCCAGTACGTCAGACGGCGGGCCGGGCCGCCGGTGACCGGGGCCAGATGGATCTCCGGGTCCAGGCTGCGCCAGGTCGTGTACGCGATCGTGCTGCCGTCGGGCGAGAAGCGGGGGTGGCCGATCTTGGTGCGGTCGACCGTGACCCGCCAGGCGCGCGAAGGGCTGTGCCCGGCCGGGACCAGCGGGGCGACCCACAGGTCGTCCTCGGCGGCGAAACACAGCAAGTCGGCGTGCAGATGCGGGAACCGGAGGTACGCGGCGTCGTCACTCACCCCCCAATGCTTTCCGCGGGGAAGGGGTGCGGCAACTCGTGGGAGGGGGTGATTCCGCGCCCGCGGTCCCACGGAGGGAGCGCGCCGGGGGTTTTATCCGGTTCTCACACCTGTGGTCGAGAACACAAGCGAAACGGTTCCGTTTCGCTTCGGGCCCCGGTTACCTTCGTACGGTACGCACAAGGAGAGGAGGTCGGACATGGCGGGCAGGCTCACCCCGGAACGCGCGGCGGAGCTCTACGAAACCGTGCTCGACCTGCTGCGCGAGGTCGGTTACGACGCCCTCACCATGGACGCCGTCGCCACCCGCACCCGTGCCAGCAAGGCCACCCTCTACCGCCAGTGGGGGAGCAAGCCCGAGCTGGTGGCCCGGGCGCTGCGGCACAACAAGCCGGTCGCTCTCGCCGAGATCGACACCGGCTCGCTGCGCGGCGACTTCCAGGCGATGGTCGCCCGCGAGGACGACTGCCAGATGGAGAAGGACTCCGCGCTGATGCGGGGTCTGATGCGGGCCGTCCACGACAACCCCGAGCTGCACAAGGCGCTGCGCGAGGTACTGATCGAGCCGGAGATCACCGGGCTCGGCACGGTGCTGCGGCGCGCGGTGGAGCGCGGTGAGGTCGCCGCGGACAACCGCGCCCTTCCCTATGTCGTACACATGATGGTCGGCGCCTTCGCCGCCCGGCAGTTCATCGAGGACCGCCCGGTCGACCAGGCCTTCCTCGCCGACTACCTCGACGCCGTGGTCCTCCCCGCCCTCGGCGTCTCCGGCTAGGTCACCCGCCGAGCCTCCCCGCGCCGTACCCGCCCCACCTGACGCACGCCGCTCTCGTCGTCGGGCTGGTTCCCCATGCCCTGCTGGTTCCACACGACTTGACCGGGAGTACGCCCTCGTGGCCACGTTCCTCTACCGCCTAGGCCGGTTCGCCTTCCGGCGCCGCCGCTACGTCGCCCTGGTGTGGGTGGCGCTGCTGGCGCTCGCCGGGTTCGGCGCGGCCTCCGCCTCCACCGCCACCTCCTCCTCGTTCTCCATCCCGGGCACCGAGGCGCAGCGCGCCTTCGACCTCCTCAAGGAGCGGTTCCCCAATCAGGCCGCCGACGGGGCCACGGCCCGCGTCGTCTTCAAGGCCCCGGCCGGCCAGAAGATGGCCGACCCGGCCAACAAGGCCGCCGTCGAGAAGACCGTGGCCGGCCTGAAGGCGGGCTCCGACCAGGTGGGCTCAGTCACCGACCCGTTCACCGGCGGAGCCGTCTCGCAGAACGGCCAGGGCTCCATCGCGTACCTCCAGGTCTCGTACAAGGTCAACGCGATGGAGCTGACCGACGACACCCGGGACGCGCTCAAGAAGAGCGGCGAGACGGCCCAGCGGGCCGGGCTCACCGTGGAGATCGGCGGTGACGCGCTCCAGGCCATGCCGGAGACCGGCTCCGGCGAGATCGTCGGCGTGGTCATCGCCGGGCTCGTCCTGGTGATCACCTTCGGTTCGCTCGTGGCGGCGGGGCTTCCGCTGCTCACCGCGATCATCGGCGTGGGCATCGGCGTCTCCACCATCACGGCGCTGGCCAATGTGCTGGACCTCGGCTCGACCACGTCCACCCTGGCGATGATGATCGGGCTCGCGGTCGGCATCGACTACGCGCTCTTCATCGTCTCCCGCTACCGGGCCGAGCTGGCCGAGGGCAGGGAGCGCGAGGAAGCCGCCGGACGGGCGGTGGGCACGGCCGGATCCGCGGTCGTCTTCGCCGGTCTGACCGTGGTCATCGCGCTCGTCGGCCTCGCCGTCGTCAACATCCCGATGCTCACCAAGATGGGCGCCGCCGCGGCCGGCACGGTCTGCATCGCGGTCCTCATCGCGCTCACGCTGATACCCGCGCTGCTCGGCTTCGCCGGCCGGCGCGTGCTCGGCCGCAAGGCCCGCAAGGCGTACGAGCGCGGCGAGCCGGCCGCCGAGGGCAAGCCCAACATGGGCACCCGCTGGGCGAGCTTCGTGCTGCGCAGGCCGGTGTGGGTGCTGCTCGTCGGCGTCATCGGGCTCGGCGCGGTCGCGCTGCCCGCGAGCTCCCTCCAGATGGGCCTGCCGGACGACGGCTCGCAGCCGACCTCCACCACCCAGCGCCGCGCCTACGACACCCTCTCCGAGGGCTTCGGGCCGGGCTTCAACGGGCCGCTGATGATCGTCGTGGACGGCAAGGGCGCGGCCGGCGGCGTCAAGGGCGCGGCCGACGCCACGGTCGCCGCGATCAAGAAGCTCCCGGACGCGGGTCCGGTGCTGCCGCCCGCGTACAACACGAAGACCGGCGACGACACGGCGACGATCACGGTCATCCCGAAGTCCAAGCCGTCCTCCACCGAGACCGAGGACCTCGTCCACTCGATCCGGGACACCGGCTCCTCGCTCAAGGCCGACACGGGCGCCAAGCTCCTGGTGACCGGTTCGACCGCGATGAACATCGACTTCTCGCAGAAGATGAACGACGCGCTGCTGCCCTACCTCGCGCTCGTCGTCGGCCTCGCCTTCCTGCTCCTGATGGTGGTCTTCCGCTCGGTCCTGGTCCCGCTGAAGGCGGCCCTCGGCTTCCTGCTCTCGGTGGTCGCCGCCCTGGGCGCGGTCGTCGCGGTCTTCCAGTGGGGCTGGCTCGGCTCGGTGTTCGGCGTCCAGCAGACCGGCCCGATCATGTCGATGATGCCGATCTTCATGGTGGGCGTGGTCTTCGGCCTCGCGATGGACTACGAGGTCTTCCTGGTGACCCGGATGCGCGAGGCGTACGTCCACGGCGAGCGGCCCGGTCAGGCGATCGTCACCGGGTTCAAGCACGGCGCCCGGGTGGTGACGGCCGCGGCCGTGATCATGATCGCGGTCTTCTCCGGCTTCATCGGCTCCAGCGAGCAGATGATCAAGATGATCGGCTTCGGCCTCGCCATCGCGGTCTTCTTCGACGCGTTCGTCGTCCGGATGGCGATCGTGCCGGCGGTGCTCGCGCTGCTCGGCGCGAAGGCCTGGTGGCTGCCGCGCTGGCTCGACCGGGTGCTGCCCAACGTGGACGTCGAGGGCGAGGGCCTGCGCAAGCAGCGGGCCGACGACGCCGACGGCGACCGCGAACTGGCGCGGGTCTGACCCTTACCCCCAGAACGCCGGGACCCCGCCGAGCGGCCGCGGGTCCCGGCCGACGCGGGCGGCCTGTGGGGACGGGACCGCCGGCGCCCATCGGCCCCCCGTGCGCACCGCGCACGGGGGGCCGATGCGTGTGCCGCGGGTATCTAGTGCTGCCGGCCGGCCGTGGACGGCGCGGGCGTGGGCGGCGCCGGGGCCGGTGCGGGGCGGGCGTCGGTCGCGTAGGTGTGGCGCAGGAAGCGCACCAGGGGCGAGCTGTCGAACTGGACCACCGCCACCCCTTCCGGCGAGTGGAATTCGAGCACCGTCTGCGCCCGGCCGCACGGCCAGACGCTCACATCGCCCCGGCTGGCCGGGGCGCGCAGACCCGATTCGAGCAGGTCGCGCGGGAAGACCCACTCGTTGCCGCCGGGGAAGGCGAAGCAGACCGCGCCGGGGGAGCCGGACGCGTCGTAGCGCAGGGCCACCGGGACCGGGCGCGAGAGCGGGGCGTCCGTGACGACGCGGGCCCGGGCGTGGTCCTCCACCGCGAGCGGCGCGGCGGACGCGGCCGGACCGTCCGCGGGGCGCGGTGCGGTGCGGGACTCGGCGGAGGGGCGCCGGTCGTCGTCCTCGGCGTGATCCTCGGCTGCGGGGGACATGCGTCGCTCCTCACGCTGGGTGCTGCGGCTGATTACCGATTCGCGCTATTTGTATCCAATGTCCCATATTTTTCCGGTAAGCCTCCGGTGAGTCGGCTTGTCACCTGTCGCTCGGTCGCTTTTGCAAGAGGTTCGCAACAGGGCACTATCATCAAACGGTTCTGCGCACGCCCGCGCAGGGAAGAGGGCGCCACAGGAAATCGGAGTCCACCCATGCACGTACCCGACGGATTCATCAACGCACCTGTATCGGCCGTCACAGGCGTCGTCGCCGCCGCGGCCGTCGCCGTCAGCCTGCGCGGAGCGCGCCGGGAACTCGGGGGCGCCTCGCAGGCCCTGAGCGGCGCAGGAGAGAAGACGGCGCCGCTGGCCGGGCTGGTGGCGGCCTTCATCTTCGCCGTCCAGATGCTGAACTTCCCCGTCGCGGCCGGCACCAGCGGCCATCTGCTCGGCGGTGCGCTCGCCGCGATACTCGTCGGGCCGTACACGGGTGTGCTGTGCGTCTCCGTCGTCCTGTTGATGCAGGGCATCCTCTTCGCCGACGGCGGGCTCACCGCGCTCGGCGTCAACATCACCGACATGGCGATCACGACCACGGTCGTCGCCTACCTCGTCTTCCGCGGCCTGGTGAAGGTGCTGCCGCGCACCCGCCGCTCGGTGACCGCCGCCTCCTTCGTGGCCGCGCTGCTCTCGGTGCCGGCCGCCGCCCTCGTCTTCACCGCGATCTACGCGCTCGGCGGCACCACCGACGTGCCGATCACCAAGGTGCTCACCGCCATGGTCGGCGTGCACGTCCTCATCGGCCTCGGCGAGGCCGTCATCACCGCGTTCACCGTCGGCGCCGTCCTCGCCGTACGCCCCGACCTGGTGTACGGCGCCCGCGGTCTGAGCGCGCCGCTCAAGCTGCGCGTCGGCGGCCAACTCGTGGACGCGCCCGCGCCCGCCGCCGCACCGGCCGCCGCGCGCCCCGGCTCCACCAGGAAGGTGTGGGGCATCGGCATCGTCACCGCCCTGGTGCTCGCCGGATTCGTCTCCTTCTACGCCTCGGCCAGCCCCGACGGCCTGGAGAAGGTCGCCCACGACAAGGGCATCGACACCAAGACCAGCCAGCACGCCTCCGCCGACTCGCCGCTCGCCGACTACTCCGTCAAGGACGTCGGGGACGCGCGCCTGGCCGGCGGCCTGGCCGGCGTGATCGGCGTCGGCGTCACCGTGGCCGTGGGCAGCGGGGTGTTCTGGGCGCTGCGCAGGCGCCGTACCGAGCCCGCGCCCGAGCGCACCCCGGAAGCCGTCTGACATGGGAGCGGGCCACTCCCACCGGCTCTACCGGCACGGTCACTCGCCGGTCCACGCGCTGCCCCCGCACTGCAAGCTGGCGGCGGTGTTCCTGTTCGTCCTCGTCGTGGTGTCCACACCGCGCGAGGCGATGTGGGCCTTCGCGCTGTACGCCGTGCTGCTCGCCGCGGTGGCGGGCGCGGCCCGCATCCCGCCCGGCTACCTCCTCAAGCGGCTGCTCATCGAGATCCCCTTCGTGGCGTTCGCGGTGCTCATGCCGTTCGTGGTGCCCGGCGAGCAGGTGCACGTGCTCGGCGTCCCGCTGAGCGTGAGCGGTCTGTGGGGCGCCTGGAACGTGCTCGCCAAGGGCACCCTGGGCGTGGCCGCCTCCGTGATCCTCGCCTCCACCACCGAACTGCGCGCCCTGCTGCTCGGGCTCCAGCGCCTGCGGATGCCCCCGCTCCTGGTCCAGATCGCGTCCTTCATGATCCGCTACGGGGACGTCATCACCGACGAGATGCGCCGGATGTCCGTCGCCCGCCGCTCGCGCGGCTTCGAGGCCCGCGGCGTGCGCTCGTGGGGCGTCCTCGCGAAGTCGGCCGGCGCGCTCTTCATCCGCTCCTACGAACGGGGCGAGCGCGTGCACCTGGCCATGGTCAGCCGCGGCTACGCCGGGACGATGCCGGTCATCGACGAGGTGACGGCGACGGGTGCCCAGTGGGCCCGGGCCGTCGCGCTGCCCGCCGCGGCGCTCGCGGTGTGCCTCCTTGGCTGGACGCTGTGAGTCCGCGCGGCTGTGATGATGGTTCCCTCCCCCGCTACTCGTGAGGCCCCCGTGAACGTCCCCTCCCTCGAAGTGTCAGGCCTGGCCTTCGCCTACCCCGACGGCCACCAGGCGCTGTTCGGCGTCGACCTGACCGTGGGGCGCGGCGAGCGGGTCGCCCTGCTCGGCCCCAACGGCGCGGGCAAGACGACCCTGGTGCTGCACCTCAACGGCATCCTCGAAGGCGGCGCCGGATCGGTGACGGTGGCCGGGCTGCCCGTCGCGAGGAAGAACCTCGCCGAGATCAGGCGCCGGGTCGGCATCGTCTTCCAGGACCCCGACGACCAGCTCTTCATGCCGACCGTCCGCGAGGACGTCGCCTTCGGCCCCGCGGCCTCGGGGATGCGGGGTGCGGAGCTGGAGGAGCGGGTGACGCGGGCGCTGGCCCAGGTGGGGATGGCCGAGTACGCCGACCGGCCGCCGCACCACCTCTCGTTCGGCCAGCGGCGCCGGGTCGCGGTGGCGACGGTGCTCGCGATGTCGCCGGAGATCCTCGTCCTGGACGAGCCCTCGTCCAACCTGGACCCGGCCTCACGGCGCGAACTGGCAGACATCCTGCGGGAGTTGGACGTGACGGTGCTGATGGTCACGCACGACCTGCCGTACGCGCTGGAATTGTGCGGGCGGGCGGTGATCCTGAGCGAGGGGGTCATCGCGGCGGACGGGGCGACGGTGGACGTCCTGTCGGACACGGCGCTGATGCGGGCCCACCGCCTTGAACTCCCGTTCGGCTTCGACCCCCTGGCGGCGACGGGCCGGGCCTGACCCCGCGCCGGGGCCTCAGCCCCCGTGGGCCGTGCGCTGGAAGCCGGTGTTGACGGCGAGCAGGCCGCCGTCCACGCGCAGGGTGGTCCCGGTGACCCAGGACGCGTCGGACGAGGCCAGGAAGGCGACCGCCGCCGCGATGTCGTCGGGCTCGCCGACCCGGCCGAGCGGATAGGCGGGGGCCAGCCGGTCCAACTGGTCGGCGCGGTCCGCCCAGGCGGGGGTGCGGATGGTGCCCGGGTGGACCAGGTTGACCCGTACGCCCCGCGGCGCCGCGTCCCCGGCGAGGGTACGGGTCAGCGAGGCGAGGCCCGCCTTGGCGGCGCTGTAGGCGTGGTTGCCGAAGTCCTGCTCGCCGTTGACGGAGCCGATGTTCACGATCGCGCCCCGGCCGGAGGCGGCCAGGTGCGGAAGGGCGGCGCGGGCGCAGCGGAAGGCGCCGGTGAGCGTGACGTCGAGGTCGCGGGCCCACTCCCCGTCGTCCTCGTCCTCGAAGCGCTCGGCGTCCGGGGTGCAGGAGTAGGCGTTGTTGACCAGGACGTCGAGCCGCCCGAACTCCTCGGCGGCGAAGGCGACCGCGGCCTCCACCGAGGCCCGGTCCGACACGTCGCAGTGCCGGGCCACCGCCCCCTTCAGGCCGGCCGCGGTGGCCTCGGCGCCCGGCAGATCGACGTCCGCCACGAGGACCTGGGCGCCCTCGGCGGTGAGCCTGCGGGCGATGGCGGCGCCGATGCCGCGTGCCGCGCCGGTGACCAGCGCGGTGTGTCCGTGGAAGCGTGCGATGCCGGGGGCCGTCTCAGGATGCGTCATACGACCGAACGTAGCGCCCGCACCAGGGCCTGGGCACGGGGATCGGCGGTCACGCCCTTTTGCAGGCCGTTGGTCACATAGCCGAACGCCAGGCCCGACTCGGGGTCGGCGAACCCGAGCGAGCCGCCGCGGCCCGGGTGGCCGAACGATCCCGCGGCCAGTAGCGGGGAGGCGGGGCCGTGCAGCATGTAGCCGAGGCCGAAGCGGGTGTTGACGACCAGGACCCGGTCGGGACCCGCGCTCTCCTCGGTGCGGGCGAGGGTGAGCGTCGCGGGCGCGAACAGCCGTGGCCCGCCGTCGACTTCACCCATCGTGGCGGCGTAGAAGCGGGCCAGCGCGCGGGCGGTGGAGATGCCGGCGGACGCGGGGAGTTCGGCGGCGCGGTAGCCGGGGTCGTTCTCGTCGGGCAGCGGGTCGATCGCGCCGAACGCGCGCCGGGTCGGCGAAGCGGGGTCGCCATAGGCCTCGGCGACGGCGCGCTTGGGCCGCAGCCGCAGGCCGCCGTCCCCGTCGGGCGCCTCCACGGGGCCTACCCGGCCCACCCGGTGCGCCTCCGCGTCGGGGACGCCGAGCCAGAAGTCCAGGCCGAGCGGGTCGGCGATCTCCTGCGCGAACCAGCGCCCGATGGTGCGGCCCGTGACGCGCCGGACGAGTTCGCCCAGCAGCCAGCTGTACGTCTGGGCGTGGTAGCCGTGCGCGGTGCCGGGCTCCCACAGCGGGGTCTGGGCCGCGACGGCCGCGGGCCCGGACGCGCCGTCCATGGCCTCGGCCGGGGTCAGCGGGCGGTCGAGGACGGGGACGCCGGCGCGGTGCGCCAGGAGGTGGCGGACCAGGGTGCGGTCCTTGCCCGCGGCCTTGAACTCCGGCCAGTACGTCGACACCGGGGCGTCCAGGTCGAGGCGGCCGCGCTGGTGCAGCAGCAGGGGGACGGCCGCGGCCACGCCCTTGCTCGCCGAGCGGACGATCTGGGCCGTGTCCAGGGCCCAGGGGGCCGTTCCGTCCACGTCCTTGGCGCCGGCCCACAGGTCGACGACCTTCCGGCCGTCGCGGTATACGGCCACGGCGGCGCCGCGGTCGCCCCGGTGCGCGAAGTTCCGCACGAAGGCGGCCTCCACCGGCTCGTAGCCCGGTGCCACGGCGCCCTGTACGTCCACATCAGCTCCCACCCTGCGAATCCCTTGTCCCCCCATGGTGCCCGAGCCCCCCGCGAAGGCCTCGCGGGGGCTTGCCGGGGCGGGCCGAGGGGGTTGGGCGCTGGTCCACCTACAGGGGCGCGGGGAACTGCGCGACCGGCCCACGACGAGCCGCAGTCGACCACGCACCCGCGGAAGCGTGCACCCCGGTGCCGGGCACCTTCGTCCGCGGGCCGTGCGTGGCTGGTCGCGCAGTTCCCCGCACCCCTGGGGGGCTGACCTTCGCAGTCGTCCGCAGATCGTGCGTGGCTGGTCGCGCAGTTCCCCGCGCCCCTAGGGGGTTGGGGGCTGGGCGGCGCCGAGTGAATGGACCTGCGTTCCAAGGGAGTTGGGGGCCGAGGTCAGCCGGCGCGGAGGACGGTGGCCACGATCGGGCCGGCCGCATCCCCCCCATGCCCCCCGGACTGCACCAAGGCGGCAGCAGCAAGATCATCGCTGTACCCCGTGAACCAGCTGTCCGACTTGTTCTGCCCATCCTTCTCCGCGGACCCCGTCTTAGCCCCCTTGGCACCCCCCACCCCCGCCATCGCCCGGGTGGCCGTCCCGTACGGCGCCGTCGCGGTGATGTGCATCATCTCGCGCAGCTGCGCGGCGATCCCGGCCGGCAGCGGGTCGGCCTTGGCCAGCTCGCGGCCGTCCAGGGACTGCGGCACGATCACCGGCTGACGGAAGCGCCCCGACTCCGCGGTCGCCGCGACGGACGCCATGTCGAGCGGGCTCATCTGCACCTTGCCCTGCCCGATGTAGGCCGCCGCCGTCTCGGCACCCACCGACGCGGGCACGCTGCCGTCGAAGGACGGCACGCCGACCTTCCAGTCCTGGCCGATGCCGAAGTAATTGGCCGCGACGCGCCCCAGCGCCCCGTCGTCCTTCACGTCGTCGACGAGCTTGATGAAGGCGGTGTTGCACGACTTGGCGAAGCTCATCGAGAAGGGCTTGTTGTCCAGCGAGAAGTTGTCGAGGTTGTGGAAGGTGACGCCCTGCCACAACACGTCGGACGGGCACTCGGTGGGCCTGTCGGCGGCGGCCTTGCCCTTTTCGATCAGCATCGCCGCCGTGACGATCTTCATCGTCGAGCCGGGGGCGACCCGCCCCTGGAGCGAGGCCGGGAACTTGTCGTTCCGGTTGTCGGCGACCGCCCGTATCTCCCCGGTGCTGGGCTTCACCGCCACCACCGACGACTCGCCGAAGCGCTTGACCGCCTTCTCCGCGGCGGCCTGCACATCGGCGTCGAGGGTCGTGCGCAGCTTGCCGGGGGTGCCCTTCTGGAGGGTGACCAGGGTGCGCGCCGAGGTGCCCTCGCCCTCGATCCGCAGCTCGACACCGGGCGTGCCGTTCACCTTGTCGCCGTACTTCTCGCGCAGCCCGTCCAGGATCGCGCCGAGCGAGGGGAAAGCGTCCTTGCTCAGCGGCCGGTCCTTGTAGTCGACGGCCTCGATCTCCGGGTTCCGCGCCTGGTCGGTCACCAGGTGCTCGCCCTTCTTCAGCTGCGGGTGCAGCACCGCGGGCTGCCAGTCCACGAGCGCCCGGTGCGTGTTCTGGCCGCGTACGACGGTGAGTTGGGAGGCGTAGGACAGCGGCGCGCTCCTGCCGCCGAGCGAGACCTCGGCCTTGACCGTGTAGGGCACGACCGCGCCGTTGGGCGCGCCCGGCGTGACCGTCACGTTCGTGATGTGCGCCTGGTCGCGGAAGCCGGTCAGCGCCGCCGAGGCGTCCGCCTGGTTGTTGGTCAGGGCCGCCGCCGCCGGCGCGTCGCCCTTGGCCCAGGCCTGGAGGAAGCCGGTGGAGGCCTCCTTGATCTCGTCCGCCCCCAGCGGTCCGGTACGGGCCGGCGCCCCTTGGGTGTGCGTCCCGCCCGGGCCCGTGTCGTCGCCCCCGCCCACCATCGTGTAGGCCCCGTACGCCACACCGCCGGCGGCCACCACGAACACCCCGCCGACGATGGCCGCCTTCGCTCCGCTGCGCATCCCGCTGTTCCCCTCCCCAGGAGCCCCCGAACCTCTTGAACGTGTTCAAGGGTCACGTCCGGGTGACTCTACGGGACGGGAGTGACACCGGGTCCGGCAGTTGTCCGAACGGTTACCTGAACGCGACCGGCGTCACACCCAGGTGTCCAGCCACATCCGGCTGCGCCAGCCGTCCAGCGGAATGGGCGTACCGGTGTAGATCGGCCAGAAGTACACGAAGTTCCAGATGATGAGCAGAACGAGCACCCCGGCCCCGATCACCCCGACCGCCCGGCGCCGCTCCGGTGTGCCCGGCGGCCCCACGATCGCCCCGATCATCATCGTCACGGCCAGACACAGGAACGGCACGAAGACGACCGCGTAGAAGAAGAAGATCGTCCGCTCCTGGTACAGGAACCACGGCAGGTAGCCCGCCGCGATGCCGCACGCGATGGCGCCCGCCCGCCAGTCGCGCCGGAAGAACCAGCGCCACAGCACGTACAGGACCGCGAAGCAGCCGGCCCACCAGAGCAGCGGGGTGCCGAGCGCGAGGACCTCCGAGGCGCACTTGCCGCCGGCCCCCGAGGGGCAGCCGCCGGTGCCCGGGTCGGGGCTCTCGTAGTAGTACGAGACCGGCCGGCCCAGCACCAGCCAGCTCCACGGGTTCGACTGGTAGGTGTGGCCCTCGGTGAGGCCGACGTGGAAGCTGTAGACCTCGGTCTCGTAGTGCCAGAAGCTGCGCAGCGAGGCCGGCACCCAGCTCAGGTCGAACTGGGGCAGGTGGTCGAGGGTGCCGAGGAGCGGCAGCTTGACGTGGTCGGGGGACAGGCCCGCGCGGCCGTCCGCCCAGTGCCGCCCGTAACCCTTGTCGGTGGCGAACCAGCCCGTCCAGGTCACCATGTACGTGGCGAGCGCGACCGGCACCGTGGACAGGAACGCCCAGGGGGCGTCCCGGCGCAGCACTGCCCGGTAGGGACTGTGCGCGCCCGCGACGCGCCGGGCACCGGCGTCCCACAGGACGGTCATCACACAGAAGAAGACCAGGACGTACAGGCCGTTCCACTTGGTGCCGCAGGCCAGGCCCAGCATGACCCCGGCCGCGAGCCGCCAGGGCCGCCACCCGAAGCGCAGCGACGCCGCGATCCCGGCGTCCGGGCGCAGTTGCCCGGTTTCGTCCTCGGGCAGCGCGGCCGCGAGCCGGGCCCGCGTACGGTCGCGGTCCACCAGGAGGCAGCCGAACGCGGCGAGCACGAAGAACATCAGGACGGTGTCGAGCAGCGCGGTGCGGCTCATCACGAAGTGGAGGCCGTCGACCGCGAGCAGGGTGCCCGCCAGGCAGCCGAGGAACGTCGAGCGGAACAGCCTGCGCCCGATCCGGCACAGCAGCAGCACCGACAGGGTGCCGAGCACCGCGACCATGAAGCGCCAGCCGAACGGCGTGAAGCCGAACAGCTTCTCGCCGATGCCGATCAGGTACTTGCCGACCGGCGGGTGCACCACGTAGCCCGGCGCGGTCGGCACCGAGATGAGGTCCGGGTTGGCGAGGATCGACTTGTCGATGTCCTTCGGCCAGTCGCCCTCGTAGCCGTGGTTGATGAGCGCCCAGGCGTCCTTGGCGTAGTACGTCTCGTCGAATATCACCGCGTGCGGGGAACCCAGGTGCCAGAACCGCATGACGCCCGCGACCAGGGTCACCAGGAGCGGCCCCGCCCACGCCGCCCAGCGCACCAGGCGCGCCGCGCCCTCGGGACCGATGCCGAGGACCGCCACCAGCTGGCCCGATGGCCGGGCGAACGGCGGCACCAGACGCTCGCGCAGTCCGGTCCTTGGCCGCGCGACATGGCCGAACCGGCGCATGCGGTGCGGCCAGGAGGGCGGTTCGTCCCCGGCTTCTTGGCCCGTCAGGGTCTGTGGCGCAGTACTGGTCACCGCGCCATCGTAGGGAACCGGGCTGTGGGAGTCCCGTGGCCGGGCCCGGCGGTCCCGGACCCGCCGGGCTGCGAGGATGGTCGGTGTGACCGGAACACTCGTACTCGCAGGCACCCCCATCGGCGACACCGCGGACGCCCCGCCCCGGCTCGCCGCCGAACTGGAGCGGGCCGACGTCGTGGCCGCCGAGGACACCCGGCGCCTGCGCCGCCTCACCCAGGCGCTCGGGGTGCACACCCGGGGCAGGGTCGTGTCCTACTTCGAGGGCAACGAGTCGGCGCGCACCCCCGAACTCGTCGAGGCCCTCGAGAACGGCTCGCGGGTGCTGCTCGTGACGGACGCGGGCATGCCGTCGGTGTCCGACCCGGGCTACCGCCTGGTCGCGGCCTGCGTCGAGAAGGACATCAAGGTCACGGCGGTGCCGGGGCCCTCTGCGGTGCTCACCGCGCTCGCGCTGTCCGGCCTTCCCGTGGACCGCTTCTGCTTCGAGGGCTTCCTGCCGCGCAAGGCGGGCGAGCGCCTGGGCCGCCTGCGCGAGGTCGCGGACGAGCGGCGCACGCTCGTCTACTTCGAGGCCCCGCACCGCCTGGACGACACCCTTGCCGCGATGGCCGAGGTGTTCGGCGCCGAGCGGCGCGCGGCGGTGTGCCGTGAACTGACCAAGACGTACGAGGAGGTCAAGCGCGGCCCGCTGAAGGACCTCGCGGTGTGGGCGGCCGAGGGCGTGCGCGGCGAGATCACGGTGGTGGTCGAGGGCGCCCCGGAGAGCGGGCCGTCCGACCTCGACGCGGCCGAGCTGGTGCGGCGGGTGCAGGTGCGCGAGGAGGCGGGCGAGCGGCGTAAGGAGGCCATTGCGGCGGTCGCCGCCGAGACCGGTCTACCCAAGCGCGAGGTGTTCGACGCGGTGGTCGCGGCAAAGAACGCGGCACGTCAGAGCCCCGCGGACGGTAAAGGACTATCGTAAAAAGTAAAACGCAGGCCGCGCACCAGGGCGGACAAAAGGGCGCAGCTCTAGGAAAGGCCAAGTCCCCACCAACTCTCGACAGCACCTGATGCGTTTTGGCAGCGAAAGGCGTCTCCTGGATCGGGGACCTTTTCGCCCCCGCTCGCAAGAGCGCTCGCAAGAGCTTGTCCAGCGGACAAGAGGAGCCGGCACATGAGTGAGATCGCAGAGACCACGGCACACGAGGCGTACGCCTTCGCGTGCATGAGGTGCGGATACGGCTGGGAACAGGCGTACGAGATAGAGCACCACGTAGACGCCACTGGCCAGGCATTCGTCATATACAAGGCCAACGGCGACCGGGTGCCGTCCCCGCTGTCCGCCCCCACCTGCCTCAACTGCGGCGGGCACGTGGTGCGCATCATGCGCTCGGGCCGGGTGTCCTCCGCCCAGCAGGGGATGATCCAGTACCGGGCGCCCGCCCCGACGCAGCCCGCCCCCCAGGGCGGGGCCGACGCCGCCGACGTGAAGCCGGAGCACCACTGGCACCTGTCGGACCTGCTGCATCCCTTCCACCGCAAGTGACCGGGAGCGCGTGACCGACCCGCCGCGCGGGGCCGGGGCGTACGTGACCGACCCGCCGCGCGGGGCGGGGGCGTACGTGACCGCCCGCGCCCGACCGGGCGGCGCGCGCCTTTCGTAGGATCGGCGCCATGAGCGCCAAGGATGCCCCGCCCCCGCTGCCCGAACCGCTCGCGGTGGCGGTGGCCGATTCGCACACCCACCTCGACATGCAGGACGGCACGGTCGAACAGGCCCTGCACAAGGCCGCGGCCGTCGGCGTCACCACCGTGGTCCAGGTGGGCTGTGACGTGAAGGGCTCCCAGTGGGCCGCGGACACCGCCCGGGCGTACGAGCCGGTCCACGCGGCCGTCGCCCTGCACCCCAACGAGGCGCCCCGCATCGTCCACGGCGACCCCGACGGCTGGTCGCGCCAGGGCGCCCGCGGGCCCGGCGGCGAGGGCGCCCTCGACGAGGCGCTCGCCGAGATCGAGCGGCTCGCGGCGCTGCCCTGGGTGAAGGCGGTCGGCGAGACCGGCCTCGATCACTTCCGCACCGGACCCGGGGGCAAGGCCGCCCAGGAGCGGTCCTTCCGGGCGCACATCGAGATCGCCAAACGGCACGGCAAGGCGCTCGTCATCCACGATCGCGAGGCACACGCCGATGTGCTGCGCATTCTGCGCGAGGAAGGCGCCCCCGAACGGACCGTCTTCCACTGTTATTCCGGCGACGCGGAAATGGCCGAACTCTGCGCGAAATCCGGGTACTTCATGTCCTTCGCGGGAAACATGACCTTCAAAAACGCCCAGCCGCTCAGGGACGCGCTCGCCGTGGCCCCGCAAGAACTCGTTCTCGTGGAGACCGACGCGCCGTTCCTCACACCGGCGCCGTACCGCGGACGGCCCAACGCGCCGTATCTCATTCCGGTCACGGTGCGCGCCATGGCGGCCGTGCGGGGGGTCGGGGAAGACGTGCTGGCCGCGGCGATCGCCGACAACACCGCGCGCGCGTTTGATTACTGAGAGGCAACGAAAGGCGCCCGTCGCGGGGCGGCGCGCAGGGTAGCGTCACGACACAGCGTGGTCGAGCCGCTTTGGAGAGTGACCGCCGCTCCGCTAGTGTCCCGGCCCGCACCACAGGACCGGACCCCTGGAGCGTCGTGAGCAATTCGCAGGGCAGTCACCGCGCCGCACGCGGCGGCCATCGCGCCGCGACCGCCACGCCCCCGCCCGGGTACGCCGACCGGGCAAACCCCGCGTACGCGCCGCCCGCGCCGCGCACGTCCGCGGACCCCGGCGCGCGGGCCTTCGCCGACCAGGAGACGTGGATCGCCCCGCTCCCGGTCCCCGAGCCGCGCGGCGACGGGTCCACGCGGGCGGAGTCCGGTCCGGGTGCCGACCCCGGCGGGCGGGCCGGGGCCCGGCGGGCCGCCCGGCGCCGCAGGACCGCGGGCGCGGGGCCCGACACGCTGCGCCGCCTGGTCCCGCAGGCCCTGGTCGTCGCGTTCCTCGCGGGCGGCACCTCCGCGTTCCTGGTCAGCGACAAGGCCGTCAAGCTGACCGTGGACGGCGTGCCGCGCACCATGCACACCTTCGCCGGCAGCGTCGAGGAACTCCTCGCCGACGAGCACGTGCCGGTCGGGGCGCACGACATCGTCGCCCCCGGCCGCGACGCCGACCTCAGCGGCGGCGACGAGGTCGTGGTGCGTTACGGCCGCCCCGTACAGCTCACCCTCGACGGGCAGCGCCGCCAGGTGTGGACCACCGCCCGCACCGTGGAGGGCGCCCTGCGCCAGCTCGGCGTACGGGCCGAGGGCGCCTATCTGTCGGCGTCCCGCTCCTCGGAGATCGGCCGGGCCGGGCTCGCCCTCGACGTCCGCACCGAACGCTCGGTGACCTTCCTCGCGGACGGGCGCGAACGCACCCTGCGCACCAACGCGGCCACCGTCGCCGAGGCCCTGACCGAGGCGGGCCTCTCGCTCCGGGGCCAGGACACCACCTCGGTGCCGCCCTCCTCCTTCCCGCGCGACGGACAGACCGTCACCGTGATGCGGATCAGCGGCACCAAGGAGGTGCGCGAGGAGGCGATCCCCTTCGCGGTCGAGAAGACCAAGGACCCGGACCTCTTCGCGGGCACCCAGCTCGTGGTCCGCCAGGGCGAGAAGGGTGCCCGCCGGGTCACCTACGCGCTGCGCACCGTCAACGGCGTCCGGCAGAGGCCGAAGAAGATCGCGGAGGAGGTCGTGCGCCGGCCCGTCACCGAGCGGATCAAGGTCGGCACCAAGGCGCTGCCCTCCTCGGTGGGCGGCGCCGACCACCTCAACTGGAGCGGCCTGGCCCACTGCGAGTCGGGCGGACGGCCCCGCGCCCTCGACCCGTCGGGCACCTACGGCGGGCTCTACCAGTTCGACCCGGGCACCTGGCACGCGCTCGGCGGCAGCGGCCGGGCCGAGCAGGCGCCCGCCGCCGAGCAGACCTTCCGGGCCAAGAAGCTCTTCGTGACCCGGGGGTCGAGCCCGTGGCCGCACTGCGGCCGTAGGCTGTATCGGTGAGCACCACTGAGCCCGACGCACTCCTTACCCCCGCCGACATCCGTGAACTGGCCGCAGCGCTTGGCGTACGCCCCACCAAGCAGCGCGGCCAGAACTTCGTGATCGACGCCAACACGGTCCGCCGGATCGTGCGGACCGCCGAGGTCCGCCCCGACGACGTGGTGGTGGAGGTGGGGCCGGGTCTCGGCTCGCTCACCCTGGCGCTCCTGGAGGCCGCCGAGCGGGTGGTGGCCGTCGAGATCGACGACACCCTCGCCGCCGCGCTGCCCGCGACCATCGAGGCGCGGATGCCCGCGCGCGCCCACCGCTTCTCGCTGGTCCACTCCGACGCGATGCTCGTCCAGGACCTGCCGGGCCCGCCGCCCACCGCGCTGGTCGCGAACCTGCCGTACAACGTGGCGGTCCCCGTCCTGCTCCACATGCTCGACCGCTTCCCGAGCATCGAGCGCACCCTGGTCATGGTCCAGGCGGAGGTCGCCGACCGCCTCGCGGCGAAGCCGGGCAACAAGGTGTACGGGGTGCCGTCGGTCAAGGCGAACTGGTACGCGGACGTGAAGCGGGCCGGCTCGATCGGCCGGAACGTGTTCTGGCCCGCGCCGAACGTCGACTCGGGCCTCGTGTCCCTGGTCCGCCGCTCCGCCCCGGTGGCGACGACGGCGAGCAAGTCGGAGGTGTTCGCGGTCATCGACGCGGCATTCGCCCAACGCCGCAAGACCCTGCGAGCGGCCCTGTCGGGCTGGGCGGGGTCGCCCGCGGCGGCGGAGGCGGCCCTGGTGGGGGCGGGGGTTTCGCCGCAGGAGCGGGGGGAGGGGTTGACGGTGGACCAGTTCGCGGCGATCGCGGAGCACCGTCCCCGGTAGGGCCCTGGGGGTTGGCTTTGGTGGCGCTGGGTCTTGGCGGCCCTGGCCTGGGTCGCCCCTCCCCGCCCCTTCCCGAAACCCTCCGGGGGAGTAGGTGGGCTGCGGACCGTGCTCGCTTCTCGCGCAGTTCCCCGCGCCCCTGGGGGTGCTGGGTGCCCGGGGGTTTGCGCAGTTCCCCGCGCCCCCTCAACCCCCGGTCATGTGCGGACCGTGCTCGCTTCTCGCGCAGTTCCTCGCGCCCCTGGCAGGGCTGGTGCCCGCCCGCATGTCGTGTGCGGCCTGCCTTGCGCAGTTCCCCGCGCCCCTTGGCGGGACGGTGCTGGCCCGCGCAGGCCACCTCAGCCCGTCCGGCGTTTGAGGACGAGCGCCGTTCAGGCGCGATGGGGGGTTCGGGGGCGCAGCCCCTGAGCAGGGGTGCAGGGGGCGGAGCCCCGCCGGGGTTCGAGGGGCGGAGCCCCTCGGGGGGTCTGGGGCGCAGCCCCAGGGGCCGGACCCATCCAACCCGCCGTTGGGCAAGCCCCCTCGGGGTCTGGGGCGGAGCCCCAGGGGCTCAACCCCGGCACCCCTCGTCACCCGCGGGCGGGTGGGCAGGCGCCCCCGCGGGGTGGGGGAAAATGGGGGGCCGAGCCGAAGGAGCCCCGTGACCGTCACCGCCCAAGCCCCCGCCAAGGTCAACGCCCAGCTGAGCGTGGGCCCCGCCCGCCCGGACGGCTACCACGACCTCGCCAACGTCTTCCTCGCCGTCGCCCTCCACGACACCGTCACGGCAACCCCCGCCGACGAACTCCGCATCACCTGCACCGGCCCGGACGCGGACCAGGTCCCCCTGGACCGCACCAACCTGGCCGCCCGCGCCGCGGAACTCCTCGCCGCCCGGCACGGCATCGAGCCCCGCGTGCACCTCCACATCGACAAGGACATCCCCGTCGCGGGCGGCATGGCCGGCGGCAGCGCTGACGGCGCGGCGGCCCTCGTGGCCTGCGACGCCCTGTGGGACACCCGGGCCACCCGGGCCGAACTCCTGGACATCTGCGCCGAGTTGGGCAGCGACGTCCCCTTCAGCCTGGTCGGCGGCGCGGCCCTCGGCACCGGACGCGGCGAGCGGCTCGCCCCTCTGGAGGTCGGCGGAACCTTCCACTGGGTGTTCGCGGTCGCCGACGGCGGACTCTCCACCCCGGCCGTCTACCGCGAGTTCGACCGCCTCAGCCCGGACGCCCCCGCCCCGGCCGCCGCCCCGGACCTCATCGACGCCCTGCGCACCGGCGACGCGAAGGCGCTCGCGGCCGCCCTCAGCAACGACCTCCAGGCCGCCGCGCTCTCGCTGCGCCCCGCCCTCGCGGACACCCTCGCGGCCGGGACGGCGGCCGGAGCCCTGGCCGCCCTGGTCTCCGGCTCGGGCCCGACCACGGCCTTCCTGTGTGCGGACGCCGACGCGGCGGCCCGGATCGCGCAGGCCCTCATCGCCTCCGGCACCTGCCGCACCGCCCGTGCGACCACGTCCCCGGCCCCCGGCACGACCCTGGTGACGGGCGCCTGAGTTCAGAGTTCGTCGACCGCGGTGAGGTCGAGCTCGATGACGTACGGCTTGGCGACCTTGAGTTGCTCGCGCTGCATGCCCATGTGGACGTAGGCCTGCGTCATGGGGTCGAGCTCGTAGACGTGGATCACGGGCCGGCTGCCGTCCGCCCCGCCCCGCTCCACCCGCCAGTAGTTGGGGATGCCCGCGGCTGCGTACTTGTGCGGCTTGGTCGTGCGGTCCCGCGACTCCGAGTCGGGGGAGACGACTTCGACGGCCAGCAGGACGTCCTCGGCCCTGAAGCGGGTCAGATCGGGTCCGGTGATCGCGGACGCGCGGACCACGCTGATGTCCGGCTCCGGGACGTTCTGCCGGTCGAGCACCACGGCCATCTCCCGCACGGCCTTCAGCTCCGGCGGCAGGGTTTGGCGCATCCCCTTCATCAACAGCTCGATCACGAGGAAGTGGAAGTAGCGCTGCGGGCTCACGAAGATCAGGCTCCCGTCGATCAGCTCGGTGTGAGACGGGAGATCGGGCAGCGTGAACAGGTCGTCCACGGTGTAGCCGTCCTTGGGCGGCACAGGCCACGGGTGGCGGTGCTCCACGGACTCGGCGGCGGTCATGGTTCCTCCCATGGACGGGATTCTTCGGCCTGCCCGTCCACGGTAGCCGCCGCTTTCCGAGCACGTCACCGCGCAGCGTGAACGCGTCGCCGGGTGTTCGGCCGCACGTTCGGGCGGGCGGCGACGCGCCCACGCCCCCGTACAGCGCACGCCCCCGCACAGCGTGCACGGCCCGCCCCCGCACAGCGCGCAGGCCGCCCCCACCGGGCAGCTCCGCCCACCCCCTACTTCGCGACCCGCACGCTCCCCTTGGCCAGCTCGTACGCCGGCAGCATCTTCCGGTGTTCCTGGGTGTCCACGCCGCCCAGGTGGAGCAGGAGTGTGCCCTTCGGGGTGACCACGGCCAGGGCGTGTTCCTGCTTCGACTCCTCCGTCAGCTCGCTGTACGACTCGTAGACGACCTCCGCGGCCGGCAGCCCGCCCGCCCGGACGTCCGAGTACGCCGCCTTGCGGGCCCCCTTCTCGGCGCCGACGAACGCTTCGAGGGCCGCCCGCGGCGAGGCGGCGCTGCCCGTCCACGCCCGCAGGAACCCCACGCTCCCGGCCGGCTTCGCGTCGATCTCGCAGGCGAGGGTGAACGGGCCCTGATGGGCCAGCCCCGCCAGGGGCGAGTCGTCCGCCCCGGCGTCGACCGGCTTCGCCTTCCACTTCGCCGCCAGGTCGAACGACGCGGGCAGCACACAGGCCGAGCCCGGCGCCCCCACGCTCCCGGCCTTCGCCGCCGCACCCGGACCGGTCGAACCCGCCGAAGGGCCCGGGCCGGCCGACGTACCCGTACCGGTGGAGCCCGCCGCGGCGGGCCCCGTGTCCTTCTCCGTGCCGCACCCCGCGAAGGCCGCCACCGCCAGCACCGCCGCGACCGCGCCCCGCACCACATTCCGCCTCATGAGCCCCCGCCCCTGATCGACCCCGATGAACTCCCGCGATCCCTTGATCGCCGACCGAACGCTATCCGACCCCGCGCGGCGACTACCCTGGACGACGATCCATCCCCCTGCTCAGGAGTGAAATGGCCGTCAATCTGGTCAATGTCGAGGCAGTCAGCAAGGTGTACGGGACCCGTGCCCTGCTCGACGGGATCTCCCTCGGCGTCTCCGAGGGGGACCGGATCGGGGTCGTCGGGCGCAACGGCGACGGCAAGACCACCCTGATCCGGATGCTCGCGCAGCTGGAGGAGCCCGACACCGGCCGGGTCACGCACGTGGGCGGGCTGCGGCTCGGCGTGCTCACCCAGCACGACTCGCTCGACCCGCAGGCCACCGTCCGGCACGAGGTCATCGGCGATCTCGCCGACCACGAGTGGGCCGGCAACGCCAAGATCCGCGACGTGCTGACCGGCCTGTTCGGCGGACTCGACCTGCCGGGCTTCGCCCAGGGCCTGGACACCGTCATCGCCCCGCTGTCCGGCGGCGAGCGGCGCCGCATCGCGCTCGCCAAGCTGCTCATCGGCGAGCCCGACCTGATCGTGCTCGACGAGCCCACCAACCACCTCGACGTCGAGGGCATCAGCTGGCTCGCCCGCCACCTCCAGGCCCGCCGCTCCGCCCTCGTCTGCGTCACCCACGACCGCTGGTTCCTCGACCAGGTCTGCACCCGGATGTGGGACGTGCAGCGCGGGTCCGTGTTCGAGTACGAGGGCGGTTACTCCGACTACGTCTTCGCCCGGGCCGAGCGCGAGCGCATCGCCGCCACCGAGGAGGCCAAGCGGCAGAACCTGATGCGCAAGGAGCTGGCCTGGCTGCGCCGGGGCGCCCCGGCGCGCACCTCCAAGCCGCGCTACCGCATCGAGGCCGCCAACGAGCTCATCGCCGACGTGCCGCCGCCGCGCGACACCAGCGAGCTGATGAAGTTCGCCAACGCCCGGCTCGGCAAGACCGTCTTCGACCTGGAGGACGTGACCGTACAGGCCGGCGAGAAGCTGCTGCTCAAGCACCTCACCTGGCAGCTCGGCCCGGGTGACCGCATCGGCCTGGTCGGCGTGAACGGCGCCGGCAAGACCTCGCTGCTGCGCGCCCTCACCGAGGCCTGGCGCACCGGGGGCGAGGCGCAGCCGGCCGAGGGCAAGGTCGTCGTCGGCAAGACCGTCAAGCTCGCCTACCTCTCCCAGGACGTGGCCGAACTCCCGCCCGCCCTGCGGGTGTTGGAGGCCGTGCAGCAGATCCGTGACCGGGTGGACCTCGGCAAGGGCCGCGAGATGACGGCGGGTCAGCTCTGCGAGCAGTTCGGCTTCTCGAAGGAGAAGCAGTGGACGCCGGTCGGCGACCTCTCCGGCGGTGAGCGCAGGCGGCTCCAGCTGTTGCGCCTGCTCATGGACGAGCCCAACGTGCTCTTCCTCGACGAGCCCACCAACGACCTCGACATCGAGACCCTGACCCAGCTGGAGGACCTCCTCGACGGCTGGCCCGGCTCCATGGTCGTCATCTCCCACGACCGGTTCTTCATCGAGCGGACCACCGACCACGTGTGGGCGCTGCTCGGCGACGCCGCGCTGCGGATGCTGCCGCGCGGCATCGACGAGTACCTGGAGCGCAGGCGGCGGATGATCGAGGCGGCACCCGCCGTGGCGGCGGCGCCCGCGGCCCGGCCGGCGAGCACCGTCTCGGCGCAGGACGCCCGCGCCGCGAAGAAGGAGCTCCAGAAGGTCGAGCGGCAGCTCAACAAGATCAATGAGCGCGAGACCAGTCTGCACGCGCAAATCGCCGATAACGCCACGGACTTCGGGAAGGTGGCGAAACTGGATGCCGAGCTGCGTGAACTGATCACCGAGCGCGACGCGTTGGAAATGCGCTGGCTCGAACTGGCCGAGGAAGCCTGAGACACACGCGTACGAAGGCCGTGCGGTTCTCGCGTAGAGACCGCGTACAGACTCAGTAACGGCGGCATTACGGGCCGGTTCTCCCTTGGGAACAGGGGCGGACCGGCCCGTGGCGTGCGGTCGTTCGAGTGATAGAAAGTAGCTCCGTTCGACTGACGTAAAGACGCAAAGACGCAAATTCGGGGGTATCTCGCTGTGACCCAGCCGCCCAGTTCCCAGCCGCCGCAGGGGGGCTTCGGAGCACCGCAGGACCAGCCCCAGGGGCCGCCCGCCCAGCCGCAGGGGCCGCCGCCCCAGCCGCCGCGGATGCCGGCCGCGCCGCCCACTCCGCCGGCCCAGCCGCCGCAGATGCCCCCGGCCCCGCCGGCCGGTGCCCCCGGCTACGGCTACCCGCAGGCACCCCCGCCGCAGCCGGGCTACGGCCATCCGCAGGGCCCGCCCCCGCAGCCGGGCTACGGCTACCCGGGCGCCCCGGGCCAGCCTCCGGCGCAGGGCAACCCCTACGCGCAGACCCAGCAGGGCGGTTACGGCTACCCGGGCCAGCCGCAGTACCCCGGCGCGCCGATGCCGCCGCAGGGCGGGGGCGGCAAGAACCCGTTCAAGGGCAAGCCCGCGATGATCGTGGCCGCCGCGGTCGCGGGCCTCCTGGTCATCGGCGGTGGCGTCTACCTCGCGACGAGCGGCGGCGACGACGACAAGAAGCCGGTCGCCAACACGAGCCACAGCGCACAGCCCTCCGGATCCCCCACCGTCGACAAGGGCGACGGCAAGGGCGACGGCCGCAGCGGCGGCGACTCCGACGACATCAACGCCGGCCTCAAGGCGGGCGAGGTGCCGGTCTGGCTGCACGAGAACGAGACGCCGCTGACCCAGAACGGCGCCGAGCAGTACGGCCCCTGGCGCCAGGGCGACGTCGTCGTCAAGGCGATGTACAAGGAGGTCGTCGGCTACGCCGTGGCCGACGGCAAGGAGAAGTGGAAGGTGTCCCTGGACACCCCCATCTGCGGCGCCCCGCACGACACCACCGCGGACGGAAAGATCGTCTTCGGCGTCCAGGAGAACAACACCAAGGACGCCAAGTGCAACCAGCTCCAGATGGTGGACCTGGCGGCGGCCAAGGCGGGCTGGAAGGCCCCGGTGCCGTCCGAGAACGCCTTCGACATCATGGTCAGCTTCGACATGGCGATCAGCGGCAACACCGTGGCCCTGGCCCGCATGGGCGGCGCGAGCGGCTTCTCCGTCACCGACGGCAAGAAGCTCTACGGCACCCCGAAGACCGGCAACTGCAGCTCCGACGCGTTCGCGGGCGGGCCCCGGCTGATCTCCGTGGGCACCTGCAACGACCCGAAGAACTCCGGCGGTGCCCAGTCGGAGCTGCTGCAGGAGCTCGACCCGGCCACCGGCAAGCCCAAGTGGGGCTACCAGTACGAGAAGGGCTGGTCGATCCGGCGCGTCTACTCGGTGGACCCGCTGGTCGTCTACGCCACCAACAAGGACAAGAAGTCGTGGAACATCGCCGCCTTCACCGCTGACGGCAAGATCCGCTCGCAGGTCGACTCGAAGTCCCAGCTGACCGCCAACTGCAGCGGCTTCGGCATCGTCGACCGCGAGCTCCAGAACTGCTCGGGCACGGCCGCCGACGCCAACACCCTCTACATCTCCACCGAGGGCAAGGACAGCCCCAACCTCGGCGAGGGCCGCAGCAACGACGTGGTCGCCATCGACCTCGGCACCGGCAAGGAGAAGTGGCACGCGGCGGCGCCCAAGGGCCGCATGATGCAGCCGCTCGCGGTGGACGGCGGCAAGGTCGTGCTCTACATCGAGCCGGGCATCGACGACGCGGGCGCGGCCATCGCCACGCTGCCCCCGACCGGCGGCGCTCCGCAGATCACCCTGCAGAGCCCCGCGGCCTCGTCCGGCACCGAGCGCAACTTCTTCAGCCCCCACCTGGCGTGGTCGGGCGGGCGCGTCTTCGTCCTCAACGGGCGGGTGAACAGCCCCAAGGCCGACAAGAAGGACAACTCCCTGCTGTCCTTCGGCAAGTGACGCCCCAACTCCCCGTCCCCGCCCTCCAGTCAGAGGTTCCCCCGGCATGAGCCAGCCACCCCAGCCACCCCAGCAGCCCCCGCGGCCCGAGGACACGCCCGCGGGCTCCGGAGCCCCGCAGCAGCCCCCGGCCCCCGGATTCGGCGCGCCCCAGCAGCCCCCGGCGGGCGGCTTCGGCACACCCACTCCGCCGCCGCCCTCCGGACCGCCGAACACCCCGCCCCCGGCGGGACCCCCGGCCTACGGCTACCCGCAGGCGCCCGGGCAGCAGCCCGGCTACGGCTACCCGCAGACCCCGCCCCAGCAGCCGGGCTACGGCTACCCGAACCAGCCGCCCGGGCAGCCCGGTTACGGCTATCCGAACCAGCCGCCCGCGCAGCCCGGTTACGGCTACCCGAGCCAGCCGCCCACCCAGCCCGCGCAGCCGCAGTACGCCCAGCCCCCGTACACGGTGCCGGGCGCGCCGGGCCCCGGTGGACAGCCCGGCGGCAAGAAGCCCAACACCCAGCTGACGATCATCATCGCGGCGGTCGTCGCGGTGGCCCTGATCGTCGGCGGCGGCCTGTGGTACGCCTCGGGCAAGGACGACGGCAAGAACGACGCCCAGCAGGGCGACACCGGTGGCGCCAAGGGCACCGGCGGCTCGACCGGGGGCGGCGGCAAGGAGAAGGCGCCCGCCAACACCGCGGCCAAGGTGCTCTTCCAGACGCCTCAGCCCAAGGTCACCGACCTCACCGCCGTGCACGGCTCGTGGCTCACCGACAAGGTGTACGTCAAGGCCGGCGTCAAGGAGATCGCCGGCTACGACCCGGCCAAGGGCACCCAGCTCTGGAAGCTCCCGCTGACCGGCAACGTCTGCGAGTCGACCCCGCACGTCTCGGCCGACGGCAAGACCGCGTTCGCCTTCGAGACCCAGGAGAACGGCGCCAAGGTCGGCTCCTGCACCGAGGTGGCGGGGCTCGACCTGACCACCGGCAAGCTGCTGTGGCAGGCCGACATCAAGGGCGCCAACGGCGACCGCAAGACCCGCTTCGACGAGATCACCCTCGGCGCGGGCACCGTCGCGGCCGGCGGTCTCGACGGCGGCGCGGCCTGGGACCTGGCCACCGGCAAGGAACTGTGGAAGCCCACCACCACCGCCGACCAGTGCAAGGACGTCGGTTACGGCGGCGGTGACGCGCTCGTGGCCGTCCGCAAGTGCGGCGACTACGACAAGCCCACCATCAACGTGCAGAACCTCGACCCCAAGAGCGGTCAGCCGATCTCCACGTACAAGATGCTGCCCGGCATCCAGTACGCCCACATCGTCTCGACCAGCCCGCTGGTGCTCGCCGCCGACGTCGGCGAGAGCGCGGGCGACGGCAGCGGGATCTCGGACTTCTTCTCCGTCGACGCCAAGACCGGCAAGCTGCTCGCCCGCATCCCGGTCCCCGGTGACAAGTACGCGGCCGACTGCGACAGCACCTCCGTCGAGAAGTGCACGATGGTGGTGGCGGGCAACGGCAAGCTGTACGTGCCGACCGAGGAGCACGACAACGCCGGCGGCTCCGGCTCGTCCGGCCACACCAACGAGGTCGTCGCCTTCGACCTCACCACCGGGGCGGCCGTGCCCGGCAAGGCGGACGCCGGCGACGGCTACACGATGTACCCGCTGCGCATGGACGGCAAGAACGTCATCGCCTACAAGGACGCGCCGTACAACAAGGGCACCCAGGTCGTCAGCATCGACGGCGGCGCCCTGACGTCGACGCTGCTCCTGGAGAACCCCGCCGAGCGGTCGGTCCGCGACGCGATCACGTCGTTCTCCGCGAAGTACTCGGACATCCTGTACGGCAACGGCCGCCTGTACATGGGCGCCACGCTCCTGAGCAAGCCGTACTCGGACAGCGACGCCGCGAAGAAGCTCCTGTTCATGGCGACCGGGACCGGCTGAGAGCGCGTGTGGCGGATTCATGGCGATCGGCGGGGGCTGCTGAACGTGCAGGCCGGATTCATGGCGGCCGGGACCGGCTGAGAGCGCGCACGGCGAAGGCCCCGCGGGACGGAGTTCACGCTCCGCCCGCGGGGCCTTCGGCCGTTTCCGCCCGTACGCACCACGGCGCGGCCGACCCGCCGCGCGCCGCGGTCAAGGGGCGTGCGCGGGCGCCGCAGAACGGCCGAGAATGGCGTTTCACCTCCCGCTATCGCTCCCTCGTCCTTCCTCAACCAGCCCTGCGTGCCGGAGAATTCGGCATTCCGGGGGCTTCTCTCCGGTAAGCGGCGCGCTGCGTCGAACAAGCGTGTAGCTTGCCGGGGCAAGAGGGGCCGGGGACCGGGAGACCCAAGAGGGCCGACCGGCTCGACGAGCTCGGCGGGCCCGGGGATGGGGGTAGCTCGATGGGCGTGCGGCTCATGGTGGTCGACGACCACCGGCTGCTCGCCGAGGCACTCGCCTCGGCGCTGAAACTGCGGGGCCACCGGGTGCTCGCCGCGGCGGCCCCGGTCGCCGGAGCCGCCGAACTGGTGGTGAGCCGGGCGCCCGAGGTGTGTCTGCTCGGCACGGCCGCACCGGCCGAGCCCGGAGTCTTCGACCCGATCGTACGGATCAAGCGCGAGCGGCCGCAGGTCGCCGTGGTGGTGCTCGGGCCGGTGCCGAGCCCGCGCGGGATCGCGGCGGCGTTTGCGGCGGGGGCCTCCGGCTATGTGCGCCACGACGAGCGCATCGAGGGGGTCGAGCGCGCGATGGTGAAGGCCAGGGCGGGGGAGGCCGCGGTGGCGCCCCAGCTGTTGCAGGGCGCCTTCGCCGAGCTGCTCAACCCTGCCGCCCAGCCCGACGACGAGGGGCAGCGGTTGCTGCAGCTGCTGACGCCGCGGGAGGTGGAGGTTCTGGTGCGGGTGGCGGACGGGGAGGATACCCGGCTCATCGCTGCCGGGATGGGGATAGCTCCCTCTACTGCGCGTACCCATGTTCAGCGGGTTCTGATGAAGCTCGGGGTCGGGTCTCGGCTTGAGGCCGCCGCCCTGGCCGCCAGAACCGGCCTCCTCGACCGAGCGACCCCCTCCCACTGACGCCCCGGGGCTCCGCCCCAGCCCCCGGGGGCGCTTGCCCACCCACCCGCCCGTGCGGGGGGTTGGAGGGTGCCTGGCTCCCTGGGGCTCCGCCCCAGACCCCGGGGCGCTTGCCCACCCACCCGCCCGTGAAGGGGGTTGGATGGCCCGGCCCCTGGGGCTGCGCCCCAGACCCGCTGAGGGGCTCCGCCCCTCGAACCCCGGCGGGGTTTGCCCACCCACCCGCCCGTGCAGCGGGTTGTACGGGCTGAGCCCTGGGGCTGCGCCCCAGACCCCCTGAGGGGCTCCGCCCCTCGGACCCCGGCGGGGGCTGCGCCCCAGACCCCCTGAGGGGCTCCGCCCCTCGGACCCCGGCGGGGGCTGCGCCCCCTGCACCCCGGTCGCGCCTGAAGGCCAGTACCGACTCTGCCAGGGGCGCGGGGAACTGCGCGACCAGCCACGCACGGTGCGAGGCCGACAGCGGGTTGAGGGGCGCGGGGAACTGCGCGAGAAGCGACCACAGCCCGCACACGACCGGCCGAGCTAAGGGGCGCGGGGAACTGCGCAACCCCGGGCACCCCCAGCACCCCCGGGCCCCCAGCACCCCCCAGGGGCGCGAGGAACTGCGCAAAACGGGTGGGGCCGCGCCCCGAGGTGGGGCTAGTCGGAGGGGGGCGGCGGGGCCGTGGGGCGGAGTTTCAGCCAGAGCAGGAAGAAGACCCCCAGGACCAGCATCCCAAGCCCCGTCCAGAGGTTGATGTTCACCCCTTGCGCCTTCTTCAGATCCGCCTCGGACGCAAAGACCCCCGCCCCGCCGACGATCAACCCGTACAGGGTGAACAGGCCGCCGATGATCCGGCGGATGTCGAAGAGCCGTGCCGCGGAGGCCGACTTCTGCTCCAACTCGGAGACTTCACGCTGCAGTTCGGACATTTCGGAGCCTCCGGTTCAGAACGAGTAGGGGATGTAGCAGAGCGCGGCCAGCACGATCGCGCCCCAGCCGAGCAGCGCGGGCCGCCGGTACCAGGCGCTGTCGCCCTCGGCGGGCGGCTCCTCGACGCCGGGCGACTTCGTCCCGTACACCAGCCCGGCCAGCTCCGCCGCGGGCTTGGGCGCCGTGAACAGGGTGACGGCCACCATCACCACCGCGCCCGCGACGAACCCGACGATCGCGGAGACGAAGTTGGCCCCCTGGTCGGTCGGGATGGAGATGACGCCCTGCTTGTAGATCCAGAAGTAGTTGACCATCGCGGCGGAGGTGCCCGCGAAGAGCCCCCACACCCCGGACTTCACCGAGGCCCGCTTCCAGAACATGCCGATCACGAAGACCACGAACATCGGCACGTTGAAGAAGGAGAACAGGGTCTGGAGGTAGCCCATGATGTTGGAGAACGAGGACGCGATGAACGCCGTGCCGATCGAGGCGAGCACGCCGATCGCGGTGATGAGCCGCCCGAACTTCAGGTAGTAGGCGTCGGGCCGGTCCTTCTTCACGTACTTGGCCCAGATGTCGTACGTGAACACGGTGTTGAAGGACGACACGTTGGCCGCCATGCCCGCCATGAAGGCGGCGAGCAGACCGGTCACGGCGATGCCGAGCACACCGTTGGGCAGCAGCTCCTGCATCAGGAGCGGGATCGCGTCGTTGTACGTCAGGTCCGAGCCCGGGGTGCCTATCTTCGGGACGAGCACCGCCGCCACCAGGCCGGGGATCATCACCAGGAAGACGATGAACATCTTCGGGAACGCCGCGATCAGCGGGGTGCGGCGGGCCGCGCTGAGGTTCTTCGCGGACAGGGCGCGCTGCACCTCGGCGAAGTTGGTCGTCCAGTAGCCGAAGGACAGCACGAAGCCGAGGCCGAGCACGATGGTGAGCCAGTTGGCGCCGAGCGGATTGGCCTGGCCGATGCCGGTGCCGCCCCACGCGGACAGGAAGTTGTCGCCGTGGCTGGCCTTGAGCGAGCCGGTCAGGCCGTCCCAGCCGCCGACGCGCTTGAGGCCGAGGATGGTCAGGGGGATGAGCGCGGCCAGGATCACGAAGAACTGGAGCACCTCGTTGTAGATCGCCGAGGAGAGGCCGCCGATGGTGATGTAGGCGAGCACGAAGAGCCCGGCGACGACGATCGCCACCCACTGCGGCCAGCCGAGCAGCGCCTCCACGACGATCGACAGGGCGTACAGGTTGACACCGGCGATCAGCACCGCGGCGAACGCGAACAGCGCCGAGGCGAGCAGGTGCGCGGACCTGTCGAAGCGCTGGAGCAGGAACTCCGGTACGGAGCGGACCTTCGAGCCGTAGTAGAAGGGCATCATCACGAGCCCGAGGAAGACCATGGCCGGGATCGCGCCGATCCAGTACCAGTGCACCACGGCCACGCCGTACTGGGCGCCGGTCGCGGACATGCCCAGGATTTCGGTGGCGCCGAGGTTGGCCGCGACGAAGGCGAGGCCGGTCACCCAGGCCGGCAGTGAGCGTCCGGAGAGGAAGAAGTCGAGGCTGGTCTTCACACTGGCGCGGGCGGCGAAGCCGATGCCCAGAACGACGATGAAGTAGATCGCCAGAATCGTGTAGTCGAGCCCGTTGGTGGGGAGCCGGAGTCCCGCGGCCAGATATTGCATGCGTACCCGCTTCGTCGCGCTTACTGATCCGGGACGGGAACCTACGCCTCCATGTTCAGAAACTGAACACTTTTGATGAGATTGTTTGTTTGATTGTGATCGACGGTGCACTTTTGGGTGGGAACGCTCCCACTTCGGGGGAAGGCTGCGCGCTCGACGGCAACCGCTTGCACGGGCATTGACGAAGGCTGTTGGCTTGTGATTTGTTGTGTGCGATTCTGTTGGATGGTGGAGGTTGCAGGTGAAGAAGACGTCGACCCGGCTCGCCGACGGTCGTGAGCTGCTCTACTACGACCGGCGCGACGACCGCGTACGCGACGATCCGGACCGCCGCCCCCTGGACGCGGTGTCCACCGCCTCCGAGCTGCGCCGCGACCCCCTGCTCGGCGACACCGTGGTGGTCGCCTCGCACCGCCAGGGCCGCACCTATCTGCCGCCCGCCGACGCCTGCCCGCTGTGCCCCTCGCGCGAGGGCCGCGACAGCGAGATCCCGGCCGCCGACTACGACGTCGTCGTCTTCGAGAACCGGTTCCCCTCGCTGGCCGGCGACTCCGGACGCTGCGAGGTCGTCTGCTTCACCTCCGACCACGAGGCGTCGTTCGCCGACCTCACCGAGGAGCAGGCCGCCCTGGTCCTGGAGGCCTGGACCGACCGCACCGCCGAACTCGCCGAACTCCCGCAGGTTCAGCAGGTGTTCTGCTTCGAGAACCGGGGCGCCGAGATCGGCGTGACCCTCGGCCACCCGCACGGCCAGATCTACGGCTACCCCTTCACCACCCCGCGCACCGCCCTCATGCTCCGCTCGCTCGCCGAGCACCGCGAGCGCACCGGCGGGCGCAACCTCTTCGACGACGTCGTCCGGCGCGAGCTCGCCGACGGCGAACGGGTGGTCCTTGAGGGCGAACACTGGGTGGCCTTCGTGCCCTACGCCGCGCACTGGCCCTACGAAGTGCATCTGCACCCCAAGCGGCGCGTCCCCGACCTGCGGGCGCTCGACGACGAGGCGCGCACAGAGTTCCCACAGATCTATCTGGAACTCTTGAGGCGCTTCGACCGGATCTTCGGTCCCGACGAGCCGCCCACGCCCTACATCGCCGCCTGGCACCAGGCGCCGTTCCGGGGCGAGGCAGCCGCCGACCGCGCGGAGTTCGGCCTGCATCTCGAGCTTTTCACCATCCGACGCACTTCCGGCAAGCTGAAGTACCTCGCGGGTTCCGAGTCCGGCATGAGCGTGTTCATCAACGACGTGCCGCCGGAGGCCGCGGCCGAGCGACTGCGAGAGGTGGCAAGCAAGTGAGCAAGTACCTGGTGACGGGCGGCGCCGGCTACGTGGGCAGCGTGGTGGCGGCCCACCTCGTCGAGGCCGGGCACACCGTGACCGTCCTGGACGACCTCTCCACGGGCTTTCGCGCTGCCGTGCCCGCCGGGGCGGGCTTCGTGGAGGGCCGCGTGCAGGACGCCGCGAAATGGCTGGACCGCTCGTACGACGCCGTCCTCCACTTCGCCGCGTTCTCCCAGGTCGGCGAGTCGGTGAAGGTCCCCGAGAAGTACTGGGACAACAACGTCGGCGGCACCATGACGCTGCTCGCGGCGATGCGGGACGCGGACGTGCGCACCCTCGTCTTCTCCTCCACGGCCGCGACCTACGGCGAGCCGGTCTCCACCCCCATCACCGAGACCGACCCCACGGCCCCCACCAGCCCCTACGGCGCGTCCAAGCTCGCGGTCGACCACATGATCGCGGGGGAGTGCGCGGCCCACGGCCTGGCCGCGGTGTCGCTGCGGTACTTCAACGTGGCGGGCGCCCACGGCAGTTGCGGCGAGCGCCACGAGCCTGAATCCCATCTGATCCCCCTCGTCCTCCAAGTCGCCCTCGGCGAACGGGAGTCGATCTCCGTCTACGGGGACGACTACCCGACCCCCGACGGCACGTGCGTACGCGACTACATCCACGTGGCCGACCTGGCCGAGGCGCACCTGCTCGCCCTCGACGCGGCGACCCCCGGGGAGCACCTGGTCTGCAATCTGGGCAACGGCAACGGGTTCTCGGTCCGCGAGGTCGTCGAGACCGTGCGCCGGGTGACGGGCCACCCCGTCCCCGAGGTGATGGCGCCGCGCCGCCCGGGCGACCCGGCGGTCCTGGTCGCCTCCGCCGCACGCGCCCACGAACGGCTCGGCTGGCGGCCCTCGCGCACCGACCTCGCCCAGATCGTCGCGGACGCGTGGGCGTTCGCCCGGCGGGCGGAGGGCTCCGGTGAGTGAAGTGGCCGACGCCTTCCGGGAGTTGTACGGCCGCGCACCCGACGGGGTGTGGGCGGCGCCCGGCCGGGTCAATCTCATCGGCGAGTACACCGACTTCAACGAGGGCTTCGTGATGCCGCTCGCCCTGCCGCACACGGCGGTGGCGGCGGTGGCGCGGCGCACGGACGGGGTGCTCAGGGTCCACTCGGCGGACATCGCCGGCCCGGTGGTGGAGCTGCGGCCCGGCGACCTGGAGCCGCTGTCCGGCGCCGGCTGGGCGGCCTATCCGGCGGGCGTCCTGTGGGCCCTGCGCGAGGCGGGCCACGCCGTGCCGGGCGCCGACATCCACCTCACCTCGACGGTGCCGACGGGGGCCGGGCTCTCCTCCTCGGCGGCCCTCGAAGTGGTGACCGCGCTGGCGCTGCGCGACCTGTACGAACTCCCGCTGTCCCTGCCGGAGTTGGCGGGCGTGGCCCAGCGTGCGGAGAACGCCTTCGTCGGCGTGCCCTGCGGGATCATGGACCAGACGGCGTCGGCGTGCTGCACCGAGGGCCACGTCCTGCACCTGGACGCCCGTGACCTGACGCGCCGCCAGATCCCCTTCGACCTGCCCGCGCAGGGGCTGCGCCTCCTGGTCGTCGACACCCGGGTGCAGCACGCGCTGGGCGACGGCGCGTACGCCGAGCGGCGCGCCGCCTGCGAGCAGGGCGCGCGGGAGCTGGGTGTACGCACCCTGCGCGAGGTGGGCGCCGCGCACCTCTCCGACGCGCTGGACGCGCTCTCCTCGGCGCGTGTCCGGGGCTGTGTACGGCACGTGGTGAGCGACAACGCGCGGGTCGCACGGGTCGCGGAGCTGCTCGCCTCGGGCGACGTCCGCGCGGTGGGGCCGGTCCTGACCGAGGGGCACGTCTCGCTGCGGGACGATCTGCGGGTGTCCTGCCCGGAGTTGGACCTGGTGGTCGAGACGGCTGTGGGGGCGGGGGCGTTGGGGGCGCGGATGACCGGTGGGGGGTTCGGGGGGTCGGCGATCGTGCTTCTGGAGGAGGGGGTGGTGGGGGTGGTCTCCAAGGGGCTGGCCGCCGCCTTCGAGGCTGCTTCCCTCGCGCCTCCTCGCCTCTTCGAAGCGACTCCGTCCCGGGGGGCGCATCGTCTCCTTTAGCCCTGGGGGCCCTGACCCTTCGGTCGGGCGCGGACCGTGCCGGCTTGCTCGCGCAGTTCCCCGCGCCCCTCAATCCCTGGTCGGGTGCAGACCGTGCTCGCTTCTCGCGCAGTTCCTCGCGCCCCTTAAACCCCCGGTCATGTGCGGGTCGTGGTCGCTTCTCGCGCAGTTCCTCGCGCCCCTGGCGGGGCCGGGGGGCCCGGGGTTCGCGCAGTTCCTCGCGCCCCTTGGCTGCCCGGTGCCGGCCCGCGTCGGGTGTTTCAGGCTGTCCGGCGATTGAGGGCGGGCGCCCTCAAGGCGCGATGGGGGTGCGGGGGGCGGAGCCCCCGCCGGGGGGTCGTGGCAGGGGCTTGGTCAGGGTGTATTCGGTTACGCCGGGGGGGTAGTCGGGGACCACCCCGACGACGGCGTACCCCCGGGCGCGGTAGAACTCCGGCGCCTGGAAGTCCCACGTCTCGACCCGCGAGAACCCGCACCCCCGCTCGGAGCGCGCCAACTCCTCTGCGCGCGCCAGGAGTTGCGAACCCAGGCCCCCGCCGCGCACCGCCTCGTCGACCCACAGCAGCTCGACGTGCAGCCACCCCGCCCACGTCCGCCCCACAAGACCCCCGGCCAGCAGCCCCTCCTCGGTCAACCCCCACACGTGGAGCGGTACTTCGGACGCGGCGGGCGTCCCCCGCAGGGCGCGCAGCGCCGGTGAGCGCTCGGTGTTGGTGGCGCGCAGCCGCCGGTGCAGCTGGGCCCGCCGCCCCTTGTCCACTTCTGTCTCAAGACGGAACATGAATCCCACCCTAAACAGGTGCGCACGCCACGTAGCCGGACGGTTTCCATCAGTTCGGCAAAGTGCCTTCCGCGTGCGGCCCGCAGCCCTACGCTGATGCACAACACCGGTGGGGGCCGGTGTTGATCAGGGGGCGAGACAGTCGGGTACGTCGCCCGGGGGTGGGGTAGTGCTCAGAGCACGGCGGCGGCCGTGCGGCTGCGGTGCCCCGGTTCCGGGCGGCGTACCCGTACCGGTCCGTCCCCCGACCCTGGGGGTGTCACTTGGTACGTATCCGAGTTCTGGTCGTGGACGACCACCGCATCTTCGCCGAGTCGCTCGCGGCGGCCCTGGCGGCGGAGCCCGATGTGGACGTGGCCGCGGCCGGCAGCGGCCCCGCGGCGCTGCGCTGCCTGGAGCGCGGGGCGGCCGAGGGCCGCAGGTTCGACGTGATGCTCGTCGACGCGGACCTGGGCACATCGGCCACGGTCCCCGTCGCCCGCGCGGTGCCCGAAGGCGGCGGCGCGGAGGGCCTGGTGGACGGCATCTCGCTGGTCGCGGGCGTGCGTTCGGGCCAGCCCGCGGTGCGTACCGTCGTCCTCGCCGAGAAGGACGACCCGCGCCGCGCCGCCCTCGCGCTGCAGGCCGGCGCGTGCGGCTGGGTCGCCAAGGACTGCTCGCTGCAGCGGCTGCTCGCCGTCATCCGGGGCGTACTGCGCGACGAGACGCATCTGCCGCCCGCGCTGCTCACCGGCGTCCTGCGCGAGCTGACGGCCGCGCGCAAGCACCGTACGGAGTCGGAGCGGCTGGTCGAGTCGCTCACCCCGCGCGAGCGTGAGGTGCTGCGCTGCATGGTGGCCGGGCTCGGCCGCAAGGCGGTCGCCGAGCGGCTGTTCCTGTCCCCGCACACCGTGCGCACCCATATGCAGAACGTGCTGGGCAAGTTGGGTGTGCACTCGACGCTTGCGGCCGTGGCGCTGGCCCGCCGCGCGGGCGTGGGCCCGGTGGACCTAGCCGGGGATGTTGTCGAACGGGGCGGTCAACTGGCGTAGCAGCGCGGCCAGTTCGCCGCGCTGGCCCCGGCTCAGCTCGGCGAGGATGGCCCGCTCCTGCTCCAGCAGGCCGGCGAGCGCCTGGTCCGCGCGGTCGCGTCCCTCGGGCGTGAGCCGCACCAGGACACCGCGCCGGTCGCTGGGGTCGGGGAGCCGCTCGACCAGGCCCTTCTTGGCGAGCCGGTCGATCCGGTTGGTCATCGTGCCCGAGGTGACCAGCGTCTGGGTCAGAAGCTGTCCGGGGGAGAGCTGATAGGGCGCTCCGGCCCGCCGCAGCGAGGTGAGCACGTCGAACTCCCAGGGCTCCAGGCTGTGCTCGGCGAACGCCAGCCTGCGGGCCCGATCGAGATGGCGGGCCAGCCTGCTGACCCGGCTGAGCACCTCGAGCGGTTCCACGTCGAGGTCCGGGCGCTCTCGGCGCCATGCTGCGACCAGTCGGTCGACCTCGTCCTCCATGACGATCAGTGTAGAGGGTCTGTCGATGTGAAGTCTCTTGACGTCAAGATATATATCGAGCCACCATTGGGCATGGAGGGGCCGGGACCCTGTCCCGCTTCGCCCAGCCGTACCTGCAAGGGGGCTCGAACATGTACTCCGATCCACCGTCGATCACGCCGTCCCGGCCGCCGGTCTGGGACCCGCAGCAGTACCTGCGCCACGCCGGGCACCGCACCCGCCCGTTCCTGGACCTGCTCGGCCGCATACCCGACCTGCCCGCGGCCGACGGCCCCGCGCCGCGCATGGCCGACCTCGGCTGCGGCCCCGGCAATGTCACCGTCCGCCTCGCCGACCGCTGGCCCGACGCCCGTATCACCGGCTTCGACCTCTCCGAACAGATGCTGGCCCAGGCCGACAAGGACTACGCGGGCGCCACTCCCGGCGGCGGCCGGCTCGACTTCGAGCTCGCCGACGCCGCGCACTGGGTGCCCGCCGAACCGTACGACCTGATCGTCTCCAACGCGGCCCTGCAGTGGGTGCCCAACCACCCCGACTCCTTCCCGGCCTGGATCGACGGGCTCAGCCCCGGCGGCACCTTCGCCTTCCAGGTGCCGGGCAACTTCACCTCGCCCAGCCACGCGATCCTCGGCGAAATCTGCGCCTCGCCGCGCTGGCGCAGCCGCCTCGGCGAGCACGGCCGCCGCTATGTCCACATCCTGGAACCCGCCGACTACCTGACCCGGCTCTCCGGCCTCGGCTGCGAGACCGATGTCTGGGAGACGGTCTACTGCCAGCTGCTCACCGGCCCCGACCCGGTCCTGGACTGGGTGAAGGGCACCGCGCTGCGCCCGGTGCTCACCGCGCTCGACGGCGACCAGGAGGCCATCGACGCCCTGCTCGCCGAATACCGCGACCGTCTGCGCGAGGCCTATCCGCCGGGCCCGCACGGCACCGTCTTCCCCTTCCGCCGCATCTTCGCGGTGGCCAGGAAGAAGTAGCGGTGGCCGGGAAGAAGTAGGGGAGCCGCGCGATGCTCACCGCCGTCGGCCCCGACGGTGAGCGCGCCGCCGCAACGCCAAGTGCCCCGCCCCTCCGCGCGGAGGGGACGGGGCACTCGTGTGCTCGGAGGTACGAGCGGGCGTGCGGGGCCTAGAAGATGCCGCTGTACGCGTTCCAGCCGCCGCCGAGGCCCACGCGCTCCTTGAAGGAGCCCGTGCCGTTGGCGTCGTAGCGCCAGGCCTTGCCCGAGCCGTCCACGCCGATCAGGTCGGTGCGGCCGTCGCCGGTCATGTCGCCGGGGGTGGCCAGCTTGTTGTAGCCGTTCCAGCCGCCGCCCAGGTCGATGCGGTTGCCGAAGCCGGGCGTGGCCTTGCCCGGGTACATGAACAGGTGGCCGTTGCCGTCGCGGGCCAGCAGGTCCGCGACGCCGTCGCCGTTGACGTCGCCGGCGCCGAGCAGCTTGTTGAACCCGTTCCAGCCCGCGCCGAGGTCGACCCGGTTGTAGAACCCGGTGCCCTGGCCGTTGCCCGGGTACAGGTAGAGGTGCCCGTTGTTGCCGCGCGCCAGCAGGTCGCCGTTGCCCTCGCCGGTCAGGTCGCCGACGCCGGCGAGACCGTTGAACGCGTCCCAGCCGGCGCCCAGGTCGCGGCCCTCGACGAAGAGGTGGCCGCCGCTGACCTCCAGGAGGCTGCCCCAGCGGCTGTCGCCGCGGAGCGAGGAGGTGAAGGTGACGTTGGCGCCGGCCCAGCCGCCCACGTCGCTGATGAGCTGGCGGTCGGACAGCGTGCCGTTGCCCTGCACCCAGTAGTAGTAGAGCGAGCCCTGGGTGTCGAGGGCCATCAGGTCGCCCTTGCCGAAGGCCGGGTTGCCGCCGGAGTTCGCCAGGGTGGCGGAGTACCAGCCGGTGGCGTTCATGGCGCCGCGCGGGCCGAGGCCGCCCTGCGCGTCGATGCCGTAGTACCAGAGGGCGCCCGCGGCGTCGCGGCCGACGATGTAGCTGCCGGCGGCGTCGTCCATCACCATGATCTGGTTGTAGACGGTCCAGCCGCTGCCGACCTTCACGCGGTCCTTCAGCGGGGCCGCGGCGCTGCCCGAGCCCGGGTAGAAGAACAGGTCGCCGCCGGGCGTGCGGGCGACGATGTCGGCGATGCCGTCGCTGTTCATGTCGAGGCTGCCGACGATCTGGTCGTAGATGCCCCAGCCGCTGCCGACCTTGGTCCGGTTGCCGAAGGGGCTGCCGCTGATCGAGCCCGTGCCCGGGTACAGGAACAGGTCGCCCGAGGGCGTGCGGGCCAGCAGGTCCGCCTTGCCGTCACCGGTGAGGTCGCCCGGCACGACCAGCTTGTTGTACGCGTTCCAGCCGGCGCTCGACCAGGACAGGGAGCCGCCGTACACGGAGAGGCTGTCCTGCTGGTCCTGGTCCTTGACCGGGGTGGCGTACAGGCCCGAGTACAGGGACAGCGTGCCGGTGGGCGAGACCACGAACAGCTCGGGGTTGCCGTCGCCGTCGATGTCGCCGGGCTCGATCAGGTCCTTGGCCGGGGCGTAGCCGGCGGAGACCTCGGGGTTGTGCGTGATCTTCCAGGGCTCCAGGAAGACCTTGCCGTTCGGCTCCTGGTACAGCAGGTCGCTGTCGCCGTCCTTGTCCAGGTCGAACCGGGGCTTGCGCGGCGTCGCGGCCGTGGAGCTGTAGGCCTGCTTGCGCTGCTTGTGGGTCGCCGAGGGCTCGGCGGCCTGCGGCTTCGCCGGCTGGACGGCGGCGTGCGGCGTCGGCTTCGTGTCGGCGGAGGCCGGACCGGCGAGCAGCATGCCCGCCGACAGGACGATGGCGGTGCAGGCCGCGAGGCGGCTCGCGCGCTGAGTGCGCACAGAGGACAAAATTCCCCCCATGGGAATGAAGCGGGTGCCCCGGGAGGAGTTCGATCGCTGCGTATGCGTCGTCGCATGGGCGCGCGGAAAGGCGCTGCACGCACACCGTGGCGGCACGTTCGGCAGTCACGGGTGATGGCACGCGAGGAATGGCGGGAATCCCCCCCGGGATTGTGGGGTGAAGACTACCGCCGATTCCTGTGCGGTTGAAGTGAAATTTGTGACCACCGCTGAATGATCTTGATCATGGGGAGATATGTCCCGACCGGATCAGCTTTTACGGTGGCCTATCAGGCGCGGTTTCGGCTCAAGCCCGTCCAAACCGTGCCAGGCGAGATTCACCAGATGCGCGGCGACCTCCGCCTTCTCGGGCCTGCGCACGTCCAGCCACCACTGTCCGGTGAGCGCCACCATCCCGACCAGCGCCTGCGCGTAGAGCGGCGCCAGCTTCGCGTCGAAGCCGCGGGCCTTGAACTCCAGGCCCAGAATGTCCTCGACCTGCGTCGCGATGTCGGAGATCAGCGAGGCGAAGGTGCCGGTCGACTGCGCCACCGGGGAGTCGCGCACCAGAATGCGGAACCCGTCGGTATACGTGTCGATGTAGTCGAGCAGCGCGAATGCGGCCTGCTCCAGGAGTTCGCGCGGGTGGCCCGCCGTCAGCGCGCCCGTCACCAGGTCGAGCAGTGAGCGCATTTCGCGGTCCACGACGACCGCGTACAGGCCCTCCTTGCCGCCGAAGTGCTCGTACACCACCGGCTTGGAGACGCCCGCCTTCGCGGCGATCTCCTCGACCGAGGTGCCCTCGAAGCCCTTCTCCGCGAACAGTGTGCGACCGATGTCCAGCAGCTGCTCGCGGCGCTCGGCCCCGGTCATCCGGGTTCTGCGGGTGCGCCGTGGCTTGTCGGCGGCGCCGGCCGCCCTGTCGGGGCGGGAAGAGCCGGTGGTGCTGGTGGTGCGGGTGGTGCTGGAGTCGGTCGCCACGTCGTCCATCATGCCGCCTCGGCGGCCTTCTCCTTGCGCCGGGACCGGTCGCCGTCGTTCCGCTTGGCGTCGATACGGGCCGCGCTCGGCCAGCGCACGTCATGGGCGAGACCCAGCTGCTCGCACCAGCGGATGATCCGGGCACTGGAGTCGAGCTGCCCCCGCATCACCCCGTGCCGGGCCGACGTCGGGTCCGCATGGTGCAGGTTGTGCCACGACTCGCCGCACGAGAGCACCGCGAGCCACCACACGTTGCCGCTGCGGTCCCGCGACTTGAAGGGGCGCCGGCCCACCGCGTGGCAGATCGAGTTGATCGACCACGTGACGTGGTGCAGCAGCGCCACCCGCACGAGCGAGCCCCAGAAGAACGCCGTGAACGCGCCCCACCACGACATCGTCACCAGACCGCCCACCAGCGGCGGAATGGCCAGCGACAGCACCGTCCAGTACACGAAGTCGCGCGAGATGCGGCGGATCGCCGGGTCGGCGAGGAGATCCGGCGCGTACTTCTCCTGCGAGGTCTGCTCCTCGTCGAACATCCAGGCGATGTGCGCCCACCACAGGCCCTTCATCAGGGCCGGCAGGGTCTCGCCGAAACGCCACGGCGAATGCGGGTCGCCCTCCGCGTCCGAGAACTTGTGGTGCCTGCGGTGATCGGCCACCCAGCGCACCAGCGGCCCCTCCACCGCCATCGAGCCCGCGACGGCGAGCGCGATCCGCAGCGGACGCTTCGCCTTGAAGGAGCCGTGCGTGAAGTACCGGTGGAAGCCGATGGTGACGCCGTGGCAGCCCAGGTAGTACATGAAAACGAGGAGCCCGAGGTCCAGCCAGCTGACCCCCCAGCCCCAGGCGAGCGGCACGGCCGCGAGGAGCGCCACGAAGGGCACCGTGATGAAGAGCAGCAGAGCGATCTGTTCGATGGAGCGTTTGCTCTCGCCGCCCAGCGTCGCGGACGGCGGCGGGGCCTCGTCCGGCGTCTTGCGCAGATCGGGACTGGTGGTCATTGGGGAGTACCCCCGGCAGGGTGAGGAAATCGAGAAGGATCGCCCGGCTACGGATGCGTAACCTACGGCAACGTAAGTATGGCAGTGCCGTCGCCGGGGACAAGAGCCCGTGACGGCGGGGCGGAACGGGACACCTATCCTGTGTCTCGTCGGACAGCGCGGTCCGCAAGCCTCCAGAACCCTCCAGACGTGCTCAAACACTGCAAGGAGCCGCACCTGTGAGCAGTGCCGACCAGACTCCCGCCGCCAGCAACGAGCTGCGCGCCGACATCCGCCGACTGGGTGACCTCCTGGGCGAGACCCTCGTCCGACAGGAGGGACCCGAGCTCCTGGAGCTCGTCGAGCGGGTCCGCGCGCTGACCCGGAGCGACGGCGAGGCCGCCGCCGAACTCCTCGGCGGCACAGAAGTCGAGACCGCCGCCAAGCTGGTGCGCGCGTTCTCCACCTACTTCCATCTCGCGAACGTGGCCGAACAGGTCCACCGCGGCCGGGAACTGCGCGCCCACCGGGCCGCCGAGGGCAGCCTCCTCGCCCGCACCGCCGACATGCTCAAGGACGGCGACCCCGAACACGTCCGCGCGAGCGTCAAGAACCTCAATGTGCGCCCGGTCTTCACCGCGCACCCCACCGAGGCCGCCCGCCGCTCCGTACTGAACAAGCTGCGCCGCATCGCCGAACTCCTGGAGACCCCGGTCGTCGAAGCCGACCGGCGCCGCCTGGACCTGCGCCTGGCCGAGAACATCGACCTGGTCTGGCAGACCGACGAGCTGCGCGTCGTACGCCCCGAACCCGCCGACGAGGCCCGCAACGCCATCTACTACCTCGACGAGCTGCACGCCGGCGCCGTCGGGGACGTACTGGAGGACCTGGCCGCCGAACTGGAGCGCGTCGGCGTCGAGCTGCCGCCCGGCACCCGCCCGCTCACCTTCGGCACGTGGATCGGCGGCGACCGCGACGGCAACCCCAACGTGACCCCCAAGGTCACCTGGGACGTGCTGATCCTCCAGCACGAGCACGGCATCAACGACGCGCTCGACATGATCGACCACCTGCGCGGACTGCTCTCCAACTCCATCCGCTACGCCGGCGCCACCGAAGAGCTGCTCACCTCGCTCCAGGCCGACCTCGAAGCGCTCCCCGAGATCAGCCCCCGCTACAAGCGGCTCAACGCCGAAGAGCCCTACCGGCTCAAGGCCACCGCCATCCGCCAGAAGCTCGTCCACACCAAGGACCGGCTCGCGAACGGCACCGCCCACCAGCCCGGCCGCGACTACCTCGGCACCGCCGAGCTGATCGCCGACCTCACCCTCATCCAGACCTCGCTGCGCGCCCACCGCGGCGCCCTGTTCGCCGACGGCCGCATGGACCGTACGATCCGCACCCTCGCGGCCTTCGGCCTCCAGCTCGCCACCATGGACGTCCGCGAGCACGCCGACGCCCACCACCACGCGCTGGGCCAGCTCTTCGACCGGCTCGGCGAGGAGTCCTGGCGCTACGCCGACATGCCGCGCGACTACCGCCAGAAGCTCCTCGCCAAGGAACTCCGCTCGCGCCGCCCGCTCGCCCCCACCCCCGCGCCCCTGGACGCGGCCGGCGAGAAGACGCTCGGCGTGTTCGGCACCGTCAAGGAGGCCTTCGAGCGGTTCGGGCCCGAGGTCATCGAGTCGTACATCATCTCGATGTGCCAGGGCGCCGACGACGTGTTCGCCGCGGCCGTCCTCGCCCGCGAGGCCGGCCTCATCGACCTGCACGGCGGCTGGGCCAAGATCGGCATCGTGCCGCTCCTGGAGACCACCGACGAGCTGCGCGCCGCCGACGTCATCCTCGACGAGATGCTGGCCGACCCCTCCTACCGCCGCCTCGTCTCGCTGCGCGGCGACGTCCAGGAGGTCATGCTCGGCTACTCGGACTCCTCCAAGTTCGGCGGCATCACCACCTCCCAGTGGGAGATCCACCGCGCCCAGCGCCGGCTGCGCGACGTCGCGCACCGGTACGGGGTGCGGCTGCGGCTCTTCCACGGCCGCGGCGGCACCGTCGGCCGCGGCGGCGGCCCCTCGCACGACGCCATCCTGGCCCAGCCCTGGGGCACCCTGGAGGGCGAGATCAAGGTGACCGAGCAGGGCGAGGTCATCTCCGACAAGTACCTCATCCCGTCGCTGGCCAGGGAGAACCTGGAGCTGACCGTCGCGGCCACGCTCCAGGCCTCCGCCCTGCACACCGCGCCCCGCCAGTCCGACGAGGCGCTCGCCCGCTGGGACGCGGCGATGGACACGGTGTCCGACGCGGCGCACTCCGCCTACCGGCGGCTGGTGGAGGACCCGGACCTGCCGGCGTACTTCTTCGCCTCCACGCCCGTCGACCAGCTCGCCGAGCTGCACCTGGGCTCGCGCCCCTCGCGCCGGCCCGACTCCGGTGCGGGACTCGACGGCCTGCGCGCCATCCCGTGGGTGTTCGGCTGGACCCAGTCCCGGCAGATCGTGCCCGGCTGGTACGGCGTCGGCTCCGGGCTCAAGGCGCTGCGCGAGGCGGGGCTCGACGAGGTGCTCGGCGAGATGAGCGAGCGCTGGCACTTCTTCCGCAACTTCCTCTCCAACGTGGAGATGACGCTCGCGAAGACGGACCTGCGCATCGCCCGGCACTACGTCGACACGCTCGTGCCGGACGAGCTGAAGCACGTGTTCGCCATGATCGAGGCGGAGCACGAGCTGACGGTGCGGGAAGTCCTGCGGATCACGGGGAGCGATGAACTCCTCGGTACGCACCCGGTGTTGCAGCAGACCTTCGCGATCCGGGACGCCTATCTGGACCCGATCTCCTACCTCCAGGTCGCGCTGCTCGCGCGTCAGCGGGGGGCGGCTGATCGGGGGGAGGCGCCGGATCCGCTGTTGTCCCGGGCGCTGCTGCTCACGGTCAACGGGGTGGCGGCAGGCCTCCGCAACACGGGCTGACCCTTCCGGGGGGCCCGGCCCCCGGCCCCCTGGCTTGGGCCCCTTGGGCCCTGGGGCTTCGGCCCTTGGGCCCCGGCTTCCTGGGGCTTGGGCTCCTCGGGCTCCGGGCTCCTTGGGCTCCGGCCCCCTGGGGCAACCGCCCCGGAAGGTTCGCCGCAGGGGGGTGAAGGGTGCGGCCCCCTGGGGCTCCGCCCCAGACCCCGGGGCGCTTGCCCACCCACCCGCCCATGACGGGGGTTGGATGGGCCCGGCTCCCTGGGGCTGCGCCCCAGACCCGCTGAGGGGCTCCGCCCCTCGGACCCCGGGGGGTTTGCCCACCCGCCCGCCCGTGACGTGGGTTGGAGGGTTCGGCCCCTGGGGCTGCGCCCCAGACCCCCTGAGGGGCTCCGCCCCTCGAACCCCGGCGGGGCTCCGCCCCCTGCACCCCTTTCGGGGGCTGCGCCCCCGGACCCCCCTTCGCGCCTGAACGGCGCTCGTCCTCAATCGCCGGACGGGCTGAGGTGGCCTGGTGCTGCCCAGCACCGAGCAGTTAAGGGGCGCGGGGAACTGCGCGAGAAGCGACCACGG